>JANYGB010000043.1 GCA_025359445.1 Sphingomonadaceae bacterium
CGCACCAAACGTCCCCACCAAACGCCCGCACCAGATTCCGCCATTTCTACGCAATTTCTGACCCTGCGTTAACCACTGATTAGGCAATTTCCTTCACTCCTGATTTGCGAGATCAGGTGGGGACGAAATGACCATTG
This sequence comes from Sphingomonadaceae bacterium, assembly GCA_025359445.1. Taxonomy (GTDB): domain Bacteria; phylum Pseudomonadota; class Alphaproteobacteria; order Sphingomonadales; family Sphingomonadaceae; genus Novosphingobium. Next base: position 138 of record JANYGB010000043.1, read on the forward strand.
CAGGCTTCTCTGGTGCCGGGAATACGGCGCAGAACCGGGACAAAACCGTTGACGTAGCAATTATTGGAGCGGGGCCGGCCGGGTTGACCGCCGGATATCTGCTGACCAAAGCCGGGCTCAGCGTCGCAATTATCGAACAGGACAAGACCTATGTCGGCGGGATCAGCCGCACGGTCGAACACGGCGGCTACCGCTTCGATATCGGCGGGCACAGGTTCTTTTCCAAGAGCCAGCAAGTGGTCGATCTGTGGAACGAGATCCTGCCCGACGATTTTATCCAGCGTCCGCGGATGAGCCGGATCTATTACGAGGGCAAATTCTATTCCTACCCTCTGCGCGCGTTCGAAGCGCTGTGGAACTTGGGCATCGTGCGCAGCACGCTGTGCATGGTCAGCTTCGCCAAGGCGCAGGTTTTCCCGAACAAAAAGGTCAAAAGCTTCGAGGATTGGACGGTCAACCAGTTCGGCCACAAGCTCTATTCGATCTTCTTCAAGACCTACACCGAGAAGGTCTGGGGCATGCCCTGCGACGAAATGAGCGCCGATTGGGCCGCGCAGCGAATCAAGGGACTGTCGCTATGGAGCGCGGTTGTGGACGGGCTAAAACGCAGCCTCGGCCTCAACAAGCGCCCCAATGACGGGATGCAGACCAAGACGCTGCTCGAAACCTTCCGTTATCCGCGGCTTGGCCCGGGGATGATGTGGGATGCCGCGCGCGACAAGCTGCTGGCGACCGGAAAGGGCGACGTGCTGATGGGCCACAGTCTCAAGCAGTTGGCCAGTGACGGCAACGGCGGCTGGCGCATGACCGCGAGCCACGATGAGGGCGAGGTTACCATCAAGGCGCGCCACGCGATAAGCTCGGCCCCGCTGCGCGATCTGACCGCGCGGTTGCACCCGCTGCCACAGGCCAGCCTGGCCGCCAAGCAGCTGCGTTACCGCGATTTCCTCACTGTCGCGCTCAAAATCCGCTCGGACGATCTGTTCCCCGATAACTGGATCTATATCCATGACAGCAAGGTCAAGGTTGGCCGAATTCAGAATTTCCGTTCATGGTCGCCTGAAATGGTGCCCGAGGAAGGCGTCGCTTGCGTTGGGCTCGAATACTTCTGCTTTTCCGGTGACGGGCTCTGGTCGATGGACGATGCCGACCTGATTGCACTCGCCACCCGCGAAACTGCGATCCTCGGGCTGGTCTCGGCCGAACAGGTAATCGGCGGCGTGGTGGTGCGGCAAGAGAAGGCATACCCGGTGTATGACGAGGATTACGCCCAGCACGTCGCGGTACTGCGCGACGAACTTGAGGGACAACATCCGACGCTGCACCTGGTCGGGCGCAACGGCATGCACCGCTACAACAATCAGGATCACGCGATGATGACCGCGATGCTGACGGTGGAGAACATCCTCGCCGAAGCACGGGTCTATGACGTGTGGTGCGTCAACGAAGACGCCGAATATCACGAAGCCGGCAATGAAGGTGCGCAAACGGTCTTGGCTCCAAGCGCCGATCAGGCTGCGGCGTTGGCCTCGGTGCGCGAAGTGCCCGAGCGGGTAGCTCCTCCCCGGCAGCGCGACGCGGCCTGACCATGACGACGCTGGTCGCACAACTGGCTATGCTGCGGCAGGTTTTGCTGGTGCGATATCTCGGCGCCAGCATAATTGCACTGGGCTGCGATTTCGCCTGCTTCCTCGTGTTGCTCGAGCTGGGACTGATCCCGGCGTCGGCCTCGGCGCTGGCTTACGCCCTTGGCATCGCGGTGCACTGGTTTGTATCGAGCCGGAAAGTCTTTGTTGGCAGTGTTGCCAGCCACGGCCCGGCGCGAACTCGCCAAAAGACGTTGTTCGCCGGTTCGGCTTTGGTTGGCCTTGCCGTCACCACCGGCGTGGTCGCTGCGGCAAGTTCGCTCGGTCTCGATCCGCGGCTCGCCAAGCTGGCCGCCGTCGGCGCGAGCTTCACGGTTACCTGGCTGCTGCGCGACAGCGTGGTGTTTCGCAAGACCCCCGCACCGCAATGATCGGCCTGTCGCCCGTTCGCAGGCGCGCCTTGGGCGCGGTCCTGCTCGGCTGGGCGCTGGTCGCGCTCCTTGCTTTGCTGCGCGAATGGCCGTTGATCGCGGCATTCCATTTTTCCGACGGTGACGATGCCCTGCGCATGGTCCAGGTTCGCGATTTGCTGGCGGGGCAGAACTGGTTCGATCTGCATCAATACCGGATCGCCCCGCCAGACGGGACGGTGATGCATTGGTCACGGCTGGTTGATGCGCCGCTCGCAGCGATGGTCTTGCTGCTGCGCGGTTTGCTCGGACCCGCGCGAGCCGAACTCGCCGCAGTCGTGCTCGTGCCGCTGCTGACTTTGCTCGTCGCACAGCTGTGCATTGCCCGGCTGGTCGCCCGCAAGATCGACCCAAATCTGGTATTTATCGCCACGCTCATGATGATCCTGACGCTGCCCACGATGATGCAGCTCAATCCGATGCGGATTGACCATCACGGCTGGCAAATCGTCGCGGTACTTGCTGCGCTTAATGCACTGCTGGCCAGAAGCCCGCGTGGAGCGGCGCTGGTTGGCGGCTTAGCGCTCGCTTTCGGCATGTCGGTCAGCCTCGAACTGTTGCCCTTCGCCGGGCTGCTTGGCGCGCTGTTTGCGCTGCGCTGGATCCGCAATCCCGCCAAATGGCGCTGGCTGGCATGGTATCTTGATGCATTGGCGCTCGGCAGCATGGCGTTCTTTGCGGGCACGCGCGGGCTGGGTGACTTGACCAATTACTGTGATGCAGTCTCGCCCGGCTATCTTGCGGCGCTTGGCATCATCGCGCTGGGCACCCACGGCCTGGCGCTGCGCCCGGCCATGCCGCGCTGGTTACTGGTCGCCGGGTTTGGCATGGTTGGGCTGGCAGGGACGGCGTTGTTCCTGTCAATCGCACCGGGTTGCAGCACCGGCCCGTTCGCGCGGCTCGATCCGCTAGTGCGCGATTTCTGGTATAACAATGTCCTCGAAGGCTTGCCGGTATGGCGGCAGAGCACCGCCATTCTCTTGCAGATGATAGTGCCGCCGCTGGCCGGTCTGGGTGCGGCAATACTGCTGGCAAAGCGCGAACAAGGCCGCTTCTGGCACGAGTTTGCATTTATGCTGGGCGGGGCGATCCTCATCTCGGTCGCAGTTTCGCGGTTCTCGTCGGTAAGCTCGGCTGTGGCGATCATGCCGCTCGCCTGGCTGCTCCGCCGCCTGGCGCACAAGATCGCCGAGGGCGGCACCATGATCCGCAGGTTCGTGCTGGCCGGCTTGCTGCTGGCCGTGCTGTTGCCCAGCATGATCTTTGACGCGGCCCTGCTTGGGCTCGCGCAGGTCGGCGCCACTTCGCCAGTTCCGCCCGCCGTTCCTTCACTGGCGCTGAGCAAGGGATCGTGTTCGCCATCCGGGCAGTTGACCGGGCTGGCCCGCCTCCCCCGCGGGCTGATCATGTCGCAGCTGGATTTCGGGCCGTTCATTCTGCTGCGCACGACGCACATGGTGCTGGCGACAGGCCATCACCGCGCGGCACCGGCGATGCACGATACCATTGCGGCGTTTTTGGCCAAGCCCGCTGCTGCCCGCTCGATCATCGCTGCTCGCCATGTCGATTACGTGCTGATCTGCCCCGACCAGAACGAGACCCGGATGTACCAATACCGCGCGCCTGCAGGACTGGCCGCGCAGTTACTGGCGGGGCAAAGGCTCGACTGGCTTGAGCCGGTCGATCTTGGTCCCGAAGGCGGCAACATGAAACTGTGGCGGGTGAAGCCTCAGGCCGGTTTGAACAGCATCGCGTCGCCGTCCATGCAGTAACGCTTGCCGGTGGGTTTGGGCCCGTCGTTGAACACGTGACCAAGGTGACCGCCGCATTTGGTGCAATGGACTTCGGTGCGCGGGTAGCCCGCCGCCCAATCGGTGCTGGTCGCCACCCCGCCGGGCAGCGGCTGCCAGAAGCTGGGCCAGCCGGTGCCGCTGTCAAACTTGGTTGTGCTTGAATAGAGCGCGTTGCCGTCCGCCGCACAGACGAACGTGCCTGTGCGGTGCTCGTTCAGCAAAGCTGAACTGCCGGGCCGTTCGGTGCCCTGTTTACGCAAGATAACGTACTGCTTGGGGGTCAGCCGCTTTTTCCATTCGGCATCGGTGAAGCGCACCGGATAGGTCTTGGCTTCGGCCCGGCCACTGCCGCACGCCGCGAGCACGGCGCTGGCGGTCCCGGCCACGAACAGGCGGATCACGGAACGGCGACTGGGTGCAGTTGTCATGGCAAACTCCTCGGGCGGCGCAAACCGGCCTGCCCGCTACACAGTTATACGTCTGTCAGCCGCTAAAGGTTGCAGCCGTTTCAGAATTTCTCGAGCGTCACGTTCATGTGGCGGAAGCCGTGGACGAAGTTGGCGCGGACCCGTTCGACTTTGCCGGTGACGTTCACCCGCATCCGCCGGGCGTGCATTTCTTCCAGCAGGATCTTCATCTGCAATTCGGCCAGCCGCGCGCCGACGCAGCGATGGATGCCATAACCGAATGAAAGATGCCGCCGGGAATTGGGGCGGCGCAAGTCGATCCGATCCGGATCGCTGAACACTTCCTCGTCGCGGTTAGCCGAAATGTACCACAGGATCAGCTTGTCACCGGCCTTGATCTGGTGCCCGAACAGGTCGGCATCGGCGGTCGCGGTGCGGCGCATATGCGCCAGCGGGGTCTGGAACCGGATGCATTCCTGCACCGCGCCCGGAATCACCGAGGGATCGCTTTCGAAAATGGCGCGCTGGTCGGGGAAAGTGTGCAGCCCGTGGACGATCCCCGACATGGTGTTGCGCGTGGTATCGTTGCCGCCGACGATCAGCAGGATCAGGTTGCCCATGAAGGTCTGCGGGCTCATTTCCTTCATGGCGTCCGAATGGATCATCATCGAAATGAGATCGCGGCTTGGCTCCTTGCCCATCCGGTCAACCCACAGCCGCTGGAAATACTGCGCCATTTCGCCGAACACTTCCCAGCGCACCTCCTGCAGCTCGCGCGCCAGCCCCAGTTCGACGTCGCCGGCCCAGTCCGACCAGTATGTCAGCAGGTGGCGGTCTTCCCACGGGAAGCCGAACAGGATCGCGAGCATGCCGGTGGTCAGTTCGATCGAGACTTTCTCGACCCAGTCGAATTCCTCGCCGTAAGGCAAGCTATCGAGCACTGCGGCGGTGCGCATCCGCACTTCGGTGGCGAGATATTCGATTTCAGCCGGGGTGAACGCCGGAGCCACCGTGCGGCGTTGGCCGGTATGCTCGGGCCGGTCCATCGCAATGAACATCGGCAGGCGGCGTTCCTGCAGTTCTTCAGGGGTAATGTCCTTGGGCGGCTCACCGATGGTAATTCCGCCCTTGTCCCACGATGAGGAAAAGAGTTCAGGCAAGGCTTCGACGTGCTGGATCGCCTTGACGTTGGTGATGTTCCAGAAATCGCCATAAGGCGTGCCGGTCACCTTGTTGATCGGAGCTTTGGCGCGCATCTCGGCAAAGATTGGCTGCCAGCGGTCTTCCACATAAATGTCCGAGCGCGATACGTCCCACGGATGCGTGTGCACCGGCAATTCGCCGCCGTGGTCTTTCAGCCAGCCCTCGAACGCATCGATCGCGGTTGGCGAGGTGCGGTACTTGAACTTTTCGGGTGCGCTTGCCTGGGTAGCCATTGCTCGGTTCTCTCCCGCCGCCGCATTGTAAAATTGCGTTTCGACATGGGACTTATCCCGCCCAGCTTACCCAAATGTCAATAGCGGCTCGGTGAACTGCATCGGCTGCGGGCTAAGCGTTGGCTGGTGCGGCCGGGGCGGCGCGGCGTTGCCAAAACCTTCGCTTCTTGGTCCGCTGCGGGCCGCTTTGCATCACCCGCTTCTTGAACAGGTTTGCACCCAGTTTGATCAGCACCGCAACGCAGACCAGCTGCCAGACGATGGCCAGGGCATGGGGCCACAGCGCCGGGTCCTGCGCAGCGCGGGCGAGCATTGTGAACGGCGATGAAAACGGCACGATCATCGCCGCCTTCTCAATCCAGGTCCCCGGCTGCGCCATCGCAAAGCTGGCAAAAAAGAAATTGAGCAGCTGAAGCATGGTGACCGGCATCGACAGCGTCTGCACCTCGCGCACGGTGCTCGCCATCGAGCCGATCGCGAGGAAGATCGAGCCGAGCAGCAAGTAGCCCATCGAGAAATATACGACGCCAAGCGCGAAGAAAATCGGCCAGCCCACCGCCGGAGCGGGAAATTCGGCAAGACTGTGCCCGGCGGTCAGCCACACCGCCGACCCCGCCATGGCCCACACCGAAATCCCGACCATCGACACCGCCAGCATGGCAAACAGTTTGCCCAGGAACACCGCATCCATCGGGATTGCCGCAGCGAGCACCTCGATGATCTTGTTGCTTTTTTCCTCGACCAGGTTGGACAGCACCATGCCCGCCAGCAGCATGGTCAGCAGGAACAACACGGTCTGACCAAGCTGCGCGGTGACCACGCGGCTGTGGGTCTGATCGGCGCGGGTGGTGGCGATCCCGGCCAGCTGGACTTCGGGGAAGCTGGTCGGGGTCAGTTCCAGCGCCTGCGCTGCGAGCAGCCCGACGCGGCCCTGCCAGCCTTCGATCCGCTCGCTCGATCCGGTCAGCACCGGATGCTGCGGGGTGCCGGTAACGATCGCGGCAAGGTTGGCTTTGTTGTCTTTCATCGCCAGCACTGGATCGAACTGCTCGCTGGGCGAGAGCTGCTTGACCACCAGCAGTTCGGGCATGTTCTGGCCAAGCTGGTCGGTCAGCGCGTGCTGCGCCTTGAGCATTTTCGCAGTGTCGGCCGGGCTCATCGCCAGGCCCAAGACGGGCCGGTCGGCGCTTTGCTGGACCCGCTGGCCGATGCCGCCAGCCAACCCGCCGACCAGGAGCGGAAACAATGGCCCGAGCAGGAAGAAAAAGAAGCTGCGCGAAAACAGGATCGCGACGAAATCGCGCCGCGCCACCACGTAAGCCGCGGCGAGGGTTGAGAGTCGGCCAGTAGTGCGGTCGCCGGTGATTTCGGGCAAGTCCATCAGCGAGCCTCCTCAGGGCTTTGTTCGAGCGCGCGCGCGGCGGCTTCACCGGCAATAGCCACAAACGCATCGTGCAGCCCGGCGCGTTCGATCGACAGCGAGAGGATCCCCGCCTCACCCTCGATCAGCGCGCGCAACAAAGGCTCGATCCCGCTCTCAGGCAAGGAAAACAGCCAGAATTGGCCTTCGTGCCGGGCATCTGCGGGCAGGGCGGCGCGCCACGGCCCATCGGCGTCGCGGGTTTCCAAGCGGACTTGCGGGCGGATCCGGTCGCGCGCCAAATCGACCGGCCCGGCGAACGGGACTTTGCCCCCGGCGATGATCGCCACTTCGTCGCACAAGCGTTCGGCATGAGCGATCACGTGCGTTGAAAAGATCACGGTCGTACCCTTGGCCGCCAGCGCGCGGATCGTCTTTTCCAGCTTGCCCTGGTTAAGCGCATCGAGCCCCGAGAACGGCTCGTCGAACACCACCAGCCGGGGATTGTGCACGAGGGTTCCGAGCAGCTGAACCTGCTGCGCCATGCCTTTGGACAATTGGCGGATGGTGCGGTCGATCGCGTAGCCCAGGCCATGTTCTTCAAGCAGCGCCTTGCCCCGGATGCGCCCTTCCTTAAGCGGCAATCCGCGCAGCGCGCCCAGGAACGCAATCGCCTCGTAAGCCTTCATCGAGGGGTACAGCCCGCGCTCTTCAGGCAGGTAACCGATTGCGTGCGCCACTTCGTGCGGACGATCATGGCCCAGCACCCGGCGCACGCCGCTGTCGGGATCGATAATGCCCAGCATCATCCGCAGCGTGGTGGTCTTGCCGGCGCCATTGGGGCCGAGGATGCCGTAGATCGATCCTTGCGGAACCGTCAGGTCAACGCCGTCGACCGCAGTGAAGCCATCGAACCGTTTGACCAATCCCTTGGCTTCGATAGCGAGGGGCGCCTCGATTGCCAGCGGCTGACCTGCCGCTGCTGGCGCGTTGCTCACCATCTGCCATTCCTCTAACTTCATGCTTGCGGCGTTATGGCGCGGCTGTGAACAGGAGCAACAGGAAGTTTGGTTAACGCGGCTGAAATCGCCAGCTTGAAGCATGATTTGGCAACCGAAGCTGCACGGCTGGGATTTGCCGCGTGCGGAATTGCGCCTGCCGCCGAAGACCCGCTGCCGGCGCAGCGGCTTGAACAGTGGCTGGGCGAAGGTCAGCACGGCGAAATGGAGTGGATGGCGGCGCGCGCCCACCACCGCCGCAGCCCGCAAGGCCTGTGGCCCGAAGCGCGCAGCGTGATCGCCTTGGGGATGAGCTATGCCCCAGCGCACGATCCGCTGGCGCTGGAAGGAGAGGGCGAGCGTGCGCGGATCTCGGTCTATGCGCAGGGCAAAGACTACCATGACGTCGTCAAGAAGGCCTTGAAAGCGCTGGCGCGGTGGCTGGTTGCAGAGAGCACCAAGCGCGGTCTGGGCGAAGCAGGGGTCAAGGTGTTCGTCGATACTGCGACGGTGATGGAAAAGCCGCTGGGGCAAGCGGCGGGGCTCGGCTGGCAGGGCAAGCACACCAACCTCGTCAGCCGCGCTCATGGATCTTGGCTGTTCCTCGGCGCAATCTACACGACGCTGGAATTTGCGCCGGATGTGCCCGAAGCCGATCATTGCGGATCGTGCAATGCCTGCCAGACGGCTTGCCCGACCGACGCCTTCCCCGCGCCTTACCAGCTCAATGCGCGGCGCTGCATTTCCTATCTGACGATCGAGCTCAAAGGTCCGGTTCCGATCGAATTCCGCAAGGCACTGGGCAACCGCATCTATGGCTGCGACGATTGCCTCGCGGTGTGTCCGTGGAACAAGTTTGCGAGCGACGCTGCAGCAATGCGCGCCTTCGTGCCCCGCGCCGAACTGGTCGCGCCCAAGCTCGCCGAATTGCTGACGCTCGATGACGCGGGCTTTCGCGCGCTGTTCTCAGGCTCGCCGATCAAGCGCATCGGGCGTGACCGGTTCATCCGCAACTGCCTTTATGCGGCGGGGAACAGCGGCGACGTTGGATTGGTAGGGCAAGTTGAGCAGATGCTGACCGATCCCAATCCCGTCGTGGCGGAGGCTGCGCAGTGGGCGCTGGCAGAATTGGTTCGCGCAGAGAGCTCAGAGGTCGCAGAGGCGCAGAGGTGTGGCGCCAGCCGCAGGCTGCCTCACTCATTCTGACGGTGCGATTGGCGCAGCCCCGGAAACTGCAAGAGGCTGCGCCGCAAACGCAACACCTCTGCGGCTCTGCGACCACTGCGCGAACCCTCTTTCCTACATTGCCGTATTCGGCCACACTGCGCCCGGAAGCTTTCGCTCTGGATCTTCAAACTTGGCCAGCCCCGCATTCGGCGAGCAGACCGCAAGATCCCCGCGAGGTCGTTTTGGTGTGACCTGCGTGTGACCTTCGGGTTTACCGAGCGAGCAAGTTGCGCGCTTGGCTGGCGATCTGGGCGAGCATTGCGGGGGCCACCGGCATGGCGGTCTGGGCGCGCGCGATCACGGTGCGGAACTGGCTGATCGCGGGGGCTTGCTCATGCGCCCAGCGTTCGACCGCCGCCGCCGCTGCGCCCTGTTTGCCGCCGTTGCGGCGCAGGAAATCGAGCCGCATCTGCTGGAAATCGCGCGCCAGGCCGTTGACCAGCAAGCGTTCCCACGGGTCCGACGGGCTCATCCGCGCGGCGGTCTGCTGGGCCCAGTCGAGCCCGAGCCGCGCCCCCAGATCGCTGAATGCAGCGGTTAGCGTGCGCGCGCCGATGCCATTATCTCGCGCCAGCCGGGCGAGCCCGATCGCGCCGTCCATGTCGAACAGCTTGGCCACTGCGGCACTCTGCGCGGCGGGTGCGCCAGCGGCAACCAATGCGTCGATCATCGCCGCCGACTGGCTGCGCCCTTCACCCGCCAGCAAGCTGTGGGTGTCGTGCGAAAGTTCGCTCACCCCAGGCTCAAGTTCGGTCACCAGTTGCGATGGCACCAGCGTTCCGCCGCCAACCCGCAGCAAGTCGGCGATGTGATCGGACATGACCGAGGCGGCACGCTCAAACAGCAGAATGCGTGCGCCTTCGCTCATCGGCTGGATTTCGATGCCGTGCCAGATCGCGGCCATGCCGAGCAGGCGCTCAGCCGCCACAAATGCTGCCACGACCTGCGCCAGGGTCGCGCCTTCCTCTTCGGCCAATTCGTAGGGATGGATCACGCCCAGCCGGTTGATCATGCGGTTGGTCAACCTGGTCGCGATGATTTCGCGCCGCAGCCGATGGGCCGAAATATCGCCCTCAAACTTGCTGCGCATCTGCGTGGGGAAAGCGGCGAGCAATTCGCCCGAAAATCCCGGATCGTCAGGCAGGGCCGATTCTTCCAGCGCTTCCTGCATCGCCAGCTTGGCGCAGGACAGCAGCACGGCAAGCTCTGGACGGGTCAGCCCGATCCCTTCCGAGGCGCGGCGCAGCAGCACCTCGGCGTCGGCCAGCCCTTCGGTCTTGCGGTCAAGCTGGCCAAGCGTCTCGAGCCGCTCGATCAGGTGCATCTGCGCCGGGACCGACTTGGCCCCGCCAGCCTGCGCGATCGACAGCGCGAGCGCCTGCAGCCGGTTGTCTTCGAGCACCAGCGCGGCAACCTCATCGGTCATCTCGGTAAGCAGCTTGACCCGCGCGGGTTCGGTCAGCCGCCCGGCGCGCTTGGCTCCGGCCAATGCAATTTTGATGTTGACCTCGTTATCCGAGCAATCGACTCCGGCCGAATTGTCGATGAAGTCGGTGTTTATGCGGCCGCCATTCAGCGCGAACTCGATCCGCCCGGCTTGATTGATACCAAGGTTGGCACCCTCGCCGATCACCCTGACCCGCAAGTCCTTGCCGTCGATCCGCAGCGCATCGTTGGCGGGATCGCCGACCACGGCGTTGTTCTCGGTGCTCGCCTTTACATAAGTCCCGATGCCGCCGAACCACAGGAGATCGGCTTGAGCTTTAAGGATCGCGGCAATCAGCCCGTCAGAATCGATGCTAGCGGCTTCGATGCCCAACATCGCGCGCACTTCGGGCGTCAGCGGGATATCCTTGAGACTGCGGGAAAAGACCCCGCCGCCGGGCGAGATCAGGCCCTTGTCGTAATCCTCCCAGCTGGAGCGCGGCAGCGCGAACATGCGGGCACGTTCGGCATGCGACTTTGCGGCATCGGGGGCGGGATCGAGGAAAATGTGCCGGTGATCGAACGCCGCAACCAACTGCAACGAGGCGGATAACAGCATGCCGTTGCCGAACACGTCGCCCGACATGTCGCCGCAACCGATCACGCGGACCGGGTCGGATTGCACATCGACGCCCATTTCAAGGAAGTGCCGCTGGACCGACAGCCATGCGCCCTTGGCGGTGATGCCCATCGCCTTGTGATCGTAACCCTTGGAGCCGCCGCTGGCGAAGGCATCGTCGAGCCAGAAGCCGTGCTCCTCGGCGATGGCGTTGGCGGTGTCAGAAAAGGTCGCGGTGCCTTTGTCGGCGGCGACCACGAAGTAGGGGTCCTGCCCATCGCGGATCACCACCGCTTTGGGATGGACCACTTTGCCGCCGACGATGTTGTCGGTGATCGACAGAAGTGTGCGGATGAACAGCTTGTAGCTTTCCTTGCCTTCGACCAGCCAGCCATCACGGTCCCGGACGGGATCGGGCAGCCGCTTGGGATAGAACCCGCCTTTGGCGCCGGTCGGTACGATCACCGCATTCTTGACCCGCTGGGCTTTCATCAGGCCCAGCACTTCGGTGCGGAAATCGTCGCGCCGGTCAGACCATCGAAGGCCGCCGCGCGCCACCGGTCCGGCGCGCAAGTGGATCCCCTCGACCCGGCGCGAATAAACGAAAATCTCGCGCCACGGCAGCGGCTTGGGCAGCCCCGGAACCAGCGCCGAATCAAGCTTGAACGCCAGCGCCGCGTCGCCTGCGGGAGCAAAGGCGTTGGTCCGCAACATGGCTTCGACCAGTGAACGATAAAGCCGCAGCAGCCGGTCATCGTTGATCGCCTGAACGCCCGCCAGCCCGGCGCGAATGTCGCTCTGGGCCTGAGCCTCCGCAGCGGCCCGGTCGCCATCGAACTTGGGATTGTGGCGCGCTATGAACAGCGCGATCAGCCCGCGGGTAACTTGGGGTGCGTGCTGCAACGCATCGACCACCGTGGGGATGCCAAAGTTCATTCCGGCCTGGCGCAAGTAGCGATACCACGCGCGCAGCCAGTTTGCTTCCTCGGCGCTGAGCCCGGCGGCGATGATCAGGCGGTTGAACGGATCGTCCTCAGCGTGCGCATTGAGCACGTCGGCAATCGCCGCCTCGATCGGTTCGGCGCGGCCCAAAAGGTCGATGCAGTCGAGCCCGGCTGGCGCGGTCAGCGCGAAATCGTGGATCGTACCGAGCCGCCCCCCGTCGAGGTCGGTGGGGACATCCTCGATCACCTTAAAACCGAAATTCTCGAGCGCGGGGACGGCGTCAGACAAGGCAATCGCGCCGCTGCGCTGGTACAGTTTGAGCCGCAGGTCGCCCGCGCTCATCTCGTCCGAACACAGCAGCCGGGCACCGCGGCGCGGGCCTTCTTCGCCCTCGTCGGCAAGGCGGCGCAGCCGTGCGATATCGGCTGCCGCTTCGGCTGCACCATAGGCGCTGCGATAGCTCTGCGGGAAGGCTTCGGCAAAGCGCATCGCAATAGCAGCGGCGCGCGAAGGGTCTTCGCTGGCGGCAATCTCGGCTTCGACCGCGTCGGTCCACCCGCGCACCATCGTCTGCAATTGCACATCGAGGCGGGCTTCGTCGGGCTCGGGCGTGCCATCACGGATATCGAGCACGTAGCGGATCAGCGCGAGGTTGTTGCCCTCGACTTGCAGGCTCCAGTCGAGCACCGGAGCGCCTGCGGCATGGCTCAGCATCTCGCCAATGGCGAGCCGGACGTCGGTCGAAAGCGCGTCGCGCGGCAGCCAGACAAACGCGAACAAGTGCCGCTCAAGCGGGGCCTGAACCAGCGCCAGGCGCGGGCGGGGGCGATCGACCAGGCTCATCATCGCGGTGGCGATGCGTTCAAGGTCGGCGTCGGAAAAGCCGATCAGCAAGTCATGCGGCAGCGCGGTCAGCGCGTGGACCAGCGCCTTGCCAGCGTGACCGTTGGCGGCAAAGCCGAACTTGGCCATCAGTTCGGCGAGTTGCGCGCGCATCCGGGGGATCCGGTCGGGCGCAGCGGCGAGCGCAGCACTGGTCCACACTCCGGCGTGGACCGACAGCGCGGTGACCTTGCCGCCCTCGACTTGCGGCACGAGGAACAGGTCGAGCGGAACCCGGCGGTGGACGTTCGAGATGAGGTTGCTCTTGATGATCAGCGGGACACGCCCGCCGCTCTTGGCCTCGTTGTCGAACCAGGCAAAGGCGCGATCGAACGAGGCCGGGGCGAGCACTTGCTTGGCGCTTTTCTTGCAGATCCCCAGCGCATCGGTTTGGCTGCCATCGCGCATCCGGGTGACATGGCCAAGTTGAGTCAGCATGCCGTCCTTGAACCAGCGGAGCAGGGCAGCACCTTCGCCTCCGCCGAGCCCATCGGCATCGCGGCCCATTGTTTCCTGCAACCGCGGCCAATCGGCCACCGCCACCTTTACGTCGGTCAGCGTTGCGGTCAGCGCGGTTTCAAGCGCCCGCCGCACCCGGGCATCGCCGCGCTCGGTTTCAAGGTAGATCATGCTCTCGCGCTTCTCGCCGGCAGTGTGCGGGTCAAGCACTTCGAGCAGCTGGCCCGCAGCATCGCGGCGCACTGCCATCACCGGATGCAGCAGCCGGTCGATGCCCAAGCCATGCGCGGCGATCGTCGCCGAGATCGAATCGACCAGAAACGGCATGTCGTCGTTAATCAGCGCGATCCGCATGAACCGGTCGCTGGCACTCCCCGAAATCGATTCGATGACGATGCCGGCCTGCCCGGGATCGCGCGAGGCAGCGGCGGCAAGAACGAACGCAGCAGCCTGATCGAGACCCTGCGGACTGAAACAAGGATCGCCCGGAAGCAATGAATCGGCCAGTTGACGGGCGAGCGCAATGCTCAGTGCAGACTTCGAACTCATCGACCATGCTCCTGCGGCGCAGCGCCTTCCGATGGCCCCGATGCCGTTCCTGCTTGTTATATTATTGCCAATTAACGTAGCAATTATGCGCACTGTAGAAGCATGGAATGAGCAGTGCAACCATCTGCCCCTAGGGATTTGGGCCTAATTCAGCGCAGCGGCGGTCAATTCGAGCGAGCGTTGCCGCGCGGCCGGATCGAAGGTCGCGCCCGAGACGATAATTTCGTCGGCGGCAGTGCGTTCGACAAATTGCGCAATGGATGAAGCCACAGTTGCGGGACTGCCAACCGCACTGACCTGGCGCATGTGCTCGAGCATCGCCAGCTGGCCCGGCGGCAGGGTCTGGCGGTAGCCCGGCACCGGCGGCTTGAGCCGGCCCGGCGTGCCGCTGCGCAGCGCGACAAAGCTCTGGTCGATCGACGAGGCGAGCAGCACCGCCTCTTCGTCGCTGTCCGCCGCGATGACGTTCATCGCCGCTATCACGTGCGGGCGTTCAAGCGCAGCGGAGGGGCGGAACTGGCGGCGATACAATTCGAGCGCAGCATCGAGAGCATCGGGCGCGAAATGCGAGGCGAAGGCATAGGGCAACCCCAGCGCGGCGGCGAGCTGTGCGCCGAACGTGCTCGAACCCAGGATCCACATCTCGACCGCCGCGCCTAATCCGGGGGTCGCCCGCAAGGCCAGTTCGGGCTCTCCGGTGAACAGCGCGCGCAGTTCGACCACATCCTGCGGGAAGTATTCCGATGCGCGCCCCACATCCTTGCGCAGCGCCTGCGCGATCCGCATGTCAGCCCCCGGCGCGCGGCCCAGGCCAAGGTCGATCCGGCCCGGGTAAAGCGCGTCTAGTGTGCCGAACTGTTCGGCGATCACGAACGGATTGTGGTTGGGCAGCATGATCCCGCCCGCGCCAATCCGGATGGTGCTGGTTGCGGCACCAATATGCGCGAGCACCACCGATGTGGCACCGCCCGCCACGCCGTCCATCCCGTGATGCTCGGCCACCCAGAAGCGGTTGTAACCGGCAGCTTCTGCGGTCCGCGCCAAGGCAGCGGCGTCGGCTAGAGCCGCAGCGGGCGTAGCGCCCTCACGCACGGGAATGAGGTCAAGGACGGACAGCTGGGGTGCGTTGGGTGTGTTCACTTGGGCGTTGATGCGCGCGGCGGGCCCAGCTGGTCAAGATAACCTTGCGCGGTTTTGGCGAACTGGCTGCCGGGCGCGGCCTTGATTACCGACTGCCAGCTGAGCCGCGCCGATTCGTCGCGGCCCGATTGGACCGCGATCACCCCGGCCTCAAGCCCGATCTCGGGATCGACCGGCATCAGCGCGGCGGCGCGTTCGATCTGTTGCTGAGCCGCAGCCAGCTTGCCCTCGCGCCGCGACAGTGTGGCTGAGAGCAGCCAGGCCTGATAATTTCCGGGCAATTCATAGCGCGCTTCTTCCAGCGCCGATGACGCTTCGGCGGTACGTCCCAATGCAACCAACGCGCGGGCGCGGTCGATCTGGATCACCCCGTTGAGCTTGCCGTCGGCGGCCTGATGCGCCTCGCCGTGCGCATGGTCGAGCGCATCGAGACCGGCGACCGTATTGCCGGTCACCAGCAAGGCATTGCCCGCCAGCGCGCCCAGCCGCGCGCGTTCGCCCGGCTCGCTTGCCGGGGTATCGTCGCGCGCGGACAGGAACAGCGCGGCCGCTTCGTCCCAGCTGTCCGTTCGGGTCAAGGCCATCGCCTTGCATTGTTTGGCCCCGGCGCGGTCGCTTGGCGTCTTGGCGGCGGCAAGCCAACCTTCCGCCTCGTCGATCCCGCCCGAAGGATCGGACATGGCGAGCTGAAGGCAGTTCTGCAGCTCGGGTGATTGCGGTGCGGCAAGAGGGGGAGCGGGCTGGATGATCGCGGCAGGTGCCTTGCGGTCGCGGGTGGGCAGCGGCGCTTGCGGCAGCCCTCCGCCGGGTCCGATCTGTGCCAGCAGCGGCAGCAGCAAGGTGGCAAGGGGCATGGAATACTCCGAAATTCAGGGCAGCGCGGCGAGGGTTTGCAGCAGCAATGCGATATCGCTTGTCCGCGATAGCCGGTGGTCGCCGTCCTTGACCAGGCAGACCTGCACATCGGCTGAACGCAGCGCCTGCGCAAGCCGCAGCGCGGTCCCCCACGGCACGTCCGGGTCGTGCTGCCCGTGGAGCAACCGCACCGGGCAAGTCAGGTCGATCTCACGATCAAGCAGCAGCTGCACTTGTCCGTCGCGCCAGAACCCGGGCCAAGTCGGGGTAGGTTCGGGGCCATAGGGATTGTCTTCCAGCACCGTCTCGCCCACCGCGAGCTGGGCCTGTTGTTCGGCAGTATAGCCCCAGTCGGTGAAATCCGGCGCAGCGGCAATCCCGACCAGCGCGGCGACCCGGTCAGGAATGGCGAGCGCGATTAGCACCATCAGCCACCCGCCCATCGACGAGCCGACCAGCACCACCGGGCCGTCACATTGAGCCGCGATCAGCCCGAGCACCTCATCGCGCCAGCGGCTTAGCGCGCCCTCCGCGAAATCGCCTTCGCTCTCACCGCAGCCCGAATAGTCGAGCAGCAGGCAAGCCCGGCCCTGCGCCTTGGCCCAATCGAGCACCGCCTGCGCCTTCGATCCGGCCATGTCGGACATATAGCCCGGCAGGAACACCAAGGTTGGTCCGTGGCCGGCAGCGAAGCGATACGCAATGCGCCGCCCCGTGGCGGTAGAAAGGAACTGTGTTTCGCTCACCCCGCCGCCTTGCCCGACCGCAGGCCCATCAGTCACGCACGAATATCGCCTCTATGCTTTCTTCGAACAGGTCGGCGATGCGGAAGGCCAGCGGCAACGACGGATCGTACTTGCCGGTCTCGATCGCGTTGACGCTCTGCCGGCTGACTCCCAGCCGCTCGGCCAGATCCTGCTGGCTCCAGCTGCGTTCCGCGCGCAGCACTTTGAGGCGGTTGTTCATGGACAGCCGCCGGAGCTGTCACCGAACGTGCGGCGATTGACCAGTTGACCGACTGCCAATCCGAGGCACCAGATCGGGAATACGAAGAAAACCGGCAGTTTCGGCACCTCGGGTGAAAACAGCTCTAGGATGCCCCAGAAGCTGGTGATGCCCATCGTCAGCCCGGTCGCCACCATCGCCTTGCGCACTTCAAGCAGCCGCAGATATTCGTCATCAAGTTCGATCAGCATCCGGGCCATGGCCCATAGCCAGCCAATGACTGCCAGCCCCGGCAAGGCCGCGATGGTAATGGTCGTGAAGTTCGCGGGTGCCTTGTCGGGGATCAGCCAGGTCGCCAGCGCGATCCCTGCGACGTAAGCAGCAGTGATTGGAATGAAGCGCCGCCGATAGCGCCGAAATGCCGGGTTTGCAGATGCCGCCTTGTCCATCGCTCAGACCTCTCTGTGGCTGCGGCTAAGGCAGTCACGGCCGCGGGTCACCACCCACAGCGCTGGCAAGATGGCGAACATTGTCGCCGCATCGCGATCGGTGATCAGGCCGACGAAGTTTGCCAGCGCCAACGTCAAAAAAGCGGCGGCCCAGCAGAGATCAGTGCGAATTGGGGTCATGGTCAAGTGTCCTTGCAACAAAGTAAAGGTGACTTGTCATGAGTCGTAGCGAGTGTCAAGCGAACTTGTCTTTTGCCACTCACACCGACATTGCCCTGTCATGAAACTCGGTTAGTCTGCCGCAAAAATCAGGGAGATAGCGATGTCGATGTACCCACCCGAACCGGAACCGATCATGTCGACCAGCCGCCGGACTGCGCTCAAGTTGGCCGCGCTCGGGGTCGCCGGGTTATCGGTGCCGCTGATGGCGCAGACCGCCAAAGGTTTCACGCATGGGGTGGCGAGCGGCGAGCCGGGGGCGCACCGCGTGCTCCTGTGGACCCGGTATCACAGCGGCGGCGAGGCGATGCTTAAATGGGAAGTGGCGAGCGACGATGCGTTTGCGCATATCGTTGCGCACGGCCAGACGCTCGCTTCGCCCAATTCCGACGGTTGCGCCAAGGCTTATGTCACCGGGCTCGCGCCGGGGCAGTGGTATCATTACCGCTTCATCGCGCCCGATGGGTCGAAGTCGGTCACCGGGCGCACGCGCACTTTGCCCGCGGGCAAGACCGGCAAGTTCCGCATGGCGGTATTCTCATGCTCGAACCTCGGGTTCGGGTGGTTCAACGCCTATGCCCACGCCGCAGAGAACAACGACTTCGACCTCGCGGTGCACCTCGGCGACTATTACTACGAGTACAAGCGCGGCAATTATCCGAGCGAGAAGCAGACGCTTGAAGGCCGCGTCCTGCCGCTCGATGAAGCGATAACCCTGGCCGGGTACCGTGAACGTCACGCGACTTACCGCGCCGATCCCGACCTGCAGCGGCTCCACCAGTTGTTGCCGATGGTCTTGATGTGGGACGATCACGAAAGCGCTAACGATAGCTACCGCGACGGCGCGGAGAACCATGATGCAGGCGAAGGCGATTGGGCGCTGCGCAAGGCCGCATCAAAGCGTGCTTACCGCGAATGGCTGCCGGTGTCGGATCACGACTGGGGCACTTACGAGATCGGCAATCTCGCCACGCTGTTCAAGCTGGAGAGCCGGCTGACCGCGCGGACCAAGCAAGTCGATTTGCTTGGCGTGGTCAAAGGCATTCCTGCGGATCAGGCCGAAGCGGCATTGGCCAAGTTCCGCGACGGCATCTGGCGCGATCCCGCGCATACTCTGCTCGGGGCGGCGCAGGAGGGCTGGCTGGCGACTGCGCTCAAAACGTCAGTCAAGGCGCGCAAGCCGTGGCAAGTGGTGGCGCAGCAGATCGTCATGGGTAATGTCGCTATGGGCGATGACGTGATTGCCGGGATGCCGTCCACCACCTCGGACTTCCTCAAGGAACGCATAGCCGCAGATGTCCAGGCTGGGCGCGCCGGGTTGCCGCTCAACATGGACTCCTGGGATGGATATCCCGCTGCGCGCGACCGTCTGTTCAAAGCTTCGCTAAACGCCAATGCCAACCTGGTGGTGCTGTCGGGCGACAGTCATAATGCCTGGGCCTTCGACCTCGATCGCAAGGGCGCGCGGGTCGGGGTGGAAATGGCCGGAACTTCGGTAACCTCACCTGGCGCGGAAAGTTCGATCCGCTGGATGAAGCCCGACGAACTGGCCAAGGCGACAGTGGCGCGCAACCCGCAGCTTAAGTGGTGTGATACCGCGCAGCGCGGTTACATGGCGATCGAGCTGACCCCGGCATCGGCGACCAGCGAATTCCGCTTCCTGACCACAGTACGCCAGCGCGAAGCTGTCCTGAGCGGGACCAAACGGATGACCGTGCTCGCAGGACAGCGGAAGTTCGAGGTGAGCTAAGCAGCAGAATGGTTCGCGCAGAGACGCGGAGCAGCAGTCGAGGCGCAGAGGTGTTGCGCTTGCGGCGAAGCGGCTTTGAATTTCAGCGGTTGGGACCAAATTGCAGCCACGGATTTGCAGTGCGAGCCAGCGGCTCGAGACAACCTCACTGCGCCTCCCTGTCTCCCCTGCGCCTCTGCGCGAACCGTTCTCTACTCGCCGCCGCACGCTGCGCTGCGGCAATTGAATTGTTCAGCTTTCCCTGCTACCAGCGACCGCGATGACGCAGCGCCGTGCCTTGACGAACACTACCACCACCCGGGCTACCCCGGGGCTGGCCGTCTTCGCCTGAGCCGAAGCCGCGCCGCCGCCCCGGGCCAGTCACTGGTTCGGATGGCTGGCGTCACCTTCCGAACCTGACCCAACGCAGACGCCGCCCCTTCCGGTGCGCCCTGGCTTGTGCCAAAGCGCGCCGCACCAGCGACGAGAGTATCACCATGTCAGCCCAGTTGAAGATCAGCCTGCCCGATGGTTCCATGCGCGAAATGCCAGTGGGCTCGACCCCGGCAGATGTCGCGGCCGCGATCGGTCCGGGTCTTGCCAAGGCAGCATTGGCAGCGCGGGTGGATGGCGAGCTGGTCGATCTGTCGCGGCCGTTTACCGGCGATGCAAAGCTGGCCCTGGTCACGTCGCGCGACGAGGCCGATGCGCTCGAGCTCGCCCGGCATGATTTTGCCCATATTCTGGCCGAGGCAGTGCAGGCGCTGTTCCCCGGCACGCAAATCACGTTCGGGCCGAGCACCGACGACGGCTTTTACTACGACTTCGCCCCAAAAGACCGCCAGTTCACCGAAGACGACTTGCCCGCGATCGAAGCCGAAATGCGCAAGATCATCGCTGCCGACAAGCCGCTCCGCCGCGAAGTGTGGAGCCGCGAGCAGCTGATCAGCCGGTGGCAGCAGCAGGGCGAAAGCTTCAAGGCCGAATGGGCCGCCGAACTGCCCGGCGACGAGGATCTGACGGTTTACTGGTCAGGTGAGGATTGGCTCGATATGTGCCGCGGGCCGCATTTGCCCAGCACCGGCAAACTCGATCCGGCGGCGTTCAAGCTGACGCGCGTATCGGGCGCGTACTGGCGCGGCGATCAGGCCAACGCGATGCTCAGCCGGATTTACGGGACCGGCTGGCTCAACAAGAAACAGCTGGCCGAGCACCTCAACCGGCTGGAAGAAGCGGCCAAGCGCGATCACCGCAAGCTGGGCGCCGAGATGGACTTGTTCCACCTTCAGAGCGAGGCGCACGGCTCGGTCTTCTGGCACCCCAAGGGGTATCTGATCTGGCGCGAGCTGGAGGCTTATATGCGGCGCCGGCTCGATCGGGCCGGCTATGACGAGGTCAAGACCCCGCAAGTAATGGACGCTAAGCAGTGGGAGCAATCGGGCCACTGGGGCAAATACCGCGAAAACATGTTCGTCATCCCCGATGCAGTGCCGAGCACCGAGGACGACGGCGCGCTGGTCTCCAGCGATGCCGACTGGATGGCGCTCAAGCCGATGAATTGCCCCGCGCATATCCTGATCTTCAAGCAGGGGATCAAGAGCTACCGCGACTTGCCCATGCGCATGGCCGAGTTCGGTTGCTGCCACCGCAACGAAGCGCACGGTGCGCTCCACGGGATCATGCGGGTGCGCCAGTTTACCCAGGACGACGCGCATATCTTTGTGCGGCCCGATCAGCTGGTCGAGGAAGTGAAGTCGTTCTGCGACCTGCTTGACCTGATCTACAAGGATCTGGGGTTTGCCGACTATACGATCAAGCTCGCCTTGCGCCCCGACCAACGCTTCGGCTCGGACGAAATGTGGGACTGGTCCGAGGCCAGCCTGCGCGACGCCGTGGTCGCGACCGGCCGCGCCACCGCGCAGTTCGGTTGGGAAGAGCTGCCTGGCGAAGGCGCGTTCTATGCCCCCAAGCTCGAATTCCACCTGACCGACGCGATCGGGCGGAAGTGGCAATGCGGCACTTTGCAGACCGACACCGTGCTGCCCGAGCGGCTTGATGCGAGTTACATCGGTGAGGACGGCGAGAAGCACCGCCCGGTCATGCTGCACCGCGCGATCCTTGGCACGTTCGAGCGCTTCATCGGGATCATGATCGAGCACTATGCTGGCAAGCTGCCGGTGTGGCTCGCCCCGGTCCAGGCGGTAGTGGCGACGATCGTTTCGGATGCGGACGACTATGCCCGCGATGTGGTGCGCCAGCTGGAAGCAGCGGGCATCCGCGTCGAGGCCGATCTGCGCAACGAGAAGATCAATTACAAGGTCCGCGAACACAGCCTCAAGAAGGTCCCGCATATGCTGGTGCTGGGCAAGCGCGAGGCCGAAGAAGGCTCCGTCGCGCTGCGCTCGATGGGCGCGGAACATCAGAAGGTGATGCCGCTGGCCGAAGCGATTGCGCTGTTGAAGGCCGAGGCGACGCCGCCGGATAGGAGATAGCGAACAAGAATGGGGGGAGGGGAAATGTTTGCAGGTCTGACAATGATCCAGCTCGCGTTCGCCCTCGCCGCGACGCTCACCGCAGCGTTCGTGCGCGGGCTCGCGGGGTTCGGCATGGCGATCCTGCTGGTGCCGGTGCTCGCGCTGGCTATCCCCCCGCGCGAAGCGGTGGTGGTGGCGAACTGGCTCGGGCTGCTGATCGGGCTGGTCGGTCTCAAGAAAATCCTTGGCGCGAGCGAAAAGAGCGCGCTGCAGATCGGCGCGGTGGCGGTGATTGCAACGCCGGTGGGCGTGTGGCTGCTGGCCGTGACCGACCCAGCGCTGGCGCGGCTTGCCATTGCGCTGATCGCCTTTGGATCGTTCGTGCTGGTGCTGCTGCCCAAGCGCCCGGCGCATCACCGGCCGAGCATGACCGAGACCGGCGCAACTGGCTTGATTTCGGGTGTGCTCACCGGGTTTGCCGGGATGCCCGGCCCACCGGTGGTGCCCTATTATCTGCGCCGCGCCATTCCCGCGCAGCTCGCCCGGGCCTCAATGATGACGATTTTCCTGATCACTTCGGCGGCGGGGATCGTTGCGGCGACCTTGCTTGGGGTGGCGACCACGCGCGAACCGCTGCTCGCTGCGCTGCTGTTCCCGGCGGTGCTGCTGGGCAACTGGCTGGGCAGTCTGGCATTCGGCAAGATCGGCGATGCCACTTGGCGCAGCTTTACCGGCGGAGTGCTGGCTTTGTCGGCGTTGGCCGCCCTGTGGAAGCTGTTACAGGCCTAGCGGAAAGGCTGGGCCGGCAAGGATCAAGGCCAGCGCGCAGCTCACCACCATCGCCCCGCGCAGCAGATCTGCCGCGTCGGGCAAGGGTCGGACGAACACGGAAGCAAGTGCCTGAACCATGGCGACTATTTTGGGACACGGCGGTTACCAAACGGTAAAGGCCTGCCACGCCCCGGCATTTTCCTACATGGCGCTCGGCTGATATGGCGGTTTTCGCTCTTTGAATTGTCCGGTCTGCCTTGTCGCGCCCGCATTAATTGGGCACCGATCGGGCCTGCGCCACGCAGCCGTTCTAGTGTGACCTTCGTGTGATCTTTACTCCGGCTCACGCTTCGAACAGACCGCGCAGTTCCTTCTTGAGGATCTTGCCGTTGGCGTTGCGCGGCAAAGTCTCCGGGTGGAACAGGATCCGCACCGGGACCTTGAATGCGGCGATCCGCTCGCGCACGAAACTGCGCAATTCGTCTTCGCTGGCGGTGCTGCCGGGGGTCAGGTGGACCACCGCGCCGGGTTCTTCCCCCAGTGTGCGATGCGGGATGCCGACCACTGCGGCATCGGTCACCGCAGGATGTTCGTACAGCGCATTCTCGACCTCGGACGAATAGATGTTCTCGCCGCCGCGGATCATCATGTCCTTGGCCCGGTCGGCGATGAAGCAGAAGCCTTCCTCGTCGATCCACGCCAGGTCGCCGGTACGGACCCAGCCATCGACAAACGTGGCGGCGCTGGCTTCGGGGTTGTTCCAATAGCCCGCCACGATCATTGGCCCGCGCGCCCACAGCTCGCCCACTTCGCCGCTCGGCAGCGCAGTCACTCCGTCGTCGCTGCGAATTTCAAGGTCGGCGGCGGCGACTGGCGGCCCGCAGCTGGTCGGGCGGTTGAGGTAGTCCTCGGCCGAATGGGTGGTGACGGTGGCCGAGGTTTCGGTCATCCCCCAGCCGTTGCCGGGCAGCGCGCCGAAGACCTCAAATATCTTGCGCACCAGTTCGGGCGCGGAAGGCGCGCCGCCGTAACCAATCGACTCGATGCTTGAGAGGTCATAGTTGACCCGCTCGGGATGCTCGATCAGCTGCCACGCGATGGTCGGCACCCCGCCGGTGACGTTGACCTTTTCGCGCTCGATGATCCCGAAGGCCTGAACCGGGTCCCATTTGTACATCAGCACAATGGTGTGCCCGCCCGCAATCGCGCCCATCAAGGTCGCCGAACAAGCGGTGGCGTGGAATAGCGGGATGACGGTCAGCAGGACCTTGCGCGACGGAGCAGGCAAAGCATCCTCGCGCCGCAACACACTGCGCGCGGCGGCAAACCCGCTCGACATGATATTGGTGGTGAGGTTGCGGTGCGTGCCCAGCGCGCCCTTGGGATTGCCGGTGGTGCCCGAAGTGTAAAGGATCGTAGCAGGGTCGTCCGAGGCGATTTCGGTCGCAGGCAGATCGGCATCTGGCAAGTCCGGCCACTTGTCCGAAGTTCCGATCAGGTCCTCAAGCCGGAGCACGCCGGCCGGAGCCTCGGCCAGCCGCGAGACGATCAACGTGTGCAGCTCGGGCAATTCTCCCAAGTGCGGTTCGATCCGGGCGAGCCGCTCGCCGTCGCAAACCAGAACTTTGGCTCCCGAATTGTTGAGCCCGTAAACCAGCTCGGGCCCAGTCCACCACGCGTTCAGCGGCACACAGATTGCGCCCAGTACGGTCACGGCGAAAAACACCACCGGCCATTCGGGCTGGTTACGAGAGGCGAGGGCCACCCGGTCGCCCTTGGTCACGCCCAATGCCCGCAGCTCGGCCGCCAATGCCGCAACCGCCTTGTGCCAGGCAGCAAAAGTGACGCGTTCGTGCTCGTAAACCAGGAAGATCGCATCGCCGTGGCTGCGCCCGGCTGCGGCCAGCGCGGCAAGGTTGGCAGGCGCATTCTTCCACACCCGCGTCGGCACCCCGCGCACTGCTACGGTATCCATTTCGAACGGCGCGCCCGGGGCGCACAGCAGCGCCTCGATCTCGCGCAGCGACCGGACCGGCCATTCCGCCGGCACTGCCAATTCAGCTGTCATTGTTCCACTCCGCTGGCCCTGTGCGGGCCTTGCTCGCAAGCCTAGCGCATTGATTGCAGTTCTCAAGCGTCGTTGCGAGCCAGCAGCACCCCTGTCCGTCGGTGTCATAACGGTCTTTCCTTATGGCTTGGCGGCACTATGCTGGCGCGGACGGTGCCCAAGGGGACCCGCGCCACTGGGAGAATGACATGGACCAGCCCGTTGCCGACCCGGCCATTTCCGGACCAGCCGATCCGGGCAGCACCCGGGCAATGCGGCTGCTGATCGCGCTGATGTTTTTCGGCACGATCATCAATTACATCGATCGCCAGGTGCTCTCATTGCTCAAGCCGACGATCGAACAGGCTTACGGCTGGGGCGATGCGGAATTTGCGCACTTTGCATCGGTTTCGCAGCTTTCAGCAGCGTTCGCGCTGATCTTTGTCGGCTGGCTGATCGACCGGTTCGGGGTTAAATGGGCGTACGGTGCGGCTGTTGCGGTGTGGAGCCTGGCCGGCATGGCGCACGCCTTTGCCGCCAACGTCACCCAATTCGTCGCCGCACGCGCGGTGCTGGTCGCAGCCGAATCGGTCAACACTCCTGCCGCAGTCAAATCGGCGGCGCAGTTCTTGCCGATGAAGCTACGCTCGATGGCGGTTGGCATCGTCAACACCGCGCCCAACATCGGCAACATAATCGCCCCGCTAACGGTGGTACCGTTTGCTGTGGCCTATGGCTGGCAAGCCGCGTTTTTGGTCACCGGCGCGCTTGGCTTTATCTGGCTGGCATTCTGGATTGCCGGGACCCGCAACCTCCACCCGATCGCCCGCGCGGCAGGTGCCGAGCAGGCCCGCCCGGCGATCCGCGAGGCTCTCGCCGATCGCAAGACCTGGGCGATTGCCGGAGCCAAGGCGATCACCGACATGTTCTGGTGGTTCTTCACTTTCTGGCTGCCCGACTTGTTCCACAAGGTGTTCAACCTCAGCCAGGAGGAACTGATCGGGCCGACCGCGCTGGCGTTTACGCTGGCGGCCATCGGCGCGCTGTGCGGCGGATCGCTGTTCCCCGCGCTGCTGTCCCGCGGAATGAGCGTCAATGCGGCGCGCAAGACCGCGATGCTGCTGTTCGCGCTGGTGATCCTGCCGATTCCGTTTGCTTTGACTGCTGCCAGCCCATGGACTGCGGCGGCGCTGATCGGGCTGGGGCTGTTCGCGCATCAAGGCTTTTCGACCAACATCTTCGGCTTTGCCGCCGATGCGGTGCCTGCAACGCGGGTTGCCACAGTGATGGCTATCGGGGCGATTGCGGGCAACCTTGCGGGCTTTGGCATTCAGGAAGCCACCGGGCGGCTGTTGACAAACGGCTATGGCTACCAGCCGCTGTTTCTCGGTGCAGCGGTTGCCTATCTGCTCGCGCTGGCATGGATCCACCTGCTGGTCCCGCGGATCGTCGCCGAGGACGAACTGGTCTGAAATGCTGACCAGCAAAGGCCCCGGCATTGTTGCAATGCCGGGGCCCGTGTTGCGACCCGTCTGGTACCCAGCTCAGGCTTTAGAAGTTGACCCGTGCGGTCACGCCCCAATAGCGGTCTGCGTCGCGCGGGATCTGGTAACGATAGCTGCCGCTGACGCCGCCATTGATGATCGCCGCCGGATAGGCCTTGTCGAACACGTTGCGGACCTGGAAGGTCAGCTTCCACTTGTCGCTGGGATCGACCAGCCCAAGCTGCAGGTTGACCAGCGCATAGCCCGGAATTGTTCCCAACTGGCGCTGCACGGCATCGGCCGAGAATACCGAGAGTTGCTTGCTCTGCACGTTCATCGTCGCGCCGAAGGTGATGTCCATGAACTGCCCGGTCACGAAGCGGTGATCGAGCGCCAACGAGCCCTTCCAAGTCGGCGCGAAACCGAGCCGCGTACCGGATGGGATAATCGCGGTCGCGGCAGCTCCGGGGGCGACCTTGAACTGGTCGACATGCGCGTCGGTCAGCGCCACACCACCGTTTAGCGTCGTGTTCTTGCCCAGCCGCCAGGTCATGTCGATCTCGACCCCGGCGGTCGAAACTTCGCCAGCATTGGTGAAGCGGGTAACCACAACATTGGCAACCAAATCGGGATTGTTCGCCTGGAAATTGTGATATTTGGCATAGAACCCAGCGATGTTGAGGGTCAGCCTACCATCCAGAAAACGGTTTTTCAGGCCAATTTCGAACGCGTCCGACGTTTCTGCCTCGATGACGTTGGTGCCGGTCGAAGTCAGGTTGAAGAACACGTTGTAGGCCGGACCTTTATAGCCGCGTGCATAACTGGCGTAGCCCATAACATCGTTGCTGAAATCGTGCTGAAGCACGGCTTTGCCCGACACATTGCTGTTACTGGTCTTGGTCCGGAACGGAATGCCGTTGGCTGACAGGGCCGCGCGGTTTACGGCGGTGCCGGGGGCAAGGCCGCCCGCCACCAGCGTGTTGAACTGGTTAAACACACCTTGGTCGAATGACGGCTGGATGCCCCCGAAGTTGACCGGATCGCCGTTGACGTCGAGCAGCAGGCCGGTCGCCGTGCGGGCATGGAACACCGCCAGGTTGTCGTGCGTGTAGCGCAGCCCGCCGATGAGACGGGTATTGTCCGATACGTTGAGCGTCGCTTGGCCGAATATTGCGAAGTTGTTGAAGGTTGAACCGAAGTTCGCCGAGCCGCTGACATTGCGGATCGAGGTTGCGTTCGGGCCCGAGCAGGGCAGCAGCACCCCGGCGGGCGCACCCACAGCGGCCGAACAGGCAATGTCGGCACGGTTGAAGGTTCGCTGTGAATAGGCGTGCGAATAGTATGCGCCCAGAACGTAGCTGACCGTCTGATTGCTCGGCGAGGTCAGGCGCAGTTCCTGGGTGAAGGTATTGCTGGTCTGCGGCCCGTTGTCGTGGAGCTGGGTGAACCCGACGTAAGCTTGTGGCAGCCAGTCGCCGTCGCGGATTTCGGTGTTGTCCCACTTGCGGTACGATGTGATGCTGGTCAGCGTATGGCTGCCAAGGCCCACATCGGCCTGCATCGAAACGCCCCAGCCTTCTTCCTTGGTCGAGGTGACGAGGTTCTGCGCCACCGCGCGGGTCTCCGCACCGTTTGGCGTTGGTAGCACCGAAAAAGCAAGGCTGGTGGTCGGCACGCCGGCACCGGTCAGCGGCCCGGTCGCGATGATATCGGCGCAGCAATCGTCGTTGTTCTTGTGATAATCGGCGGCGAAATAGAGTTTGAAATTGTTGGTCGGGTCATACAGGAACTGCGCGCGCGCACCCCAGTGCTTGTAGCCATTCACCCACTGGTTGGCGGTAATGTTGCGGATGTTGCCGTCATATTCGCCGTAGAACCCGGTGAACCGAGCGGCCAGATCTTGCCCCATTGGCAAATTGACCGAAGCTTTGGCGCGGAATTCGTTGCGATCGAAATAGCTCGCCTCGGCGCTGCCGCCCAGGACATGCTTGGGCATGATCGTGGTGATGTTGATCACGCCAGCCGATGCGTTCTTGCCAAACAAAGTGCCTTGCGGACCGCGCAGCACTTCAAGTTGGGCGATATCGACCAGATCGCTGAATGCTTCGCCCGAGCGGGCGTAGACCACCCCGTCGACCACGGTTGAAACCGATGGCTCACCCGCGATTGAGAAGTTCGCAGTGCCGACCCCGCGCAGGAAGATCGTCTGGTTGAGCGTGGTGCCCGACTTGAGGAAGTTGAGCGACGGCACCATCTGCGCCGCGCTTTCGATGCTGGGCCGCGCCGCTTGGGCGAGGCTTTCGCCGCTCAGCACCGTGACCGCGACCGGCACGTCGTGAAGGTTTTCCGAACGCTTTTGCGCGGTCACCACGATTTCGCCGGGGGCGGCATCGTCGGCTTCGGCGGCAGGCGCGGGTGATGGTGCGGTTTGGGCGTAAGCCGGGGCGCTGAACGCCGCGAGCGCCAACACGGCGAGCGGCATTGCGGATGTTGCACGCAGCAAGGTCTTCATGAACTGTTCTCCCTCACGCCGGCCAGCTTGTCTGCGGGGCCCGGCAAAAAAATCCATCCGCGCCCACTTGGCGGGCATCGTCAGAGCGCTTGAATTGCGTCCGCATCGCCGATATGTCAAGCGGTGTCATATTTACGGTCAAGCCTGTGATAAATATTCAACAGGTGCCGGTGGAGAGGTCGAAAGCGGCGTGGAACTGCGGTTAACCGAGGATGAACAGGGCTTTGACTTGCATTTGGCGGGCCGCCTGGTGCTGTCCCATCGTCGCGATCGCCCCGCGCTAACTCTGGCCCGCGGGCGCAGCGAAGTCACCATGCTACACGGCAATTTCCGCATTGAAGACAGTCCTCTAGACGTGATCGAGCCTTGCGAATGTACGGTGCAGCACAGCGTTGCAAAGTTCTGGCACAACGGGACCGAAGCGGCGCAATTGCGGATCGAGGCGGACCAGCTGGTGGTTCAAGCGACCGACCCGGCAATCGATCGCATCTGGTTGCGCTTTCACGCCGAGCCGAACGAAGCCGTGTGGGGCGGCGGCGAGCAGATGAGCTACCTCGCCTTGAACGGACGGGCTTTTCCAATCTGGACCAGCGAGCCCGGGGTCGGCCGCGACAAGTCAACCGAGCTGACGCAGCAGATGGACGCCAGCGGCATGGCCGGCGGCGATTACTGGACCACTAATTATCCGCAACCCACTTTCCTGACCTCGCGCTGGCTTGGCGTTCATCTCGATGCCAGCTGCTATTCGGTGCTCGATTTCACCGACCCGGCGGCGCACCGGGTCGAGGTATGGTCGGGCACCGCGCGGTTCGAACTGTTCGCCGCCGATGGTCCGCAGGAATTGGTTGGCGCTTTGTCCGCCCGCTTCGGACGCCAGCCGTCTTTGCCCGATTGGGCGATCGGCGGGGCGATCGTCGGTCTCAAAGACGGCCTGCGCAGTTTCGACCGGCTTGAGGCGTTTATCAATGCTGGGACTGCCGTCTCGGGGCTGTGGTGCGAAGACTGGGCCGGGGTGCGCGAGACCAGCTTCGGGCGCCGCCTGTTCTGGGACTGGCGGCGGGACAACCAGCGCTTCCCCGACTTGCCCGAGCGTATAGCCGGTCTGGCTGCGCGCGGGATCAGGTTCCTCGCCTATGCCAACCCTTATCTGGCGAGTGACGGCATACTCTATGAGGAAGCGCGTGAGGCCGGGCACTTCGCGCTGCGCCAGGACAGCGACGAGCCGTATCTAGTGGATTTCGGCGAATTCGACGCCGGCGTACTCGATTTCACCCGGCCCGAAACCCGCGACTGGTTCGCCGAACATGTCTTGGGGCGCGAGCTGCTCGACATCGGGATTGCCGGGTGGATGGCCGATTTCGGCGAGTACCTCCCCACCGATGTGCGGTTGGCCGATGGCTCCGATCCGATGGACCTGCACAACCGCTGGCCGGTGCTGTGGGCGCAAGTGAATGCGCAGGCGCTGGCCAGCCGCGGGCAGACCGGTGAAGCGCTGTTCTTCATGCGCGCCGGGTTCACGGGCGTGCAGGCGCATTGCCCCTTGCTATGGGCGGGCGACCAGTCGGTCGATTTCACCCGGCACGACGGGATTGGCACGGTGATCACCGCCGCCTTGTCTTCGGGGCTGGTTGGCAATGCCTACAGTCATTCCGATTGCGGCGGCTACACCTCGCTGCTCGGCAACGTGCGGAGCGAAGAGCTGATGCAGCGGTGGTGCGAACTCGCCGCCTTCGCGCCGGTGATGCGGAGCCACGAGGGCAACCGCCCGGACGACAATCTGCAATACGATTCGAGCGCCGAACTGCTCGCCTGCTTCGCTCGCTGGAGCCGGGTCCATGCGGCGCTGGCACCATATGTGCGCCAGCTGTGCAAGGAAGCTGCCGAGCTCGGGCTACCGGCGCAGCGTCCGCTGTTCCTGCATTACCCCGCCGATCCCGCGCTCTGGACGGTGCAGGACCAGTTCCTCTACGGTGAGGACATGGTGGTGGCCCCGGTGATCGAACAAGGCGCAACCTCGCGGCAAGTGGTGCTGCCGGGCGAGCAAGTGTGGCGGCATCTTTGGACCGGCCGAATCTTTCATCCCGGCGTCCACACGATTGCCGCGCCGCTGGGTGAACCGCCGGTCTTCGTCCGCCCGACCAGCGACTTTGCGGACGTGTTCGCCGGGCTTCCAGTGGCGCTTTCCGCTTGAGCGAACGCGCCAATATCCGCGATGTCGCTGCGCGCGCCGGGGTAGCGGTCAAGACCGTCAGCCGCGTGCTCAACGGCCACCCTTACGTCAGTGCCGACACCAAGGCGCGGGTCGACGAGGCGATGAAAGCGCTCGACTTTCGCCCGAGCATCGCCGCGCGGATCCTGTCGGGCGCAAAGTCGGGCCAAGTTGCACTGATCTATGACAATCACAGTCCCTACTACATGTTCCAGATCCAGACCGGGTGCTGGGAAGTGTGCAAGGATAAAGGCATTCGCCTGCTCGCCCAGCCGGTCGATGTGGCCGATCCCGATGTGGGTGAACAGGTCCGCGGGCTGGTTTCCGAAACCCATGTCGACGGGATCATCCTGTCCTCGCCGGTGACCGATTGCGATCCAGTGTTGCGCGCGCTCGAGGCGATGAACATTCCGTTCGTGCGGATTTCGCCGGGGACCAACCACGCGCTGACCAGCTCGGTTTATATGGACGACGCGCAGGCCGCCGATGACATGACCACCCATATCATCAACCTTGGTCACCGGCGGATCGGGTTCATCAAGGGCCACCCCAATCACATGGGTTCGATGGACCGGCTGGCGGGCTATTGCCGCGCGCTTGACCGCGTCGGCATCGCGTTCGATCCGGCGCTGGTCTGCGAGGGCGAGTTCGATTTCGAAAGCGGAGTACGCGCGGCCAATCACCTGCTCGACCTGCCGCAGCGTCCCAGCGCGATCTTTGCCTCGAACGACGATATGGCAGCCGGGGTGCTGGCGGTAGCGCACGACCGGACTATTGACTTGCCGGGCGAACTGTCGGTCGCCGGGTTCGACGATACCACGCTGGCGCGCACCGTCTGGCCGCCGTTGACGACCATCCATCAACCGATGGCCGAACTGGCGCGCACCGCCGCCGAAATCTTGATCGCCGGGGGCGGGATCAGCCACCGCCGCCTGCCCCACACCTTAATCGAACGCGCATCGGTTGCGCCGCCAGCCAGGACATTGCCATGACCCTTTTGCCCGCCGTACCTGCCAACCGAACCCTTGGGGGCAGCGACATCGCGATCTCCCCAATTGCCTGGGGAATGTGGCGCCTGGCCGAAGACGGGCGCAGCGCCGCCGAAGCAGCGCGGCTGGTTCATGCCGCGCTTGATGCCGGGATAACCCTGCTCGACACTGCGGATATCTACGGTTTTAACGGCAAAACCGGCTTCGGCGATGCGGAGGCCTTGCTGGGTGAGGTGTTGGCCGCCGAGCCGGGGCTGCGCGGGCGGATGGTGCTGGCAACCAAGGGCGGAATCATGCCGCCGCTGCCCTATGACCAGAGCGCTGAATACTTGAACACCGCGATCGATGCGTCGCTCAAGCGGCTCAAGACCGGCACCATCGATTTGTGGCAGATCCACCGCCCGGATATTCTGGCGCATCCGCAGGAAGTCGCGCGCACGCTCGATGCGGCAATTGCGGCGGGTAAAATCCGCGCGCTCGGGGTGTCGAACTTTACCACCGCGCAGATCGCCGCGTTGAATCATTTCCTCGGTAGCAAATTGGTTGCAACCCAGCCCGAAATTTCGCCGCTGCGGATCGACTGCTTTGAGAATGGCGAGCTGGATCAGGCGATGCAGCTGGGGCTCACGCCGCTGGCCTGGTCGCCGCTCGGCGGCGGGCGGTTGCTCCGTGCGGCTGGCGCGCATGACCTCGCCGTGGCCGATGCGCTCGATGCAGCGGCAGCCAAAGCCGGGGTATCTCGCAGTGTCGCTACTTACAGCTGGCTGATGGCGCACCCCGCCGGGATCGTCCCGATTATCGGTTCGCAGCAGCCCGAACGGATTGCGGAAGGAACCGCCGCGCTGGCACTGCGCTGGAGCCGTGAAGATTGGTACGCGGTGCTGGTCGCCGCGCGTGGGGAGGCTTTGCCATGACCCAAACCACCAACCAGCAGCAATGCGAAGTCGCGTGGTTTTCCGCGCTGTGCGACGATGATTACGAGTTTCTGGGCCAGCCCGATCCGATGCTGCAATCGAGCTGGGAGCGTTGCCGCAACATCGCGCTGACCGCCGAGGAAGGCGGTTATGACAATATCCTGTTGCCCTCGGGCTATGCGCTGGGGCTCGACACCACGGTGTTCGCCGCCGCGATCGCGCCGTTCCTGCGCCGGATGAAGCTGCTTTGGGCGACCCGCATCGGCGAGGACTGGCCGCCGCAGCTCGCGCGGCGAATTGCTACGCTTGACCGTATTTTGGGACCTTCCGTAGCGAGCACCGGCGGACGGCTCAACGTCAACATCATTTCTTCGGACATGCCGGGCGAGAAAATCGCCAGTGCCGCGCGCTATGCCCGCACCACCGAGGCGATCAAGATCGTCAAGACGCTGCTGTCGGGCCAGCATCTCAGCCATCAGGGCGAGTTCTGGCAGATGGAGCTCGATCCGCCGCGGATGACCACGTTGTCGGGCCAGCCGCCGGCGTTCTATTTCGGCGGGCTCAGCGATGAGGCGCGCGAATGCGCCGCCGAGGGCTGCGACGTTTACCTGATGTGGCCCGACACGATGGACAAGGTCCGCGAAACCATCGCCGACATGACGCAGCGCGCGGCGCGGTACGGCCGCACGCTCAAGTTCGGTTACCGCGTCCATGTGATCGTCCGCGACACCGAGGACGAGGCGCGCGCCTATGCCGACCGGCTGGTATCCAAGCTCGATGACGAAATCGGCAGAGCCATCCGCGAAAAGTCGCTCGATGCCCAGAATTACGGCGTGCAGCGCCAGGCCGAACTGCGCGGCGCAGCGGGCGGTGACGGCTTCGTCGAGGAGAACTTGTGGACCGGGATCGGTCGGGCGCGGTCAGGCTGCGGCTCGGCCATTGTCGGTGATCCCGATCAGGTGTTGAAGAAACTGCGCGCTTATCAGGCCGAAGGGATCGAGGCGTTCATCCTCTCGGGCTATCCGCATGCGGCCGAGGCTGACCTGTTCGCCCGGCATGTGCTACCGCAGCTGCAGCACGGCCCGCTAAGTTTCGCGCAACCCAAGGAAATCTGAGTGACCATCCGCATCGTCGCCATTGGCGGTACCGTCAATCCCGGCAGCAGCACCGAACAGGCGCTGCGTTTGGCTGCGGCAGAAGCCGGCAAGGACGGCGCGAAAGTGCAGGTATTCGGCGGGCCGTATCTGGCTGCGCTGCCGCATTACCGCGGGGCCGAACATACCTTGGCCGATGGGGCCGAGCTGGTCGAAGCAGTGCGCCGCGCCGATGGCTTGCTGATCGCCGCGCCGGGCTATCACGGGACGATTTCGGGGCTGGTCAAGAACGCGCTCGATTATCTTGAGGAGCTGGCGCGCGACGAGCGGCCTTATCTTGATGGCCGCGCAGTCGGGCTGATTGCTACGGCTTATGGCGATCAGGCGACGAACAGCACGTTGCAGACGCTGCGCTCAATCGTCCACGCGCTGCGCGGCTGGCCGACCCCGATGGGGGCGACGATCCGCACGTACCAGGGGCTGTTCTCGCCCGACGGCGAATGCCTTGAAGACCGCGCCCGGATGCAGCTTGAAATGGTTGGCGCGCAAGTCCGGCGCGGCGCGGCAGCATTTGCCAAGGACGGGCAATGAGCGGCGCGCCTGAAACCGCGCTGGAACCCGTCTTGGCGGCACTGGCTGCGGGCAGGATCGTGGTGCTTACCGGTGACCGGCTGCGCGGCGGCGACATCGATTTCGCGGTGGCGGCCAAATATGCCGATGCCGCCGCGATCAACTTCATGGCAACGCACGGCCGCGGGCTGATCTGCCTCGCGCTGATTCCGGCGCACGCGCTGCGGCTGGGCATCGGGCTGATTAATCCGGGCGCAGCGCGCCAGTCAGGCCGTCCGCACGGCCGCTCGATCGAGGCGCGCGACGGCGTTTCAACCGGGATTTCGGCAGCTGACCGGGCGCGTACCGTGGCGGTTGCGATCGCGCCGGGGGCCACCTCGGACGATCTCGTTTCGCCCGGGCATGTGTTCCCGCTGATCGCCGCGGCGGGCGGAATTTCCGAACGGCCGGCAGCGCTCGAAGCCGCCATTGAACTGACCCGGCGCGCCGGTGCTGGCGATGCGGCAGTGCTCTGTTCGATCATGCGCGACGATGGGGAAATGGCCAGGATCGAGGATGTGGCCGACCTGATCGCAGCGCACGGCATGGCCGTGGCGGACATCGCTGCGCTGCTGTGATGCGCCTCAGGCGCTGCGCGCGCTCGCGACGATTTCGTGCAAATCTTCTGTCGCCCACGGCTTGCTTTTTACCCCGAGCAGCCCTTCGAACGGCTCGCCCACATCGCGCGGGTTGCCAGTCAGGTAATATACCTTGGTGCCATAGCGTGCTGCCAATTCACGGGCGATCCTGGGGCCGGTAAAACCATCCCGCAGGTTCAAGTCGACAACCGCGATTTCGGGACATTGCTTGGCCAGCTCAAGGGCGGTTTCGGTGTTGGGTGCGATGCCGATCACGTCGCACCCCAGATCCTGGAACGCCTCTTCAAGGTGCATCGCGGTAAAGATTTCGTCTTCGACAATAAGGATTTTCACGGGCTATTTGCCTTTTGCTGCAATGTTTTAACCCGCAATCGGCGATTCGGTTCCGGCCCGAATTGTGTGCTATGGCTGGCGTGATGGCCCTTTCCGCTACCACTGACGCGCTTAGCGCAATCGTTGTTCACACCCAGCTCGAGGACGGGCGCAAGGTCTGTCTGCGAACGGTCCGCCCCTCGGACGAGGCGCGAATGCGGCGCGGGATCGAACTGCTTTCCAGCGAATCGCGCTACTTGCGGTTCTTTTCAGGCGCGCCCGTGCCGCCCGACAAGGTCATCGCCAGCCTGGTTGAAGTCGATGGTCATCGCCACCTGGCCTGGGGCGCAATCCTGTCCGACGATCCTGCGCATCCGGCTGTCGGTGCGGTGCATGCGGTGCGCAACAACCCGGCCAGTAACAGCGCTGAATTCGCGGTTGGAATCCTCGACGCGTTTCACGGGCTCGGCCTGGCGCGGATGCTGACTGCGGTCTTGCTGGTCCAATGCCGCAGCGAAGGGATCGATCGGATGGACGTACAGATCCTTTCGGAAAACTACGCGGCCGCGAGCTTGGTGCGTTCGCTCGGCGCAGAAAAATGCGGCAGCGAACAAGGCGTGTCAAACTACGTGCTCCATACTCAGGTCGCGCTTGGGAAATTGCAGCACAATTCAGGCCCGGCCGGAATCGCCGCAGTGTTTACGGCGTTCGCGGATTATATTTGACGGATTGCCGCGCGCAGCCAGCCTTTTAGCCTGGCCCAACGGCCTTCGGCGCGGTCGGTTACCAGAGCTTCGCTCGTTTCAACGATCATGATTTGGCTCTCGGTTTCCTCAATCCGCTCTGCAGCGAGCCAGGCAGGCTCCGCCGTCCAGTCACTCACAGCATCCGGCTCAACTTCTAGTGGTGAGACCAATGGCGGCCCGGGAAGTTCTGGTGCGTGCGTTGCCAACAGGCTTTGCAATCTCTGCTGCAGATCAGGATCGCGCGGCCCGAGCATGTCGCGGAAATCGGAGCTGATCTTGGTGGGTTTCTTGGCCAGCAGAAGCGCGCCATCGATTTGGGCCATGACCGGTTCGGGCTCGACGAATGCGGGAGTTTCAAGCGCGATCTCGCGCTCGATATCAATTTCCTCGCGCTCCGCATGATTGAGATGGCGCAGCCCCGCGAGGCGCAGTGCCAGTTCATCATCGTTCTCTTCGAGCACCAGCACGGCACGCTTCCTGGCGCGCGGGATACTAGTCACCAGCAGGCTGCTGTAGCGCGGCACGGGCACGCCTTGCGCGGCGACGACCATGTCATCCTCGGCTGCGTTGGCCTTGAGAACTTCTGCTGACATACCCGCCACCGGAGCGTCGAAATAAGGATAGACCCCGTTGCTGCCTGCGGTAACGCACAGCGGGCGCGGCACTCCGCCGCGTTCGATCTGCCGTGTTACCGCCTCGATCAGCAATGCCGAGAGCAGGCATGCGCCGAGCGATCCGGCGCATAGCCCGGCCTCATCAGGTTCATCATCGGCGAGCAGCCTCGTCTCGAGCAGGGCAAGTGCACCATACAGATCATCGATGCCCTCCACCCCCAGCGCGGTGTCGGTCGCCTCAGGGTCGCCGCTCCAGGTGCAGCCGTCGAACGAATAGCCCTCGAGCAGGTCTTCGCGGCTACTGTGCGAGAAGGGGAAAGCATCGTCGTTAAAATAGCTCGTTTCAAGGTACGGCTTTAGGTTGCCCCGCGCGTCAGGCTTGGGCACCTCTTCTCCGGCCCATCCGAACGCGATCGAAACTGCGTTGACCGGCCGTCCGGCACGATCATGACGGCTGACTGCGTCGCCGAGCAATTCCCATCCGGTCAGAACCAGATTTCCAGCGGTAACAGTCAGGAACCGTTCGGGCAGGATCCCGCCAGGACCCGCGTAGGGCACGAGCAGCGCGCGCAGGCGCGTGATCGCCGGGGCCAGCTTGTCTTCGCGCAATCTGTTTTGAATCGAACGACGAAAGTCTTCTTCGTTCAATCCATCGATGACGATGGTGGTCACACGCGTTTCCCGGGCCTTGCGGAGCGGGCAATCTGCGCTGCAATGGTTTAATTGTGGTTACTTGGCCGAACCCAGGCGCAGCGGCAGCAGACCTGCTGGGCTCTCCAAAGCGCGCCAGACTTGCAAGCCGCGCCCGTCGCCGCCAATCAGGGCGAATGCGTATTGCCTTGTTCGAACCGGAAATTGCAGGGAACGTCGGGGCGGTTCTGCGCCTCGGTGCGTGTCTCGGGGCGGCTGTTGACCTGATCGAGCCGCTGGGATTCGCGTGGGACGATCGCCGCGTGCGCCGGGCTGCCATGGATTATATCGATCACGTCACCGTGGCGCGGCATGCCAGCTTTGACGCCTTCACGGCTACCGCAGGCGCGCAACGACTGATCCTCTTCACCACCAAAAGCGCGCAGTCGATTTATGACTTTCGCTTCAGGGCCGACGATATCCTGTTGTTTGGAAAGGAAAGCGCAGGCGTGCCCAGCGCGGTCGCCGAGGCCTGTCAGGCCCGGCTGTGTATCCCGATGCAGCCGCAGATACGCTCGATGAATCTGGCCTCGTCTGCCGCGATCGCGCTTGCCGAAGGATTGCGCCAGACTGCGAGCTTGCCGCGCTGATTGCTTCGCGCGTCTCGGCTCTGTCAGATGAAGGTTGCGCCCGGCATTGCTGCGCTGCACAATCCTCCGATGCGGATCGCGATCATCGATGAAAGTGCCGGGCGGGCGGCGGTGATCCACGAAGGGCTGGCCGCGCTCGACGATTGCGAAATCTTCGTGATCACCGAACGGCGCGGGCTGGTCGCCCGAATTGGTGAAATCGCGCCCGATATCGTGCTGATGGATCTGGGCAATCCCTCGCGCGATATGCTCGAGGAATACTTTGCGGTGAGCCGCGCGGTGTCGCGCCCGATCGCGATGTTCGTCGATGAAAGCGATGACGATGCAATCGCCGCCTCGATTGACGCAGGCGTTTCATCTTACGTGGTCGACGGGCTCGCTTCGCACCGGATCCGTCCGATCCTCGACCTCGCGGTGCGGCGGTTCAACGCGTTCGCCCGGCTCGAGTCCGATCTGGCCGAAGCCAAGGGCAAGCTCGCCGAGCGAGTAACGCTCGACCGGGCCAAACGCATCCTGATGGACAGCCGCGGCCTGACCGAGCCGCAGGCCTACGCCGCGCTGCGCAAGGCGGCGATGAACCAGGGCCGGCGGATCGCCGATATCGCCGAAGCGGTGGTGACCGCGCACCAATTGATCGGAGGCCGTTGATGGCACTGGATTTCACCATCGGCTTCCTTCCACTGGTCGATGCCTGCCTGCCGATCCTGGCGCGCGAGCATGGCTTTGCCGAAGCAGAAGGGGTGGCGCTGCGGCTGGTCCGCGACATGAGCTGGGCGACCGTGCTCGACCGGCTCTTGTATGGCCACAGCGACGCCGCGCACATGGTCGCACCGCTGGCGATCGCCACGACACTGGGGCGAGGGCGCCCGCCGGTCCCGCTGGCGGTGCCGTTTGTGCTCGGGCTTAACGGCAATGCGATCACCTTGCGAACCGATCTGGCCGACCGAGTCTGTCCGGCGGGCGGTCTGGGTAATCCCAAGGCGGTCGGCGCGGCGCTGCGCGTCGTCGCGGCAGAGCGCCTCGCAGCGGGTCAGCCGCTCCGCTTCGGGGTGGTCCACCGCTATTCGAGCCACAATTACATGCTCCGGTACTGGCTTGCCGCTTGCGGCATCCGCCCGGACATCGACGTTTCGATCACCACGGTTGCGCCGCCGTTTTGCGCCGATGCGCTCGAAGCGGGCGAGGTCGACGGGATCTGCGTCGGCGAACCTTGGAATTCGGTCGCCGTGGAGCATGGCGCGGGCCGCATCGTCCTCGCCACGGCGCAAATCTGGCGGCGCGGGGTCGAAAAGGTGCTCGCCCTGCGCGAGCCGGTGCTGAACGAACGGCGCGATCAGGTTGAGGCGCTGCTGCGCGCGCTGGTGGCGGCGGCGCGGCACTTCGTCGATCCGGCCAACGCAGAAACTAACGCCGTGATCCTCGCCCGCCCGGAATATCTCGATGGTTCGGCCGCGCTGATCCAGCGCGCGATCACCGACCGGCTGCTGCTCGTCCGGGGCGGCCAGCCGGTGCACTTCCCCGATTTCATGTTCCAGTACCGCGAGGCGGCAAACTTTCCGTGGGTCAGCCAGGCCGAGTGGCTCTACACCCAGATGGCGCGGTGGGAGGGAACCCCGTTTTCATCCGAAGAGGCAGCCAAAGCGGCGCGGGTGTTCCGTCCCGACGTCTACCGCAGTGCACTAATGGGCGGTGCCGAGCCGCTGCCCGGAGCCAGTTCGAAAGTTGAAGGCAGCTTGGCGGGGATCACCGCTGTTGGCACCCCACAGGGCCGGATGATGCTGGAAAGCAACCGCTTTTTCGATGGCGTCGAATTCGATCCGAACGATCTGGAAGGGTATCTTGCGCGCCTGCCGTGAAGCTAATTTATGCTGCACTGCAAAAATCGCTTGCCGCCGCCGCCGTGAATCGCTTACCCCTAGTGCAGCCGAGATGCCGCGCCCCAACGCTGGTGCGCAACAGGAACTCGGCTAAACACTGACATTGCGTGGCAACGAAGCCGCCTGTTCAGGTCCCATCCGGGACCGGGCGAGGCGGGTTTTTTGCGTGCGTGAGATGGGGGCATTCGCAGGTGAGCCAGATCCGATCAGCGCAGCAGCAGCGCGGCCACCAGCGCCGCACCGAGCAACGTGCTGAGCGCCTGCCAGAAGCGCACCGGATTGCATTCAAGCAAGGGCATGGTGCGACACCGACCCAGCCCGAGCGTGCCGCCGCCCTCGAGCGTGCGGAGCAGTTCGATCACATCGCCGAAGCGGGCCTGTGGATCGGGCTGGATTGCGGTCAGGATCGCATCGTCGAGCCAGCTGGGAATTTCGGAGCGGTGGCGCGAGGGCGGCAGCGCGCGGCCGAAGCGTGGGCGCTGGAAGGCTTCCTGCTCGCCGTAAGGCCATTTGCCGGTGAACCAGCGGTACAGCGTGACGCCCAGCGCGAACTGGTCGGTCATGGCATCCCCGGCGTTGCCGGAAAACTGCTCGGGTGCCATGAATCCTGGCGTACCGGGGATTTCATCGCTGCGGAAATCCTCGACTCGCGGCAACCGGGCGACGCCCAGATCGATCAGCTTGAGCCCGCCGCCGTCATTATCCCGGGCGTTCGTCAGCATGACGTTATCGGGCTTGATATCGCGGTGCACCACTTCGAGCCGGTGCAGCGCCGCGACCGCGCGGGTCAGCCGGATCGCCTGATCGAGCGCCCCGCGCAGCGCAGGAACCCCGCGTTCGAGCCGCTGGGCCATGGTCTCGCCGGCGAGCAGCGGCATGACCCCGTACAGCGCGGTCTGGCGATCCGGGCGGATCGGATGCGCGGCGAGCACGAACGGGCTGGCGATCCGCTGCGCGAGCAGCATCTCGCGGGCAAAAGCCAGCCGCAGCGCGCGCTCGGACAGCACCTCGCGGCGCGGGAACTTGAGCACGATCTGGCTGCCGTCCTCACCGTCAGTGGCCGCCAGCAGCACCGCGTGACGCCCTTCGGACAAGACCCGCTCGATGCGGAATCCATCGATGCTTTCACCCGCTCGCGGTGGTTCGGCAAACGGCAGCGCCGACAGACCCGCCAGAATCCCGTCATGATCGGGCGCGGGCAGCCGGACCACATCGAGCACCAGCGCGGTCGCATTGTCTTGGCCGCCAGCTTCGATAGCAGCTTCGGCGAGCCGCGCCGCCGTGCCTTCGGCGCTGGCATTCTCGCTCAGGATCGCAGCGATCCGCGCCGCCGAGAGCACGCCGTGGACCCCGTCACTGGTCAGCAGCAGCCGGTCATGTTCGCAGAGCTCGATTGCAGAGTGATCGAGCCGCAGCTCGGGCTCGATCCCCAGCGCGCGGATCAGCACGTGGTTCAGGTCGGGTTCGGGGCGGACGTGATCGGTGGTCAGGCAGGTCAGCCGCCCGCCCGAGTAACGCCAGGCGCGGCTATCGCCGACATGGACCAGATGGGCGCGCCGCCCGCGCAGCGCGAGCGCGGTGAAGGTCGTCGCGCTGTCGGTCATCGCAGCCCCGCGCGCCTGCGCATGGAGCCAGCGATTGTAGGCGGCGAGCGGGACTTGCATCGCCCGCGCCGGGCCGAGCGTATCGGGCATCGCATAGAACCCTTCGATCAGCGCGCGCACCGCGAGTTCAGCCGCCGTGCGTCCCGCCTTACCGCCCGAAACGCCGTCGGCCAGCGCCGCGATAATCCCGCTGCGCGCCCGTTCGCGCGCGCTGCCCAGATGAACCCCGCCGAAATCCTGGTTGTCGGCACGCGGTCCGGTCAGGCTCGCAAAGCCTGCCGCCACCACCAGTTCGCCCTCGCTGCGCATTGTTTCGTACTGCCCCTCGCACATGCGGGCCCGTCGCCCGCCCGCGTGAGGATCGTTTTCACAACCGTTCCGTCAAGTCCAAGGAGGGCCTAACAATGGCAACGCTCGCCATGACATCGCAAACCGCATCAATTCCGACCGGCAAAACGTTTTGGCAATCGGGTCACCGCCCGACGCTGATCGCGGCGTTCCTCTATTTCGACATCGCCTTCATGTGCTGGGTGATGCTCGGCCCGCTCGCGCCGATTATCTCGGCGCAGCTCGGGCTC
Organism: Sphingomonadaceae bacterium; assembly: GCA_025359445.1. Classification (GTDB taxonomy): domain Bacteria; phylum Pseudomonadota; class Alphaproteobacteria; order Sphingomonadales; family Sphingomonadaceae; genus Novosphingobium. Next base: position 42,344 of record JANYGB010000043.1, read on the forward strand.
GATCCCGCGCAGAAGGGCTTCATGGTCGCGGTACCGACGCTGGCCGGCGCGATCATCCGGCTGATCAACGGCCTGATGGTCGACCGAATCGGCCCCAAGCTGACCGGCATAATCAATCAGGTGATTGTCATCGGCGGGCTGTTTACCGCCTGGTGGTTCGGTGTCTCGACTTACGAAGGTACTTTGGCGGTCGGCGTAATCCTCGGCTTTGCCGGGGCGAGCTTTGCGGTGTCGCTGCCGCTTGCCAGCCGGTGGTATCCGCCCGAGCATCAGGGCAAGGCGATGGGCATCGCCGGGATGGGCAATTCGGGCACGGTGTTGGCATCGCTGTTCGCCGCGTTGCTGGCCAAGAACTATGGCTGGAACAACGTGTTCGGGCTGGCCTTGATCCCGCTCGTCCTGGTTTTCGTCTATTACCTCTACGCCGCCAAGGACAGCCCCGACCAGCCCGCACCCAAACCAATCGCGGCTTATGCCTCGGTGCTTAAGGAAGCCGACGCCTGGTGGTTCATGCTGTTCTATTTCGTCACTTTCGGCGGGTTCGTCGGCCTGTCGAGTTCGCTGCCGACCTTCTATGCCGATACCTTCAAGGTCACTCCGGTGATCGCGGGCTACTGCACCGCAGCGGCCGTTTTCATGGGCTCGCTGTTGCGTCCGGTGGGCGGGGCAATGGCTGACCGGTTCGGCGGGATCCGAACACTGACCGTGGTCTATATCGTGGCTGCGATCTTGCTGGCGGTGATCGCGATGGTCGCAACCCACGGCCTGGCCCTGGCGGTTGCGCTGTTCGTCGCCGTGGTGGGAACGCTCGGGGTCGGTAACGGCGCGGTGTTCCAGCTGGTGCCGCAGCGGTTCCGCAAAGAAATCGGAGTGATGACCGGCTTGGTCGGGTTTGGCGGCGGGATTGGCGGGTTTTACCTCGCCAGCTCATTGGGCGCGATCAAGAAGGCGACCGGCAGCCCGTCGATCGGGTTCCTGATCTTTGCCGGGCTGGCAGTGGTCGCGTTGCTCGGTCTGACCGTGGTCAAGAAGCGCTGGCGGACCACTTGGGGCGCTGCGCTGCAAGGCGCGCGCATTTGAAAACCAGCGACTGTCGTTAGCTGTGCCGGAGGCCGCGCGTAAGATGTGGCCCCGGCCCCCGGGAGAGGATGTCCGGCCCGTCAAATTCACGCCACTCGGGGGATATTCAATGAAACTTCGTGCAATGCTTTGCGCCGCCACCATGCTTGCCGCCAGCCAACCCGCGCTTGCTGAGCCGCCCAAACGCCAGCCGGGAGATCCGGTGATAGTCGGCGACGGCCTGACGCTCGATCCGATTATCGACGCCCGGCTGCGGTATGAGCACGTCGATACCCCCACGCTCGATGCAGATGCGGCCACGCTGCGACTGCGCGCCGGAGCGGAGCTGAAACACAAATCGGGTTTCGCGGTACTGGTAGAGGGCGAAGGTACGCTCGCGTTTGACAAGGGCTACAACGCGTTTCCTTTCGTGATAACTGACGGCCAGCGCCGCCCGGGCTTTGCCGTGGTACCCGATCCGATGACGATCGAGCTCAATCGCGCGCAACTGCAATACAAAAGCAAGTCCCTGACGCTGACCGCGGGGCGGCAGCGAATCGTGCTGGATGACCAGCGCTTCGTCGGCAATTCAGGCTGGCGGCAAAACGAAAAGACCTTCGATGCTGCACGCGCCGAAGTGAAGCTGGGACCGATCGGTCTCGACGGGACCTATGCTATCAGCCTGCGGACCTTTTTCGGAATCGATGCCGGGCCGCGGCTGGCCTATGATGGTGACTTCGTGTTTCTGGGCGCAGGAGCAAAATTCGGTCCGGTCCAGTTCAAGGCGTTTTCGTATCTGCTCGATTACGATCCGGCCGAGCAACTGGGCGGTCTCGCCTTGAGCAACGCCGACACCCAGACCTATGGCGCGCGGGCGACGGCGAGCTTTCCGCTTGGCAAGCAGACCAAGGTCAACCTTGCTGCGAGCTACGCCCGGCAATCGAACTGGCAGCAGAATCCGGTGCGCTACAGCGCTGACTATTTCGCCGGGGAAGCGGGCCTGGTCCACGGCGGGGTGGGCCTCACCGCCGGTTACGAGCAGCTGGGAGCTGGCAACGGCCGGGCCTTCCAGACCCCGATGGCGACCTTGCACAAGTTCAACGGCTGGGCCGACCTGTTCCTGACCACCCCGGCGAACGGCCTGCAGGACTGGTATGGCGGGGTGTCGTACAAATTCCCCAAGGTGAAGGCCCTGCCCGGGCTCAACGCGGCGGTGACCTATCACCGCTTCGAAAGCGACGTCGGGTCGCTGCACTACGGCGATGAATGGGATGCCAGCATCGGCTTTAAGCGCGGCCGCGTCGGCGTTCTCGCCAAGTTCGCTGATTACCAGGCCGACAGATTTGGCACCGAAACGCAGAAATTCTGGCTTCAGCTCGAGCTAAGCTACTGAGCCGTAATTATGCTGCACTGCAAAAAAGACTTGCCTCGCGCCCCGCGAATCACGTAGGTCAGTCCAACGCAAGCCTTGTGCCGTCCACCGCCGGACAATCCGAAACTGGCCTGCGAAACAATTGAACAACGCGTGGCAACGAAGCCGCCCGTATCGCTCCGATGAGGATCGATCCGTGGCGGCTTTTTTTCGTATTTGCAGCGCAGGTCAGGAGACGACGAGTGAACGCGCCAGCCACATTCGACCAGACAGCGAACGGCCTGCGCGAGCGGCTGGTGGTGATCGGCAACGGCATGGCCGGGTGCCGGGCGATCGAAGAAATCCTCGCCCGCGATCCTGGGCGCTACGCCGTGACGATCTTCGGGGCCGAGCCGCGGGTCAATTACAACCGGATGATGCTTTCGCCGGTGCTGTCCGGCGAAAAGGCGTTCGAGGACATCGTGATCAACGATGCGGCCTGGTACGCGGACAATAGCATTACGCTGGTTTCGGGCGATCCGGTCACCCACATCGACCGCGCCGCGCAGAGTGTTGTTGCCAGGTCGGGCCGGATCGAACCCTATGACCGGCTGCTGATCGCCACCGGCTCCGACCCCTTCATCATCCCGGTTGCGGGGCATGATTTGCCCGGCGTGGTCACGTTCCGCGATCTTGACGATGTCGATAAAATGCTCGCGGCGGCGGAGACAGGCGGTAGCGCGGTGGTGATCGGCGGCGGCCTGCTCGGGCTCGAGGCGGCGCATGGGTTGTCGCTGCGGGGGATGCAGGTCACCGTGATCCACCTGATGCCGACGCTGATGGAGCGCCAGCTTGATGAGGCCGCGGGCTACCTGCTGCGCAGCGAACTCGAACGCCGCGGCCAGACGATTGTGACCGGTGCCGACACTGCTGCGATTATCGAACAAGACGGCCACGTTGCGGGGGTTCGGCTCAAGGACGCGCGAGAATTTGCCGCTGACATCGTGGTCATGGCAGTGGGCATACGGCCCTCAGTCGCCTTGGCCAAAGGCGCCGGGCTTGAGGTTGGACGCGGAATTCTGGTTGATGATCACATGGTCACCTCCGATCCGGCGATCATGGCGGTGGGCGAATGCGTCGAGCATCGCGGGGCCTGCTATGGCCTCGTTGCGCCGCTGTGGGACATGTGCCGCGCGCTCGCCGATCATGCCACCGGCCAGCCCAGTGGCTATACCGGCTCGGTCACTTCGACCAAGCTCAAGGTCTCGGGGATCGACCTGTTCTCGGCTGGCGACTTCTCGGGCGGTGACGGGGCGGAAGACATCGTCATGCGCGATGCGGCGCGCGGCATCTACAAACGGGTGGTGGTCAAGGATGACCGGCTGATCGGCGCGGTGCTTTATGGCGATACCGCCGATGGCAACTGGTACTTCGACTTGCTCAAACGGGGCGAAGACATTGCGCCGATCCGCGAGGCTTTGATCTTCGGTCAGGCTTTCGCTGCGGGGGCCCCCTCCAGGACCCTAACGCCGCCGTTGCAGCATTATCAGACGAAGCAGAAATCTGCGGCTGCAACGGCGTGTCCAAGGGCAAGGTGGTGGCCACCATCGCGGGCGGGGCGTGCAGCCTCGATGCGGTGCGCGCGCAGTGCAAGGCTTCGGCCAGTTGCGGATCGTGCACTGGAATGGTGGAAAGCCTGCTTATGCTGGCGCTGGGTGACGACGTTGCCAGCGGTCCCAGAACGCTGTGCAAATGCACCAGCTTCACCCATTCAGACGTCCGCCGACTGGTCACCGAAAAAGACCTCAGGCTGATCCCGCAAGTGATGCAGGAACTGAACTGGTCGACCCCGGATGGTTGCGCATCGTGCCGCCCGGCGCTCAACTACTACCTGGTCTGTGCGCTGCCGGGCGATTATGTTGACGATCAGCAAAGCCGCTTCGTCAACGAACGGATGCACGCCAACATCCAGAAAGACGGGACTTACTCGGTGGTCCCGCGGATGTGGGGCGGGCTGACCAATCCCACAGAGCTGCGCGCGATTGCCGATGTGGTGGAGAAATTCAACGCACCGATGGTCAAGGTAACCGGCGGTCAAAGGTTGGACATCTTCGGGATCAAAAAGGAAGACTTGCCCGCCGTCTGGGCCGATCTCAATGCGGCTGGAATGGTCTCGGGCCACGCTTACGGCAAATCGCTGCGCACGGTGAAGACTTGCGTGGGCAGCGAATGGTGCAGATTCGGCACACAAGACTCAACCGGCCTTGGCATCAAGATCGAAAAATTCATGTGGGGCTCATGGACTCCTGCAAAAGTGAAAATGGCCGTATCTGGCTGCCCGCGCAATTGTGCAGAAGCAACCTGTAAAGATGTGGGCGTGATCTGCGTTGACTCAGGCTACGATATTCACTTCGCAGGTGCTGCTGGCCTTGATATCAAAGGTACGCAAGTTCTCACCCACGTGAACACCGAAGAAGAAGCCCTTGAGATGATCGTGGCGCTGACGCAGCTTTACCGTGAGCAGGGCTATTATCTTGAACGTATTTACAAATGGGCGGCGCGCGTTGGCATTGATAGCGTGCGCCAACACATCGTTGATGATGCAGCCAAACGCCAAGCATATTTTAAACGCTTCGCTTATTCGCAAAAATTTG
>JANYGB010000001.1 GCA_025359445.1 Sphingomonadaceae bacterium
CCGGGGCAGGCCGAGGTCGCTGTGAAGTTCCTTGAAGATGTTGACCAGGCTGGGCGGCACTTTCACCCCGTCCTGCACCGAAAACGCCAGCCCGTGTGCTTGACCCGGTCCGTGGTACGGGTCCTGCCCCAGGATCACGACCTTGACCGCCTCGAGCGGGGTCAGCTCGAGCGCCGCCAGCCGCATCCCGCGCGGCGGGTAGATCGTCTTGCCCGCGGCCTCCTCAGCAGAGAGGAATCCGCCGAGTGCGCGCGATTTGGGGCTGGCCAGCACCGGTTCAAGAATGGACCGCCAGGATTCAAGGATTGATTCGCTTGCCGCCAACGTACCGTTCCTTCACGTCCGGGCTTTCCACCCCGCACAGTTCAGCCTAAGCACCGAGCCATATGACTGTCTATCTGCACGAAGAAGATCTTCCCGCCGGTGTTCTCGGCGACGGACCGCTCGCGGTCGATACCGAAACGATGGGGCTGATTACCCCGCGCGACCGACTGTGCCTGGTGCAGATCTCGGACGGGCGCGGCGATGAGCATCTGGTGCGGTTTGCCCCGGGTTCGGCGTATGATGCGCCCAATCTGAAAGCGGCGCTGGCCGATCCGGGCCGCGTCAAGCTGTACCATTTCGCGCGATTTGATCTGGCGGCGATCGAGCATTATCTGCGCGTCGAAGCATCGCCGGTGTTCTGCACCAAGATCGCCAGCAAGCTCGTGCGAACCTATACCGATCGCCACGGGCTCAAGGATCTGGTGCGCGAATTGCTCGGCAAGGAAATATCCAAGCAGCAGCAATCGAGTGACTGGGGCGGTGCCGTGCTGTCGGATGCGCAGCAGGAATATGCCGCGTCCGACGTCCGTTATCTCCATGCGATGTATAATATCCTGACCCAGCGGCTGGCGCGCGAACACCGCACCGCCGCAGCTGAGGCGGCATTTGCTTACCTGCCTCACCGCGCGCGGCTCGATCTGATGGGCTGGGCCGAAAAAGACATCTTCAGCCACGAATCATGAGCGAAAGCGCTGACCGGATCCGCGACAAGCGCCAGCACTGGGCGGCACCGGGCGGCTGGCATGACCGCAAGGTACGGTTCCTCGCGGTGTGGCTGCCAGGCGCGGTCGGAGTCGTTCTTGCTGCGATGATCATCGGGCCGTTGTTTGCCCGGCGCGAGATCAGCTTTCTGCTTGATCGCAACAAGGTTGCGCTGACAACCGAGCGACTGCGCGTGTCGAACGCGTTGTACCGGGGGATCGACAATCAGGGGCGCCCGTTTACGCTCACTGCCGATAACGCCGTGCAGACCTCGATCCGCGAACCAGTGGTCAAGATGGACAAGTTAGCCGCGCGGCTGCGGATGACTGATGGCCCAGCTGAATTGATCGCGCAAAACGGCGCGTACAATTACCGGGACGAGACCGTCGCAGTCGATGGCCCGGTGGTGTTCACCGCCGCCGATGGGTACAGGATTACCACGCAGAATGTCTCGATCGACCTAAAGGCGCGCCGCGTCGGCGGCACTGGCGGGGTGAGCGGTGCGGTTCCGGCTGGCACTTTCCGGGCAGACCGGGTAAGCGCCGACCTTGAACAGCGGATCATCACGCTGGACGGCAATGTCCGGATGGTGATGCAACTACAGAAGCTTAGGATGCCGCGATGAGCGATAATTCGGGTCCTGCCATTTCCTTGCGCGGCACTGCATTGCGTTCGCTGCTTGGCGGCTTTGCAATCGGCGCTGCGGTGCTGCTCGCCTTGGCTCCGTCGCAAGCACAGGTTTTTGCCGGGCAGAACAGTGATGCCCCGGTCAATGTCGCGGCTGATCATGGCGAGTTGCTCGGCAAACAGGACCGTGCGACATTAGCTGGCAACGTGGTAATCACCCAGGGCGCGCTGACTTTGCGGGCTGCACGCACCACAATCGCCTTTTCCAGCGGCGGCGGCTTCAAGATTCACCGGCTCGATGCGACGGGCGGGGTTGTGGTGACCAAAGGCGATCAAAGCGCGAGCGGCGAAGTGGCGATTTACGATTTCGACCGGCGGATTATCACGCTGGCGGGCGGCGTCACCCTCAAGCGCGGGTCCGATCGGCTGAACGGCGGGCGTCTGACCATTGACCTGACCACCGGGCTATCGACCGTTGATGGCAATGTCGGCGGTGGCTCGTCGGCGCTGGGCACGCCCGGTAGCGCGCCGCGCGGCGGCCGGATCACCGGCACCTTCAACGTGCCCAAGCGTACCAACTGACCGAGGCGGAGGGAATGGACCTCCCGGCGCTGCGGCGCATCTTGTTGGCCATGGTCGGGGCGCAGCAAATGCCGGGTCTCGCCAAGCTCGACGAGCGTGCCTGGATAACGCTGCAAGCCATGGCGGATCAGCACCGGCTCAAACCGCTGCTTTACGCGCAGCTCGGGACTAGCGCTGCCGTTCCCGCCGAAGTGCGCGCCGATTGGCAGGAAGTGCACCGCGCTGCGGCGCTGCGGGCGATGCTTACCCGGCTTGAACTGATCGAATGCGCGCGCCTGCTTGAGGCAGCTGGCCTTGCTCCGATTGCACTAAAAGGCGCGTGGCTGGCGCGGCATGCTTATCCCGATCCGGCGCTGCGGCCGATGCGTGATATCGACCTGCTGGTTCCGCGCGCCGGAGTGCTTGACGGCTACGCTGCGCTGTTGAACGCCGGCTATACAGAGCTTGCCGCGCCCGAGATGCCGCTTGCCGAAGTGATCCGGCTCGACAAGCATATGCCCGCGCTGATCGCCCCGCGCGGCACAGTGGTCGAATTGCACCACCGGTTGTGGGAACCCGACGGCCGGCTCGATCATGCCACCCCGGCGCAGGACGAAGCCGCACTGCGGGCCCGAGCCGTGGGTGATAATGATGGACTGCACTATCTGGCCCCGCACGACACGTTGGCGCACCTGATCGTCCATGCGGTTTACAGCCACCGGCTCGATTGCGGGCCGTTGTTGCTGCCAGATATCGACTTTCTGCTCCAGGCCGCACCGATCGACTGGGCCGCGTTCTGGCATCAGGCAGCAGCCGAGGGTTGGCGCGGCGGAGCGCGACTGGTGCTGAACCTTGTTGCGCAATACCGGGCCGGCGCGCCGATCGACTTCAGCCCCGACTTGGGACCGCCGACCCCGTCCGAGCTGCTCGAAGCCGCACCCGATTTGATGCTGCAGGACCTTAATACCCGGGGCAGCGCCGGGCTTGCGGCGGCGGCGCTCAAAGCGGGGCCGGGCAAGCTGCTACAACGCCTGCGCGGTCGGCGCGGCGCGCATGGCGAAGGCGAGGTGACCCGCAGCATGGCGGATGAAGGCGGGATGCTTGGCTGGGCCGGATCGCGCGCGTGGCGCAGCGTTACCCAGCTCGCCCGCGCTGACGTTCGCCGCCAGTCGCGCCAGCTTGCCGCGCTCAGCCAGTGGCTTGACCAGTGACATTAAGCAAAGTGCTGATTGTCGGACTCAACTATGCGCCTGAACAGGTGAGGATCGGCCCTTATACGCAAGGCCTTGCGCAGGCGCTGGCAGAGACGGGAGCCGAGGTTTCGGCGGTCGTCGCCAAGCCGTATTATCCGCAGTGGAAAACCGCTGCTGCATATACCGGCGGCGGCTATCGTGAAGAGCTGGACGGCGCGGTCAAGCTAACCCGCTGCCCGATCTATGTGCCCGCGCAACCGAGCGGCCTCAAGCGCATCATTCACCTTTTCAGCTTCATGGTCTCGGCCTTGTACCCGGCGCTGCGGGCAGTGCAGGGCCGCCGCACTCGGCCCGATCTGGTCATCACCATCGCCCCGGCTCTGCTTGGCATACCCGCAGCTTGGCTCGCGGCGCGGCTGGCCGGGGCAAGGCTGTGGATCCATGTCCAGGACTTCGAGGTTGAGGCCGCGCTGGCTACGGGGCTGATGCGCGGGACCGGCCTTGCTGCACGGTTGGCGCGGTGGACCGAGAACCGGCTGCTCGGGCTGGGCGACCGCGTTTCGACGATCAGTCCGCAAATGTGCGCCAAGTTGATCGCCAAAGGGGTCGCTCCGGAGCGCGTGTTCGAAATGCGCAACTGGGCCGACGACCGGTTTGCACCCGATCCCGTCGGCGCCGCTGCCATCCGCGTAGAATGGGGGTTGGATGACCGGACGGTAGCACTCTATTCGGGCGACATCGCCCGCAAGCAAGGGATCGAGGTGCTGGTCGAAGCGGCGCAGTTGTTGCGCAGCCGCCGTGACATCGTGATCGTGATCTGCGGCGAAGGTCCCAACCGCGCTGAACTCGAACAGCTAGCGAGCGGGCTTGGCAACGTGCAGCTTCACGATCTCCAGCCGGCCGCGCGGATGGGGGCGATGCTGACGATGGCCGACCTGCACTTGCTGCCGCAGATTGCCGGGGCGGCCGATCTGGTACTGCCGTCAAAACTGACCAATATGCTCGCCTCGGGGCGGCCGGTAGTGGCGACGACCGAGCCCGGAACCGGACTCTATGCCGAAGTTGAAGGCTGCGGGCTGATCACTCCGCCAGGTTATGCTGCCCCTTTGGCCGGCGCAATTACGCGATTGGCCGACGATCCTGCCCTGCGCGCGGAACTGGGCACGGAAGCAGCAATACGTGCGGTGCAACGTTGGTCGAAACCTGCGATCATTGCGGCAGCTTTGGCCAAGCTTGGCTGATCAATTCTTCGCCCATGGATTCTTATGCGGGACGCTGGCAACGGTAGCGTCTTCTTTCTGCGTCTGTTCAGCGGATGGCACGGAGCAGTAGGCGGTAAGTAGTATGCCGAGCGACCACGTCACCGCTTTCCAGCGGCTCGCGAAAACCTGGTTCATCTTGGTGCCGTAGCCGAACATGGGACCAGTCTAGCCGCGCGAGGTTAAGGAAGCTTTCCCGCTTCGCGCTGTAATTGGTACAACAGATCAAGCGCTTCTCGCGGGGTCAGGGCATCCACATCGAGCGACGCCAGCCGCTCGCGCAGAACATCGACAACGTCCTCCTTGTGCTCGGCCGCAGCAGCGAACAGTGGCAGGTCGCCAAGACCAGCCGCAATTCCCCCGGTTTCCGCCCGGCCCTTTTCGAGCCGTTCGAGCACCGACCGCGCCCGCGCCACAACTGGCGGCGGCACTCCGGCGAGCTTGGCCACCGCGAGACCGTAACTCCGGTCCGCAGGTCCTTGCGCCAATTCGTGCAGCAAGACCAAGTCGCCCTGCCATTCGCGCGCGCGGACGTGATGCAGCGACAGCGCCTCGCAGCTTTCGGCAAGCCGAGCCAGTTCATGGTAATGTGTTGCGAACAGGCAGCGGCAACGGTTCGACGAATGCACCGCTTCGACCACTGCCCAAGCCAAGGCCAGTCCGTCATAAGTCGAAGTTCCCCGACCGACCTCGTCGAGGATCACAAAGCTGCGCTCGCTTGCTTGCGCCAGAATTGCTGCGGTCTCGACCATCTCGACCATGAAGGTCGAGCGCCCGCGCGCCAGATTGTCGGAAGCGCCGACCCGGCTGAACAGGCGATCGACCAGTCCGACCCGCGCGGCGACGGCTGGCACAAAGCCCCCGGCTTGTGCCAACAAAACGATCAGGGCGTTCTGGCGCAGGAAGGTACTCTTGCCGCCCATGTTCGGGCCGCCGATGAGCCACAGCCGGTCACGAGGGGACAGCACGCAATCGTTGGCAACAAACCGCTCACCCGTCTTGGCGAGTGCGGTCTCTACCACCGGATGGCGGCCGCCAGTCACTTCGAGCACTGGCTCAGTGGAGATCTCGGGACGGCACCAGCCGCCCTCGGCAGCGCGCTCGGCCTGTCCGGCTGCCACGTCGAGCCGGGCAAGGGCTTGAGCGGTTACGGCGATTGCTTGCCGCGCGGCAGCCGCACGTTCGCACAGTTCTTCAAAATGAGATTCCTCAGCGGCGAGCGCATGGCCGCTGGCCTGCGCAATCCGGCTAGCCTCTTCGTGCAGTGCCAGGGCGTTGAAGCGCACTGCGCCCGCCATCGTCTGGCGGTGCGTGAAGCCGCTGTCAGAGGTCATCAGCGCATCGGCCTGCCGCGCGGGAACCTCGATGAAGTAGCCGAGCACGCCGTTGTGCTTGACCTTGAGCGCAGCGATCCCGGTTGTGGCGCGGTATTTGGTCTCGAGCGCGGCAATGGCGCGGCGAGCACTGCCCGAAATCTCGCGCAGTTCGTCGAGCGCATGATCATAGCCTGCAGCAATATATCCACCCTGACTGCGCTCGGTCGGCGGTGCTGGCACCAGCGCACGGCTGAAGTGATCGGACAGCGCGGCGTGCCCGGTGAAATGGGGCAACAAAGCCTCAAGCAGCGCGGGCCGGTCCGGCCGGGTCTTGAGGAAATCGTGAACCCGCCGGGCCTCGGCCAAGCCGTCGCGGAGTTGGCCAAGATCGCGCGGCGAACCGCGTCCAGCCACCACCCGCCCCAGTGCGCGTCCCAGATCGGGTAGCGCGCGCAGCACCGCGCGCAGATCACCGCGCAGCAACTGGTCATCGTGGAGCCATTGGACCAGCGCCAGCCGCGCCTCGATTGCCGCAATATCGGTGAGGGGTGCGGACAGGTCTTCGGCAAGTTGCCGCGCGCCGGCCCCGGTGACGCAGCGATCGACCGCCTCGATCAGACTTCCGCGCCGCCCGGACTGGCTAGAAGTCAGGATCTCAAGGCTGGCGCGGGTCGCTTCGTCCATCGCCAGATGTGCGTCCCCGGCGCGTCCGACCGGCGGTAACAGCAGCGGTAAAGTGCCGCGCCCAACGTGATCGAGGTAGGCAAGCAACCCTGCCGCGGCAGCCAGCATTGGCCGGGTGAAAGAGCCAAATCCATCGAGCGTGGCGACGTCGTGCAGTGCTTTGAGACGCCGCTCGCCGTCCTCGCTGGCGAACTCGCGCGAAGGGCGCGGAATCGCATCGGGTGGCGCGCCGGTGACCGCTTCGCTGACGACCACTTCGCTGGCACCCAGCCGCGCCAGCACGGCACCAAGCTGTTCGGGTGCACATTCTTCCAGCTCCATCCGCCCGGTCGAAATATCGCAGGCGGCGATCCCGCAAAGCCGGCGCAGCTCGCACACTGCTGCCAGCACGTTGGCGCGGCGGGGTTCGAGCAGGGCTTCCTCGGTCAATGTCCCGGCAGTAACAAACCGGACGATGTCGCGCGCGACCAAGGTCTTTGATCCGGCGCGTTGGCGGGCCTGCTCGGGCGTCTCGGTTTGCTCGGCAATGGCGACCCGGCACCCTGCCTTGATCAACCGCGCCAGATAGCCCTCGGACGCGTGGACTGGCACTCCGCACATCGGGATCGGCACGCCGAGGTGCTCACCCCGGCTGGTCAAAGCAATATCAAGCACTTGCGCCGCTGTCCGGGCATCGTCGAAGAACAACTCAAAAAAATCACCCATCCGGTAGAACAGCAGGCAATCCGGCGCCTCCGCCTTCAAGGCGAGATATTGCACCATCATCGGGGTGGCACCGGGAGTGTCGGCGTGGGCGTGCATGATGACTGCCTAGCGCGGATAAGCACCATTTGCGACGGATTACCGAGCAGCTTTCCCCTATCGCGTGGCGCGCCGCTGGGTTAGGGCACAGGCCATTGCGGGAGATACCAGTGTCAGACGATACCCCCAGGGAAGAAGCCAACGTCCGCTTCACCGAGCGCGAGGCGTTGTTTTATCACAAGACCATCCGCCCCGGTAAGATCGAGATCATCGCCTCCAAGCCGATGGCGACCCAGCGCGACCTGAGCCTGGCCTATTCGCCCGGTGTCGCGGTGCCGGTGCAGGCGATTTTCGACAACCCGGCCGATGCCTATGAATATACTGCCAAAGGCAACTTGGTCGCAGTGATAACCAACGGCACCGCAATCCTTGGTATGGGCAATCTTGGCGCGCTTGCTTCCAAGCCGGTGATGGAAGGCAAGGCAGTGCTGTTCAAGCGCTTTGCCGACGTCGATTCGATCGACATCGAACTCGATACCGAAGACCCCGACAAGTTCATCGAAGCCGTTGCGCTGATGGAGCCCACCTTTGGCGGGATCAACCTTGAAGACATCAAGGCCCCCGAATGCTTCGTGATCGAACAAGCACTTCGGGATCGCATGAAGATCCCGGTAATGCACGATGACCAGCACGGCACCGCGATTATCGCTGCCGCCGGCCTCGTCAACGCGTGCTTCCTGACCGGACGCGCATTCAAGGACGTCAAAGTGGTGGTCAATGGCGCGGGCGCATCGGCGCTGGCCTGCACCGCGCTGATCAAATCGATGGGCGTGCGCCATGACAACGTGACAGTGTGTGACACCAAGGGCGTGATCTATGTCGGCCGTGAAGGTGTTGACCAGTTCAAGTCCGCGCATGCAATCGTTACCGAAAAGCGCACGTTGAAAGAAGCGATGCACGGCGCGGACATCGTGCTTGGCCTGTCGGCCGCAGGTGCGATCACGCAAGACATGGTCAAGGACATGGCTGCGCAGCCGATCATCTTCGCTATGGCCAACCCAGACCCTGAGATCACTCCGCCGGACGCCAAGGCAGTCCGCCCCGATGCAATCGTGGCCACGGGCCGCTCGGACTATCCCAACCAGGTCAATAACGTGCTTGGCTTCCCGTTCATCTTTCGCGGCGCGCTCGATGTGCGCGCGACGGCAATCAACGAGGAAATGAAGATCGCCGCTGCCCATGCCATCGCCGAACTCGCGCGCGAACAGGTGCCGGAAGAGGTTGCGGTGGCTTATGGTCAAAAGTACCACTTTGGACCGGACTACATCATCCCTGCCCCATTCGATCCGCGCCTGATGGAAGTGGTGTCTTCAGCCGTCGCCAAGGCCGCGATGGATTCGGGCGTGGCGCAAAAGCCGATCGAGGATTTCGATGCATATAGGACCAGCCTCAAAGCACGGCTCAATCCGACTACATCGGTGCTCACGCAGGTCTACGAGCAGGTCAAAGCTCATCCCAAGCGGATGATCTTTGCCGAAGCCGAAAACGAAATCGTGTTGCGCGCGGCGATCCAGTACCGCGATTTCGGCTACGGCGAGCCGGTCCTAGTGGGCCGGACCGAAGCGGTGCGCGACAAGCTTGCCGAACTGGGGGTCGGACATCCCGAGAGCTTCCAGATCGAGAACTCGGCAATCAGCATTTATGTCCCTGCGATGGTTGAGCTGCTGTACGAACGGCTCAAGCGGCGCGGGTTCATGGAGCGCGATGTCAAACGGATGGTCAACCAGGACCGTAACGTGTTCGCCTCGCTCCTGCTCAAGATGGGCATCGGCGACGCGATGGTGACTGGCGTGACCCGCACCTTCGCGCAAACAATGCGCGAAGTGCGTCAGGTGCTCGATCCGCAAGAGGGCCGTCTGCCGTTCGGCATTCACGCGATGATCGGCAAGAATTACACCGTGTTCCTCGCCGACACGACGGTGAATGAGCGGCCCAGCGCGGCCGATCTGGCAGTGATCGCCAAGGAAACTGCAGCGGTTGCGCGGCGGCTGGGGCATGAACCGCGCGTTGCATTCCTGTCGTATTCGACCTTTGGCAACCCGCCAGGACGATACCTCGAAAACATCCGCGATGCAGTGGCGATCCTCGATGCCGAGCAGCCAGGGTTCGAATACGAGGGTGAACTTGCACCCGATGCGGCGCTCAACCCGGCGGTGATGAAAAACTATCCGTTCAGCCGCTTGTCTGGTCCCGCCAATGTGCTGGTTATGCCCGGGCTGCAATCGGCCAACATTTCGGCCAAGCTGCTGCGCGAACTGGCTGGCAACGCCACAATCGGCCCAATGCTGATCGGGATGGAAAAGCCGGTTCAGATCGCTCCGATGACCGCAATTGCTCCTGATGTGCTGACGCTCGCGGTGCTCGCGGCGGCAGGCGTAGTGGGTTGACGGCAATGGACATGCGTCCGCGCCGCAGCGCGCTGTTCCTGCCCGCATCGAACCCGAAAGCGCTCGCCAAAGCGCGGGAGCTCGCCGCCGACGTGGTGATCCTCGACCTTGAGGACGCCGTCGCGCCTGAGGCCAAGGAAGCGGCGCGCGCAGCAGCGATCGCGGCAGTGCTTGAAGGCGGTTGGGGACGGCGCGAGCTAGTGATCCGGGTCAACGGCCTCGACAGTCCATGGGGCGCGGCCGATCTCGCCGCGGTGTCTGCGGCTGGACCAGACGCCGTTCTGGTGCCCAAGGTCAACGACTGCAACGGACTGCTGGCCTATAATGCCGCGCTGGCAGGTGCGCCGGGCGTGACGCGATTGTGGACGATGATCGAGACTTGCGCGGTGGTGCCTGAACTTGGCCGGCTGGCAGCACTCGGCGCTTCGACCCGGCTCGCAGCTTTTGTGCTTGGCACCAACGATCTGGCCAAGGACATGCGCGCGCAGCTCAAACCGGGCCGCGCACCATTCCTGCCTGTGCTGACTGCTGCGGTCTGCGCAGCACGGGCGCATGGCCTCGCGGTGCTCGATGGGGTGTGCAACGAATTCCGCGATGCTGCTGCATTGACCCGTGAGGCTGAGCAGGGGCTGGAATTCGGGTTTGACGGCAAATCACTGATTCACCCAGACCAGATCGAACCATGCAATGCGGTGTTCTCACCCAGCGCGGCAGAGCTCGATCAGGCCCGCGCGATTTTCGCTGCCTTTGCCGATCCCGAACACGCCAGCAAGGGCGCAATCCGGCTTGAAGGCGCAATGGTCGAGCTGCTTCACCTCGCTCAGGCACGGCGCACACTCGCGATCGCCGAAGCCATTTCGGGCGTTCAGCCCCAGGCGCGGTAAACCCCGAACATGCTGGTCAGGGTCAGGACGATCCCGACCAGCACCAGCATGACCTTGGGGTTGAAATGCTTGGCTGCCCAAGCGCCGAATGGAGCAGCAAGCAATCCGCCGATCAGCAGGCCAAGCGTCGCCCCGGCAACATCGGCGAGGCCAAGGTTCCAGATGAACGCGGCCGAGACTGACACTGTCAGGAAAAATTCGACAGTGTTGACCGTGCCCACGATCTTGCGCGGGTCGGCGCCCTGGATCAGCAGATTTGAGGTTACCACTGGGCCCCAGCCGCCGCCGCCGGCCGCATCGAGGAACCCGCCGAACAATCCCAGCGGTGCGATGAACCTGGCATCGCGCAACTTGGGCGGATAGAACAATCCGCGAAACAGGATGTAAAGCCCGATTGCCGAGAGATAGATCAGCACAAACGGCTTAACCACCGCGGCATCGATCGAGGTGAGCACGTAAGCCCCGAGCAATCCCCCGACCAAGCCGGGGACCAGCAACCGGAAGAACAACTTTTTGTCGACGTTGCCGTGCAGCAAGTGGCTGATCCCCGATACTGCCGTGGTGAAGCATTCAACAATATGCACCCGCTGTGAGGCCAGCGCCGGAGGCACTCCCATCACCGCGACCAACAGCGTGTTGGAGATCACGCCGAAGGCCATGCCCAGCGCGCCATCGACCAACTGCGCCGCAAAGCCGACGCCAATGAACGGCAGCAGCGCTTCCAGGTTGAAGTGCGACAAGTCAAACACGCGGCAGCCTCCAGGCAATCCTCAGATTGTCGGATAGAGTTTGTGCCGGGATTGAGCGACAAAGAAAAACGCTCGCACGGCAAATCGAAAGCATGGTGCGGCGAGATGCGGATACGGAGTGGAGGTCAGAACTATCGCGCAGCGAGTATTCGCGCCCCGTGCGGTTTGGCTGCGGCCTGCTTGGATACTTTGACGCAGCGCGCCTCGACAAGCGGATAGTCGGCACGCATCGCAATATCGCTATTCAGCGCTGGCTCGACCTGCGCCTTGCACTGCGCTGCGGCCGAATAGACTTGCTGGGGCGCGGCGATCTGTTCGCATGCGCTTCCATCGTCGGCACAGCCGAACATCAGCAATGTGTACAAGGCCAGGCTCATGTCTGCACTCCTCGCCCGATCAACCGGCCAGCGCAGACAAAGTTCCCGGCTCAGTCCTCGCCTAGCGCAAGTTTTACAGCAGCGGCAGCGTGCAACGCCGTGGTGTCAAATAACGGAACTGCGCTGTCCTCGGCACCGATCAGCAGCATGATCTCGGTGCAGCCGAGCACGATGCCTTGCGCGCCGCCCGCCACCAGCCGCGCGATCACTTCGCGGTAGGCTGCGCGCGATGCCTCAGTGACCGTTCCCGCAACCAACTCGTCATAGATTACCTGATGGACCAATGCGCGGTCAGCCGCATCGGGCACCAGCACTTCGAGCCCGTGGCGCTGCGCCAAGCGGTCCTTGTAGAACCCCTGCTCCATCGTGAAGGCGGTGCCGAGCAGCCCGACCTTGTGCAGCCCCGCCGCCCGGATCGCCGCGCCGGCCGGGTCGGCGATATGGAGCAGCGGAATACCGGCTGCCGCTTCGACTTCATCCGCCATCAGGTGCATTGTGTTGGTACAGATCAGCAGCTGTTCCGCGCCGGCCCCGGCCAGCCGCCGGGCGGCATCGATCATCAGCGCGGTCAGCGCGGGCCAGTCGCCGGCATGCTGGAGCGCCTCGATCTCGGCGAAATCGAACGACCACAGCAGCACCCTTGCCGAGGCGGTTGGCCCCCGCGCCGCGCGCACGCCTTCGTTGATCAGCCGGTAATACTGCGCCGAGCTTTCCCAGCTCATCCCGCCGATCAATCCGAGCAATTTCATGCCCGGCGCCGATAGCGGAAATACCAGACCTCGTGGTCATAGACGGTGCGCGCTTTGACTTCATAGCGGGTTTCGGGCCAGCCGCTTGGGCGATGCTGGAATTCGCCCGGAGCATTACACAACCATTCAAACTGGTGCGTGTGGCGGCGCATCACCATCAAGGCGTGGCGCAAATAAACCGCGTGGTCAGTGCCGAATCGAAATTCGCCACCCGGTCTCATTTTCGCCGCGAACAGATCGAGCGGACCGTCGTTCATCATCCGCCGCTTGGCATGGCGCGCCTTGGGCCACGGGTCGGGATGGAGCAGGTAGAGGAAACTTAGCGAGCCGTCGGGAATGCGCTGCAATACCTCGAGCGCGTCGCCATGGTGGATCCTCACATTACCGAGCGGCGGATGGGCACCGCCATCGCCATCGACGTGCATCAGCGCCTGCGCCACGCCGTTGAGAAACGGTTCGGCCCCGATAAAGCCGTGATCGGGCAGCATGTCGGCGCGCGCCGCGATATGCTCGCCCCCGCCGAAGCCGATCTCAAAATGCAGTGCGCGTTCGTCGCCGAACAGCACCCGCGATGTAACCGGCCCTTCCTCGGGCATGGCAATGCGCGGCAGCAAGGTATCGACCAGCCCTTGCTGCCCGGCGCGCAATGGCTTGCCCTTGGAGCGGCCATAGAGCCGGTTAAGCGTGATCGGATCGCCGGGTTTGTGCGCGGTCATGCCCCGCCGCTAGCCGATTGCATCGTTCACTCCAACCCTGGTTTCATTCGCGCCGCAGCGCGCTAGTCTTGTGCGCTGCGCTGTGCGTTCACCGGACAGGTGACTGGCTGAAGGATTTCATTTTCCTACAGGATGCCCGGCGGGATATGCTGCGGTTCGCTCTTTGCCATTGTTGGACGCTTTGCCTGGCGCAAGACCAATTGCCGCACGCGGTTTCGCTGCACTTTCGGTTCGGTATGCGGCCGTGCCGACCGTGTGGTTTTAGTGTGACCTTCGTGTGACGTTTACCGGACGAAAACGAAAACGGCCCGCCTCTTTCGAGACGGGCCGTCTTTCGGCCAAAACTGAATGGGCTTAGGCGGCCTGGGCTTCCTCGCCCGGATCGCGCAGCACATAGCCGCGGCCCCAGACGGTTTCGATGTAGTTTTCACCATTGCAGGCATGCGCCAGTTTCTTGCGCAGCTTGCAGATGAATACGTCGATGATCTTGAGTTCGGGTTCATCCATCCCGCCGTAGAGATGGTTGAGGAACATTTCCTTGGTCAGCGTGGTGCCCTTGCGCAGGCTCAGCAGCTCGAGCATCGCATATTCCTTGCCGGTCAGGTGGACGCGGGCACTGTCGACTTCGACCGTCTTGGCATCAAGGTTGACCGCCAGCTTGCCGGTGCGGATGACCGACTGCGAATGGCCTTTTGAACGGCGCACAACCGCGTGGATGCGGGCGACCAGTTCTTCGCGGTGGAACGGCTTGGTCACGTAATCGTCAGCGCCAAAGCCGAAGCTGCGGACCTTGGAGTCCATTTCCGAGATGCCCGAAAGGATCAGCACCGGGGTCTGCACCTTGGCAACGCGGAGCTTTTTGAGCACGTCATATCCGTGCATATCGGGCAGGTTCAGATCGAGCAGGATGATATCGTAATCATACAGCTTGCCCAGATCCAAGCCTTCTTCGCCCAGATCGGTCGAATAGACGTTGAACCCCTCGGTAGTAAGCATCAGTTCAATAGCCCGCGCCGTGGTCGGCTCGTCTTCAATTAGCAACACGCGCATGGGTAGTCCCCTTTTGCCCCGAATTCCGCAAACGCTAACCCTTTGGAAAGGGTCATTGCCTGCCATTAACCATATGACCAATGAAGATGAAAGGTTAATTTCTCGTAAACGGCGCAACTGCGCGAGTCGCTTGATGGGGTGCGAACCGGCCATCTGGCCTGTCCTGGCAACACCAAAGCTTATCGCAAAGGCGGAACACGCACCCGACCAAAACTCAACCCGATACTACAACCGTCTCGGGATGGTGCCGGTCGAGATGCCGGCGAATAATCTTGAGGTTGCGGGTGTTCGACCGAAACGCAAAATCGAACAGATCGCCAACCAGCGGCACCGCGCCGACCAAACTGTCGATCCCGACGTTGCCGGCCATGCGCCACAGCTGCCAGCGCGGCATGCCAATGTTGCGCGCTTCCCACACCATGTAGAGCCCCATTGCCGCAGTGACGACGTCGCCCGCCACAGGGATCAGCCCGACAATCGCATCGAGCCCGACTTTGCGGCCGCCCAGTCCGGGTACTTCGAACAGGCCTTCGAGCAAGTTCTCAAGCGCTTCGACCCGGCGGCGGACCGATTGAGGATCAGTGCCGAGTGGCAACGCTTCCGTCATTCGCTGTGGTTTGACTGGCATGGCTGCGACACCCCTGACGCGGGCATGATGCGCCCGCGGTGACTATTTGGGGATGAACGCCAGCGGCATCAAGGGATGGACCCCCCAGCGGTTGGGGGCGAAGCCACTGGTACTGCTGACCAGCGACCAGCGGATCGGCATCCCGAACGGGATGTAGGCATTCGCCATGGTCAACTGCGCTTCGGCTTGAGCATAAAGATCGGCGCGCTTGATCAGGCCCGGCTCAGCCTGTGCTTCGGCCACCAGTGTGTCAGCCGCCACACTGCACAAGGCGCGAGCATTGGCACAGCTGAGCTGGTTGAAGAACCATGCGGGGCGATCATAACGCGCCATCCGGTCGACCAGCCGCAAATCAGCATCGGCGCCCATCCCGACACGCTGCAGGCCCAGGCCAATCGCTTTGAGATCGGTGGTCAGCCGTGCGAACAACAAATCGGCACCTGGCCCGCTCGGCAGCGCTATGCGCAGCGTTACCGGACTATGCCCGACAGCCTTCCATTGCATTACCCGCGCTGCGGCCTGCGCATGGCGCTCATCCATCGAGCGGCCCAGCCAGCGTTCGGCAATCGTTCCGTTATCGCCTTCCAGCCCGGGATTGATCACTCGGGTAGTGGCGGTCCAACCGCCGATGTTGAACGCTGCGATCAGCGCCTCGCGATCGATCGCCATGGCAATCGCCTCGCGATTTTCCGGCTTCGCCAGAAATCCGTCGGCCTGCACCACCGCCAGACCGAATAGTCCGGCGACGGGATCGAGTCGGATCGAGCCGCGACCGACCCCGGCCACATCAAGCCGCGGAAAATCAACGAACCCTCCGCCAAGCACAAGGTCGGCTTGCCCTGCATTGAACAGCTCGATCGCGCGCGCTCCAGGTGCAGCCGAAAGCCGCAGCGGGCGCACCAGCTTCGACCAGTTTTCCTGCTGAGGCAGCCCGCGATCCTCTGGGGGGATTGCGCGCAGCAGCACCCCGGTGAGCTGGCGCTCCTTGTCGTTATCGCGCCGCGCTTTCATCGGTCCAGCGCCTCGCCCGGCATTTATCACGCCCAGTTCGGGCTGCGCGAGCAGTTGGAGCATATCGGGCATCTGCTGGCTGAGCCTGATCTCGATCACCCGGCCGGCCATTGCCCGCACTTCCTCGATCAAGCCCAGATCGGCTCCAAGCGGTTGCCCAGACTGGGCCCGGATCGCCTGCATCAATGCGGCACGCGTGCTTTCGGCGTTGATCGGGGTGCCATCGGACCAGGTCCCGTCGCGCAGCCGGAAAATATAGCTCATCCCGTCGTCGGTAACGATCCAGCGGTCGGCCAGTGCGGGGACTACGCGGCCTTGCTCGTCGAAGGCTACCAGCCCTTCGGTCGTCGCCGCTCGGAGCTGTTGCGCGGCCAGCGGCAACTGCGCCCCGCCAACAAAAGTCGAGCTTGGCTCGCCAATCGCCAGCACCTCGACGGGACGATCATCATTGCCAAAACAACCGCCAAGGGCCGCTGGCAGGGCCAATGCGCTGAATGCCAGAAATTTGCGGAGCGGCGGCATGGTAGGCAGTCTTATCGGACTTTGCAGTCCGGGCACAGCCGCTTTAGAACCGCGGTGGCGATTGCCCCGTCATAGCTTGCGCATAGCACCTTGTTCCAAAACGGTGAGCGGCGGGCGGACGAAGCGGGGTGTGCTTTCGCCCACTTCAAGCGGCGCACGGACGACTTTGGGATCAATGTCTTCGCGGAAAGCGATGCCAAACCGGCTATCTTGGACCCAGGCAACCGACCCTTCGACCCAGCCGATATTGCGGATGTTGACCCAGGCGACTTGGCCGCGCTGCGCGGATGGGCCGCCTTCTGCCATCAATCCGCCAGCCGAGAGGTTGCGCACCCGAATCCGGTGGTCGCCCTCGATGCCGTCGATCCGCAGGTCCGCCATAACGAACAGGCTGTCGCGCGCGATCTGCCGGTGTTCGCTATCGGACATGACGGTTCGAATTCTCCTGGCTCGAGCGAGGCAAAATCTCGGGTTCACGCAGGCATACGCCCTGCAATCTGTTTGAACCGTAAAGCGCAATGGCAAAAAAGCAGTTAATGCAGGAGCAGGAAATCAATCGTCACGCGATATTTTTTCGCGGCGCTCATGGGCTTCCTGAGCTTCGACCGTCATGGTCGCGATCGGGCGGGCGGAAAGCCGGCCGAGGCCGATCGGTTCGCCGGTGACTTCGCAGTAACCGTATTCGCCTTCCTCGATCCGCCGCAATGCCGAATCGATCTTGGAAATAAGCTTGCGCTGACGATCGCGGGTGCGCAATTCGATGCCCCAATCGGTCTCGCTCGACGCGCGGTCGTTAAGATCGGGTTCGCGGATCGGACCATCCTGCAATTGCTGGAGCGTATCCTGCGCCGCGAGATGGATCAGCTTTTTCCATTCGAGCAGCAACCGGCGGTAATAGTCCAACTGCGGCTCTGCCATATAAGGGTCGGCTTCGCTGGGGGCATAATCGCCCGCAATCGCCCGCTTTGCCTTCGCCAGGACGTCAATCTCTTCACCGAGAACCGTCGCCATAAACTCTCCACACAAAACCGGGTCTGCCTCGAGGTGCTGCGGCTTCGGGTAATCCCGATAGCCCCCCAGTGCCGGTCCGAGCGCGCCTATAGTGCTGGGTAGATTCCCGCACAAGCGCCAATCAGTGCCGCCTTTAGATTGGCAAATATTAGGCGCGCGTTAACGCGGAGCCACGCCAAACCGACATATTTGGCGAGTACGACCGCCCCGTGAGGGTCCATGCCGAAACAAATCTGTGCCCACGTTAACCTTTTGTTGAGCATGTTCGGGAAGGTTCAGGCTTGTCGGCAGGCTTGGGGGCTTGTCCAATTGGGGTACACCGAGATGAGCATTGCCTGGATCCAGAACGGCGCAGCAACTGCCGCCCACGAAACCAACGAAGACCTGCTGGTCGCCAGCTGCCTGGCCGCTGCGGCGCAAGGCGAGATCAGCGCCTACTACGATCTGGGGGTAGCCTATTCGACCGGCAGCCACGGGGTTGGTTGCGACCTGATTGAAGCGCACAAATGGTTCAACCTTGCGGCTGTCTCGGGCCACGACGAAGCGCAGATGTGCCGCGCCGACATTTCTGATGAAATGACCGCCCGCGAAATCGCCGAAGCTCAGCGCCGCGCGCGCGAATGGATCTCCGCATCGCACCGCCGCGCGGCCTGACATTCAGTTACGCTTGAACGGAGTCCGTTCGCCCAGGTGAAGTTGATCCTGGGCAACACCCTCGCGTTCACGCTCGAGGAAGTCGGCGACCGCCTCGCGAAATCCGGGATGAGCGATGTAATGCGCCGACCAGGTCTGCACCGGCTCGTACCCCCGCGCCAATTTGTGCCCGCCTTGCGCCCCCGCCTCGACCCGTGACAGCCCCAGCGCAATCGCCGCATCGATCGCCTGATAATAGCACAGCTCGAAATGCAGAAACGGCTTGTCGAGCACCGCGCCCCAATAGCGGCCGTAAAGCGCATCCAGCCCGATGAAGTTGAGCGCTCCAGCAATCGGTTGCGCGCCAGCGTAGGCCAGCACCAACAGAATATCCTCGCCCATCCGCTCACCCAGCAGCGTAAAAGCTTTGCGGGTCAAATAAGGTTGGCCCCATTTGCGCGCGCCGGTGTCCTGATAGAATTGCCAGAAAGCATCCCAATGCTCCGGCAAAATTTGATCCCCGCGTAGCGCCTTGATCGTTACGCCGTCCTGCGCCGCGGCGCGCTCCTTGCGCACGGCTTTGCGCTTGCGCGAAGATAGCGCGCCTAGAAACGCGTCGAAACTGGCGTAGTCTCGGTTTTGCCAATGAAACTGGATGTCGCTGCGCATCAGCCAACCAGCCGCTTCAAACAGCGGCAACTGTGCGGCTTCAATAAATGTCGCGTGCGCAGAGGATAGCCCGTTGGCCTCGCACAATTGCTCCGCCGCACGCAGCAGCGGCACACCGAGCGCTGGGTCGGCGAGCAGCAGCCGCGGACCGCTCGCAGGCGTGAACGGCGCGGCTATCTGCAGCTTGGGGTAATAGCTCCCTCCCGCGCGCTGCCAGGCATCGGCCCACGCGTGATCGAACACGTATTCGCCCTGGCTGTGCGCCTTGAGGTAAGCGGGCAGTGCCGCAATCAATTGCCCGTCATTGGCGGTGATCGTGATCGGCGCGGGTGACCAGCCGGTGCCCGGGCCCACGCTGCCCGAATCTTCCAGCGCGGTCAGAAAGGCATGGCGCATGAACGGATTGCCGCCGACGAGCGCATCCCATTCGGCACTTGGTAATTCTCCGACTGACCCCGCGAGCTTTGCCTCGATCACCCCGCCCCTGCCCCCTCGGCAATCGGGGCATCGGCATAAAGCGCGGCGCGGTTACGAAGTGCGGCGCTCCGCACGGTCCAGGTCAGCACCGGCAGGCCGCGCTTGCGCTGCGCGGCGGCAAAGCGGCTGGGCAGGTTGCGGATATCGTAGGCCAGGAAATCGGGGCGGGCATGCCACAGCGACAGCCGCCGCTTGATCATCCCGGGCAGCGTCTTGCCGTTTTCCTCGGTCACTACCAGCCCGCGCACCGTCAGCGGCGCGTGTACCGCGAACCAGTGCACCACGCGCGGATCGAAGCTCATGATCGCGTGCGGGCCAAGATAACCCTCAAGCGCGCGCTTGACCGCGAGGCACAAGGCGCTGACCCGCGTCCGGCTATGGCGCGGCGATTTGATCTCGATCAGCAGCGGAACCTTGCCGCCGACTTGCGTCAGCAGCTGCGGCAAGGTCGGGATCGCGTCCTCTCCGCCAGACAATGCGATCCGGCCCAGTTCGGCAGAGGTGCGCGCAGCAAGTGGTCCGGTCTCTCCGGTCAGCCGGTCAAGCTCGGCATCGTGGAACACCACCGCTTGCCCATCGCGGCTACGCTGGACGTCGCATTCGATCCCCATGCCCTGCGCCATCGCGGCGGCAAAAGCGCTAGGCGAGTTTTCTGGCAACCCGGCCGAGTGCAGCCCGCGGTGCGCGTATTCCCACTCCGCCAGCCACGCCACCTTGGCGGGCTTTGGCGGCGGTGAGCGCCAGCGATCAAGCGGGGCGAACAGCAACGATCGCGTCCACTTCGACCGCGCAGCCCAACGGCAAAGTCGGCACGCCCACTGCGGCGCGCGCATGCTTCCCGGCCTCGCCGAACACTGCAACCATCAATTCGGACGCGCCGTTGGCGACCTTGGGCTGGTCGGTGAAGTCACCGGTGGAATTGACGAATGCACCCAGCTTTACCACCCGCTCGACCCGGTCGAGCGAACCCAATGCGGCCTTGAGCTGCGCGAGGATCATCAGCCCGCAGCCTTGTGCGGCCGCGATCCCCTGTTCGAGTGTAACATCCTCGCCCAGCCGGCCCTTGACCAGCACGCCATCGACGAACGAGACCTGTCCCGAAACATAAGCAAGCCCGCCCGCGATCACCACCGGGACATAGGCCGCGACAGGGGCGGCAGCCGCGGGCAGGGTTAGCCCCAGTTCGGCCAATTTTGCTTCAACGCTCATAAGTCACTCCTGAATGCGGCCGAGCAGCCACGGCAAGGCGTGCGCCCAATTGTCGATGCGGGCGTGGGCGTGCCCAGCCTCGAAGGCGCAGGTGATATGCGGCGCCAGGGATTGTTCGCCGCACAGATGCAGCCGGCCCAATTCGGGCACCAGTTCGGCAGCCGAACCATGATGCTGCGCGAGATCGTCGATGAACACCGCTTTGCTCGGGGAATATTCCGCCATGATCGCTTGCAGCGCCGGACCTTTCGGCCCTTGGTTGGTAAACACCCGCAAGTCGAGCCCGTGATCGGCAAGCTGGGCCTGACGTGCGGCGTTGTGCCGATCGGCGAGATTGGTCAACACCACCACGTCCGCGTGTTCCTGCAGCGTCTTGATCGCTCCGATTGCGCCAAGAATCGGGCTCTGCCGGTGCATTTCGCCATCGAAGAACGCGCTGAGCAGCCGCCAGATTTCGGCTGGTTCGACCGGCTCGCCATTGTCCTTGCGCCGCATTGCGCTGGAGAAATCGTTGCCGATCAGCTTGAACGAGACGTCCTGGGTCTCGTCGAGCCACTGGCCGAACGGGACGATCATGTGCAGCAGCACTTCGTCGCAATCGCTGATGATCAGAGGCCGGCTCATTTGGTCAGACTTTCGCGAGCGGCGGCAAGCTGCGCCGGGGTTACATTCAGCGCTTCGGCCGCTGCGACCAGGTCGGGTTCGTGCGCGCAGAGGAAATCGAGCACTGCGCCCAGCAGCGCCGGATCGCCGAGACCAGCGCGCAATTCGTCCGCAGTCAGCCCGGTCAGGCTGAGCAGCCGCTCGGCGCGCGGACCATCGTTCAGCACCCAGCCGAGCGCCGAAAGCGCCAGCGTTCCAGCGTCAGGCGCGGGGGATTTGGGTTCGCGAAGAATTGTCAGGGACTCCGGTAGGGTCTAGGGCTGCGCAATGGCAAAGCGCATCCTTGTTGTCGAGGACAACGACCTCAACCGCAAGCTGTTCTGCGATGTGCTCAAAAGCCAGGGCTACGCGGTCGAGCCTTGCGCCGACGGGATGCTCGCGCTCGATGCGGCGCGGCAATTCGTCCCCAACCTGATCATCATGGACATCCAGCTGCCAAATGTCTCGGGGCTCGACTTGATCGAAGCGGCCAAAAAAGACACCGTGCTGCGTAGCATCCCGGTGCTCGCGGTAACCGCTTACGCCGGCAAGGGAGACGAGGACCGGATCAGGGATGCAGGGGCAGAAGGCTACCTCGCCAAGCCGGTGTCGATCGGCCCGTTCATGGCGGCGGTGCGGGGATTGGTGGAGCGGGCGACTGTCTGATGCGACGCCCCGCCCCTTTTCCGCCCTATTCATCGGCCATTGCGCCGCCAGACCTCAGGAGCAAGTGACCCAATGGACCGTGCCGCCACCGCCGACAAAATCGCCGCGCTGATTGCGCCGTTCAACAAGAAGGAGGTGCCGATCACCGACGCCACAACCTTTGCTGGCGACCTTGAATTCGACAGCTTGACGGTGATGGATTTCGTAGCCGAGATCGAGGATGCGTTCGATATCATTATCAGCATGAACGCGCAGGCCGAGATCGAAACGTATGGCCAGCTGGTCGATGCCGTGGTCAAGTTGCAGGGTTAACCCGGTCGCGCCTTGGCGCAGAGAAATCAGGAAGAATCATGTCTGAAGGTATCGACGAAGCCGACCGTCCGCAGGTGCTCGAAGGCGCGGGAACTGACTTGTTTTCCAAGTTCGATCCGCTGATCGAGCTGCGCCGCAGCCTGCTCGCGACGGGCCAGGAAGACCCGTTCAGCCTGGTGATGGAACGCGTCGTTTCGCCCACCGTGGCGGTGTGCAACGGGCGCGAGACGATCCTGCTTGGCACTTACAACTACATGGGCATGACCTTCGATCCCGACGTGATCGCGGCGGGCAAGCAGGCGCTTGAAGATTTCGGCGCGGGCACCACCGGCAGCCGAGTGCTCAACGGGACTTATGCGGGACACAAGGCGGTCGAGCAGGCGCTCATCGAATTCTATGGCATGGACCATGCGATGGTCTTTTCAACCGGCTACCAGGCCAACCTCGGGATCATTTCGACCATCGCCGGCAAGGGCGATTATATCGTGCTCGACATCGATAGCCACGCCTCGATCTGGGATGGCTGCAAGCTGGGTGACGCCGAGATCGTGCCGTTCAAGCACAACGATATCGAAGCGATGGAAAAACGCCTCAAGCGCATTCCCGCAGGCGCGGGCAAGCTGGTGATCCTTGAGGGGGTCTATTCGATGCTAGGCGACATTGCCCCGCTTAACGAAATGGTCCGGGTCGCGAAAGAGAATGGCGCGATGGTCTTGGTGGACGAGGCGCATTCGATGGGCTTTATCGGCCCCAACGGGCGCGGGGTGGCCGAGGACCAGGGCTGCCTTGACGATGTCGACTTCGTAATCGGCACTTTTTCGAAGTCGGTCGGCACAGTCGGGGGCTTCTGCGTTTCGAACCATCCCAAGTTCGAGATCCTGCGGCTGGTGTGCCGGCCTTATGTGTTTACCGCGAGCCTGCCGCCAAGCGTGGTGGCGACCGCTGCCACCTCGATCCGCAAGCTGATGCACGGTTCGAACAAGCGCGCGCACTTGTGGGAAAATTCCAAGGTGCTGCACCAGGGCCTGCGCGAGGCCGGGTTCCAGCTGGGCACGGCTGAACCGCAATCGGCGATCATTGCGGTGATCATGCCCGATCTGGAACGCGGCGCGGCGATGTGGGAGGCGATTCTGAAAGAGGGCCTTTACGTCAACCTCGCTCGCCCGCCCGCGACGCCGGCGAACATGACGCTGCTGCGCTGCTCGCTGTGCGCAGAACACACCGCCGAGCAAGTCCAGACGATCATCGGCATGTTCAAGCGCGCCGGGGCCAAGGTCGGGATCATTGGCTAAGTGGCTGCTGGCGGCCCTAGCGCTGGCTCAGCTTGCCGCGCCGAGCCTGGCGGCTGATCCGGTGACGCTGCCGCCCGGCATGAGCGATGCGCCCTGCCCGGCTCCAGCCCCGGAGCAGTTCGCGCTCGACGAGCACATCCTCAAGACTGACTGGGCGTGGCTGTGCCGCTACCGCGCGGACAACGCCTTGGTCGATCCAGCACATCCGCCGCACGTGGTATTCATTGGCGATTCGATTACCGAGGGCTGGATTCATGCTGATCCCGATTTCTTCGCCCACGGCAACCTTGATCGCGGCATTTCGGGACAGACCAGCCCGCAATTGCTGGTGCGGTTCTGGCAGGATGTGGTGGCGCTGCACCCGGCGGTGGTCCACATCATGATCGGCACCAACGATATCGCCGGAAACACCCGACCGACCACTCCCGAGGCTTACCAGAACGCGGTGCGCGCGATGGTCGACATTGCGAAGGCCAACCACATCGCGGTGATCCTGGGTTCAATTCCCCCCACCGTGACGTTTGGCTGGCAACCTGCGGTTGAGCCCGGCCCGTGGGTCGCCCGGCTTAACCGGTGGCTTGCGGATTATGCCCATAAGCAGCACATCGTCTTTGCCGATTACCACGCTGCGCTGGCCGGACCCGCAGGCGAACTCCCAGCCGAATTCGGTCCCGATGGGGTTCACCCCAATCCCGCCGGGTACGCGGTGATGCGCGGCGTCGCGATTCGCGCGATTGCCCAAGCTGACAAACACGCGAAGTACCACCGCCATGATTGACCGACTCAAAGGCAAGCGCGCGGTGGTAACCGGCGCGGCGCAAGGAATCGGGCGCGGAATTGCCGAGGCTTTCATGGCGGAGGGCGCCGAGGTGTTGCTGGTCGATGTTGATACCGAGCGGCTGACGGCCACCGCGCAGGAACTCGGTCAGGAAAGCCTGGTCGCCGATGTTTCCCGCAAGGTGCAAATCGAGCGCATCTTTACGCGCGTGGCCGAGCGCTGGGGCGGACTCGACATTCTGGTCAACAACGCCGGGGTAACGCACGCCGCCGAGCTCGACGACCTGGCCGAGGACGATTTCGACCGGGTCTTCGCGATCAACCTTAAGTCCGCGCTATGGGCTACGCAGAGCGCGGCCCGGCTGATGGGGCCGGGCAGCACAGTCGTCAACATGAGCTCGGTCAACGCGGTGCTGGCGATTCCCAACCAGATTCCCTACGCAATTTCCAAAGGCGCGATGAAGCAGCTGACCAATGTCACCGCGCTCGCGCTTGCTCCCAAAGGCATCCGCGTCAATGCGATCGGGCCCGGCTCGATCATGACTGACATGTTGCGCGGGATCATGTCCGATGCGGCAGCAGAAACGCGTATTCTCAGCCGCACGCCCTTGGGCCGTTGCGGCGAGGTGGAGGAAATCGCGGCGGTCGCCGTGTTCCTTGCCAGCGGCGAATCGAGCTACATCACCGGACAGACGATCTACCCAGATGGTGGGCGGCTCGGGCTGAATTACACGGTGCCGGTAGTCCGTTAGGCGCGGGGCATCTTTCCACACAAAAGTACTCCGCCAGCCCGGCCCCAAGAGGCAAAGCTGACGGAGCAAGAATTATCACGAACAACAGGGTCGCATAGCTATCCGTAACTGCCGCCTTCTCTCACGCGTGCGCTGAGGGCGAAAGGACGCGAAGCCGATGATTTTCCGATGATCATTATGGCCGATCGTCGTTGCATAAACCGGTTTGCCCGAAAAAACCGTTGCGATTGAAGGCCGCGCAGCTAAACCCGGGGGCGTGGATGAACCTGGGGCCGCCGCGCCAAAGCGCACGATTGGTGAACAAGCTGACGATGCGTGGCAAGCCGGCGGGCCTGCTGCGGCGGTTGGCGACGGGCCACACGCGCCAGTTCGCTTGACTCAGACGCCGTCATTCTCGATCGAGGCACTGCGGATCGATCCGCTCACCCGGCAAGTCAGCTACGGCGATGGCGCGCACGAGACGCTGGAGCCGCGCGTGATGGAGGTGTTCATCGCGCTGCACCGCGCTGATGAAGCGGTGGTTTCACGCAGTGACCTGATCCTGTCGTGTTGGGGCGGCATAGTGGTCGGCGATGATGCAATCCAGCGGGTTATCCAGCGGCTGCGCAAGGTGGCGGCGCGGTCGGGCGCTTTTCGGATCGAGACGATTTCCAAGGTGGGCTACCGGCTGACTGGACTGGCGAATGGGCCGGACACTGCGCGCGGCGACGTGCCCAGTCTGGCGCTCCTGCCGTTCGACAACCGCTCGGCACAACCCGGCGATGACAGTTTCGCGCTGGGCTTGGTTGAAGATATTATCGACGCGCTGTGCGAGGGCGTGAATGTGCGGGTGCTGGCGAGTTCGGTTACCGCGCGGTTGCGGGCAGTCCCGCCAACCGACTTGCCGGCCGAAGGCCGCAAGCTTGGGGTACGCTATTTCCTCGGTGGCAATTTCCGCCGCATCGGCAATCGCCTGCTGCTGACCGCGCACCTGATCGAAGCTGCCAGCGAAGCAATTGTCTGGACGCAAAAGTTTGAGCGTCCGGTCGGCGAACTGGCGGCGCTCGAAACCGAACTGGTCTCCGAACTCGCCGCTTGGCTTGGTGCAACGATCTTCAAACTCGAAATGGACCGGGCGCTGCGCAAGCCGGACAACCTGACCGCTTGGGAATGCACGGTTCGCGCGCTGGCGGCGATCCGCGAATACGGCGCCGAACCGCTGACCCGGTCGATCGCCGAAGCGCAGAAAGCGGTCGATCTCGCGCCGGACTATGGCCTCGCCCGGGCCTATCTCGCGCTCACCGTTTCGGGCGCTTACTTGTCAGTATCGCTGCACGATCCAGTGCAGGAACGGGACATTCGCACGCACATCGAACGCGCTTTCGTGCTCGATCCAGACAATGCTGCGGTGCTTGCGGCGATTGCCTGCGCCAGCGCCTATATCGGGCGTCCGGTCGATGGCTTGTCGCGCGCGCTCAAAGCCATTCGCCTGCGCCGCGGGCATGGACTTGGGCATTATGCTGCCGGGGTGAATTCGTTGCTGCTGAGCAAAGAGCCCGAGGCCGTCGCTCACCTCGAAGATTTCCTGGTTGTGGAGCCCGAATCGCACCTCCATTACATCACTCACGTCTGGCGCGGGATATCGCACACCCGGCGGGGCGACTTCGATGCCGGACGGGCGTGCTTTGGTGAGAGCCTGGCGCTGTTTCCGACCAACTTCATCGCCAAGCTGATGCTGGCTGCGGTCGATGGACATGCCGGTCAGGCCGAGACGGCGGTGCAGCACCTGGCCGAAGCGCGAGAGCTTGAGCCAATCGCCGGATTGCCGCTTTACCACGCCCGGCTCGACCGGTTTCTGGCTGGATCTGACCTGCATCAACCGCTCCGCGATGCGGTGACCGAGGCATGGTCAGCGCTGCGTTAGCTGGCGATTGCGCCCGAACCTTGCGCTGCCTTGGCGCGCTGGAACGCTTCGCGCTGGCTCAGCCGTTCAAAGTAATCCGTCATCTCCGGGGTGACCTGCTCATCCAGCCCGATCGACTGCGCCAGCATCACCGCATAGCCCACAGAGATATCCGCCATGGTGAACCGCCCGACGCAGGCATAATCGCCCGCCATCATTGCCTCGGCATTGCGCAACCGCGAGCCGAACCACGCGGCGTAGTCCTCGGCAGCTTGGGGCACGCGGCGCTCGGGCGGTTCGAGCCGGGTGTAGCGCAGATGGATCGTCTGCGGGAAGGTCAGCGTCGCCTCGCCCATGAAAAGGAAGTTCATATAAGCGGGATAGGCCGGTTCGTCGGGCGTGACCGCCAGTTCGCTCGGCCCGAACTTTGTGGCCAGCACATGCGGGATCGCAGCGCTCTCGGTCATCAGCGAGCCATTGATGAAGCAAGCCGGGACCGTGCCGAGCGGATTGAGGTCCTTGTAACCTGCAACCCGGAAACGCGGCGGGAACGGCATGACTTCCAGCGCGTACGGCAGGCTTAGCTCTTCCAGCGCCCACAGCACCCGGAACGAGCGCGCATCGGCGCAGTGGTAAAGCTTGATTTGCGGGGTCATCGCCAAGGTCACTTCCGCCGCGCCAGCCGCATGGCCATCCGCACTAACCAGACCAGCACCAAAGTGCCGACGATCAACGTGGAGACTGGGCCGAGATATGCATGGATCTTGTCATATTGCCCGCCCAGCAGCCATCCGGCGAGCGCCAGCGCGCTGCTCCAGGCAAGTGAACCGACCAGCGAGAGCAAAGCGAAGCGGGGGAACGGCATCCGGACCAGTCCGGCCGGGATCGAGATAGCGGTGCGCACCAGCGGGGCCATCCGGCATAGTAGCACCAAAGGCGTGCCGAACCGCGCGAACCAGCCGCGCAGCAGCTCGACCTCATGCCCGCTGATCGTCGTGAGCCAGCCGAACCGGTCAATCAGCGCCGTAAACCGCACCAGTCCCAGCGCGCGCGCGAGCCAATACCACCCGATCGCCCCGGTCATCGCCCCGGCAGTGCCGAACAGGATCACCCCGCCCAGCGTCATCTGACCCTGCGCCGCGAGCAGTCCCGCCAGCGGCATGACCAGCTCTGACGGAAAGATCGGAAACACCGCATCGAGCAGCATGAGCAGATAGACCCCGGCATAACCGTGATCGCGCAGGAACTGCGGGAATATGTCCATCATGCAGACAGATCCAAGGTTGCAGGCATGGTGGCGCTGCTTGAGGGAAGTGGCACGGCAGGCTCCAGCTGGCTTTCCCGATCCTTAGATGGGCCTGGCTGTGCCGACAAGCGTACCCATTAACTAACCATATTGGTTATTTGTGCTTGACATCGTCACGCTGTTTGGGTACATATATGGCGATTATGCACTTTACAAACCCATAAATTGACCGTATAGGCTGTTCTATAATCGGAGCAGTAACCAATGTCAGTCCTTTCGCAACCCCATTTCCACGATGAAGCCAAGGCTTACGCTTTCCTTGAGAGCGTCGTTTGGGCTGGCGGAGTGGTCTGCCCGCACTGCGGCGTGGTCGGTGGCCGGGTCTATGACCTGTCTGGCGTTCGCGGCTCCAAGTCGATCAAGAACCCGGAAGGCGCAATCCGCCACGGTCTCAAGAAGTGTGGCGAATGCCGCAAGCAGTTCACCGTGAAGGTCGGCACCGTGTTCGAGCATGCCCGTATGCCGCTCCACAAGATGCTGCAAGCCGTTCACCTGATCGTGTCGAGCAAGAAGGGCATCAGCGCCCATCAGCTTCACCGGGTGCTAGAGGTGCAATACAAGTCGGCGTGGTTCCTTGCCCACCGCATTCGTGAAGCCATGCGCGCTGGCGATCTGGCCGTTCCGTTCGGCATCGGCGGTGGCGCGGTCGAAGTCGACGAAACCTATATCGGCCTCAAGAAGGACACTCCACACATGCGCGGGGGTTGGGGCCACAAGCATACCGTGCTTGCGCTGGTTGACCGCGAGAGCGGAAAGAGCCGGTGGTTCCATATCGAGAGCGCCAAGTTCTCGAACATTCAGCCGATCGTTCTCGACAACATTTCGCGCGAAGCCCGTTTGATGACCGACGAAGCGCGCGTGTATAAGCCGGTCGGCAAGCAGTTCGCGGAGCATGGCACCACCCTGCACGGCGGCCATGTCTACGTTGACCCGACCGACCGCACCATCCATACCAACACCGTTGAAGGCGCATTCTCGATCTTCAAGCGCGGTATGAAGTGTGTCTATCAGCATTGCGCCGAACATCACCTGCACCGCTACGTTGCCGAGTTCGAATTCCGCTACAACACCCGCCAAGCCAACGGCATTGATGATCGTGGCCGTGCCCGTGAAGCGCTACGTGGCATCACCGGCAAGCGCCTGACCTATCAAACAACTGGTGTGCGCGATTAAAAGACCGGAGCAGCTTTGGCTCCCCGGCTTCGCGCCAAAAAGGAGGGGCCGCTGGAAATAACGATTCTTATCAGAGGCTTACCAAGTCACTGATTCTCTTGACAGAATCACGCCATTTCGCTAGTTAGATTGTGCCAGTCTGATCCGGTGAAGGCCGGGGTAGGTCTGGCACTTTTCTTATCTGATGATGCCCATTCCTCGCGGATCACTTTTGTTGGTGATCACGCGGCTTACTGGCCTTAATTCCTCATACATCGTGTCATAGCCGAGCGCCGTTCGGCTTGCGAGCGGGCGTTCCATGCGCAGCAACGCGTAAGCGCAAAAATCTGCAAGCTGGATGAAATATGAGGCCTTAGAGTCCTTGAAGATCGGATCTTCCATGCACCTGGTAAGCGGAATGCTTTGGGCAGCCTGTCCACTGTCAATCCAAGTGCCGTAGCGGCTCGGAATTGGATTGTGGACACGCATGCGGCGAATGCGCTTGGTTATCTCGACCTCTGCGCCTTGATCAAAGAATAGCAGGTAGTTTTGCTCCTTGGCCTCTGCGGTTCGGTTGATACGATTCATCAGGCGCTCAAAAGCGAATTGCTCATTGGCATTGCAGCTACTTACGACCGTGAAGCATCGGCTATCGGCAATGAACTTCATGACTTTGCGAAAAATCTCAGCCCGTTCGGGCTTGAAAATGGGGTGATCAGCGATCTGCCCCTTGCCAGCGGCAAACTTCCAAGCGTGCAGCTCGTGTGCTATGTAAACGCCGTGCTCGGCACGAAGCGTGCGCCGAAACTCTTTGACCTTCTCAAAGGTCGTAACCCAGCGCTCGCCGTTGGTTACAATCGCTGAGTAGATGTAAAATCCGTTGTTGTCTTTCGACTCGTCAATATAGGCAAACCACATGACACAGACTGGAATCAGTGAAGGCGAGAAGAGTCAACTCGACAAATTCAAGCAAGCCGCGCGCGAGCTAGAGTGCGACGACGACGATAAGCGCTTCAAGGAGAAGCTGGGGAAGCTGGCAAAGGCCAAGCCAATGCCGGAGAAGCCAGAATGATATTGCTGGCATTAGCTGCTGCGGTAACTGCGGTGCCGCCGGGCAAAGGCCCGATCCAGACATATGGCTTTCCGGACACCGATTCCTGCGCAGAATGGACATCTACACGATCCGGACCCGGCGTTCACAGGCAAGAGCAAGAGGGCTGGATATTGGGATTTATTTCCGGACTAAATGCATTCGGCCCGAATGCGTCGAGCATTGCCCCCGGCACCAATGCATCCGGATTGCTTGGATGGGTCGATAATTACTGCAAGGCCAATCCGCTTGATGCAGTCACTACAGCCGGTTTCAAGATGGCGAACGAACTAAAAAGGCGGGCCCGGCGCTAGGCTCAAGGCCCCGCGTTTACGAAAGATACAATCGCCAAAATTTAAAGGTTTTTGCAAGGCATTCAGTTGCCTTGTTGGATGATGGGGCGGCCTACGCGGCCATCTGAAGATCAAGTCTAACATCTTTGGCAAGCTTGGACGCGGCAGCATAAGCCGATCTCCGCTTCGGATCACCGACCAATTCGTCGCCGAGTTCCGTACAGATCGATTCCACGACGCAAACCAGACCCACAAAGCCGTCATCGTCCAGTTCTAACCTATCGCGGATCGAATGAAGGATTTTCTTGAAGCCCTTGAGCTTAAATCCAATAAGGATTTCGCCTGTCTCGTCGTACACAAGCGTAAGCAAACGGTCGATACGACGATAGATCGTAGTAGTGTCCTCCGACACATACTCGACACAATCGGCATCTGACAGGTACACCGCTATAGCGGCGCAATCCTGTTGCAGCCATGTTTCAAGATCAGTTAATTTGTTCATTGTTTAGCGTTGCCAAACCAACGTGTCATACCTTGCGCTAAAACCGTCAGGATACTCTGTTCGTTCCGCATCGGCATTAACGAACTCCCACTTGACGACTGCGCCCCATATACCCTCTTGACAACCCTGTAAAGCCACACTCGGCTTGGCTTGAACAGTCAGGAGAGCCCCCTCAGGGGCCGGAAAGAAGCCAACAGTGGTGCGCATATCAGATTGCCACCTTACAGTGTGGCCGGTTCGGATAATGTAAACATAGATGTCCGTACCATTATCATCATCATCATAACGCCTCTGCACGCCCTTAAAGCAGGCGTGCGCTTCAGATAAGCAGCCAAAGTGCGCATCCGGGTATTCCGCCCGTCGAACAAGTTCAGCATTGTTGACCGGCGGCATTTCTCCAACGAGGTGCGCCCATGCCTGAAACATTTCAGTGCGCCTACCGGCTTGAACGAGCTTTTGAATTGTCGAAGGCGCAATCTCAAGATGCACCTTAGTGCCGGTGCCTTCCGGGCAAAGCGCTTCGATCACCGGAGGGTTGGCAAAGTCCCGCTTCGGCTGATTTGGTGTCGGAAATTGAATTATTGCCGCCAAAGATGCGCCCCAAACAAAGTCCGCAGTAACTAGCGGTGCCAAGTTTAGTACGCAACGTACGCGCCTCTAATTTCCCCGGCTTGGGTTTGTAAGAGACACAATCGCCACATATATGGAACATCGCGAAATACCGAGTCGGGCCCTGCACCCCGGCCCGGTCCGCACCCCCCAATATCGGAACCTGCTTGATGAGCGAAACCACGCCCGCGCTGATCGTACCCGTACGCCAATCAGCAATGAAGAGTTTGAAACCGGCGCGGCGCAAGCCCACCACGCTTACCGGCAAACAGCGCAAGCAGGAGGCAGAAGGCAAGATCGACAAACACTGGCGCACGTATTTCCTGCAAAAGCTGGCGGAAACCTCCAACGTCACCGCCAGCGCAGCCCACGCCGGAGTCGCAACCAGCAGGGCCTACAAAACCAGGCGTAAAGACGCGAAGTTTGCCGCCGCCTGGCACGCCGCCCTGCTGGAGGGCTATCAGCATCTCGAAATGGAAGCACTCGGCTATTTGCGGGCACCCGACCCGGACCGCAAATTCGATGTCGCCAATGCGCTGCGTTTGCTCGCCGCTCACAAAGCAACAATCGAGAAGCAACGCGTCGCACCCAGCGAAGAAGAGGACGAGCAAGCCGTGTTCGATTCGATCGATGCCATGATCGATGAGATGCGCGAGCGCAGCCTCGCCAATGATGAAGCGCTGGCTTTGCCGGAGGCTGACGATGCGCAAGACGGCGGCTGAACGTGCGGCATACCTGATTGCGCTCAAGCCGCGCGCGCGCCGCGCATTGCTTGGCAAGATGTCGCTCTCACAGAAAAAGAAGTTGAGTCATTATTGGGAACTGTGGGCGCACGAAGGCCAGCTGCCGCCAGCAAACGCGTAGACGGTGTGGTTGATCCTCGCCGGGCGCGGCTTTGGCAAAACTCGCGCTGGGGCCGAATGGGTCCGCGCGGTGGCCGAAGCCGATCCCGCCGCGCGGATCGCGCTGGTTGCCGCGTCACTTCCCGAAGCGCGCAGCGTCATGGTCGAAGGCGCCAGCGGGTTGCTCGCCATCGCGCCGCGCGGCAAGCGACCCAAGTTCGAACCATCGCGGCGGCGGCTTACCTGGCCGTCGGGCGCACAAGCGATGCTCTATACCGCAGGCGAGCCCGAAACGCTGCGCGGGCCGCAGCACAGTCACGCCTGGTGTGACGAGCTCGCCAAATGGCCGCACGTCGCGGGGCGCGCCGAAGCGGCGTGGGACAATTTGCAGCTCGGGCTGAGGCTAGGAGATTTGCCGTGCGTGGTCGTTACCACCACTCCGCGTGCCGTGCCGATGTTGCAGCGACTGCTGGACGACGATGACGTTGTTGCCACGCGCGGCTCGACCTTTGCCAACAAGGCCAATCTGGCGCGCGGCTTCATCCGTTCGGTGCAGAAGCAATATGGCCAGACATCGCTTGGCCGGCAGGAATTGTACGGCGAGTTGATCGCGGATATCGACGGCGCGCTGTGGACCCGCGCGATGCTTGAAAGCTGCCGCGAAGCTGCTCTATCCAGCCCGCCGGTGCGTATCGTGGTGGCGGTCGATCCGCCCGCTTCAGCCACTGGTGATGCTTGCGGGATCGTGGTCTGCGCACTGGGCGAGGACGGGATCGCCCGGGTGCTGGCCGATTGCTCGGTCGAGAAAGCCAGCCCCGAACGCTGGGCACGCCAAGTGGCGCAAACCGCCGCCGCCTGGTCCACCGACCGGGTGGTGGCCGACGCCAACCAGGGCGGCGCGATGGTGGCCAGCGTGCTCCGCGCCGCCGAGATTTCGCTGCCGCTCAAGCTGGTTCACGCCAGCCGAGGTAAGGTCGCCCGCGCCGAACCGGTCGCGGCGCTGTATGAGGCAGGCCGCGTCCGCCACGCCGGGATCTTCCCCCAGCTTGAAGACGAGCTCTGCGGGCTGATTGCTGGGGGGCGCTACGAGGGGCCGGGGATGTCGCCCGACCGGGCCGATGCATTGGTCTGGGGGCTGAGTGAGCTGATGCTGGGGCCGCGCACGATGCCGCGAATTCTGCTTGGTTGACTGAACTCCGTTCATGTCGAGCGAAATCGAGACACCATCGCGCGGTGTCTCGATTTCGCTCGACCCGAACGGAGGTGGTTTTAATTTTGAAAGGCTTTCCATGTCCTTC
Source organism: Sphingomonadaceae bacterium (assembly GCA_025359445.1). Taxonomy (GTDB): domain Bacteria; phylum Pseudomonadota; class Alphaproteobacteria; order Sphingomonadales; family Sphingomonadaceae; genus Novosphingobium. Next base: position 33,955 of record JANYGB010000001.1, read on the forward strand.
CTCTCTACCCTGACCGCTGCCTTCAAGGGCGGCGTGACAACTCACGTGCCGCTTTCTCGCAGTTTCACCTCGCCGTGGCTGTTCGCCGATCTTGGTTCGGCGCGCAGTCCGTTCGACTATAATCAGGCGGTCAAACGTGCCTACCTCGACAACCCGGTGGCGCAGCGTGCGGTGCGGCTAGTGGCGGAGGGGATTGGCGGGGCGGCGCTGGTCGAAGGCGATCCCGAACTGACCGCTTTGGTCAAGGCGACCAGCGCGGGGCAATCGCTGCTTGAAACACTCGCCAGCCAGTTGCTGCTCCACGGCAATGCCTATGTCCAGGTTATCAAGGACGGCGCGGGGCGGCCGGCTGAGCTGTTCGCGCTGCGGCCCGAGCGCATTGCCGGTCAGACTCAAAAAGAAAACTTCGTCAATGAGATGGCGGCGCGGATCGATGCTTTGCTACACGGCGCGATCGAGGGTGAGCAAGCGGCTCCACCCACCGCTCCGGCGGACGGACTGGCCTGGTTGGTGGCGGCGGGTGCGAGTGGCGACTGGACGGGCCAATCGGGCAAGATCGCCGCGCGCCAAGCCGGAAACTGGCTCTTTTCCGTGCCTCATGACGGAATTAAGCTACTCAACCGGGCGACCGGGCAGGAAATTCGTTATTCGGGCGGATGGAAAGCTGCCGCGCGTCCCGCTGCGCCGAGCGGCGGAACTGTGATCGACAGCCAAGCGCGCAGCGCAATCGCCGCCATCCTGACTGCGTTGACCAGTGCCGGAATCGTTCCCGCTGTCTGATAGCAATTACACAAACGACACAACGGAAGTTGCTTTTGGCTTCCATTCATCGCAAAAAATCGGGCAATTCGCGCAATTCGCGAACCTTTTAGCGACATTATTGTCACAGTTCGAGGTTTTTGACAGCTTGCGGGAACAATCCGCAACAGATAGACGTTTCCCCTACTCGGTGGCTCAATCCTAAACACTAAAAGGGGAATACGATAATGCGCAAACTCGTCATAGGGATGGCTTTAGCCTCCTCGGCGCTTGCGACGCCTGCGCTGGCTCGCGACGATTCGTGGTATATTGAAGGCGATGCTGGCGGGATGCTGGTGGAAGACATGCAGAACCTGGTCAGCCCGGGTTTCGGCACGCTTAACACCAAGACCGGCTATGATGTCGGCGG
>JANYGB010000010.1 GCA_025359445.1 Sphingomonadaceae bacterium
AACCTGCACTTTCCCGCCGAAAACCTGATGGATCGCTGTCACCGCCAATTCCTCGAAAAATGGGCTAAATGCGTTAGCTATGCGTTACCATTTAGCGAGGTCAAATTGGGGTAAAAACGACGCAATTACAAGCATTTTTAGGCATTGAAAAACAGTGGTTTTGGATTTTAAGTCCCCGGCGTCTACCATTCCGCCACGTCCGCTTGGTGGGGTGCTTAGAGTGCGCAGGCCTCGCGGCCAAGGCCTTGCGTTATGCTGATGGCGCCTGACCCAAAACCCGTTCGCCCCGAGGAGCGACCGAACAAATTGAAGGCGCGTCTCGAAGGGCCGCACGCGGCGCGTAGTGGTTCGAGACGAGCCTTCGCAAGCGCTCTGTTTTTCCTCACCACGAACGGATCTGGGTTGAACTTTTGCGCCTAGTCCGCGTTGAGCCGCGCGCGCATTTCCTTGCCGGGCTTGAAATAAGGAACGCTCTTGCCGGGCACGTCGACGGCTTCGCCAGTGCGCGGGTTGCGGCCTTTGCGGGCATCGCGGCTGCGGGTCGAGAAAGCGCCGAAGCCGCGCAGTTCAACGCGGCCGCCGCCAGCCAGTCGCCCAGCGATTTCGTCAAAAAAAGTGCTTACGGCTTTTTCGATTTCCTCAAGCCGCAAGCCCGGATTTTCCTGAGCCAACGCCTGCAGCAATTCCGATCGAATCATGATTCGCTTCTCCCCAGGCGCCTTTCGGCAGCCTTCCCCTAGTATCGCCTTTCGGCACCCCGCGAAGCGGACTGTGCCAAATGCTACACCCCTGCGCAATCGGCGATTGCTGATTTAGCTACAATTTTTCCGCAAGAAGCTCGTGCGGGGCGATGCCCAGCCGCTCGATCCGCTTGGCCAGTGCGGGCCACTCGCGGGTCAGAAAGGCCTCGCGCTCGCTGCGCCGCAATTTATCCGCCGCGCCGCGCGCCACGAACATGCCCACGCCGCGCTGGACCTCGACCAGGCCATCGAGCTGGAACTGCTGGTAGGCCTTGGCGACGGTCAGCGGATTGGCCCCCTGCTGCACCGCAAAGGCCCGCACCGAAGGCAGCATCGCGCCTTCCGAGTAAGTCCCGTCGATTATCGACGCCGCGATCAGGTCGCGCAATTTGAGGTAAACCGGTTGGCTCGAGTTCTGCATGGTGCATCAGTGCCATAATACAGCGTGTCAGGCAAGCGGTTTGGCTCCGCCCGGCCCTGCGCAAGCACCTTACAACCTTGCGCAACATTCTGCTTTTCACTGCGAAAAAGCGCGCTAGTCTCGCCAGCATGACAGCCCGGCACGACCGGGCGGCTTTTTGGGGATTACGCATGAAGGATATGGCCACGTGGAACGAGGGCGACTGGATCGCGGCGATTGCTGCGGTGTTCCTGTTCGCCTTCCTGGCAATCGGGGCGATCATCGCCAGCCGCAAGAGCGACGAGGTTGTCGGCCACCCGCGCGGACTGTTCGTGCTGTTCTACGCCGAAATGTGGGAGCGGTTTTCCTATTACGGAATGCGCGCGCTGCTGGTGCTGTATCTCACCAAACACTGGCTCTATTCCGATAGCCAATCCAACCTGATCTACGGGGCCTACGGCGCGCTCGTCTATATCACGCCGGTGCTTGGCGGAATCGTCGCAGACCGTTTTCTCGGCCAGCGCAAGGCGGTGATTTTCGGCGGCGTACTGCTGGCGATCGGCCACGGGCTGATGGCGGTCGAAGGCGGCGGCGGACAGAACGATCCGTTCATCAACGTGTTCTGGTCTGCGCTCGCTTTCATCATCGTCGGCTCGGGCTTCCTCAAGGCCAATATCTCGGTCATCGTCGGCCAGCTTTACAAGATGTCCGACATCCGCCGCGACGCCGCCTACACGATCTTCTACATGGGCGTGAACGTCGGCGCGGCGCTCGGCACGATCCTGGTCGGTTACCTGGGCGAAACGATCGGCTGGTCCTATGGCTTCGGCCTGGCCGGCATCGGCATGGTCGTGGGTCTGCTGATCTTCGTGGTCGGCAAGCCAGCGCTAAAGGGCCGCGGCGAGGCTCCAGCTCCGCTGACCCAAGGGCGCGAATGGTCGTTCTATGGCATCGGCATTGGTGCGGTAGCGGTGATCTGGATGCTGATCCAGTACACCTCGGCGATTCAGAACCTGCTAATCGTGACGGGCCTGTCGATGCTCGCCTACACGCTGTACGAAGCGTTCAAGCTGCCCAAGGAACCGCGCGAGCGGATCTTCGCGATGTTGTTTCTGATCGCGCTCAACCCGCTGTTCTGGGGGCTCTTCGAACAGGCCGGGGGCAGCCTTAACCTCTATACCGACAAGTTTGTCGACAAGGGCGGGGTGCCAACCAGCCTGTTCCAGTCGATCAACCCGATTTACATCGTGCTGTTCGCGCCGTTCTTTGCCGCGCTGTGGCAATATCTCGGGCGCAAGGGGCTGGAGCCATCTGCCCCGGCCAAGTTCGGGATCGCGCTGACGCAAGTGGGTTTGGGCTTCCTGCTGTTCGTGTGGGGGGCCAATTCGGTCGGCGGCTCGGCGATGACGCCGGTGCTGTTCGTGTTCCTGATTTACCTGCTCCACACCACTGCCGAGCTGTGCCTCTCTCCCGTGGGCCTCTCGGCGATGGCGCGGCTTGCGCCGCTGCATCTGGCCAGCTTCGTGATGGGCGCGTGGTTTTATATGACTGCGGTCGGCAATTTCGTCGCGGGCAAGATCGGCGAGGCCACTGGCGGTGAAGGCGGCGAGATGTCGAAGGATCTGACCTTGGCGATCTATTCGAAGATCGGCTGGGTCGCGATCGGAATTTCGGTGGTGGTGCTGCTGCTCTCGCCCATCGTCAAACGCTGGATGCATCTCGATACGCTTGAAGATCGCGGCACGCCTGACGATCGCGCGGCACCCGAGACAGTGGCGTGATGGGGTCCCGCTTCGCGCGGGGCGCCGCGCTCGCTGTTGTCCTCGCCGGGGTTTGCGGCGGGGCGGGCCTTGCCAAGGACAAGAAGGACAACAGCCCGGCGGTGATAGCCGCGCGCGATTTCGACAAGAACCCGTACCCGTCGACGTACCGTGCCTATCCGGGTGTGCCGACCGCACTGATCGGCGCAACTGTGTTCGATGGCGAAGGTAACCGGATCGAGCGCGGCACGCTTTTGCTAATCGATGGCAAAGTGAGCGCGGTCGGCGGGCCCGACTTGCCGGTGCCCGATGGCTACACCCGGATCGACGCTACCGGCAAATTCGTGACCCCAGGGATCATCGACATTCACAGTCACCTGGGGGTCTATCCAAGCCCCGCAATCGAAGCCAATTCGGACGGCAACGAAGCAACCGCGCCGACCACGCCCGAGGTCTGGGCCGAGCATTCGGTTTGGCCGCAGGACCCCGGCTTCAGCCGCGCGATGGCCAATGGCGGGATTACGACGCTAGAAATTCTCCCCGGCTCGGCCAACCTGATGGGTGGGCGCTCGGTGGTACTCAAGAACGTCTACAGCCGCACCGTGCAAGGGATGAAATTCCCCGGCGCACCGTATGGCCTCAAGATGGCTTGCGGCGAGAACCCCAAGCGGGTTTACGGCAGCAAGGGCCGGATGCCTTCGACCCGGATGGGCAACTTTGCGGTCGACCGGGCGACCTGGATCAAGGCGCGCGAATACCGCGCGAAACGTGACGCCGGCAAGCTTGAGACTCGCGATCTGGCGATGGAGACTTTGGCAGGCGTGCTCGACGGCAGCATCCTGGTGCAGAACCATTGCTACCGCGCCGACGAAATGGCGCAGGTTCTCGATATGGCACGCGAGTTTGGCTACCACGTCAGCGCGTTCCACCACGCGGTCGAGGCTTACAAGATCGGCGATCTGCTCAAGGCCTCGGACACCTGCGCGGCAATCTGGTCGGACTGGTGGGGCTTCAAGATGGAAGCCTACGACGGAATTCCGGAGAACGCCGGGCTGCTCTACAAGGCCGGGGCTTGCGTGGTGATCCATTCGGACGACGAGAACGGAATCCAGCGGCTCAACCAGGAAGCCGCCAAGGCGCAGGGCGATGCCCGCCGCATCGGGATCGACATTCCCGATGCCGTGGTAATCAAGTGGCTGACCTTGAACGGAGCCAAGGCGATCGGAGTCGACAAGCTGACCGGCAGTCTGGTCGCGGGCAAAATGGGCGACGTGGTGCTGTGGAACGGCAACCCGCTGTCAGTCTATTCGCGGCCCGAAAAGGTCTGGGTCGATGGTGCGCTGATGTTTGATTCGGCCAACCGCAAACACCGCGCGGTCAGCGACTTCGAGCTGGGCCAGCCCGGCGAAGGAGACGTCAAGTGAAGCGCGCGCATCTGATCAGCGCGGCTCCGCTCGCACTGCTGGTGGCTGCACCCGCCTTCGCGCAGAGCGTCGCGATTACGCACGCCAAGCTGGTGATCGGCGACGGCAATGGCCCGATTGATAACGGCACCGTGCTGATTCAAAGCGGCAAGGTTGTCGCAGCCGGAGCATCGGTGGCGGTTCCCGCTGGGGTCCGGACAATCGACGCCGGCGGCAAATGGGTCACGCCGGGGCTGGTGGTTGCGGTCACTGACCTTGGCCTGGTCGATGTCGGCGCGGTCGAGGAAAGCAATGACTCTGACGCCGACAAGAGCCCGTTCAGCGCCGCGCTGGATGTGTCAGCGGCGATCAATCCCGACGATCTGCCGATCCAGGTCAGCCGCGCCGGCGGGGTGACCCGCGCTGCCGTGGCGCCCATTGGCACCAATTCAATCTTCGGCGGCCAAGGCGCGATCATAGATCTGGGAGCGGACCCCGATGCCGTGACGGTGCCGCGCGCGTTCCAGTATGTCGAACTGGGCGAAACTGGCGCACGCCGCGCCGGGGGCAGCCGGGCGGCAACGTACGCCGTGCTGTTCAACGCGCTCGCTGAAGCCAAGGAATTGACGCTGGCACCGGCTGGCCCCCGCCGCGACGATGTGCTGCTGACCCGGCGCGATGCTGCTGCGTTGATCCCGGTGGTGAGCGGCAAGCAACCGCTTTACGTCCATGTCGAGCGCGCTTCGGACATCCGCATGGTGCTCGGGCTCAAGCGCGAGTTTCCGTTACTCCAGCTGGTCATCGTCGGTGCCGCCGAAGGCTGGATGGTTGCCGCCGAACTCGCCAAATCGGGTGTGCCAGTACTTGCCACGCCGCTCACCGACCTGCCCAATTCGTTCGAACAGCTGGGTTCGACCCAATCGAACGTCGGGCGGATGAAAGCCGCCGGGGTCAAGGTTTCACTCGGCGATTTCGGCGATCAACCCCGCTATGCGCCGCAATATGCCGGCAATCTGGTGGGCTTGGCCAAGGTCCCCAGGGCAAGCGGGCTAACCTGGGGGCAGGCCTTCGCCGCGATCAGTTCGGGCCCGGCTGAAGCATTGGGCATGGGCGAGCGGTTTGGCAGTCTCAGGCCGGGCCGCGCGGGCGACGTGGTAATCTGGGACGGCGATCCGCTGGAAGTCTCGTCGGGCGTAACCCGTGTATTTATCGATGGCATCGAGCAGCCGCTGAGCAATCACCAGACCCGGCTGCGCGACCGTTACGGCAGTCCGGGCGAGGGAGACTTGCCCAAAGCTTACGAATGGTGAGACGCCGATAAGGCGCGGCCAGCAGGGGGAGATTAGCGATGGATCAGGAATACGCGCAGCTGGTAGCAGCGGCACTGGCGTTCGTCGGCAGCCATTTTGCGTTGTCGCATCCCTTGCGCAGCGCGCTGGTCAAACGGCTTGGCCCGGGCGGCTTCCAAGGCCTATATTCGCTGGTAGCGATTGCGACTTTTGCGTGGCTGGTATTCGCCTTTCGCGCCATCCCGCCGCAGGGCGAACTGTTGTGGAACGGGGCCGGCGCACCGCCTTGGGGGGCCGCGACGCTGCTGATGCTCGCCGCTTCGGTGCTGCTGGTCGGCTCGTTCATGGGTAACCCTGCGTTGCCTCAACCCAATGCCAAATCGCTGGCCATGCACCACCCCAAAGGCGTGTTTCGGATCACCCGCCACCCGATGATGTGGAGCTTTGCGATGTGGAGCGCGGCGCACGTCCTGGTCAGCCCATCGCCGCGGGTGATCATCCTGAGCGGCGCGATTGCGTTTCTCGCGCTCGTCGGCGCGCATCTGCAGGACCGCAAGAAAGCGGTGCTGATAGGCGAGTCCTGGTCAATCTGGCGGCACCGGACGCATTACTGGCCAGACCTTGGCGGGTTTGCCAAAGCCGGAGCAGTGCCATGGCTGGGCGGGATCGCCTTGTGGCTGAGCGCTACCTGGGCGCATATTCCGGCGATCGGGATCGCGGCAGGGGCGTGGCGCTGGCTCTAAAGCCGGTCAAGCCAATCGCGCTCGAGCGCCTGCGCGGCAGGCTGGTAAGACAATTCGTGACCGAATCCTGGCATCAACACCAGCCGGGCAGCGGGATTGGCTGCCTTTAACATTAGCGCTTGCGCCGCTGGGACGAGTTGGTCTTCGGTGCCGTGCAGCAGCAAGATCGGTATCTTGAGCCGAGCAATCTTCTCCCGATTTTCGAACTTGTCGCGCACTAGCCACCGCGCCGGCAGCCACGGCAACCCCGCAGACACGACATCGGGCAGGTTAGTGAAGCCGGAAATCAGGACCAGGCCTGCCGGATGGAATTCCGCGGCAAGCTGGGCCGCCGGACCCGAACCGATGGAATTGCCGGCCAGCACGATCTGATCCGGCCCGATCGCTTGCCCCGCCAACCAGGCTATAGCAGCCCGCCCATCGGCATAAAATCCCGCTTCGCCGGGCGTCCCCGGATTGGCTGAATAGCCGCGATATTCGCACAGCAACACGCCGTAGCCTGCCGCTGCAATGTCACGGTTGGCCAGCGCCGCGCCGTCCCAATTGTCTCCGTTGCCATGAAAGAAAACGACCACACGCTGGCCAGCTGACGGCGAGCGAAAGAGCGCAGCCAGCGTCAGACCGTCGGCCGTTTGCAACGATACCCGCTGGTAGCCATCGGGGACCGACGCAGACATGTGCGGGACCGGGTAGATCATGCTTTGCTGATTGAAATAGAGCGCCGCGACCACGACCACATAAGCCGCCAGGCACCCGCCAACTGCGCCAATCAGCACCCGGCGCACGCTGGCGTTGATCAAGCGCGCGCTTCCTCAACCCCGGCCGAATTATGCCGCAGTGCCTTGAGCACACAATCCACGATCCCGCCCGCGTTGAGCCCGGCGGCTTCGTACTGCTTGTCCGGGCTGTCGTGGTCCAGGAACAGGTCGGGCAAGCGCAGGGTGCGAATTTTCAGGCCTGCGTCGGTTAGCCCTTCGTCGCTGGCGAGCGTCAGGACATGCGCGCCCAGGCCGCCGATGCTGCCTTCCTCGACCGTTACGATCACTTCGTGGCTGGCCATCAGCTGCCGGATCAGGGCATCGTCGAGCGGCTTGGCGAAGCGCAAGTCGGCAACTGTGGTAGAAAGCCCCTTGGCCTCGAGTTGATCCGCTGCCTTAAGCGCCTCAGCCAATCGCGTGCCGAGCGAAAGCAGCGCCACCTTGCTGCCGTGGCGGACGATCCGGCCCTTGCCGATCTCAAGCTGAAGCGGAACCGCAGGAAGTTCCACCCCGGTGCCGTTGCCGCGCGGATAGCGGAACGCGATCGGCCCCGAATCATGGCAAGCCGCAGTGTAAGTCATGTGGACCAGCTCTGCTTCATCCGCCGCAGCCATCACCACCATGTTGGGCAGGGTCGCCAGATAAGTGATGTCGAAGCTGCCGGCGTGCGTCGCGCCGTCGGCCCCGACGAGCCCGGCGCGGTCGATCGCAAAACGGACCGGCAGGTTCTGGATCGCGACGTCATGGACCACCTGGTCGTAGGCACGCTGGAGGAAGGTCGAATAAATCGCGCAGAACGGACGCATCCCTTGTGCGGCGAGCCCGGCGGCGAAAGTCACCGCGTGCTGTTCGGCAATGCCGACGTCGAAGCTCCGCGCGGGATGAGCGGCGGCAAACTTGTCCACTCCGGTGCCTGAAGGCATCGCGGCGGTTATCGCGCAAATCCGGTCGTCGCTGTCAGCCAGCTTGGCGAGCGTTTCACCGAACACGTTCTGGTAGGATGGCGGCCCCGCTGCGGTCTTGGCCTGCTGCCCGGTGATCACGTCAAACTTCTGCACCCCGTGGTACTTGTCGGCGCTGGCTTCGGCGGGGGCATAGCCTTTGCCCTTTTGCGTGACGACGTGGACCAGGCACGGGCCTTCCGCAGCATCGCGCACATTCTCGAGGATCGGGATCAGCTGTTCAAGATTGTGCCCATCGACCGGGCCGACGTAATAGAACCCCAGCTCTTCAAACAAGGTCCCGCCCATTGCCATGCCGCGGGCGAATTCGTCGGTCTTCTTGGCGGCGCGGTGGAGCGGCTCGGGCAATTTGCGCGACAACCGCTTGGCCAGTTCGCGCACCCGCAGGAACGGACGCGAGGAGACCAGCCGGGCGAGGTAAGCCGACAGTCCGCCCACCGGAGGCGCGATCGACATGTCGTTGTCGTTGAGGATCACCACCAGTCGGTTGCCCGCAACCTGGGCGTTGTTCATCGCTTCATAGGCCATGCCGGCGCTCATCGCGCCGTCGCCGATCACCGCGATGCCTTTGCCTTCGCGCCCGGCCAGCTTGTTGGCCACGGCAAAGCCCAAGGCGGCCGAGATCGAGGTCGAGCTGTGTGCGGTGCCGAATGCATCGTATTCACTCTCACTGCGTTTGGTGAAGCCCGACAGGCCGCCGGGCTGGCGCAGGGTGCGGATCCGGTCGCGCCGTCCGGTCAGGATCTTGTGCGGATAAGCTTGATGGCCAACATCCCAGACCAGCCGGTCATCGGGGGTATCGAACACATAATGGATCGCCACGGTCAGCTCGACCACTCCGAGGCCCGAACCGAGGTGCCCGCCGGTGGTCCCGACTGCCGAGATCATTTCGCTGCGCAATTCGTCAGCCAGCTGGCGTAGCTGATCCGGGCGAAGCGCGCGCAGCTGGGGCGGGGTCGCCACGGTATCAAGCAGCGGGGTTGCCGGATTAGCACTCATCGGCAGGGCATTACACCGCTCGAGCGGGCCTGTCGAATGGAGAGCGTGTGCAGGGGCGGTGCAGTTGACTTGGCGAACTTCGCGCGAAATAGCTTACCTATGGAGCTGACTCACCGCCTTGCCACCGCCGCAGATGTTGACGCGATCGCCGCGCTGATGGAACGCGCGATTGCCGAGCTACAGCGTCCGTTTCTGAACGCCGAGCAGATCGCCGCAAGCCGGCTGAGCATGGGGCTCGATACCCAGCTGATCGCCGATGGCACTTATTTCGCGATTTTGGACGATGGTGCGCTGGTTGGGTGCGGCGGCTGGAGCAAGCGCGCGACTTTGTACGGTGGCAATCATTCGGCTGAACTGCGCGATAACCGGCTGCTCGATCCGGCCAGAGAACCCGCGCGAATCCGCGCGATGTATACTCATCCCGCGCATGTCCGGCGCGGCATTGGCCGGCTGATCCTGACCTTGTGCGAAGAGGCCGCGCGCGATGCCGGGTTCCAGCGGCTCGAACTGATGGCCACCGCTGCGGGTGAACCGCTGTACACTGCTTGCGGCTATCACGTGATCGAGCGAGTCGAACGGATGTCAGGCGAAGGGATCGCGGTTCCGGGTGCGGTAATGGGCAAGGCGCTCGAATAGGGCTAGGGGCAGGGCGACACCTGATGGAGCAACTCAAATGTCCCTCCCCGCCAACTCCGCGCCGATGACTTTCGTGATCACCGGCAATCGCGCCAAATCGAAGCCGTTTTACGAGCACGTGCTGGGGCTGCGCGTGCTGGGCGAGGACGACCACGCGGTGACCTTCGATCTCGGCAATCGCACCCCGATGCGGTTAACCCAGGTGATGGGCTACAAGAGCGCGGGCCATACTGTGCTTGGCTGGCACGTTGCCGACTTGCGCAGCGCGATGCACGGGCTGAAGGCCAAGGGCGTCACCTTCAAGAATTACGAAGGCATGGGCCAGGATGCCGAGGGAGTGTGGGCCTCACCAGAGGGCGGGGCTAAGCTCGCATGGTTCACCGATCCTGATGGCAACGTGCTGAGCCTGACCCAGTTTGGTTAGGAGCTGCAATCGCTGCAAAACCCGCGCAGTTCGACCACCGGGCGGATATCGGCGAACCCGGCCGCTTTGGCGGCATCGATCAGCGCGCCGGTGACTTTATCATCGTCGATATGCACGGTCTTGCCGCAGCTGTCGCAGATCAGGAAGATGCAATCATGGCGGCACCCGGGGTGCGGGTTGGCGATATAGGCGTTTGCGCTTTCGACTCGCCGAGCAAGATTGGTCGCGACGAACAGATCGAGGATCCGGTAAACCGAATTGGCTGCGACCCGCTTGCCGCGCGCTTTCGAAACGAACTCGGCGATGTCATAGGCGGAAACCGGGCGGTCCTGCGCGGCGAGCGCGCCGAATACCTCGGCGCGCATGCCGGTCCACTGCTCGCCCGCGCCCTCCAGCGCATGTTGCGCGGCTTCGACGAGGCTTTCTCCGACAGGTTCGTGATGGTGATGATGGCTGGCCATGCCAGCGATATAGGCGCTGGCGGGCTGCCTCGCAAATTTTAGCGCGTGTTGTCCTGCGGCGCAGAAAGCAGCGTCTGGTCAGGCGCATTTGTTGCTGCCGTGGCCGAGGGGATGACTTGCTCAGCCAGGCTTTTGTGGCTGAACGGCGAGCCCATCACCGCAACCAATGCAGCGCTGCCCAGCACGAAGCCAAGGCCAAGCGCGCGGTAAAGGTCAGGTTTGAACAGGCCCATTGGAATCACTCGAACAAGAGGGGTGGATTGCTTGGTCCCCCTCCTGCGGAGAATTGTCTTACCGCCAAATGAACATTACGCGCCGCTACGCAGTGCCACGACGAAGCGACGCAATGTTGCGGTAAGCCGCGCCGCCTTAGTGCCGGAAGTGGCGCATTCCGGTGAACACCATGGCCAGACCTGCCGCATCGGCGGCGGCGATTACTTCGTCATCACTGATCGAACCGCCTGGCTGGATCACCGCTGTGGCGCCCGCTTCCGCCGCCGCCAGCAGTCCGTCGGCGAACGGGAAGAAGGCGTCGGAAGCGACCGCGCTGCCGTGAGTGCGCGGTGCAGCCCAGCCAAACTTCTCCGCCGCTTCGCTCGCCTTCAGCGCGGCAATGCGCGACGAATCGCGGCGGTTCATCTGCCCCGCACCAATCCCGGCGGTGATCCCGTTACGCGCATAGACGATTGCGTTCGATTTGACGTGGCGCGCGACGGTCCAGGCGAACAGGCAGTCCTTGAGCTCCTGTTCGCTCGGCGCGCGCTTGGTCACGATCTTGAGGTCATTCAAGGTAATCGCGCCATTGTCGCGGCTCTGCGCGAGCAGCCCGCCGGTAATCGGCTTGATCAGCATGCCCGCGCGGCGCGGATCGGGCAGATCGCCGGTCAGCAGCAGCCGCAGGTTCTTTTTGCGCACAAACACCGCGCGCGCCGCCGCATCGGCACCGGGCGCGACCACCACTTCGGTAAAGATCGCGCAGATCGCCTCGGCCGTCGCTTCGTCGAGCGTCCGGTTAACTGCGACGATCCCGCCAAACGCGGACACGTCGTCGCATTGCAGCGCGCCGGTCCAAGCCTCAAGCAAAGAGCCCGCCTGCGCCACCCCGCACGGATTGGCGTGCTTGACGATCACCACCGCTGGATCTGCCCCGCGAAATTCCGCCACAAGTTCAAGTGCGGCGTCGGCGTCAGCATAATTGTTATACGACAGCGCCTTGCCCTGAATCTGCTCGGCTTGCGCGATCCCCTCACCGTGCGGGCCGACCGGCACGTAGAGCGCGGCGCGTTGATGCGGGTTTTCGCCGTAGCGCAGTTCAGCGACCCGCTTGCCGGTGACCGCGATCATATCGGGGAAGAATTGCTGCTGATCGGCGAAAGCGAACCACTGGCTGATCATCGCATCGTAAGCAGCCGTGGCGGAAAAAGCGCGGGCCGCCATCAGTTTACGGAAATCATACCCGGTTGCGCCAGCTTTCTCGGCCAGCTCGGCGAGGAAGGTGCCATAGTCCACCGGGTCGGTCAGGATGGTAACAAAAGCGTGGTTCTTGGCGGCAGAACGCACCATGCTCGGCCCGCCGATATCGATATTCTCGATGATCTCGTCGCGCCCGGCACCTTTCGCAACAGTTTGCACAAATGGGTAAAGGTTGACCACAACCAGGTCGATCGCGCCAATATCGTGTTTGACCATGGCAGCCGCGTGTTCCGGATTATCCCGCACCGCGAGCAGCCCGCCGTGGACTTTGGGGTGCAGTGTCTTGACCCGCCCATCCATCATCTCGGGGAAGCCGGTCAGCTCGGACACGTCTTGCACGGTCAGCCCCGCATCGCGCAGCGCCTTGGCCGTCCCGCCGGTTGAGACCAATTCGACGCCTCTGGCCGCAAGCGCCTGACCCAGCTCGGCCAGCCCGGTTTTGTCGGACACTGACAGCAGCGCCCGGCGGATCGTCACATCGCTCACCTTGATCTATCCCATTTTCTTGAGCAGCCAAGCGAACGAGCCGCCGCCGCGTGAAACCAGGCCTTGCACCACCAGCTGCTGGATTGGCTGCGGGCGGCCTTGGCCGTCGGCCCAGATGCTTTCCTCGATGCTGACCTGGCTTTCACCGCCAATACGGAATTGCCAGTACGAGCCATCGGGCAATGCGAGGCCCGCGCCTTGCCCGTCTTCGGACAAGCCAACATCGATGCCCGGGCCGATGTGGAACCGGATTGCATAGCCGACCTTGCCGTTGCGAGCCTTGCCTTTTGCCGGGACCAGCAGGTCCTCGCCGCGCAGTTCGGTGCCATCATCGCGCAGGATCAGGATGCGGCGGTGGGTCAAACCATAACGCCCGACATAGCCGTTGTGGCTGGCCTCCAGCCGGGTCGCGCCGCCTTGCTTTTCGCCCAACAAAGTGCGCCGGTCGAGATCGACTTCGGACACCCCGCTGCCGATCTTGCCGCCCATCATCACTGCGGTGGAATTGGCATCATCAATCACCAGCGTCGAATGCGCGGCAGTGGCGCGCAGCCCTTGCTCGAGCCGCACCGGGATCAGCCCACCCGCGCAAGCCGCGCCGCCGCAGTTGACCACGATCCGCTGCCCGGCATGGCTGAATTCAAAGGCCAGCGTCGATGCGCAGCCCGAGCGGGTGTGCTTGGCCAGCGGTGGCGGCGCGGCATCGAACTGGAGGATGCCCTTTTGCGCCACGACCCGCTGGTAGCCCCATTGGCGTACATCGCGCAGCGGACGGGTGCGCACCCCGCTGGCTTCGACCAGCGCCGCAACCTCGCTGCCGTCGACCGCCCAAGCCCCTTGCCACGACCCGAGCGAGCCATCGCCATGCGTCAGCGCGAGCAGCGGCGGGACCAGCAGCCCCATGATCGTCTCGAGCGCTTGCGGCGGATCTCGCCGCACCGCCTGATAGCAGGCGCGCAAGCGAACCATCAGGCTGATCGCCTCGATCTGCGCGAGAGGACTGCGCGACAGCACCCCGCCATCATCGCCGACGAGCTCGCCCAGCGCGCGGATCAATCCAGCTTCGCCGAACATGCGGCGCGGCTTGCCTTCGGGGAGTAGCAGACCGGCGGCGACGATTCCGCTCCAGCCCGCAACTTCGGCGAGCAGATCTTCCGAACGACCGACGTTTTTATCGAGCCAGCGCGCGGTATCGCCCAGCGCGGCGAGGACTTTGCCGCGCAGGGCCTTATTGCTGCCCGACAGGATCAGCGGGGCGTGGACCAGCCAGTTAAGCTCGCGCGCGCCGGCGTTGGCCAACGTCCAGGCCGGGCCTTTGCCGGGGCGCGAGGGATATTTGGGATTGGCAGTGAGCCAAGCAGCGAGCACCCGTTCGGCCACCGGGGCCACGGCTTCGCGCGGGGCGCAGGCATCAAGATCGGCCAGCCAGGAAAACGCGTGCACGACCTTCTCAAGCGGCGGGGCGAGCCGCGCCGCTCCGGCAAAGTCGATCTGCGCGATCGGTGATTTGACCCCGTGCACCAGGAAGTGCCCGGCGCGCAGCGCAGTGCCCGCCATCCGGCTCCCCGGAAGCGGATTGGTAACGGTGGCCAGCAGCCGCGGCTTGGCCGGCTTGCGGAACGGGGCCGACAGCGCGGAGCCG
Organism: Sphingomonadaceae bacterium; assembly: GCA_025359445.1. Taxonomy (GTDB): domain Bacteria; phylum Pseudomonadota; class Alphaproteobacteria; order Sphingomonadales; family Sphingomonadaceae; genus Novosphingobium. The sequence continues at coordinate 14,177 of JANYGB010000010.1, forward strand.
GAAATCCCGAAGCGGTACGCCAGCCGGATCAGCCGTTCGCCTGCGCCCACCGAAGGCGGCGCAAAATCGGCCAGCGCCAAGGCGCGGCCCGGTTCAACCAGTTCGCCCGGTGCGGCTGAGCCGGCATCAGTAGCCTCGCTCACCAGACCGCCCTCATCGCCGCTGGCCAACGGAATTGCCGCGGTGTGGGCATTGGCTGCGCTGCGGTGCTGGAGAACGGCATCGACCATCGTTCATCCCGCCCCCTTGAGCGCGGCGATGTTGGCCGCATAACAGTCCGGCCCGCCCTTGAACGTGGCGGTGCCCGCGACCAGCACATCGGCCCCGGCAGCGACGCATTGCGGCGCAGTGACCAGATCGACCCCGCCGTCGACCTCAAGGAAGATCTGCCGCCCGCTCTTGTCGATCATCTTGCGCACCGCCTCGATCTTGCGCAGCTGGCTGTGGATGAAGCTTTGCCCGCCGAACCCGGGGTTGACGCTCATCACCAGCACCAGATCAATATCGTCAATCAAATAGTCGAGCATTTTGGCGGGCGTCGCCGGGTTAAGCGCGATTCCGGCCTGCTTGCCCAGCGCCTTGATCGCCTGAACCGTGCGGTGCGCATGCGGCCCGGCTTCGGGGTGGAAGGTGATGATATCAGCGCCCGTCGCAGCGAAGGCTTCAAGAAAGTGATCGACCGGCTCGATCATCAAGTGGACGTCAAACGGCTTGCTGGTGTGCGGGCGCAAAGCCTTTACCACGCCGGGCCCGATGGTCAGGTTGGGCACGAAATGCCCGTCCATCACGTCGACATGGATCCAGTCAGCGCCGGCCGCATCGATGGCGCGAACCTCTTCACCCAGACGGGCAAAATCGGCGGACAGGATTGAGGGCGAGATCAGCGGTGTAGCCATGGCGGGTCGGGCAGCTCCCTTGTTAGAGCCTCTTGGCGCTTACCCACCACATCTTGGGGGAACAAGGCGCGCTTTGCCGGTTTTCCACACTGCATGTCGCGGCGGAGCAAAGCCGCGCGGCGCTGCGACAAATTTGACCTTGGTGGCGATCGCGCGCGAGGCCGCGCAGCGCATGATCAGCCCGCCCCAGCCCCATCCCATGATCGACCTGCTGGCACGCGAAACGGCGGTGCGTTATGCACCAGTGCCGCGCCGGCTGGGGGAGACCGAACTGTTCCCGGGCCGCTGCGCGCTGATCTGGGATCAATTCGTGCTGATCGCGGCGGGCGGGCTCGCTTACCATTATCAGCGCGGCGCGGGCGTGACGATCGAGCGCCCGCCCGGCACTGATCCGGCCGAAGAAATGTTGTGGCTTAACGGCAGCGTCTATGCCGCGATTGCCAGCATCCATGGGCTGCTCCCGATCCATGCTTCGGCCGTGGCCTATGACGGCGCGGTTCATGCCTTCACCGGACCCAGCGGGGCCGGCAAAAGCACGCTGGTCGCGGCGCTGGGCGCACGCGGGCTGCCGATGTTCTGCGACGATACGCTGGTGCTCGATATTTCTGACCCGCAACAGATTGTCTGCCTGCCTGGCCACAAGCGGCTCAAACTGACCGCGCAAGCACTGGCCCTGACCGGGGCTGCGGCGCAGGAGGAGGTCGGCGGCTTAACCGGCAAGAACTACGCCGTGCCCCCCGGCGGCGTCTGGCGCGGCGCACTGCCGCTTGCGCGGCTGACTTTCCTTGACGAAGGCGCGGTGCTTGGCGCGCGCGCCGTTTCAGGCGCAGAGCGGTTCGCCCGGCTCAACGACGATCACTACACCGCTGAACTTTTTGCTCTGGCGCACCGGTCCGATCTTGCCGCCCGGTTCGATTTGCTGGCGCGGCTGGCGCGGGCTATACCGATGGCGCAACTGGTCCGGCCGCGCGATGCCATGCGCTTTGGTGCGAGCGTCGACCTTGCCGAAACTCTTGTCCGGGAAGGGCCTCCATGACTGCGCTGATCAGCAAACGCACTGCCGCTTTCAGCGAAACCGCAATCGACGGCGAAGTGGTGGTTATGGACCTGGACGGGGGCGATTTTTTCTCGCTGACCGGGACGCCGTGCGCGCCGCGATCGCTCTGGCCCGCGCGCAAGCGGCCGTGCGGCTGGAGTATCGGCTGGTCGATACTTCGCGCGCGCGCGCTTGGCGGGCGCTGCTCGAATGCGAGTGGCGGGTGCTGCTCAGCATGCGCCGGGCGGACAGCGTCAGCCTGATGATCTCCGAAGTTGATCGGACCGCGAACGCAATCAACCAGGCGATTCAGGCCGCTGCACTGGTCGTGACCCTTGGCGGGATCGGACTGGCCGCGCTTGCAATCTCACCGGCCGCAAGTTTGGGCGCTGCGCTCGGCGGGGTGCTGGTCATGGCGGCCTATCGCGGGTTGCGCCGCCGGGCCGGGGCGCTGGGCATTGCGCTGGGCCAGGCATACGGGCGAATTCACGCTCAAGTTCAAGATGGCCTCGCCGCGTTGCGGGTCATCAAAAGCACCGGCAGCGAAGCCGCCAGCTCCGCAGCGATGATGCAGGAATTTGCCGCGCTGCGCCGCGCGCAATCGGCGTACGTCCGCGATTCGGCGATGGGTCAGGGCGTGTTGCAGGTCAGCGGCGCTGCCGCACTGGCCGCGCTCACCTGGCTGGCGGTAACCCGTTGGCACATCGAGGTGGCGCGGTTGCTGCCATTGGTCGCGCTGTTTGCGCGGGCGCTGCCGCTGCTGGGCGCTTTGCAGCAAACCCTGGGCGAATTTACCCATGCGCGCCCTGCGGTACGCAATGCCCTGGCGCTGATCGCCGCTGCCGAAGCCGCGCGCGAACCGGACGAGCTGGGGAGCGTCAAGGTCCCCGCGCGCTCGATCGCGCTCGATACGGTGTCGTTACGTTTTGGTGATGCGCTGGTGCTTCAGGGAGTTTCCCTAGAGCTGCCCGCCCCGGGGCTGACTACGCTGACCGGGCCGTCGGGTGCCGGCAAAAGCAGCGTGGCCGATCTCCTTGGCGGCTTGCTCGCTCCCGATGACGGCACCCTGCGGCTTGACGGCGAGCCGCTTGGCCCGGCGCAGCGCCGGGCGTGGCGACGGCACGTGGGCTATGTTCAGCAGGAGCCGGTGCTGCTCGCCGCGTCAGTGCGCGATAATCTACGCTGGGCCGCGCCAGAAGCCAGCGACGACGATTTGGGCAAGGCGCTTGAAGACGCTGCGGCAGGTTTTGTCTTCGCGCTGCCCGAGGGCCTCGACACAGCGATCGGCGATGGCGGCCGGGCTTTGTCAGGCGGTGAACGGCAGCGTCTGATGCTGGCCAGGGCGCTGTTGCGGGCCCCCGCGCTGCTGATCCTCGACGAAGCCACCAGCGCGCTCGATCCCGCCAATGAAGCATTGATCGCGGCAGCGCTGGGCCGGCTCAAGACCCGGATGGCGGTGCTGGTGATTGCACACCGCGGCGCGCTGACCGATCTGGCTGACCGGACTTACACGCTCGGCGGTGGTAAGCTGATCAGCTGAGCGCGGCGGCGTAAACCTCGGCCAGATGGAGCGGGGCCTGTTGTTCGGCCAGCGCATGCGCGCGTGGATCGTCGACATCGAGCCACCACGCGCCGCCGATCTCCCACGTTGCAGCGCGGCCGGCGTCGGCGAGCCGCTGCATCCCTTCGGACAAACTGCCCGCCTGCCCATCTGCAATCGCGCCGCGAATCGCCTCGGCAAGTTCAGGCGTGCACAGGAACGCCCCGCAATCCACCGCATCGAATCGGGGAATGGTCTTGCCAATCGCGCGGATGAACCCGCGCTCATCGCGCTGAACCCAGGTCGCGTCGTCGGGATCGATCAGCGGATCGTTGATCCGGCAATCGACCGCCAGCGTAACACCCCGGTCCGCGCCGCCTTGGTGCGCCAAGCCAGAGAGAATGGGCGCGGAAAAGATATGATCGGACATCATCAGCAGGTAACTGCCGGGGATCTGTTCAGCACCGGCGATCACTGACCAGCCATTGGGTTTGGCCCAATCATCCACGCGCGCCGGTGCGATCGCGATCCCGGTGCGCTGCGCCAGTGCAGGCAGCGCGGCTTCGAGCCGGTCAGCCTGATGCCCGGTTACCACCACAACGCGCTGCGCACCCGCAGCTTTGGCTTGGCGCACCCCGAGTTCGAGCAAAGGAATGCTTGCTACGGGGGTCATTGGCTTGGAATCCGAGAGATCCCGCAGGCGGCTGCCAAACCCGGCAGCAATGATCAGGGCATCCATAGCTCATACCTCAAACGGAAACGGCGCCGGAATGCCCGGCGCCGCTCCTGATTCTCTGCAACGCTTGGCCTATTCGGCAGCAAGCGGCGTATCTGAGATGTATTCGTCGACCATCTGCGCGGCCAGATCGTCATTGAACTGCTGCGGCGGGTGCTTGCAGAAATAAGCCGACGGGCCGATCAGCGCCCCGCCTTCACCGCGTTCCAGTGCAACCTTGGCGCAGCGCAGCGCGTCCATCACGCAGGCCGCCGAGTTGGGGCTGTCTTCAACCGACAGGCGCAGTTCCAGGTCCATCGGGACGTTGCCCCACTGCAACCCTTCGAGGCGCAGGAAGCACAGCTTGTTATCCTTTTGCCACGGCACATAGTCCGACGGGCCGACGTGGATGTTTTCATCCGCGAGGCGCTGCGCCAGCATGGCTTGCACTGCTTCGGTCTTCGATTCCTTCTTGGAGCCGAGCCGCTGGCGATCGAGCATGTTCATGAAATCGGTATTGCCGCCGGTGTTGAGCTGGTACGTCCGCTCAATCGTGACACCGCGCGCGGCGAACAGGCTGGAGAGCACGCGGTGGACGATCGTCGCCCCGACCTGCGCCTTGATGTCATCGCCCACGATCGGCAAGTTCTTGGCGCGGAACTTTGCTTCCCATTCCGGGCGGCTGGCGATGAACACCGGCATGCAGTTGACCACCGCAACGCCCGCCTCAAGCGCACATTCCATATAGAATTCAGTGGCTTCCTGCGAACCAACGGGCAAGAAGTTGATCAGGACTTCAGCGCCCGAATCCTTGATCGCCTGGATGATGTCAGCAGCGGTCGCTTCGGTATCGTGGGCAACGATGAAGCCTTTGTCGCCGACCGTGGTCATATGCGCGGCAACGCCGTCCGAAACCTTGCCCATGATGACCTTGTTACCGGTCGGAGCGATTTCCTGCTGGAACACCTTGGTGTTGTTGGGCGCAGCGAAGATGGCTTCGGCAATATCGAGGCCGACCTTGCGGGCATCGACATCGATACCGAGCACAAATTCGACGTCACCGGCACCGTAGCCACCGATCTTGTCGTGTATCAGACCCTGCGACGAATTGTTCTGCCGGTAATAGGTTACGCCTTGCACCAGCGAACTAGCGCAATTGCCGACGCCAATCATGGCGACCTTGATAGGCTTCATTATCTGTAGTTCCCTTTCGAGCGTCAATGCGGCGCCCGTTAAGGGTCGGCGCAATAAGAAATTGCGCGCCAAAAGCAAGAGGTTTGGCGCAGGTCAGCCGGATTCCGAAGGCGTAAACAAGCCTTTAGGCTCGTAAACCGACGGTCTCCGGTGCCAACTTTGCCGCAAATCCCAAAGGATTTGCGCCGCACGTTGGCACGTGCCTGCGCAATGCAGGCCTACGGGTATAGCACCAAACGCGCGACGCGCAAATCCGCGTGTGAGCATGAGGTGCGGAATTTTGACCAGCGGCTGGCGGCATTGTATTCCTTGGCGGTTGCACTGCCGGGGCGGCGGTTTATGGCCACTGAACGACGGGTTGGCAGGAGATACGAATTGAATCCGGACAATGCTTCAAAAATTGTTCAATTTCCGCCGCAGCGGCCCAAACGCCCGCGCGAGCTGCAGGATCCGCTCAACTATTACCTGTATCACCCGCTCGCCTGGCAATTGGCGCGGGTGCTGGCGCGGACCCCGCTGACCCCGAATATGGTTTCGGTCATGGGCGCGGCGATGGTCGTGGCGGCGAGCTTTGCCTACACCCAGCTGGCTTGGCCCGCTTCAGCCGCGCTGGGCATGGCGCTGCACATGGGCTGGCACGTGGTCGACGGCGCCGACGGTGATCTGGCCCGGCTGACCGGCCGGTCGAGCCCAATCGGTGAAATGGTCGATGGACTGTGCGATTACGTCAGCCATGCGGTGCTCTATGTCATGCTGGCGTTCTGGCTCCAGGTTCATGGCGGCGACTTTTCGGGCTGGCATGCCTGGGCATTGGTGGTGTTCGCCGGGGTCAGCCACGCGGTGCAGTCGAATCACGTCGAGGTCCAGCGCCGCCAGTATCAATACTGGGTCTATGGCACCCCGTGGCTGCGCAATTCGAAGGCACAGGACGATTCGCCCGTCGATACGGGCTGGGCCGGGGCGCTGGTCGGGCTATATCTATCGGTCGCCAGCGGAATGACCCCGCACGCGCTCAGGGTCGATGCTGCGGTTGCCGCGGCCAAGGACGATCCCGTCCGCCTGGCCGAAATTGCTGCGGCAGTCCGCGCCGAATCGCCGCCGCTGCTGCTGATGTGCAAATTTCTCGGTCCCAATCCGCGCGCGATCGTGCTCGGGCTGTCGATGTTTGCGGGAACGCCGCTGTGGTACATGCTGTATCAGTCGCTGGTGCTTAATGTGCTGCTTGTGGTCTCGGTGCGGATGCACAATGCTGCCGCCCAGCGGATCGCCTTGCGAATCGGAGCCTGACTATGCTGCACGAGTCTTTGCTGGCTGAAGCCCGGGCCATTGCCGGTGATATTATCGGCCTGCGCCGCGCGATCCATGCCGAGCCTGAATTGGGCCTCGATACTCCCAAAACGCGCGACAAGGTTCGCGCCGCGCTGGCTGATCTCCCGCTCGAATGGCGCGAGGCCACGACCACCAGTGGTCTAGTAGCGACTCTCAAAGGCGGAGCGGGCGAAGGCCGTTCAGTGCTGCTCCGCGGCGACATGGACGCGCTGCCGATGGCTGAGGAAACCGGGCTGGAATTTGCCTCGACCATTGCCGGCACGATGCATTCGTGCGGCCATGATACCCACACCGCGATGCTGGCGGGCGCGGCGCGGCTGCTGTGCGCCCGAGCTGACCAGCTGCGCGGCGAAGTGCGGTTCATGTTCCAGCCGGGCGAGGAAGGCTTCCACGGCGCGCGCCACATGCTTGACGAAGGGCTGCTGAACCCGCTCCCCGAAGCGGCCTTTGCGCTGCACATCATGCCCAATTCGCAGCACGGGCTGGTGGTCGGGCGGGCCGGAGCGCTGATGGCTTCGGCGGATCAGTTCGATATTGTGATCGAAGGGCGCGGCGGACATGCCGCGATGCCGCACACCGCACTCGACCCGGTGCCGATCGCCTGTGAAATCGTAACCGCGCTGCAAACCCTGGTGGCGCGGCAGTTCGACGCCGCTGACCCGGTGATCGCCACCGTCGCAAGGATCGAGGCTGGCACGGCCCACAATATCATCGCCGATTTCTGCACGCTCAAGGGCACCTTGCGCTCGCTCTCACCGCGCCACCGGGCGAAGCTCCACGCCGCGCTGACCCAGCTGGCCAAGGGTATCGCCAAGGCGCACGGCGCCAGCGCCAGGGTTGAAATCACCCCCGGCTTCCCGGTCACCTTGTGCGATCCGCGCGCGGTGGCGCTGGGCGAGACTGTCACCACCGATCTGTTCGGCGCGCCGTCATGGCGCACGCTCGACCACCCGATCATGGGCGCGGAAGACTTCTCCTACGTGCTCGAACAAGTCCCCGGCGCGATGTTCTTCCTCGGCGTCGCGCACGAAGGCGTCGATTATCACAAATGCCCCTCGATCCATTCGCCCCGGATGATGGTTGATGAAGCCGCCTTACCACGCGGCGCAGCGCTGCTGGCAGGCCTCGCCGAGCGGTACCTGGACAACGGGTGGGGCTGAGCGGAAAATTGGTGCACCCGACAGGATTCGCCCTTGGGTCGGATGGAATGGATCGGGCGGTATTGCGTTGACCGTTGAGCCGATCCTTTCCCGACGCCTTTGCACTGGCGTTAGAGCGTAACGGGAGGATTGGCGGCACGGTGCGGGGTGATGTTTCGTTATCATCACCGTGGTCGAGACCTTGGTTGATACCGTGCGATACATCACAAGACGCTTGGGTTTGGTCGTGCGCAGCAGCAGCATCTTCGAAGACTCCCGGTTCACCGTTCCCCCAGTCTGGCTTCATGCTTGGGGACGACCCAGTTGAGCGTGCAGGTTCATCGTTGAGCAGAGCCTTGAGCAACGCTTCTCTCGCTTCGCGTGAGCGTGATTGGAGGCTTTGGAGGACGATGCGGGTCCACTGTTCGTCATCGATCACCTCATCACTCTCGGGCGCGACAGACATGCTGGGAGGCACGATCGCAGGACAGTCGGGGTCTTCACGGTCTTGGGCTGATGGTTGAGAAGACGATGGGCTGCTGGGAGTGGGATTGGTCATGAGGGGATGGTCTCATGGATACTGGTTACGTCAACGGTTTGATGTGGTGTTGGTTCGCTTGCGTTGGGTCTGCCACTGGTGGCCGCAGCTTAGGCACTGGCGATCAGGTGCGCCGATCTCCTGCATGCAGCCGCCCAAAGTGACTTCGTTTCGTTCAGCTTGCTGGGTCGCTTCATCGGTCGGGTAGCCGTAGATGATGTTCACGCCAGACTTCTGTTTGCACTCCGGGCATTTGAAGCGCTGATCGTCGAGCGGGATTGCCAACTGCTGCTTGGCCATTTTGACGTAGCTTAGCACGAGCGCAGCATCTCGTGATAGCTCCGAGGTAAGCGCCTCCATCTCGGTCAAGAACTCTCGCCATTCGGTTTCAGGCGCAAACACAGATGGCGGGTCGATGAGCATCATCGGGTTTTCCCCTTCATCGCACTAAGCTGCCAGCGCTCGGTAAACCGATGCCCTGCCGATCCCCAACGACCTCGCGATCGCA
>JANYGB010000026.1 GCA_025359445.1 Sphingomonadaceae bacterium
CGGCTCCTTGGTGCGCTCGATCAGGCCTGCGACCATCTTTTCAAGGTCGGCGCGGGTGATCGTTTCCACCAAGTGCAACGGGGTGGTGCTGCCACCTTCCATGCGCGCGGTGATGAACGGCAGGTTGATTTCGGTCGAAGCGGTGCTCGACAGCTCGATCTTGGCCTTTTCGGCGGCTTCCTTAAGCCGCTGCAGCGCGAGCTTGTCGGTGCGGAGATCCATGTTCTCCTTCTTCTTGAACTGCTCGGCAAGGTATTCGACGACCACGTTGTCGAAGTCTTCACCGCCCAGGAAGGTGTCGCCGTTGGTGCTCTTCACCTCGAACACGCCGTCGCCGATCTCGAGGATCGAGACGTCGAAGGTGCCGCCGCCAAGGTCATAGACCGCGATGGTCTTGCCGTCGTTCTTGTCGAGGCCGTAAGCCAGCGCCGCAGCGGTCGGCTCGTTGATGATCCGCAGCACTTCAAGACCCGCGATCTGCCCGGCGTCCTTGGTCGCCTGCCGCTGCGCGTCGTTGAAATATGCGGGCACAGTGATCACCGCCTGAGTGACAGTTTCACCGAGATAGGCCTCGGCGGTTTCCTTCATTTTCTGGAGGATGAACGCAGAAATCTGGCTGGGCGAATAGTCTTCGCCGCCGGCCTTGACCCACGCGTCGCCATTCTTGCCCTTGACGATGGTATAGGGGACCAGTTCGGTGTCCTTCTTGGTCACCGGATCGTCAAAGCGGCGGCCGATCAGGCGCTTGACCGCAAAAATCGTGTTGTCACCGTTGGTCACCGCCTGGCGCTTGGCCGGCTGACCGATCAGGCGCTCACCATCCTTGGTGAATGCGACAATCGAAGGGGTGGTGCGCGCACCTTCCGAATTTTCGATAACCTTGGGCTTGCCGCCGTCCATGACCGCAACGCAGCTGTTGGTGGTACCAAGATCGATCCCGATAACTTTAGCCATTTGAACCCTATTCCTTCACTTGCTTTGTGACACCGCGTATTTCGCCTCCCGCATGCACGGCAAAGCGGCTCGGCGGCTCTATGTGAGCGGGATATAGGTGCGGTTTTGCTTGGCACAAGGGCGGCACCGGACTAGCGAAGGGCAAAATTGCCTCGTCCCGAAAGGATGCGCCCTGTGACCAAAGCCCGCCTCTTCGCCCTGCCCCTGCTCGCCGTTCTGGCCACCGTTTCGCTCAGTGGGTGCAAGGGCGCCGACCAGCCCGAGGCCGCCGCGAGCAGCGCGCCAGAAGGCAAACCCGGGGTTACCGTTACCGGTGCCCGGCTGGTCCTGCCGGCCGTGGCAGGAAACCCCGGTGCGGCTTATTTCGCGCTCGACAACCAGGGCAAGGTAATGGTTGCAATCGCCTCCGTCGCGGTGACCGGCGCTGGCAAGACCGAAATCCACACTGGCGACATGAAGCCGGTCGACCATGCTGAGGCTGAGCCGCGCACGACATTGAAATTCGAGCCCGGCCAGGTCCACGTCATGGTGTTTGGTGTCGGCGCAGACCTCAAGGCTGGAAGCGAAACCGAGCTGACAGTGATCTTCACTGATGGTGACAAGGTTTCGGTCCCGGCCAAGATCGAGGCAATGGGTGCGGCGGCAATGGGCGGCATGAGCGCGGTGCCCAAGCCCTGAGCGACAGTATGGCGACCTGTCCGGTTGGTGGCGAGCGACCGCTGACCGCGGGCGAAGCGGCACTGGTGCGCGAGGTGTTCGGCGAGGAGATCGATCAGGCGCGGGTGACAGTACGCCGCCGCAAGTGGTTCCCCTTGCACCCACGCAAGGTAACCATGGCCCCGACCGGCCACTTGCACTTTCACCCCAAAGGCGACAATTACTGCGACGATTTCAGCCAGGCCTCTCCCGCACTGCAAGGGCATTTCATCCACGAGATGACGCACGTCTGGCAGATGCAGACCAAGGGTTGGTGGTACGTGCCGCTATGGGGTGCGATGCAGCGGCGGTATTCATACAAGCTCAAGCCGGGGAAGCCGCTTGAGGCTTACGGGATCGAGCAGCAGGCCGAGATTGTCGCGCATGCATTCATGCTGCGGCGGGGGTGGAACGTTGCGGGAAGCGCGCAATTGGACCTGCTGCTTCCCATGCTTCCGGTCGATTTTAACTTAGAAGCAGGTTAATCAGGCACATAACGGCCGTATGACAGACGCACTGATCAATAACACTTCATCCAAGCAACCGACCAAAGAGCAGTTCCAGGTCGCGCGCTGTGCTTTTCTCGATGGCTTCGCCGACGTTGAACAGGCGATAATAGCACTTCATTCTTGTTTGGGCTTAACGGACGGAAATCTGGCTCTAAGTCAACGGCTTGAGGCATTGCGCAAATTAAAGCCCGGTCCGACTTTTTCCAAGGCCAAGTCAGCGATTCTGGCCGCCGCCACCGAGCGCTTGGCGTGGCTAAACGCGCTGCGTGCCGACGTGGTGCACGCACTCATGTCGGTTGCGCCGGTTGCCGGACAAATGCGCGCTTGTTTCATTAATTCGCGGCAGTGTACTGCAGAAATACCATCAGCGCGACTTATCACGCTAGATCAGTTTCATAATCTGGGCAAAGAACTGACCTGCATTGCTGGCGTGCTTTCAAATCTAATACCTATCAGTCCGGCTTCTTCGCCACCGCCACCATCGCTGGGCGCAGCAACCGATCTTTGATCATGTAACCGGCCTGCAGTTCCTGCAGCACGGTTCCCGCCTCGACATCGACCGACGGCACTTCCAGCATTGCCTGATGCTGGTTGGGATCGAGCGGGAGCCCGGTCGCGGCAATGCGGGTGATACCGTGGACGCCGAAAACCTTGTCGATTCCACGCGAGGTGGCTTCGATCCCGGCGATCAGGCTGCTCATCCGTTCATCCTCACGCAGTTCCTGAGGAACCGCATCTAACGCGCGGGAAAGGTTATCGGCAACGCTCAGCATATCGCGCGCAAAACCCGTTGCAGCATAGGTCCGCGCGTCAGCAATGTCTTTTTCCAGACGGCGGCGCACGTTCTGCGTCTCAGCCTTGGCGTAGAGCACGTCCTGCTTGGCTGCCTCGATATCGCCGCGAAGCAGCGCAAGCGCATCGCCCAGCTGATCGGTTTCTTTCTCGAGAAGTTCGTTCGGCACGCCTGCGAGTTCGGCTTCGACCGCCGGGTCACCCTGCGGCTTAATCTCATCATTCATTGTCAAAAATTCCGCTTAACCGATCAATTTGCCCAGCGCCCCCAATTTTGCCGAGGGCCTGCGCGGTGAAATCAACCATGGGGACTAGCCGCGCATAATTCAACCGCGTGGGGCCGATAACGCCGACCACGCCGACTACCCGACCCTCGCGGTCGCGGTAGGGCGAAGCAATCACCGAAGACCCCGAAAGCGCGAACAGCCGGTTCTCCGCGCCAATAAAAATCCGCGTCGCATCGGCATCGCGCGCCGAATTGAGCAGATCGGCGACTGACTGCTTGTTTTCCAGATCATCAAGCAGCAGCCGCACCCGCTCCAGATCGGTCAGCGCGCTCTCGTCGAGCAAATTGGCCTGCCCGCGCACGATCAGCACCGGACGCTGCGCCGCATCCGCGCTCCACACCGCAAGGCCCCGTTCGACCAGGTCGCGGCTGGCTCCGTCGAGCGCGCTTTGCCCCGAGGCGATCTCGGCCCGGATTGCTTGCACGGCCAGCGCCAATGTGCGCCCGCCCAGATGCGAGGAGATGTAGTTCGAAGCCTGCTCGAGCGCGCCCGGCGGCAAATCGGTCGGCAACTGCACCACCCGGTTTTCGATCCCGCCGTCGGCCCCGACCATCACCGCGAGAGCCTGCCCGGCCGACAGCGGCACCAACTGCAAATGCGTCAGCCGGGGATCGCGGCGCGGGACCAAGACCACCCCGGCACAGGCCGACAGATCGGAAAGTACCGTACTCGCCGCCGCCAACGCGGCCTCGATCGGTCCGGGCGTACTGACTTGCCGTTCGATCGCCGCGCGCTCTTCGGCAGTCGGCTCTGCAACCTGCATCATCCCGTCAACAAACAGCCGCAGCCCCTGCTCGGTCGGCAAGCGCCCCGCGCTGGTGTGCGGCGCCGCGAGCAGCCCGAGGCTCTCAAGCTGGTTAAGCACCGAGCGGATCGAGGCGGGCGAAAGATTGAGCCCCGCCCCGCCCGCAGCCTTGGCCCCGGCCAGCGATTTCGAGCCAACCGCCTGCCCGGTGCCAATATATCCCTCCACCACCGCACGGAATATCTCGCGCGTGCGACTGTCGAGTTCGGTGATCGGGAGGCTGGTCATTGCCTCTTCCATAGCCGTTGATCCGGAGCTTGTCGAAGGACTGCCCTTTTCTTATCCGCGCCAACAAGTAAGGACAGCCCTTCGACAGATTCAGGGCAAACGGCCCTGGGTGTCAGCAAAGGAATTCTCATGCGACCTTCCGCCCGCGCGCCCGACGAGATGCGCGAAATCAGTTTTGAGCCGCACTATACCAAGCATGCCGAAGGTTCGGTGCTGGTCAGCTTTGGCCATACCAAGGTGATCTGCACCGCCAGCGTCGAAGAGCGCTTGCCGCCATGGCTGCGCGGCAAGGGCGAAGGCTGGGTGACCGCTGAATACTCGATGCTCCCGCGCGCCACCCACACCCGCGGCAATCGCGAAGCGGCCAAGGGCAAACAGAGCGGGCGCACACAGGAAATCCAGCGGCTGATCGGGCGCAGTTTGCGCGCCGTGACCGACATGAAAAAGCTGGGCGAGCGGCAGATCACGCTCGATTGCGATGTGATTCAAGCCGATGGCGGTACGCGCACTGCGGCGATTTCGGGCGCCTGGGTCGCGCTGCGGATTGCAATCGATACGCTGATGGCGTCGGGCGCGATCAAGGAAGACCCGCTGACCCGCAAGGTCGCCGCAGTCAGCTGCGGGATATTTAGGGGCAACCCTGTGCTCGATCTCGATTACGATGAAGACAGCGCGGCCGATGCCGATGCCAACTTCGTGCTGATCGAAGGCGGCCAGATTGCCGAAGTCCAGGCCACCGCCGAGGGCGCAACTTACGACGAGGAGGCACTGCTGCGCCTGCTCCGCCTCGCGCGGATCGGCTGCGACCGGATATTCACGGCGCAAGGCGAAGCAGCAGGCAAATAGCCTCGCCGTCCCCGGCTTGACCGGGGACCGCTGGCCTTGTCCACGCGAGGCCGCGTCAAGAGGCCAGCGGTCCCCGG
>JANYGB010000029.1 GCA_025359445.1 Sphingomonadaceae bacterium
TCCTCGACCCGGACCATGAACCGGTCATAGCAATCCGAATTGGTCCCGACCGGAATCTCGAAATCCATCCGGTCATAGACGTCGTAAGGCTGGCTCTTGCGCAGATCCCACGGAATGCCTGCGCCGCGAATCATCGGGCCGGAGAAACCCCAGGCGAGCGCATCGGCCTTGCTGACCACCGCGATATCGACGTTGCGTTGCTTGAAGATGCGGTTGTCGACCACCAGGCTCATCGCGTCTTCGAATAGCCGCGGCAGGCGGCCGTCGAGCCAGAGGCCGATATCGACCAGCAGCTTTTCGGGCACGTCCTGATGGACGCCGCCGGGGCGGAACCACGCGGCGTGCATCCGTGCGCCGCTCGCGCGTTCGAAGAAGTTGAGGCAATCCTCGCGCACTTCGAACATCCACAGGTTCGGCGTCATCGCGCCGACGTCCATCACGTGGCTGCCGAGGTTGAGCATGTGGTTGCAGATGCGGGTCAGCTCGGCGAACAGCACGCGCAAGTACTGCCCGCGGATCGGTACTTCGAGGTTGAGCAGCTTCTCGATCGCCAGCACATAGGAGTGCTCCATGGCGAGCGGCGAGCAATAGTCGAGCCGGTCGAAATAGGGCAGCGCCTGGAGGTAGGTCTTGTGCTCGATCAGCTTCTCGGTACCGCGATGGAGCAGGCCGACGTGCGGATCGATCCGCTCGATAATCTCGCCATCCAGCTCCATCACCATCCGCAGAACCCCGTGCGCCGCAGGATGCTGCGGGCCGAAGTTGATCGTGTAGTTGGAGATGACTTCATCGCCGGTGGTGGGCGATTGTTCGAGGGACAGGGTCATGCGGCAGCTCCATGCGTCTTCCCCGCGAACGCGGAGATCGCTGGCCTCCAGGTACGGCCAAGCGGCCAGCGGTCCCCGGTCGAGCCGGGGACGACGCGAGGTGCAACACGGGTCATGACTTGCCCTTCTTCGGCCGCGAGTTGGTCGCCTTCGGCGCGCCGGGTGCTGCTTTCGCGCTGTCAACCACCGCAGGCGCTCCGTTCGAAACGGGCACCGCTGCCTTGGCGTTGGCCGGAGCCCCTGCCCCGGTCTGCGCGGGTTTGTCGGTGGTCTTGGGTTGATCGGTCGGCGGTGTGGCGGCCTTTTCATCGCCGGGGAGGACGTAATTCGCACCTTCCCACGGGCTCATGAAATCGAACTGGCGCAGGTCTTGTGCGAGCTTGACCGGTTCGTAAACCACGCGCTGGTCTTCCTCGGAATAGCGCAGCTCGACATAGCCGGTCAGCGGGAAATCCTTGCGGAACGGGTGGCCTTCGAAGCCGTAGTCGGTGAGGATGCGGCGCAAGTCATTGTTGCCGTCGAAGATCACGCCGTACATGTCGAAAACTTCGCGCTCGAGCCAGCCGGCGTTGGGCCACAGCGTGGTGACAGTCGGCACCGGCGTGTTTTCCGCGGCGGTCACCTTGAGCATCATGCGATGGTTTTTGGTCACTGAGAGCAGCATGTAGACGACTTCGAACCGCTCGGCCCGGTCAGGGTAATCGGCCCCGGCGATTTCCATCAACTGCTGGTATTCGTGGTCGTCACGCAGCGTGCGCAGAACATTGGCGATCTGGTCGCGGGCGATGGTCAGCGAGATTTCGCCGTGCTCTTCCTTCGAGGCGACGATCGCGGTGCCAAGCGCACCGATCAGCGCGGCCATAACGCCGTCGTTCGAGGCAAATTTGGGGGCGGAGTGGAGCACGGTCATCGGTCTTGCTGTTGCCTCCCACTTCGCAGAACAAGCGCGACCAGTCGCAAGAGGAGGAACACCGCCAAAGCGATGCCAACTGCCCAGAGCGCAAGTTGCCCGAACAACCCGCCAAAGTCGGCGAACATATTGCTCAGATAGGTCGACACCTTATCCAACCAGATTATCGCCGACACAAAGCCGACAAACAGCGCAATCATTGCGGCGCTGAAAACAATATACAGCGGGCTACGGATCACCGCTCGATCGTCCCGACCCGGCGGATCTTCCGCTGCAATTGCATCACGCCATAAAGCAGCGCCTCGGCGGTCGGCGGGCACCCGGGGACGTAGATATCGACCGGCACAATCCGGTCGCACCCGCGCACTACTGAGTAGCTGTAATGGTAATAGCCGCCGCCATTGGCGCAGCTGCCCATCGAGATGACGTATTTGGGCTCCGACATCTGGTCGTAAACCTTGCGCAGCGCCGGGGCCATCTTGTTGCACAGCGTGCCAGCGACAATCATCACGTCGCTCTGGCGCGGGCTGGCGCGCGGGGCGGCGCCGAAGCGTTCCATGTCATAGCGCGGCATGTTGACGTGGATCATCTCGACCGCGCAGCAGGCCAGGCCAAAGGTCATCCACCACAGCGAGCCGGTGCGGGCCCACTGGAACAGGTCCTCGGTGCTGGTGACGAGGAAGCCTTTGTCACTGACCTGCGAATTGAGATCGTTGAAAAAGCTTACGTCGGGGGCAGTTACAGCGCCCCCCAGCGGGTTGCCGGCAGTATCGACCAGAGTGCTCATTCCCAATCCAGTGCCCCCATCTTCCAGGCATAGACAAGGCCGAACACCAGTTCGGCGATGAACACCATCATTGTGATCCAAGCGGACCAGCCCAATTTCAGGAACGTCACCGCCCAGGGGAACAGGAACGCAGCTTCAAGATCGAACACGATGAACAGGATCGCGACCAGGTAAAACCGTACGTCGAACTGGCTCCGCGGTTCCTCGAAGGCGGGGAAACCGCACTCGTACTCGCTCAATTTGTCGGCGCTGGGCTGGTGCGTGCCGGTCAGCCGCGAGACCCCCATCGGCAGGAACACGAACAAGCTCGACAGAGCAAACGCGATGCCCAGGAAGATCAGGATCGGCAGGTATTGCGACAGGTCTGGCAAGGCGCTGACTCGGCTGGCTAAGGGATAGCTGCGCCCTAGTCCGGCGTGCTGCACTGCGCAAGTGGGGGAATCCCCGTCATCCCCGCGAAAGCGGGGATCGCTGGCCTTCGGGCGCGAGGGCAGAGCAATGCGGCCAGCGGTCCCCGGTCAAGCCGGGGACGACGTTTACTTCTTCAGTTCGCGCGCCAGGGTCGATTGGGTCGATTTGCCGTAAGGCGGCTTGAACCCCGATAGCTTGGCAATATCCATGCCTGACTGGCGGTACACGGCCCGCGCATGGCTGAAAGTCTTGAACCCGTCCGCGCCGTGATAATTGCCCATGCCCGACGGCCCGACCCCGCCGAACGGCAGATCCTCCATCGCGTTGTGGAACAGCACGTCGTTGACCGTGACGCCGCCCGAGATCGTCCGGGTCAGCACCTTTTGCTCCTCGGCCTTGTCGTTGCCGAAGTAGTAAAGCCCCAGCGGCCGGCCGTGCGCGTTCACATAGTCGATTGCGCCGTCAATACTGTCATAGGTCATCACCGGCAGGATCGGACCGAAGATTTCCTCCTGCATGACCTTCATGTCATCGGTGACATTGCGCAGGATGGTCAGCGGCATCTTGTTGCCGTTGGATCCGCTAAAGTCCTCGCCCGCCGGGTTGACCTCGATCGCTTCGGCGCCCTTTTCCTTGGCGTCGGCGAGATAGCCCTGCAGCCGCTCGTAATTGCGGCCGTTGACCACCGAAGTGTAGTCGTCGTTGGCGAGCAGCGTGGGATACATCGCCGCCACGCCTGCTTTGACGCTGTCGATCACCGCGCTTTCCTGATCCTTGGCGACCAGCAGGTAATCGGGCGCAAGGCAGATTTGCCCGGCGTTCATCATCTTGCCCATGGCGATGCGCTCGCCGACTTTCTTCTGGTCAGCGCTGCGGCTGACGAAGGTCGGCGATTTGCCGCCCAGTTCGAGCGTGACCGGCACCAGGTTCTCCGCCGCGGCGCGCATGATGTGCTTGCCCACGCTGGTCGCGCCGGTGAAGATCAGGTGATCGAAGGCGAGCTGCGAAAACGCGGTGCCGACCTCGACCCCGCCAGTGAACACCGCCATTTCGTCCTCGGCGAAGTATTTGGGCACGACCTCGGCAAACACTTCTGCAACCCGCTCGGTGAACTCGCTCGGCTTGATCATCGCGCGGTTACCCGCCGCGAGAATGCCCGCCATCGGTACCATCACCATGCCGACCGGGAAGTTCCACGGCGCGATCACCCCGACCACGCCCTTGGGTTGATAAACCACATTTGCCTTGGCCCCGAGCAGCCCCAGCGGGAACATCGCTTTCCGCTTTTCTGCCCGGCCCCAAGCTTCGAAATGCTTTTTCGCATGCTTAAGCGCGCCGACCGAGGGCATGATGTCGGTCATCAGCGTCTGTTCGGTGCTGCGGTGGCCGAAATCGGCGCTGACGGCCTTGGCGAAGGCATCCTTGTGATCGATGAGCAAGGCAATCGCCCGGTCGATCCGGTCGCGGCGCGCCGCCATGGATTCGGGCAAGGCGGCGGTGAAGGCCGCGCGCTGGCGCTTCAGGACATCGGCCATGCGGGCCGTTTCGGTGGTGCTCATGCTCGCTCTCCCGGTTTCGATTTGCCACCTTTTCGCGCCATGCGCCGCGCTTGGCAAGGCAAGCTTGCGTTTGGCCCCGTATTTGGGTGGGCAAAGCTATGCGCGATTGCCTTCGCCGCAGTGCAGCACTAATGCCGCGCCAGCCCCTCCCTATCGCCCCGAAAGGCACCTTTGCCATGGCCCAGCTTTCCGCCAACGACCCGGTCGTCATCCTGTCCTACGCGCGCACCCCGATGGGCGCGATGCAGGGCGTTTTGTCCGACGTTTCGGCGACTGATCTTGGCGCAACGGCGATACGGGCTGCGGTCGAGCGGGCTGGTGTAGCTGGAGCCGATGTTGAGCGGGTGTACATGGGCTGCGTGCTGCCTGCGGGCTTGGGTCAAGCCCCCGCACGCCAGGCGACGATCAAGGCGGGCCTACCCGCTTCAGTCCAGGCGACCACCGTCAACAAGGTTTGTGGATCGGGCATGCAGACGCTGATCATGGGCGCTGAGGCGCTCGCTGCGGGCAGCATCGACATGGTGATCGCGGGCGGCATGGAAAGCATGACCAATGCGCCGTATTTGCTTAAGAAGCACCGCTCAGGCGCGCGGATCGGGCATGACACAGCCTATGATCACATGTTCCTTGATGGGCTGGAAGACGCCTATGAACCCGGCCGCGCGATGGGCACGTTTGCGCAGGATACCGCCAACGAATACCAGCTGACCCGCGAGGCGCAGGACGCCTATTCGATCGAATCGCTGCGCCGCGCACAGGCCGCGATCAGCGAGGGTGCTTTTGTCGGCGAGATCGCCCCCGTGACCGTCGTCAACCGCGCAGGCGAAACCGTGGTCGATACCGATGAGGCCCCCGGCAAGGGCAAGCCCGACAAGATCCCCTCGCTCAAGCCCGCCTTCGCCAAGGACGGGACGATCACGGCGGCCACTTCCAGCTCGATCTCTGACGGCGCAGCCGCAATGGTGCTGACCCGCGCCAGCGTTGCGGCGATCAAGGGCCTGAGCCCGGTCGCCCGGGTGGTCGCAGTCGCCGCGTTTGCGCAGGCCCCAAAAGACTTCACCACCGCCCCGGTTGGCGCGATCAACGATGTGCTGGCTAAAGCCGGTTGGTCGCTCGCCGATGTCGATCTGTTCGAGGTCAATGAGGCATTCGCCTGCGTCGCAATGTTCGCAATGCACGATCTCGGCATTCCGCACGAAAAGATCAACGTCCACGGCGGTGCGACCGCGCTGGGCCACCCGATCGGCGCATCGGGCGCGCGGATTGTCACCACCTTGCTCGCCGCGCTGAAGCGGCACGGCAAAACCAAAGGCGTCGCCAGCCTGTGCATCGGCGGCGGTGAGGCTACGGCAGTGGCGGTCGAGTTGATTTAATCGCGCGCTTGCGCATGTGATCGGGCGGAGTAATCTGCTGGACTTCCAACGAAGTCCGAGGGGATTCTTTATGCATACGACTGGCCGGTTTCTGATCCTGTCCTGCGCAGCGCTCGCGCTCGCCTCCTGCGGCAAAAAGGACGAAGCGCCCGTCGTGGTGCAAAGCGATACGGTCGTCGCGACCGACGCGGCAGTCGCGGCTGCGCTCCCCACAGCCGGGGTTTACGAAGTGACCGATGCCGCCGGAAAGAAGCTTGGCACATCCACGATCAATGCCGATGGCAGCTTTGCCGATGATATGGTTGGCGCAAAGCGCGTAGCAGGGCTCGTCAAGATGATCGACGGCAAGACCTGCTTCGATCCATCGGGCAAGGCGGAGGCTGAATGCTATACCGACTCTGCCATTGCCGCCGATGGCAGCTTTACTGCGACAGATGCGAAGGGTGCGGTGCTGACGGTACGTCCGAAAGCAAAATAGGGTATCGCAGGGGAGCCTTTAGGGTTCCCCTGCACCCCAGACCCGCGCCTGCTCGACGTAGCCCTGGCGCGGGCCGATGCCGAACTGGCACCAGCCGCTGCTGCAATTGCCGAGCTTGCCGACCACGCCCGGCGCGAGCCGCCACAGCAGCTTTGAATTGGAATTGGCCGCCTCGTGCATCTCGGCCGGATCCTTGCCGCTGACGAAGCCGCTGCGTTCACGCGTCAAGAGCCGCGCCAGCACCCAGCCCTGCGCGCCATCTGGATCCTGCACCAGCCGCCAGCCTTCTTTCATTCGCAGCACCTTGAGCGGCAGATGCTGGCGGTGATAAACCCAGGCGATGCGGTAATCCTCGCCCGGACCGACCCGCATATTGACTTCATCCGAGCGGATCGAGGCCCAGTACGGCGTCTTGGGATCGTCGGCGCGGAGCGGGGAGGACAGCGCAGCGGCGGCTGCAAACAGCGTGGTCAGAAGGAGCCTGGTCATAACCGTGTCTTAGCCCCCTACCCGCTCGCGCATCAAGCCGCTTGACCATGCCCGCCGCCCCGGCTTAGCGCTTGTCCCGATATGACCACGTTTTCCAGTCCGACCACCCCCCGCCGCGTGACCGGCACGCCAAAAGTCCACGTCACTCGGCATTTGCTGCCGGCGATCGAGGCGCGGATGAGCGAGCTGTTCGACGTCACCCTCAATACCCAGGATCGCCCGCTCAGCCGCGCTGAACTGGTCGAGGCGATGCGCAGCTGCGACGTGCTCGTGCCGACCGTGACCGACCGGATCGATGCGGCAATGCTCGAAGAAGCGGGCGACCGGCCCGATGGCTCAAGGTTGGGGATGATCGCCAACTTCGGCGCGGGGACCGAGCATATCGATCTGGCCGCCGCGCGCGCGCGCAAGGTGATCGTCACTAACACTCCGGGGGTTTTCACCGACGATACTGCCGATCTGACCATGATGCTGATCCTGTCGGTCCCGCGCCGCTTGGGCGAAGGCAGCCGGCTGATCCGCGACGGGAACTGGACCGGCTGGACGCCCACCGCGATGCTGGGGCATTGCATCGGCGGCAAGCAGCTCGGCATCGTCGGCATGGGCCGGATCGGCCAAGCGGTCGCGCACCGTGCCCGGGCTTTCGGGATGGACGTGGTCTATCACAACCGCCACCGCCTGCCGCAGAGCGTGGAGTCCATGCTTGGGGTGCGCTACGAGGCCGATCTCGAACTGCTGATTGCGGAAAGTGATGTGGTGACGCTGCACTGCCCCGCTGGAGCCAGCACGCATCACCTGATCAATGCCCAGCGGCTTTCGGCGATGAAGCCCCATGGTTACCTGATCAACACCGCGCGCGGCGATCTGATTGATGAGGAAGCGCTAATCGCGGCGCTGACCAGCGGCGAAATCGCCGGGGCCGGGCTCGACGTGTTTGCAGGCGAACCCAAGGTCGATCCGCGGCTGATCGCGCTGCCCAATGTGATCACCCTGCCGCACCTTGGCAGCGCCACGCTTGAAGGGCGCGAACAGGCCGGAGAAAAGGTCATCGCCAACATTCGCTATTGGGCCGATGGCCACCGCCCGCCCGATCAGGTTCTGGACGGCTGGGTGTAGCAAGAGTGCGCTGATCCATCGCGCCAAGCGATCGCGATCTGGCTGGATTTTCCTACACCGCCTGCAGATGCTAAACCGCTCGCGAGGCTTTAATCAAATGCAGGCCGCAAGAATCCAGCCAGGTGCGAACGCTTCGTTTAGGTGTGACTTTGGTGTAACCTTTGTGCAATCGTTGCTCTAAGCCGCAAGCGGAGAGTCGCCTTTAGGCCTGACAGGCAACGGGCGCAGGGGAGATTTAGATGCGCTATTTTGCGGCGTTGGCCGTTGCTGCCACGGCCAGCCTGATACCGGCGATGGCCGTTGCCCAAACCCATGCCACCGACGTTACCGGCGGCGCGCTCGATACCGGTGACAATGGGTGGGTGCTGGTTTGCTCGGCGCTGGTGCTGTTGATGGCCATTCCGGGCCTCTCGCTGTTTTACGGCGGGCTGGTGCGCACCCGCAACTTCCTGTCGGTCATGGTGCAGGTCGGAGCGGTTGTGGCGGTGGTCTCGCTGCTGTGGATCATCGCGGGGTACCGGCTGGCGTTCGGCGAGGCGACCAACGGCTGGATTGGCACCGGCGATACTTGGATGCTTGGGCACACGATCGACTTGTTGCGCGGCGACAGTGCGATCAGCGAGCGCACCTTTGCGCTGTTCCAGCTGACCTTTGCTGCGATCACCCCGGCGCTGATGATCGGGGCCTGGGTAGAGCGGGCAAGGTTTGGCTGGGTGGTGACGTTTTGCGCCCTGTGGAGCATCGTCGTCTATGCGCCCGTCGCGCACTGGATTTGGGGTGATGGCTGGCTTGCCACAACCATCGGGACAAAGGATTTCGCGGGCGGGATCGTGGTGCACACCACTGCTGGCGTTTCGGCGCTGGTCGCAGCCTTGCTGGTCGGCAAACGGCAAGGGTTCCCCAAACAGTTGATGATGCCGCATAGCCCGGCATTGGCAATGCTCGGCGCGGGATTGTTGTGGGTCGGCTGGATCGGTTTCAACGGCGGCTCGGCGCTTTCGGCCGACGACAACGCCTCGACCGCGATCATCAACACGCAGCTTGGCGCAAGCGTAGCGGCACTGGTCTGGCTCGCGCTCGAAAAGTTCAAGGTCGGCAAGCCCACCGGCATCGGCTTTGCCACTGGCGCGGTCGCGGGTCTGGCCACCATCACCCCGGCGGCGATGTACGTTTCGCCCGGCGGGGCGATCGTGCTGGGTGCAGTGGCGGCGCTCGCCTGCTTCCCGATGATCCAGCTGATCAAACACAAATTGGCAATCGACGATTCGCTCGATGTGTTTGCGGTGCATGGCGTGGGCGGGATTACCGGGTCGCTGCTGCTCGCGGTGTTCCTCTCGCCCACGCTTGGCGGGGTCGGCTATGATGATGGCGTGACGATGCTCCTGCAGTTGTTCGCGCAAGCCGTAGGCGTCGGCGCGGTTGCGCTCTATTCGGCGATCGCGACTGCAGTGCTGGCCGTCCTGGTTTCGCTGGTCATCCCGATGCGGGTCAGCGAAGACGATGAGCGCGAAGGGCTCGATCTTGCCAGCCACGGCGAACGCGCGTGGGAATTTGACTGAGCTTTCCTCTACGCCGGCTGCGGAGCAGCTTGGTCCGTGGCAGTCGGTCCGGCAAAGCATCATGCTGGCCGGACGGGCAACCCGCAGCGAGCTGATTGGCTACCTATTCGCGTGCCTGATGCTCACTGTAC
>JANYGB010000053.1 GCA_025359445.1 Sphingomonadaceae bacterium
ATACGTTCGAGGAGGATGATATCCATGTGTTAGCTCCCCTTACTTCACGAGGTAGGGCAAAAGGCCCAGTTGACGGGCCCGCTTGATCGCCTGGCCCAGTTCGCGCTGCTTCTTGGCAGAAACGGCGGTGATCCGGCTGGGCACGATCTTGCCGCGTTCGGACATATAGCCCTGCAGCAGACGCGTGTCCTTGTAATCGATCGCGGGCGCGCCCTTGGCAGAAAACGGGCAGCTTTTGCGGCGGCGGAAAAATGCGCGAGCCATGATTTAGTACTCCTCGCGTTCGCGGCGCTTGGTGCGCTCACGGTCGTTCTTGCGCATCATTACGCTCGGGCCTTCTTCGTGCGTTTCGACCTTGACGGTCATCCAGCGGATCACGTCTTCGTTGATCCCGGTCTGGCGTTCGAGCTCGGCCACGACGCCCGCAGGGGCCTCAATGTTGAGCATCACGAAGTGCGCTTTGCGGTTGCGCTTGATCTTGTAAGCAAGGTTCTTGAGGCCCCAGGACTCGGTCTTGGTGACCTTGCCCTGTCCGGCTTCAACAATCTCGGTGGCGGTAGCGGCCAGCGCATCTACTTGCGCTTGGCTCAAATCCTGGCGCGCCAGGAAAACATGCTCGTACAGAGCCATGCTTGTGCCTTTCTATTATTCTAGCCGATCGCTGGCTGATCCGCACAATCGCGGGGCCCCTCCGGCTTTCTTGAATTCTCACGGGTTACGCGGGAAGAGGGGCGCATAGCGGGTTAGTCGGGGAATGCAAGCTTGGCGAGCGGTTCACCCGATGTGGCTAGTTGCCCCAGCCGCCGTTGTTATTGGGTTTCGAATCGAAATCATCGTCGGCCGATCGGCCAGCGCTCCTGAAGGTTTCCGGATTCTTGGCGCGCTTGACCAAATACGGGTAAAGCTCATTCGCTTCGGCAATCTCGGCCCGGCTCAAAGTGATCGGTCCGCCCACGGTCTGGAACGTCACGCTTTGCCCATCGATCTTTGGCTTGCTCCATGCGTTTCCGCCCGCATTGCTCCGGGCATGGGTTTGCGCATATCTGATCGACTGAAGCATCTGCGGATCGTTGGGCGAAACGATCAATCGGGTTGCGTTGGGCCTCTGCTGCGGTTGTTTCTGGATTGCGGACGAAGTGCCTCCCATCGCAAATCCCCAGAGTGCTGTGGCGCCAAGCAGGACGAGCGGCATGATCACCGCGGGCGGGGGCCTGCGCCGATGATCGAACAGATCGTCGTCCCAATCAGCTTTGGGCACAGTCATCGCCAATCTTGCCGGACAAGCACGAAGCGGTCGAAAATGTCCCGCTGCTTGGTCCCAGTACTTCGCTGAAGAAGCCCGGACTGAGGCGGTTGACCATCGTCTGCACATTGCCATTGCTGGGCCAGTAAAGCACCAGCACGAACGCGGTCATCGCCGCGACGGGCACGCGCATTCCAGGCCTGAGGCCAAGGAAATTGCGCTGGTCACTCTCGCGCCATTCGTAGTAATTGTTGCAGGCGGCGATGTACTGTTTGTACGTCTTCCAGTCGGTCAGCATCAGCTTGAGCAGTTCCTCCTGAGTCAGCCGGCGCGGCTTGCGCGGCTTTTCCGCAGTTGGCGGTGGCAATGGGCGGAAGCTTGCTGGATCAAGCTTGCGGCCGAAAGTGGGCCGAACCTCGGCGGGACGCAATTCTGCCGCACGGGTATCGCGGCGCGGACGCCCGGGCCGCATCAACTCCCTCCCCAGCCGGGCGATCGTGTCGAGCCTCTCAACCACTGCCGGGTGCGTGCCGCCATCGTTGTCCGAGCGGCCGTCGAACAGCAGGTCGTCAAATGCTTCACTGCCGATGAACGCGCCTTTGCCGCCTATTTTGACCAGCGCAGAATGCAGCGCATCGGGGCGATGCGTCATCCGCACGGCTTCGGCATCGGCAATGTGAAAGCGCGCCAGTTTGACCGAACGCCGCGCCATCCGCGCGAGCCCCATCGAGGCCATCGTGATCATCCCCGACAGCAGCATGATCAGCAGCATCGGCGGGAACACCAGCGGGATCAGCAGTTGCCGCCAGTCCTCGAACCGCAGCGCGTTGTTGACCTGGAACAACACCGCAGTCCGCATCAACGCGTAGTTGGCGGCGAGCACCCGCGTATCGCCGTGCCGGATGTGCGAGGCCTGATGCGCAATCACCACCGCCAATTCTTCGTCGTCGAGCTGGTCGAGCAGGCCGCGAGTGACCGCGATCAATCCGCGCGCCGGGCCTTCGCCAACCGCTAGTGCGTTGGGCTGCGGCACTTCGATAATCCCCAAGCGCGGAACCCGAACCCCCAGCGCAATACATTCACGCTCGGCAATTCCAACAAAGCGGGGTTCTTCGATCCGCGAAGGATTGACCACCGCAAGCTGCTTTTCGACCGCAGCGGCGTGGCCTTGATAAATCCACCAGAACAGCGCCGCGGCGACCAGCGCCATTGGTATGCCATAGCGCGCAAAGTAGCCCAGTGGATCGACCAGCAGCATATGCGCCGGATCGACCGCCAGCAGCACGACTATCGCCGCCACCCCGCCGATCATCTGGAAGGCCAGGACATACAGCCCCAGCACTTCGATCAGCCGCTTACGGTTTTCGGCCGCAAGCGTGACGTAGCCTATCGCCGCCATTTACCGCGCCCCCGGCGAATTGGCTTAAAAGCTGACCTTGACCGGCTGGTCGAACTGCGCGCGGGCCTCGCCGAGCGAGTATTTCTCGTGATCGGCAGTCTTGGCGATGGAGTCGATCAGGTTGTAAGGGAAGGCGCGGCGCACGCCGTTGAGTTCCTCGACCGTCAAGTTGTAGAACCGGCGCGCGGCATTTATCCGGTCTTCCATCCGCACCAGCTCGGCGCGCAGCTCGGCAAAGTGGCTCGAGCTTGCCAGCACCGGGTAGGTTTCGGAAATCGACCAAAGATTGGCGAGCGACGAGCTGACCGCAGCTTCGGCATCCATCTTGGCGCCGCCCGTGGTCGAGGTGGCGCGGGCGCGGGCATCGATCACGTCTTTCAGCACTTTGTGCTCCTGCCCGGCGAAACCCTTGACCGTCTCGGCCAGGTTGCCGATCAGCGCGTGGCGCTCGTTAAGCAAGGTGTCGATATCGCTTTGCGAGGCGGAACAGCGCTCGTCGAGCTCGCCCAGCAGTTGGTGCTGGCTGCGCGCTTTGAGCAACAACCACAGCGCAAAGCCCAGAACCAGCCAGACCCACCAGTGATCGAGCATATAGTTGGTGGCATTCACCGCGCGGTCCCACAGGCCGGTGGCTTCGGCGAAGGTTTCGGTTGGTGCAGCGTTCGCAGACATGGCAATTCCCCCTTGATTGCCGGGTGATTTAGCAGCTCACCATTGCCGAACTGTTAAGCCAGCACGTCCAGCAGGTCGCGCGCAAATAAAGCCAAAGTATCGTCGCGCGCGCCCATGATGACAACGCGGTCACCGGGCCGCGCCAATTGAACAATCCGCGCCGCACAATCGTCGCGCGACGGGATGTATTCGGCTATCCCGCCGGCTGCTTCAATCAACCGGACGATCCGATCGCTGCCCTCGGACTGGTCGACCGTGCCGCCAAAATAAACCGGGTCGCACAGGATGGCGAGGTCATCCGGGCCGAGCTCGCGGGCGAAGGTCTGCGCCAGCTCTGCGCCCATTTGGCGCAGCGGGCCGTAGCCGTGCGGCTGGAACAACGCGATTACGCGGCCGGGGTGAGCCTTCAAGGTTTTGAGTGTCGCGGCGATTTTATCGGGGTTGTGGCCGAAATCGTCAATTACCGTGATATTTGAATGACTTGCGCCAACAAAATCGAAGCGCCGGGCCAATCCCACAAAAGAACCTAGGGCGTGCACCGCAGTGCTGAGCGGGATCGAGGCAGCGTAACAGGCGGACAAGGCAGCCAAGGCATTGGCAAGATTGTGGCGGCCCGGAACCAACAGGGCAAGCGGATGGTGAGAACCGTCACGGCGATCGACAATGATCGCTGAAAGGCTAGTCAGACCTTCGACGATCGAGCCTGGCACGACACCGATCATGGCATCCGCATGGCTGATTCCAAAACTGATCACGGCTTTGGCTCGCGGCGCGAGTTCGGCCACCTCGGCGTCGTCGAGGTTGATCGCCGCTACATCAGCATTGGCGAGGAAATCACCGAACAGGTCGCGCAGTTCCTCCATGCTCTTGTGATCGAGGCTGACGTTGCCGAGCACCGCCACGCTGGGCCGGTACAGCGCAATCGATCCGTCGCTTTCATCGACCTCGGAGACGAACGCCTCACCGCTGCCCACTCGCGCACTGGCGAACGGCGCAGTGGGCGTGGCGTAATTCTTCATCACCGCGCCGTTCATGATCGTCGGATCGCGCCCCGCTTGGTCCATGATCCAACCGGCCATGCCGGTGACGGTGCTTTTGCCGCTGGTCCCGCCAATCGCGATGCGGGTCTGGCTGGCGTTGAACAGCGCGGCGAGCAATTGTGCGCGCGACATTCTCGGGCAGCCCAGTTTCGCCGCGCGGACCATTTCCGGCACGGTGTCCTCGACCGCCGCCGAGGCGACCAGCGTCTGCTGCGCCGAGACGATCCCGCTGCCGTCCTGCGGGTGCAGTTCGAACCCCAGACTTTCCAGCCAGGCGAACTTTTCGGGCGTGCGGCCCTGATCGCGGCTGCGGTCCGATCCGGCGACCTGCGCCCCGGCGCCGCGCAGGATCAGCGCGAGCGGCAGCATGCCCGATCCGCCGATGCCGCAGAAAAACCAGGGATGAGAGGTAAGGTCGGTCATCGCATAATCCGGTATGCGGCCTTGGCAGCCAGCGCAACCTTGCAGCTTTGGCTTGTCAGGCAAGCCGGGCGGGTTAGGACGTATCCATGCCAGCAATCGCCATCTGCGCGCCGTCGCGCTCGATCACCCAAGAGGATGCCGCCCGCGTCACCGCCTTGGCCGCGGACTATCCCGGCCTCACATTGCAGTTCCACGACCAGTGCTTCCTCAGCGATGGCCACTTTGCAGGCAGCGATGCCCAGCGGCTCGCGGCTTTGCTAGAATGTGCCAACGATCCGGCGGTCGAGGCGGTGTGGTTCGCGCGCGGCGGCTATGGCGCGGCGCGAATTGCCGCAGACGCGATCGCGCAGATGGACGGCACGGCTGGGTTCAAGACTTATCTCGGCTATTCGGATGGCGGCATGCTGCTGGGCGGGCTTTACGCGGCGGACATCGGCAAGCAGGCCCATGCCCCGATGCCCACTGACATTCGCCGCGATGGCGGAGAGGCTGCCGTCCGCCGCACGCTGGCGTGGCTTGCAGGTGATAGCACCGGGCTTGAGCCGAACCTCGATACGCGGCCAACCGCCGCGTTCAACCTGACGACGCTGGCAATGCTGTGCGGTACTTCGCTGATGCCCGACCTGACCGGGCACGTCGTGCTGGTCGAGGAAGTAGCCGAATACGATTACGCGGTGGACCGGCTGTTTTTCCATGTGACCGCGATGCTGCCGGGCATCGCCGGACTGCGCCTCGGGCGGGTTAGCGCCGTGCCCGAAAACGATGTCGCGTTCGGGATTTCGGCGGAGCAGATCGCGCAGCATTGGTGCGCGCGTGCGGACATCGCATACCTGGGCCGCGCCGATATCGGCCACGATGTGGCCAACAAGATTGTGCCGTTCGGGGTTGCAGGGCGACCGCGCCAGCCGTTAGGCGCGATGCATAAACCTCCCCCTTGATGGGGGAGGGACCCGCTGCTTGGCGCACTAGCGCCTAGCGCAAGTTGGGTGGGGTGATCTTGCCGTCTGGCGCATTGCCATGCTGCGGCATCACCCCCATCCAACTGCGACTAGGTCGCTGCGCGACCAAGTCTGCGTATCCTTCCCCCATCAAGGGGGAAGAGGCGTCATTTCAGGAGTCGTTCAATGAGAGCATTCGTATTTCCCGGACAAGGCAGCCAGAAAATCGGCATGGGCGCGGATCTCGCCGCAGCCAGTCCGGCTGCCCGCGCGGTGTTCGAAGAGGTTGACGATGCGCTCGGCCAGAAACTTTCGGCGATCATGCGCGAAGGGCCCGAAGAGGCGCTGACCCTGACTGAAAACGCTCAGCCGGCGATCATGGCGGTTGCCATCGCAGTGCTGCGCGTGCTGGAGCAGGAGGGCGGGATTGCTCTCGCCGAAAAGGCCGATTTCGTCGCGGGGCACAGCCTGGGCGAATATACCGCGCTGTGCGCTGCGGGTGCGTTCAGCCTGGCCGATACCGCACGGCTGCTCAAGCTGCGCGGGCAAGCGATGCAGGCGGCGGTGCCGGTTGGCATCGGCGCGATGTGCGCGTTGCTCGGGGCCGATCTCGTCAAAGCGCAAGCACTGGCGGATGCCGCCGCTGAAGATGAAGTCTGCACGGTCGCCAACGACAATGACCCGGGCCAAGTCGTCCTCTCAGGCCACAAAGCCGCGATCGAGCGTGCGGTGGCGATGGTCAAGGAGTTCGAGATCAAGCGCGGCGTGCTGCTGCCGGTTTCGGCCCCGTTCCATTGCCCGCTAATGCAGCCGGCTGCCAATGCAATGGCGGCGGCGCTGGAAGCGACGCCGCCGGGCGCGCTGACCGTGCCGCTTTACGCCAACGTCACCGCCGCGATGGTCTCCGACCCGTCCGCAATCCAGCGCCTGCTGATAGAACAAGTCACCGGCCGTGTCCGCTGGCGCGAGAGCGTTATCGCGATGAAGGAGGCCGGAGTGGAGCAGTTCACCGAACTCGGCGGCAAAGTCCTCGGCCCCATGATCGGCCGCTGCGTGACCGATGTGCAGGTGACCAGCGCGCTGACGATGGCCGATATCGAATCCTTGGCCAAAGGGCTGTAGGGTTCACGCAAAGGCGCAAAGAATAAGGTAAGGCGCAAAGGGGGTGGTTGTGGACCGCGTTGATCAGCTCACCAGAATCGTAATCGATGAGGCCATCGCGATTCACCGGGAACTTGGTCCGGGCTTGTTTGAGAGCGTCTACGAAGCCGTCCTGGCCGGTCGACTTGAGAAGCGCGGCCTGCGCGTTGCGCGACAAGTGGTTGTTCCGGTGACCTTTGATGGGCAGACCTTCGACGCTGCTTTCAAAATCGACATTCTGGTCGAAGATTGCCTGATTCTTGAGATCAAGGCTGTTGACCAAGGTGCGCGAGCGCACGCCAAACAGGTTCTGACCTACTTACGATTGCTCAAGCAGCCCCTTGGGCTGCTTCTAAATTTCTCGGGCGAAACCATGAAGGAGGGCATCAGAAGGATAGTCAACGGCCATCGCCCGCTGTAATCGTTCTTTGCGCCTTCCTTCTTCTTTGCGCCTTTGCGTGAACCAATTTCTTACCCGGAGCCATCATGGAACATCGCATGTTTGACCTTACCGGCATGACTGCCCTCGTCACTGGTGCTGCCGGGGGGATTGGGTCGGCCATCTCTCATGCTCTGGCCCGGCAAGGAGCGCGATTGGCGCTTTCGGGGACCAATCCCGCAAAGTTACGCGCGTTTCGCGAGGAATTGAACGACGTTTACGGCCATGATCATGTCGAGATCACTTGCGACCTCTCCAACACCGAACAGGTCGAGCATCTGATCCCCGCCACAGTCGATACGCTCGGCAAGATCGATATCCTGGTCAACAACGCCGGGATCACCCGCGACAACCTCGCGATGCGGATGAAGGACGAGGAGTGGGACGCGGTGATCCGGGTCAACCTTGAGGCGGCGTTCCGCCTGATGCGCGCCGCGTGCAAGCCGATGATGAAGGCGCGGCACGGGCGGATTATTTCGATCACCAGCGTGGTCGGCGCGACCGGCAATCCCGGGCAAGTCAACTATGCGGCGGCCAAGGCGGGCCTGGTCGGCATGTCCAAATCGCTCGGGCAGGAAGTCGCCAGCCGGGGCATTACCGTCAACTGCGTCGCCCCCGGGTTCATTCGCACCGCGATGACCGACGGGCTGCCCGATGCGCAGAAGGATGCGCTCAACGCGCGGATCCCGATGGGCCGGATGGGTGAGGGCGCAGACATCGGCGCGGCGGTGGCCTATCTTGCCAGCACCGAGGCAGGCTATATTACCGGGCAAACGCTGCACGTTAACGGCGGCATGGCGATGTTGAGCTGATCGGTTCGGCGCAGGCGGTTTCAGCGCATTTATCCCCAGTTAGTGCCGTCTTTACGCGGAACAGCCTTGCCGCACCGCACCCCGGCGTTAGAGAAGGTAGACCGAAATTTGACGGCGCAGGGCCGATTCCGGCCGTGCGTACATGGGGACTAAATCGACCATGAAGGCCACCATCGAACGCGCGACGCTGCTGAAGTGCCTGTCGCACGTCCAGTCCGTCGTCGAACGGCGTAACACTATCCCGATTCTCTCGAACGTGCTGATCAAGGCGGCCAGCGACGGCACGCTTAAAATCATGGCGACCGACCTGGACCTCCAAGTGATCGAAAGCCTCAGCGCGGTTTCGGTTGAAGTGCCTGGCGCGATCACAGTTCCCGCCCACTTGCTGTTCGATATTGCGCGCAAATTGCCCGATGGCAGCCAGGTCAGCCTTGAAACTGCCGACAATCGCATGACGGTCAAAGCCGGGCGCAGCCGGTTCTCGCTGCCGACCTTGCCGCGTGACGATTTCCCGATGATCGTGGAAGGCGATCTGCCGACCAGCTTTGAGCTTGGCGCAGCGCTGCTCGCGCAGATGATTGACCGGACCAAGTTTGCGATCAGCACCGAAGAAACGCGCTACTACCTCAACGGCATTTTCCTCCACGTGACCGACGACGATCTGCGCGCTGCGGCGACCGATGGGCACCGGCTGGCGCGCTTCACCATTCCCAAGCCCGATGGTGCCGAGGGCATGCCCGACGTGATCGTGCCGCGCAAATGCGTTGCCGAACTGCGCAAGCTGCTTGAAGAAGCACCCAGTTCGAACGTCCTGATCGATCTCTCGGCCAGCAAGGTGCGCTTCACGCTCGGCGGAGAAAACGGCGTGGTGCTAACCAGCAAGCTGATCGACGGAACTTTCCCCGATTACAGCCGCGTGATCCCGACGGGGAACGACAAGCTGCTCAAGCTTGACCCCAAGAGCTTCTGGCAAGGCGTTGACCGCGTTGCGACGATCGCCACTGAAAAAACCCGCGCGGTCAAGATGGCGCTTGAAAACGACAAGGTTACACTGTCGGTCACCTCGCCCGACAATGGCACGGCGGCCGAAGAAGTTCCCGCCGATTACAAATCTAGCGGGTTCGAGATCGGCTTCAACGCCAACTACCTCAAGGACATCCTCGCCCAGATCGATGGCGACACGGTCGAGTTGCATCTCGCCGACGCCGGCGCGCCAACGCTGATCCGGCAGGATGAAAAGAGCCCGGCGCTGTATGTATTGATGCCGATGCGGGTGTGAGCGACGCAGTAGCGACAGTAATGGGCCGCGTATGCGGTTCGTGCACACTGTGCTGCAAAGTCCTCAAGATTCCCGAAACCGATAGTGGCAAAGGACAGTGGTGCCGCCATTGCTCGGTCGGGAAGGGCTGCGAAATTTACGAAACGCGCCCGCAGCGGTGCGGCGAATTTATGTGCGGCTACCTCATTTGGGATAAAGTGCCCGCTCACTGGCACCCGGCCAGATCGCGCATCGTCGTGGTCAGCGAGCTGGGGTTTCGCCTCAACTTCACCGTCGACCCTGGAACGCCCGGGCGTTGGCGTGAGATGCCATGGTACGGCGACATCAAGGCGATGGCAGTCATGGCCTTTGCCGAAAATCGCCAGGTGCTGATCACCGTGGGGAACAAGGTGATCGCCATGCTGCCCGACCGCGAGGTGGAGCTGGGCGTGACCGGCGAGGACGAGATGATCGTAACTGGCCGCCGTCCGGACGGGAGCTGGGGCGCGGCGAAAGTCCACAAGGATGATTCCCGCATGGCCGATGGCGGCCTGACCGTGCCGCTGCAGTAAGATTGACCACACCTGCGGTTCGCCTAGTCTGGTCCGCCATTGCAACGAAAGTGATCACACCATGAGCCGCACCGGTCAGGTCAAACGCAGCGCGATCGGCGAGGGCCGGATTGTCGACGAAACGCAGCCGCCGCTCGGTGATGGGGAGGTGCGGCTCCGGATCGAGAGCTTTTCCGTGACCGCCAACAACGTCACTTATGCGGTGGTCGGCGATGCATTCGGGTACTGGAACTTCTTTCCAGGTGAAGGCGACTGGGGAGTGGTCCCGATGTGGGGCCATGCGGTGGTCGAGCAATCGCGGCATCAGGACATCGTGGTTGGCGAGCGGGTTTACGGCTACTTGCCGATGGCAACGCACCTTGATGTGCTGCCCGGCGGCGTGACGGCTGGCGGGTTCAGCGATGCCGCCGCTCACCGGCTGCCGATGAGCCCGATTTACAACCAGTACAGCCGCCTCGCCGCTGATCCCGAGCACGATCCGGCGCGCGAGGCCGAGCGGATGATCTTTGGCCCGTTGTTCAAAACCGGGTTCCTGATCGAAAGCATGATGCGCCGCGAAGGCTGGTTTGGGGCGCAGCAGCTGATCTGCACCAGCGCTTCATCCAAGACCGCGATGGCGCTGGCCAGTGTCGCCCGCGATACATCGCCGCAGCTGCGCCGGATCGGGCTAACCTCGGCGGGCAACGCCGATTTCGTCCGCGGCGGCGGGTTTTACCATGAGGTGTTGTCGTACGATCAGATCGCTGAGCTACCGCAAGTTGCCTCGGTTCTGGTCGATTTTGCCGGGAATGCCGCACTAATCCACGCGGTCCACACCGCGCTCGATGCCCAGCTCAGATACTCCTGCACTGTTGGCGCGACCCATGTCGGCGCGGGCTTCGGCCAGCAAAACGGCGCGCTGCCTGGCCCTGCGCCGGTGCTGTTCTTTGCCCCCGACCACGCAGTGGCGGCGATCAAGGAGCTCGGCCCCAAAGCCTTCGGCGAAGCGGTCGCTGCGAGTTGGCAGCGTTTCGTCGGAGAGACGGCCGGCACCGTGAGAATTGACCGCCGCAGCGGTCTGGAAGCCGCGCAAGCTGCTTTTGCCAGTACGCTCGCCGGACAAGCCGATCCGGCAGTGGGGACAATTATCGAACCTTAGATATCCACCGCGATCTTGCCGAAGTGCTTGTTCGCGGCCTGATGGCGGAAAGCGTCGGCGAGGTTGGCCAGCTGGAAGTGGTCGCTGATCACGGGTTTGATCCCATTGGCTTCAATCCCGGCGATCATCGCGAGCTGCTGGGCGCGGCTGCCCACGGTGAGGCCCTGCACGCGCAGGTTCTTGGCCATCAGCAGCGCGGTTTGTACGGGACCAGCGAAACCCGTCAGCACCCCGATTAGCGCGACATGACCGCCGACGCGGGTCGACATCATCGACTGGTCGAGCGTGCCCGCGCCGCCGATCTCGACTACGCAGTCCACCCCGCTTCCGCCGGTCAGTTCGAGCACTTTCATGCCCCAGGCGGGCACTTCGTTGTAATTGATCAGATGATCGGCACCGAGGTCTTTGAGCTTCTCCAGTTTGTCGCCTGACGAACTGGTCGCGATCACCGTCGCGCCCGCCGCCTTGGCGAATTGCAGCGCGAAGATGGAAACTCCGCCGCTGCCCTGGATGAGCACGGTCGAGCCTGGCCGGATTGCGTTATCGACAAGCAACGCGCGCCATGCGGTCAGGCCAGCGCAGGTTAGTGTCGCGGCTTCAGCGGCATTGTAGCCAGCGGGAGCGCGGGTGAACCAGTGCTCTGGGGTGACGACAACTTCCCGCGCGTAGCCGTCGATGCCGTCACCCGGAACCCCGCGAAATGCAGTGGCGGGCGGAGTGCCGTCGATCCATTCGGGGAAAAAGGTGGAGACCACCAGATCGCCGGGCTGGAACTGGGTCACTCGGGCGCCCACAGCCTCGACTGTTCCCGCGCCGTCCGACATCGGGATGCGGCCAGCGGCTGCGGGGATCATGCCGCTGACCACAGCAAAGTCGTGGTAGTTGAGCGATGAGGCGGCGAGCTTGACGCGGATCTGGCCGGGGCCGGGCGCGCCGGGGTCTTCGATCGTGGTGGGCAGCAGATTGTCGAGGCTGGCGGGCGAGCCAGTGCGGACGGCGGCGATGGTCATATGTAACTTCCTGTTTTACAGCGCATTCTAACACCACCGTTCGTTCTAAGGAGCGGCTGAGCTCTTGCGAAGACGCGTCTCGAAGGATCGCGCGCAACGGTGGTTCGAGACGGGCCTTCGCAAGGGCTCAGTCCCTCCTCACCACGATCGGGGTGGGGATCGAGGCCTACTTGTTACTCCGCCGCTTCCAGCATCGCCGCGCGTTGCGGTCCGCGGATCAGGCCGCCCGGGGTTGCACCGGTCCAGGTGCCGTCCTTGAACGTCACCACGCCAATTTTGATGGTGCAGACATAACCGTCGGCCTTTTGCAACAGGCGCTTGCCGCCGGCGGGCAGATCGAACGCCAGCCACGGTTTGCCGAGCCGAATCGCATCCATATCGATCACGTTGAGATCGGCGAGGTAGCCCGGTGCGATGATCCCGCGATCGTCGAGGCCGTAAAGCCGCGCGGTGTCATAACACTGGCGTTTGACTGCATTTTCGAGCGTGATCCTGCCGCCGCGCTTGCGGTCCCGCACCCAGTGCTGAAGCATGAAAGTCGGGCTCGCCGCGTCGCAGATCGTGCCGCAGTGCGCGCCGCCGTCCGACAGCGAATTGACGCAGTCGTCGCTGTTCTGCAGCGCCTCGAGGAAATCGAGATTGCCGTCGGCATAATTGAGGATCGGCAAGTAGACGAACCCGGTGCCATCGCCTTCGCACAGCAGGTCATAGACATATTCGTCAGCGGACTTGCCCGCCGCCTCGGCGCGCGCGGCGATGCTGGCTTCGGCCTGCGGTTCGTAATCGAAATCGTCGTCCATCTGGTACTGCATGCCC
Organism: Sphingomonadaceae bacterium; assembly: GCA_025359445.1. Lineage (GTDB taxonomy): Bacteria > Pseudomonadota > Alphaproteobacteria > Sphingomonadales > Sphingomonadaceae > Novosphingobium. The sequence goes on from JANYGB010000053.1 coordinate 12,901, forward strand.
CACCCGGCGCTGACCACCATGATCAGGCCGATGATGTCTTGGGGGACCTCACTGTAATCGGGCGCTTCGCTGAGCAGTTGCGCCTTGAACGCTGGATCGAACAGCTTGGCCTTCTGCTCGACCCACGGCAGGTCCATGATCGCCTGCCAGCTCGGGCGCAGGCGGAACGGATGGACCGTGCCCTGCCAGGCCATCACGATGCCGTTGCCGCGCAGCGCGATTTGCGCGACGATATTGGCGCCGTTGTCGTTCTCGGCGCGCATCAGCGCGATCTGTTCGTCGAGCGGCAATTCCTTGGCGATCGATTGCAACGCGGCATACGTGCAGGGCAGCCCGGTCTCGCGGCTCAGTTGTCCCATCCAGCCAAATTCGTCCCATTCGCGGCGCATGTCGCTGGCCATTTCGAACACCCCGTGCCCGGCCCGGCCCATCGCCCGGCCGATCCCGATCAGCTCTTCCTTGGTCGCAGTGGTGCCGGGCACCACTTCGCCATCGATCGAGCGATGGAGCACGGTGCGGCTGGTCGAAAAACCGAGCGCACCGGCGCGCACGCCTTCCTCGACGATTGCGGACATCTTGGCGATATCATCCTGAGTCGGCACCGCGCCGGGTCGTTCGCGGTCACCCAGCACATAGGCGCGCACCGCCCCGTGCGGGACATGCGTGCCGACATCGACCGTGCGCGGCATTTCCTCCAGTGCATTGAGGTATTCGGGGAAGGTTTCCCAGTTCCACTTCATCCCTTCGGCGAGCGCGGTGCCGGGAATATCCTCGACCCCTTCCATAAGTGCGATCAGCCATTGGTGCCGGTCGGGCGCGGCAGGCGCGAAGCCTACCCCGCAATTGCCCATCACCACGGTGGTGACGCCATGCCAGCTTGATGGGGCCATTTCCTGGTCCCAGGTCGCCTGGCCATCGTAGTGCGTGTGCACATCGACGAAGCCCGGCGCGACGATTTTGCCCAGGGCATCGATTTCGCGGACCGCGTCGCCATGGACGGTTCCGACCGCGGCAATCAGCCCATCCTTGATCGCAACATCGCCGGTAAAGCGCGGGCTACCGGTGCCATCGACGATGGTGCCATTGCGGATGATCAGGTCGTAAGTCGCCATGTCACTCTCCCGTTAGGCCGAGTCTCGATCGGCTCTTAACCGCGCGATTAAATCATGGATGGCGGGGGAGGGCAAGCCGTCTGACGTTGTCCGCTTTTGCGAAGCACAAACGGAAATGTGGCACGACGGGCATTCTTGCAATGCCGGCCGAACAATCGGCGATCGTTACGGGGCGAGATTCTAGAATTACGATCTCGATAGACGGCAATGAGCTTCCCGAATCATCGGCCTGCGCCATTGAGCTCGGTGGTGCTAAGGTATTGTACATTGCTTTCGAGGCTGCGAAGTTTGCTCGCAATATGCCAGATGGTGTTGCATTTCGCGTCAAAATGGGCGGAAAGGTCGTGTTAGACATGGATAAAAGCAATTCACACGATGCATTCGCGGCCTATGCTGCGTGCAGTGAAAAGTTCGGAGCGTAACTCACGTCATGCGAAAAGTGTCACTCCCGCTGCTGATCTTTGGTCTGCTATCCTCTCCCGTTTTTGCGCAAAGCCAAAGCGATATGGAGCGGCAGATTGCTCAAGACCGGCAAGCGGCGAGTGACCGCCGCGAGCAGGCCGCGCGCAGCGAAGCCTCGCAAAGGGACATCGAAGCGCAGCGGCAGCGCGCCAAACAAGAAGCAACAAGTGGAAAAGACGGAATTTATCGCATCATACCCGTAACATCTAAGCATAGTTGGACAGTTGGTCACTGGAAAATCTGGGCTATGCCGGATGACGTATGTTTTGCAGTTAATCAATGGGATACAAAGAAAGTCCAGTTTTGGGGTTTTCGTCAAAAGGGTCCGCAGCTCGAACTATTTTTTTACAGCGACGGGACGTCTCAACCCCAAACACTGCAAATGTCGTTCAATGACGGCGGCAAATTTAACTACGACGCGAAAGTTGAACACATAGCTGAATATGATGCATTTGTAATTTCTCTCGGCAAAGCCACGACGGCGGTCTTTCCCAATGTCATCGACTTTGAGGCCGATGCCGGTGGGAACCGGATTTGGTGGGAACGGGAGTTGAATATGAGCAAAGTAGAGAGTGGCATGAATGAGTGCTGGGAGTGGCAGCTTGATCATTGATTGATCGAATTCAGCATCGTGTTGTCAACCTGCATCGTCCTTCAGTGCGAGCGAGGCGGGCGCCGAGCGGCGCTGGGTCCATGGGCGCAGCGTATTTGCGCAAAGCACTGAATTGCAGTGTAGCTAAGAACGCGATCGAGAACTAAGCGCGCGGTACCAGCCCTAGTCCCCCCGCGCCCGGATCATCTCGCCCACATCGACAAATTTCTCGCGCGGGTTACCGTCGCGGGCGCGGCGTTCTTCCTGCGCTTCGATCTTTTTCCAGTCGCGGAAGGTTACCACGTCGAGGCTGCGCTGAGCGGCCAGTTCGTCAAACCCGGCGCGGCCTTGTTTTCCTCCGGGGCCGAGCAATCCGGCGGCAATATCCTCGGCGATCCGTTCGATCACCCCGAACCCGTCAGGCCGGTTGGTGCCGATCGTGCCCGATGGCCCGCGCCGTGCCCAGCCGACGCAATACAGCCCCGGCAGGATGCGGCCGTCATCGTTGGCGAACTTCCCCGCGCGTTCATCGAACGGCACATCGGGGATTGGCGAGGTCTGGTAGCCGATGCAGCTGACCACCAGGCTGGCGGGTACCGTGTAAAACTCGCCCGTACCGATCGCGCGCCCGGCTTCGACCTTGGTCCGCTCGAGTTCGATGGCCTCGACCTTGCCTGTACCGCTCAATGCATGCGGGGCGGCGAAGAAATCAAACTCCACTTCCACTTCCACGTCGGCGAAGTGGCTTTCAGGGATCGCGGCGAAGCTGCGGATATGCGTGACCGATTTGCGCAAGCCAGGCTCGAGCAGCGCGTCTTCGCCAAGTTCGGGCAGGTCGGCTGGATCGACCCTGGGCGCAGCGCGGGCGAGGTGGCCCAGCTCGCCCAGCTCCTTCGGCGTCATCATGATCTGGTGCGGCCCGCGCCGGCCGATGATCACGACCCGGCGGATTTTGGACGCCATCAGCGCGTAGAGCGCGTGGCCGACGATATCGCTGCCGGTGAACTCGCCCTCGGTCTTGGACAGGATCCGCGCGACATCGAGCGCGACGTTGCCCATGCCGATGACCACTGCGGTCTGCCCCGACAGGTCCGGCGCGAGGCCGGCGAATTGCGGGTGGCCATTGTACCATCCGACGAACGCCGCGCTGCCGAATACGTTGGCAAGGTCGCTGCCCGGAATGTCCAGCGGCCGGTCATTAGGCGCGCCGGTGGCCAGCACCACCGCATCGTAAAGCTGCTGCAATTCGGGCACGGTGACATCGCTGCCGATGTGCACATTGCCGACGAAGCGGACGTTGCTTGACAGCGCGGTGCCTTCGTAGCGCTTCGATACGCCCTTGATCGATTGATGATCGGGGGCGACGCCGGTGCGGATCAGACCGTAAGGCACCGGCAGCGTGTCGAACACGTCAACCTTGACCCCGTCGCCCCACAGCTTTTGTGCGGCCTCGGCGGTGTAATACCCGGCCGGGCCCGAGCCGATGATCGCAATGTGGCGCATCAAATCACGCCGCCTTCCTCTGGTCCTGATCGGCTGCGTCAAGGAATCCGCGCATGCACGACAGCGTTTGTTCGCGGTGCGTGAGCATGAACAAGTGGCCGCCTTGTTCGAAAATCTCGAGCCGGCTGTCAGGGATCAGCATTTCGAGGAATTTGCCGTTGGCGAGCGGGACGATCTGGTCTTCGTCGCCCATCATGATCAGCACCGGTTTTTTAAGGAACGGCAGCGCGGGCACGCTGGTCCAGCCAATCATGGCGAGCATCTGATAGACATAGCCGCGCGGGGTGGGCGGGGTGAGGCGGCCGATATGTTCGCCCTTGCCCCCGGTTAGTCCGCCGTAGAGCGTCATGAAATGCTTTTCCATAAAGGCGGCATCGACATAGCGGCACGGGTCGATCATCTTGGTTAGCGCCGCCGGATTGCCCGGCAGCATCACCATGCCGGCAGTGGTCGCGGCAAGGATCAGGCGGCGCACGTGGCTGCTGTGCTGGATCGTGAAATGCTGCGCCATCGCGCCGCCCCATGATACGCCCATTACATCGACCACGCCCGCATCGAAGCGCTTGAGCAATTCCTTGGCGATCCAGCTCATGGTGAAAGGATTGTATGGCACGGTGGGCTCGGGCGAGCCGCCGACGCCGGGCATGTCGAACATGATGAAGCGCCGTTCGGTCAAAGCTTCCGCCAAAGGCGCGACCGCTTCGGTATTAGCGCCAATGCCGTTGAAGAACAGGATCGGCGGATGGTCGCTGACCATATCCCAGCGCCACCGGGCCACCCGCAGGGTTCGCCCGCCGACCACTTCCATCGAGAATTCGGCAGTCAATTTGTCTTTCACCAATTGCGTTCCTTCAAGCCTGTTCGAGCACGTATAGACCCGGCGCGGCTTCGAGTGGCGGATATTTCTTGTTGCCTACCGCTTTGGGTGCGGCAACTTGCTTGCCCGACCGGTGCTGCAACCAGTCCATCCACAGCGGCCACCAGCTTCCGGGTACTTCCTCGGTCCCCTTGAGCCAATCGTCAACTTCGGCGGGCGGATGGCCGACCTTTTTCGACACAAAATACTTGGCTTTGGGATTGCCCGGCGGGTTGAGGATCGCCTGCATGTGTCCAGCCTGGCTCAGCACAAAGGTCACGTCTTTCGAACCGAACAGCTGGGTCGAACGATAACAGGCGCGCCACGGGGTGATGTGATCGGTCGTCCCGCCAAGAATGAACAGATCGTTGGTCACCTTGGTGAGATCGATCTTGTGCCCGGCCATTTCGACCTCGCCCGGCTTGGTGAAAGCCAGAGTTTCAAACAACGTCAGGAAATCGCCCATCAATGCGGCCGACAAGTTGGTCGCATCGGCGTTCCAGAACAACACGTCGAAGGCCGGCGGGTCGTCGCCCATCAGGTAGTTGTTGATCACGTAATTCCAGATCAGGTCGTTGGGCCGCAGCCATGCGAAGCCCCTGGCCAGGTCATTACCCTTGACGATGCCCTTCTTGGCGGCGCGTCGTTTTGCGAGTTCGAGTCCATTAGCCGACATCAACGCACCAGCTTCGATATCGTTCTGCTTGGGATGCAGCACGGTGACCATGAAGGTCATCGCGCCAATCCGCTGGTCGCCCTGGTCGGCGAGTTTGCTCGCGAGGATAGCCCCGGTCTGCCCGCCCGAACAGGCCGAAGAGACGTTGACCTTGTTCGATCCGCTGACCGCGCTGACCACCTCGAGCGCTTTGGCGCAGGAGGCGATGTATTCGTCCATGCCCCAGTGGCCCTCATCCTTGGTCGGGTTTTTCCAGCTGATCACGAACGGCTGAATGCCATTGTCGAGCTGATACTTGACCACCGACTTCTCCGGACTGAGGTCGTTGATGTACATCTTGTTGATTTGCGGCGGAATTGTCAGCTGCGGGATCGCGTAAACCTGGTCGGTGGTGGGGGCGTACTGGATCACCTCCATCATCGCGTCGCGATAGATCACACTGCCTTTGGAGGCGGCGATATTCTCACCCAGCTTGAACGGGCGCTTGTCAACCATCGACACCATGCCGTGGTTGTGGACCATGTCGTTGTAGGCATTCTTGAGTCCCTTGACCAAGCTTAGTCCGCCGCTGTCGATCAGCCGCTTTTGCGCCGAGGGATTGCCGATCAGGCTGTTTGTCGGGGACAAGCTGTCGATGATGATCTGCGAGATGAAATTGGCCCGGTCCCGCTCCAGCTCGTCAAGCTCGAGGTCTGCCATCCAGTTTTTCATGCCCTTTTGCACGGCGAGGTAATACTGCGCCCCGGCGCGGAAGAACGGGTTGTACTGCCACGCCGGATCCTTGAAGCGCTTGTCCTTTGGATCGGGCGCGAGTTCGGACTTGCCGGTCACGATCTGGACCACGTCCTCGCCAAAACCGCGCATGTGTTTGGCAGTGCGGGCGGGATCGGACGCGGTTTCGCGCAGCAGCAGCGCGATCGCCCCGACAAAGTCCTCACGTGCCAGCCCCACCAGCGGGCCCAGCGCGGTGGTCGACTGGGCGGCTTCGTTCTCCAGCGGCGAAGTACTTTTGGTCATGGCCGGTCCCGATATCTTTGTTTTTGTTGCGGCAACCATGCCTTGCCGGTGACGGCAATTCAAGCGAGCACTCGCAAACCGCGCGGCGGCGCAGTTTTGTGCGGCTGCGCGTGGTAAACTTAACCGTTTTTCAAGCGACCCCGTGGCACAGGCCTTGTCATGCCCGCTGAACCCGCGAGACAGGCCGAAGACCTGACCCCAGCACTGCCTGAGCGCCAGCGGACACGCGCGCCTGCGGCGGGGGCAGGAAAGGTTGTGTCGTTGAAGGCTCAGGCCGCGCGCACAGCAGGTCCCGCGCGGCAGCGCAGTGCCAGCCGCAACGTCCTGCGCGACCTGGTCGAACCGAACTGGTGGCTTATGGCGCCGATCATGGCCGCGGCCGCAATTCTGATCGGGATCGTTACCGGCTCGCTCCCGGGCCTTGTATCCCTTGCCATGCTTGCTGCGGGCATCGCGATTGCCGCGCTGACCCCGTTCGCCGTGCGGATCGAGTGCGAGCGGCTTGTCGAACCGGCTCATCGGAATGTTCTTGCCACTGCGCTGGTTGGTTTGCCGATGCTGCTGTTCGGCACCGCGATGGCGCGCTGGACCGCATTTTCCATCTCGAGCTGGCAGGATTCGATGGGCGTTCTGGTCATCACCGGCTCGCTTGCGATCATTATCCTCAATCGCCGTGTGGCGAGTATTACCGTGGCCATGGTTGGCTTGTGGGCCGGGGTTGCCGCTATTTCCGGGACACCCGGTGCCTATCTCACTCTGGCTATCGGCGGAGCGGCCGGATTGTACACCGCGCGCCGCCAGTCGCTAAGCGACGAATGCGAAGCCCGCGCCGATCGCGAGCGGCAACGGACCCAGTTGCGCGCCGAGGAAATCCTTCACGATTTTGAGCAGACTGGGCAGGGCTGGTTCTGGGAAACCGACCGCCGCGGGCAGCTGGTCTATCTCTCACCGCCGATCGGCGAGCTGCTCGGCTGCGACAGCACCAAGCTTTACGGTCGCCCGTTGTCCAACCTGTTCATTCCCGATCCGCAAGGGCAAGAAAACGAACGTACGTTGGTGTTCCACATGACCGCGCGGTCCGCATTCAGCGAGCTGGCGCTGCGGGCGGCGACCCGCGGCGAGGAGCGCTGGTGGTCGGTCAATGGCCGTCCGCTGTACGATACTTTTGGCAACTTCGTCGGCTTTCGGGGGTCGGGTAACGACCTGACCGAGCGCCGCCGATCGGCTGCCGACGCAACTCGGCTGGCGCATTACGACTCGCTCACCGGCCTCGCCAACCGGCTGCAAATGGCTCAGACCCTGGAGAAGATCCTGGGCGCGCCGAACCACGATCACCGCATCTGCGCGGTGTTCCTGCTCGATCTCGACCGATTCAAGCAAGTCAACGATACGATGGGGCATCCGGCGGGCGATTACCTGCTGACACAGGTCGCCAGCCGGCTCGAACGCACCATCGGCGATCACGGCCGGGTTGGCCGGCTCGGCGGTGACGAATTTCAGGTTGTGCTGCCCGGGCGGCACCGGCGCGAGGATCTGGCGCAGTTGGCAATCCGGGTGATCCACGATCTGTCGCAGCCCTATTCGATCGACGGGCACCGGGTGATGATCGGGGCCTCGATCGGCATCGCATTTTCGCCCGAAGACGGGGTCACTTCAGAAGCAATCATCCGCAACGCCGATCTGGCGCTGTACGCCGCCAAAGACGGCGGGCGCGGCCGCCACCATTTCTACGCCGAAGATCTCCACACCGATGCCGAAGAGCGCCGCCAGCTTGAGCAGGACCTGCGCGATGCCATCACCAGCGGCGGGTTTGAGGTTCACTACCAGCCAGTCGTGCATACCTCCACCGAACGGATCACCGGGTTTGAGGCGCTGCTGCGCTGGAACCATCCGGTTCGCGGGCCGCTCTCGCCGACCAAATTCATCTCGGTCGCCGAAGATTCGGGGCTGATCGCGCAGATCGGCGAATGGGTATTGCGCCAGGCCTGCCACGATCTTGCCAAGTGGCCCGAAAGCGTGAGGGTTGCGGTGAATGTCTCGCCGCTGCAATTCGCCAACCCGGCCTTGCCCGCGATCATCACTTACGCGCTGGCCGCCGCGCAGATTAACCCGGCGCGGCTCGAGCTTGAGATTACCGAAAGCGTGTTCCTTAATGACGATGCCGACACCGACGCGATGTTTGCCGCGCTGAAACGGGTTGGGGTGCGGCTCGCGCTCGACGATTTCGGAACTGGCTATTCTTCACTCGGCTATCTGAAGAAGGCCCCGTTCGACAAGATCAAGATCGATCAGAGCTTTGTGCGCGGTGCGACCATCAAAGGCAGCCGCAACGGCGCGATTATCGCCTCGATCGTGAGCCTGGCCGAAGCACTGGGGATGGAAACCACCGCCGAGGGGGTCGAAACGCTCGATGAACTCGATCTGGTGCGGATGCTCGGGTGCAGTCACGTGCAGGGCTTTATCTACGAAAAGCCACTTGATTTTGCAGCTGCGACCGAGCGATTGCTGTCTGGTATGACCGCGATAGCCAATGGGCCGCGCGCGGCGCGCTCGGCCCGGCACACCATGCTGCGCAAGGTCGTGCTCGATAATGCAGGGCAGCAGTATCACGGCACAATCCGCAACATTTCGGCCACCGGGGCGATGATCGAGGGTCTATGGAATGTGCCGCCCGGGACGATTTTCCGGATCATGCTGGCGGAAGGCGGTATGGTCTCGGCCACCGCCCGGTGGTGCCAGGATGACCGCATGGGAGTCGAATTTGCCGCCCCGCTCGAGCTGGATGCCGGAAGGGTCGCCGTGTTGACACAAACACCTTCCGCCACTCCGCGTACCTTGCTGCGCCGACCAAGCTTGGTAGCCTAAACCGGTTACAGCTGTAAATGCCGAATTAGGCATTTTTCAACCATGTTTGGCTATCGCCGAACAATAGATCGCAGCCAATTTTGCCAGACGAGGTTTCTCCGCCTGCCATGAATGCCGTTTCGCCCTCTGCGTTTGGCCGTTTTCGCAACCTGCTTGGCGGGAACACCGAGCCTGCGGCATCGCGCCATACGGCTCAGCCGAGCGGCGAAGAGCTAAAACAGGCAATGCTGCTGTTGCACGATTACGAAGCGTCGGGGCTGGGCTGGTTCTGGTCGAGCAATGCCGACGGCGCGATCACGTATATTTCGCAGACTGTGGCCGACGCGATGGGCTGCGCGCGCACCGATCTGCTCGGGCGGCCGATCCAGTCATTGTTTATCCTCGAACGCGACCAGGACGATAGGCTCGAGCGGCCGCTCCCGCTCATCCTCAGCTCGCGCAAAACCTTTGCCGACCTTGCAGTGCGCGCTGCGGTCGAAAAGAATGAAGTGTGGTGGTCGATTTCGGGCCGTCCGCAATTTGGCGGGAACGGGAAGTTCATTGGATACCGCGGCAACGGATCCGACGTCACTGCCACCCGGCAAAGCCAGAAGGACGCGTCGCGGCTGGCGCAATATGATTCGCTGACCGGGCTGGCCAACCGCCACCGCATGGGCACGCGTCTCCACGCGACTTTGAACGCCTATCAATCAGCCAAGCGCTGCTGCGCGATCATGATGATCGACCTCGACCGGTTCAAGCAGGTCAACGATACGTTGGGTCACCCAGCAGGCGACGAGCTGCTCAAGCAGGTCGGCCAGCGTCTGCAGCGGGTCGTGACCGACAAGAATTGCGAAATCGGGCGACTTGGCGGCGACGAATTCCAGATCATGATCCCCGATATCGACGATCGCGGGCGGCTGGGAGAAATCGCGCGCACAGTCATCACGATGTTGTCGCAACCCTACCAGATCGACGGCAGCCGATGCGTGATCGGCGCCTCGATCGGGATTGCGATCTCCCCATATGACGGGATCACCAGCGAAGAACTGGTGCGTTCCGCAGACCTTGCGCTTTATGCTTCCAAAGGCGGTGGACGCGGGCAGTTCCGGTTCTATTCAAGCGACCTGCACAGCGAAGCCGAACGCCGCCGCCAGATCGAGGAGGATCTGCGCGATGCGCTGGTCAGCGACCAGATGCACGTTGCTTACCAGCCGATCATCGATACCAAGACCGACAAAGTGGTCAGCCTGGAAGCGCTGGCCCGGTGGGAACATCCTGAACTGGGGGCCGTGTCTCCCGGCATTTTCATCCCGATTGCCGAAGAGTGCAATCTGATCGGCGCGCTGGGGGATTGGATCCTGAAGCAGGCCTGCGTCGATGCGGCGTCGATCCCGGGCAACGTCAGGATATCGGTCAATGTCTCGGCCATGCAGTTCGGCAACCCGGGCTTTGCCTCGGTGGTGGCGCAAGCCCTGGCGCACGCCGAATTGGCACCCGAACGGCTTGAACTGGAACTGACCGAATCGATCTTTCTGGGCGACCGCGAGGCGACCGAGGCGATGTTCAACGCGCTTAAGCTACTAGGCGTGCGGCTTGTGCTTGACGATTTCGGCACCGGCTATTCCTCGCTCGCCTATTTGCAGCACGCGCCGTTTGACAAGATCAAGATCGACAAGAGCTTCATCACCGGGGTCACGCAAGAGGGCAACCGCAACGCTGCAATTATCGCCTCGATCGTTAGTCTCGCCGACGCGCTGGGCATGGAAACCACCGCCGAAGGAATCGAAGCTCACGACGAACTCGATGCCATGCGCAGGCTCAAGGTCGGGCAGATTCAGGGATATATCTACGCCGCTGCGGTCAGCTTTGGCGATGTCTGCGAGGCCTTGCTCAACGGCGATTGGGTGATCGAGCCGGACGGTCCGAGCAAGTACCGACCCGAACGCCGCACCGTGCTGCGCCGGGTCGGGCTGATCCACGAAGATCACCGCTACGAAGCGATGATGCGCAACCTATCGCGCGGTGGCTGCATGGTCGAAGGATTGCTCGATGTACCTATTGGCACGCCGTTCGTGGTCGACTTCGGCGAAGGTCAGCTCGCCGTGGCAACTGCCCGGCGCTCAGCCGGATCGATGCAGGGGCTCGAATTTGAACACCAGCTGGTCGATGACGGTGCGGGAGGGCTGTGCACCCGCCACCGCGTTTCGCCCTATGTCTTGGCGCAGGCCGGCATGCCATTGGGGGCTTTGCCCACCGGGCAATATCCGCTGCACCTTATGCAGCAGGCCGGTGCGGCGCTGAATATGCCCAAATTCGGGCAAGTAGAAATCAAGACAAAAAGCAAAATCGTCTAAGCGGCGATTGGGGTCGGCTTACTTTACGGCAACGCCCGGCGCGTTCTTCTGCATCAACTTGTAGGCTTTTTCGTACCACTTGCTGCCGGGATAATTGGCTCCCAGCACTGCCGCATATTTCAGCGCTTCTGCCTGCGCACCCAGCGCAAGATTGGCCTCGACCATGCGGAACAGCGCCTCGGGTGCGTGGCTGGTAGTCTGGTAAGTCTCCACCACATTACGGAAGCGGAGCGAGGCAGCAAGCCACTTGCCCGACTTTTCGTAATAGCGCCCGATCTGCATTTCCTTGCCCGCAAGGTGATCGTTGACCAGATCAACCTTGATCCGGGCATCGGCCGCATAGCGCGTGTTGGGATAGCGGCGGACCACTTCGTTAAGCGTCTGCAGCGCCTGCATCGTGATCTTCTGGTCACGGTCAGTATCGCTGATCTGCTCGTAATAGCACAGCGAGATCAGGTAATAGGCGTATGGCGCATCGCGGTTGCCCGGATGGATCGAGAGGAACCGCTGCGCGGCCTGCACCGATTTGTTGTAATCCTTCGCCACGTAATACGAGAAGGCGCTCATCAGCTGGGCGCGGCGGGCCCACGGTGAATAAGGATGCTGGCGTTCAACCTCGTCGAACAGCGCGGCGGCAACCAATGTATCGCCGCGGTCAAGCCGGTCTTTCGCGGTCGCGTAAAGCGTATCCACATCGCGCGCGACGAATGCCGTATCCTTCGGTCCACCCCCGCGCCCGCCGCAAGCGGCAGTGGTGAGCAACGCGCCGCACAGGGCAGCGGAAAGGGCGAGCTTGAGCGGGGAGCGGCTGTGCATGCCGGTGCCTATAGCCAGAGCCAGCCTGAACGCCAAGTGAAGTTGTCCGCTTTCTACCGGCGCGTTTCACAGTGAGATGACATCAGCGATCATGCCCGCAAGAGCGCTGCCAATCGCGCAATAGTCGCTGTAGCTCATGATGCGACAAAGCGTCCTGAAAGATCAATCTTAGTGTGTTTCGATTAAGCAACTCTCTGAAATATAAAATCTTTAAAGCGGAACGCACATGTGTACCGCGCGTTGTAACTTTGAGCGACCATGCTCTGCATCCTGCATACCTCGGTGTTGCGGTCGCAGCGCACCAACACGATCAGTGCCTTCGGGTCGAGAATGGTCCCATTCGAAGGAACTGATTTTGGTCCTCCTCCGGAGACTGTCATGCTCAAGTCTTTCACCATTGAAATATCTCAAGAAATTCTGGCCGATCTCGAAGAGCGGCTCAGTCGAACACGATTGCCGAACGGAAATGGCTTCGAACCGTGGGCGGATGGCACTCCTTCGGCTTACGTTGCCGAGCTGGTTGCACATTGGCGAACCGATTTTGACTGGCGGGCACAAGAGGCGGAACTGAACCACTTCACGCAGGTGCGTGGGAAAGTCGATGGTAGCACGGTTCACTGCATCCATGAACGCGGCGTGGGACCAGCACCGATACCGCTGCTTCTGGTCCACGGATTTCCCGACAGCATCTGGCGATTCCACAAGATTATCCCGATGCTGACTGATCCGGCGGCGCATGGCGGCGATCCTGCAGATGCTTTCCATATCGTCGCACCGAGCCTCCCAGGCTATGGCTGGTCAGAGGAACGGCATGGGGATGCCGGATTGTTCGGTCTTGGCGATCTGTTTGCCAGGTTGATGGAAGACCTCGGTTACGAGCGGTTTGGTGCTCATGGCGGCGACTGGGGTAGTACAATCGTTGAGCAGCTCGCGCGCAGTCACGCCAAACGTCTACCCGGCATCCACTTAACCGATGTTCCCTTTTCGCACGCCTTTCAAAAGCCCGATAACCTGAGCCATGCAGAGAAGGCTTATCTAGAAAAGATGGAGGCCTTCCAGAAGAACGACGGTGCCTACGCGATAATCCAGGGAACACGCCCATCAACACCCGCGCAGGCGCTCAACGATTCACCCGCAGGGCTCGCCGCCTGGATAGTTGAGAAATTCTACGAATGGAGCGACTGCGACGGCCACATCGAAACGCGCTTCAGCAAAGATGAGCTGCTGACGAATGTGATGATTTATTGGGCGACCCAGACGATCGGCTCATCTTTTCAGCCCTATCGCGACGCGATGAAAGCAGGCGCGGTGCGCTGGACGAAAGAAGCCGCGAAAAGCTGGTTCGGATCCGACAAGACCCCCGCAGCGTTCGCGCTCTTCCCCCACGACATTGCACCGCCGCCGCGCGAATGGGCCGAGCGTTTCTATCAAGTCGAGCGTTGGACCGAAATGGATCGTGGCGGCCATTTCGCGGCGCTAGAGGAACCCGAACTGCTCGCCGAAGACCTCCGCGCCTTCTTTCGGCCGTTGCGATAGTGTTCGATCGAGCCAGTGCTCCGGTGCAAGGTGACAGTCTGCGCGCGTGCCGCTAAGGGCGCGGGATGACTGACTTGGCCTTGATCCGCAATTTCTCCATCATCGCGCATATCGACCATGGCAAGTCGACCCTCGCCGACCGGCTGATCCAGTTCACCGGAGGCCTCACCGACCGCGAGATGAGCGAGCAAGTCCTTGATAACATGGACATCGAAAAAGAGCGCGGGATCACCATCAAGGCCCAGACGGTCCGCCTCAGCTACACCGCCGACGATGGCCTGACGTACGAGCTCAACCTGATGGACACCCCCGGCCACGTCGACTTCGCCTATGAAGTCAGCCGCAGCCTCGCCGCGTGCGAAGGCGCGCTGCTGGTGGTCGACGCCGCGCAAGGGGTCGAAGCGCAAACCCTCGCCAACGTCTACCAGTCGATCGAACACGACCACGAGATCGTGCCCGTCATCAACAAGATCGACCTCCCCGCCGCCGAACCCGAAAAAGTCCGCGCCGAGATCGAGGAAGTCATCGGCCTCGACGCCTCCGAGGCCGTCCTCACCAGCGCCAAATCGGGCATCGGCATCAAGGAAGTGCTCGAAGCCGTCGTCAAAAAGATCCCGCCCCCCAAAGGCGACGCCGCCGCGCCGCTCAAGGCCATGCTGGTCGACTCATGGTACGATCCCTACCTCGGCGTCGTCATCCTCGTCCGCGTCATCGACGGGGTGATCAAAAAGGGCCAGCAAATCAAATTCATGGCCGGCGGGACCGAACACCTGATCGACCGGGTCGGCTGCTTCACCCCCAAGATCGAGCAATTGTCCGAACTCGGCCCCGGCGAAATCGGCTTCATCACCGCGCAGATCAAGGAAGTCGCGCAGGCTAAGGTCGGCGACACGATCACCACGGTCAAAGCCGGCGCGGTCAAGGCGCTCGCGGGCTTCAAGGAAGTCCAGCCGGTGGTGTTCTGCGGGCTGTTCCCGGTCGACGCGGCGGACTTCGAAAAACTGCGCGAGTCCATCGCCCGCCTGCGCCTTAACGACGCCAGCTTCACCTTCGAAATGGAAAGCAGCGCCGCGCTCGGCTTCGGCTTCCGCTGCGGCTTCCTCGGGCTCTTGCACCTTGAGATCATCCAGGAGCGCCTGACCCGCGAATACGACCTCGACCTGATCACCACCGCGCCATCGGTGGTCTACCGCATCCAGCTGCGCAAAAGCAAAACCGACGACGCGCGCGAGCTGCTGCTCCACAACCCGGCCGACTATCCCGATCCCAGCCGGATCGAGCAGATCGACGAGCCGTGGATCAAGGCGATGATCTACACGCCCGACGAATACCTCGGCTCCATCCTCAAGCTGTGCCAGGACCGGCGCGGGGTGCAGACCGGGCTGACTTATGTGGGCGGCCGCGCGCAAGTCAGCTACGAATTGCCGCTCAACGAAGTGGTTTTCGATTTCTACGACCGCCTCAAAAGCATCAGCCGCGGCTATGCCAGCTTCGATTACGAGCAGATCGGCCTGCGCGAAGGCGACCTCGTCAAGATGTCCATCCTCGTCAACAACGAGCCGGTCGACGCGCTCTCCATGATCGTCCACCGCGACAATGCCGAAGCGCGCGGCCGCGGCATGTGCGAACGCCTTAAAGACCTGATCCCGCGCCACCTGTTCAAGGTGCCGATTCAAGCCGCGATCGGGGGCAAAGTGATCGCCCGCGAGACGATCCAGGCAATGCGCAAGGACGTGACCGCGAAGTGCTACGGCGGCGACATCAGCCGCAAGAAGAAGCTGCTCGACAAGCAAAAGAAGGGCAAAGCCCGGATGCGCGAGTACGGCAACGTGTCGATCCCCCAAGAAGCCTTCATCGCGGCGCTACGCATGGGCGAGGAATAGAAAAGCCCCTCCCCGGTGGGGAGGGGTTGGGGTGGGGGGTACCACGCTGGTGTCGAACCCCCACCCCCAGCCCATCCCCGCCGGGGAGGGGAGCCAGAAGCCAACAAAACTCCGCTCAACCTGAGCCTGCCCAACCCCCCAAAAACCTGCTAAGACCCCACCCAACCAATCACCTGACCAAAAGAGAACGATCCCCAAAATGGCTACCTACAAAGACCCCACCTTCGAAGAACGCACCGCACTCGCCCGCCAGGCCCGCGAAAAGGCCCTAGCCAAACTCGCCGCCAAACCCGCGCTCGATCCGGCGGTAGTGGCCGAACGCAAAGCCGCCCAGCAGGCCCGCGAACAAGCCGCCGCCGAAAAAAGCGCCGCCAAGAAAGCCGCGATCGTGCAGGCAAAGGCCGACAAGCTGGCCGCCGCCGAAGCCGCCGCCGAGGCCGCAAAAGCGCCGGTGGTGAGCGAAGAGGAACTGAAGGCCGCGCGTGATGCAAAGTACGCGGCGCGGAAGAAGCGCAAGGGGTGAACTTATTTTACTCCACGCTGGGTGCCGCAAATAGGTCGCAAAGCAAGACTTTGACGCCACCTTTCGAGCGTAACGGCTTGTAGCTCCTCTCGGAGTATGCTCAACTTACTCAATGAAAAACGAGCGCGCGTCTTGGTCTGAGTTAAGCATAGAGGACCTCTTTTTTGCTTTTCGCAAAGCGAAGGTTGATTGCTATTTTGAAACCTCGATTAGAGTCGCCGAGAAATTTGTTCGGTACGAAGAGAGGTTAGGAGAGCGCTTAGCGACTCTGCTGCAAAGATTGCAGGCTGGCGATGTCAAAGAGGTCTTCTCAGAAGGTCTTGGCGAACCCGCGATTTTTCCAAAGAAAGTAAGTCTGGGACGAGCCGATTCCAGCAAATCATTGCATGCTTTTTTCTCAGATTCGAAACGCGCATTCAAGAAGGAACGAAGTCGCGGTCTTATTCCCGAGTTCCGAATGATTGGGGATTTTGCAGTAGAGGTTCACATAATTTCTGCGTTGTGGGTCAATTTAATTGGACACAAATTTGACGCTCAACTTGGCGATAGTGCAGTCGCATCTCGGCTACGGCGCTATAGGAGGGATTCCGTTGGAAGCGGGATTGGTGATTACCATCTAGAAGCGATTGGCTCCTTCGAACCTTATTTCGAGCCATATCGAAAATGGAGAGACGGCGGCCTTGACGCGATCAAAGTCAATTTGGAAAAGGGCCAGGGGGTTGTTGCACTGACTCTTGATGTTGGAAACTTTTATCACAGCATCGATCCGAGCTTTGCTGTGCACCCAGCATTTCACGAATACGCTGGCATCAAACTTGCCTCATTTGACATTGAATTTACTCAAAACATAACGGACGCCTTAAATGCGTGGTCTAAGAAATGCGCTGATAAGGTCGCAATTTTTGGCTGCGAACGCGAAACATTCGGGGGTCTTCCGATCGGTCTTTCTGTAGTTAGAGTGCTTTCAAACATAATTTTACTTTATCTTGATCGAGAATTGGAGAATTCTGTATTCCCAATTTACTACGCTAGGTATGTTGATGACGTTTTTCTTGTCATTCGAGACAATGAAGCATTCGAAAGTCAAGATGATATCTGGCAAATGCTGCAGCTTCATATCCCGTCGCTCAAGCGCGAGGACGATGGAAATGTGGCGTTGCAGCTGCCTAATTGGGCTGGAAATACTCGATTGTTTTTTCAGGCCGAAAAGCAGAAGTGTTTCTTTTTGAGTGGGGAGTCTGGCCTCGACCTACTCGACAACATTGCTTCGCAAATCCGGGAGGTCTCAAGCGAGCGTCGACTGATGCCCCTTCCGGAGCAGCTCGACCAGACTCAGTCCGCAAGGGCTCTAACAGCCACTGATACTGCTGATGAAGCGGATAGTTTGAGGAGAGCGGACGGCCTGACTCTCCGGCGTCTTGGCTGGTCAGTACTCCTTCGATCGGTGGAAGTGTTGGCGCGCGATTTGTGCCCAAAAGATTGGGTAGATGAGCGAAACCGATTTTACGAGTTTGCTCATGATCACGTAATTCGGCCTGACAAGATATTAGAGCAGATTGACCGCTTGCCGCGACTTTTTTCCATCGCGGTTTCACTCGGCGATTGGAAGGCTGCGTTAAGGATTTGGCGAGAGACAATATCGGCTATTTACGCACTGCAAGATGCTACGGCCTTTAGTGTAATGAGGATCAACGGCCACACTTGCCAAAGCAACCCAGAAAAGGTGTGGGACGAGACCCGCTTGCAAGTGCAACGATTCTTTCGTAAGGCGCTTATTCGAGCCATTGGCATCGAGCAAGGTAAGGCCAAGGCATTTTCGGTGTTGGTAGGAGATTTGGATTTCGAGACTTCGGAGCTTTTTTCCCTCGCACAATCGGCTAGAGAAACCGATTGGGGGAGGATCCCCTACAAAGAGCATTTGCGATTGTATGCCGACCGGCACGCTCCCATTCGGGTGGACGAGGAAATTCTTTATGGTCGGTATGGCCATGAGACTGAACTTCGTCAGTTCTTGACGCGTTCAGTTAATCGGGTGGACCCGCAATCCGGTGCAAGGGTAAGGCATGAACTGGGCGAAACGCCGTACGTCTCCCTACTACCGTTTCTCTTTCCCACTAGAGCCTATACACCAGAGGAAATCGCGCTCTATTTGCCGTCGGAATGCGTCTCTGACGAGCCCATTGCAGCAGCTCACGCCTGGTCCGAGTACACTCGAGCGGTACGCGGTGTCTGGGTCCGCAGCGAGCTCGCAGATGAAATGACCCTGCCCAATCCGAGTGCCTCAAGAGATATTGACGACGGCGACAGCAATACGCCTCAATCACCTGGGCAAGGTGCACGCACAATTGAACCCAAAGATCCGCCGAAGCATATCGTGATTGACGACGGCGAAAGCCACTTCCCGGTTCGTGTAGGAATTACTAGCTTCGCCACGTCAGACGCTACTTGGTCACTGG
This sequence comes from Sphingomonadaceae bacterium, assembly GCA_025359445.1. Taxonomy (GTDB): domain Bacteria; phylum Pseudomonadota; class Alphaproteobacteria; order Sphingomonadales; family Sphingomonadaceae; genus Novosphingobium. The sequence continues at coordinate 31,534 of JANYGB010000053.1, forward strand.
GTGCCACGGGCAATCCGGACCTGTCGCCCAATCGTTACAAGTCGATTGCGAAAATCGTAAATCATGCCCTGAAGGAGGAAAAAAGCCAGATTATCTAATATTTCCTGAACTATCTATCCCGGAGCGTTGGGTTAGTACGATATCGAGTAAGTTACGAGAGGGGCGTATTAGTCTAATTGCAGGACTAGATTATCGTCGTTACTCAGGAAAAAAAATTGATAGTTCAGCCGTGATGGTTCTGAACGATCGTAGACTCGGATATTCGACCTCATTGCAAATTAGGCAAAGAAAGTCTCAGCCAGCGCCGGGGGAGGAAAAGAATCTCCTAAAAAGCCATGGCCACGATTGGCGAAGCCCCGCGACCGAACAAAAGCCTGTATATGTGCACAACGGATTTCATTTTTCAGTACTCGTTTGTAGTGAACTCCAGAACATTGAATATCGATCAAAATTGCAAGGGTATGTGGACTGTCTCTTTGTAATTTCATGGAATAAAGATCTTGAAACCTTTTCAGCGCTTGTTGACTCTGCAAGCCTTGATGTCCATTCTTATGTTGCTCTATCTAATAATTTGCGCTATGGAGACAGTCGAGTTCGGAGTCCTGCGAAAGATTCGTTTAAGCGCGATGTTTGTCGTGTGCGGGGCGGCGTTAACAATCAGCTCGTTGTTGTCGAGATTGACCCTCGCATCCTGAGAGCTCAGCAAAGCCGGGCCAAGCGGTGGCCTGACGATGGTGACGCATACAAGCCAGCTCCTGAAGGTTTTGCCATTTCGCCCAGCAGATTCACCACTCCCAGTTGAATGGCGCATTGGGATTGCTGTGGGATGGTGGGATTACGGTGACAGGTGCGAAAACCCCCAAACCTTCCTAACCTTAAATCCCCGGCCATTCCTCCAGCTTCAACCTATCGATCCGCCGGAAGTCCTTGCCGTTGCGGGTGATGAGCGTCGCGTCGCGGGTGATGGCCTGCGCGGCGATCAGGCGATCGAGGGTGGTGCGTCTGTCATAACCGAGGTTGTAGACGATTTTGCCGTAAGTGAGAATGTCGGCATCGGTGAACATCTGAGTGGCGATGGTTTGCAGGAAGCGGACGAGCAATCGCCGGCGCAGCGGTGCTTGGCTCGGATCGGCGTTGACGCCGTTTTCGAGTTCGATCCGCGTGATCATCGAGATCACAGGAAGGTCCGGCAGTTCGTCGATCAGCCGCAAGGTTGCCGGGTGTGCGTCGCGCAGCGCTATAGCGACGTCGGTGTCGATAAAAATCATGCGGCGAAAGTCATGCTGGTGCGGCGCGATCAGAACAGTTTCTTGCGATCGGGCCAGTCGAACGGATCGCGCTTTTGCACTCCTCCTGGCGGCGCGCCGATTGCTGCCATGTCTGCCGTCAACTTACGCAACACGCGGCGAACATCAGCACTGTCGCGCGTGAGCTTGATCGTCACCGTGTCGCCGGTCTTGTTCATCTCAAGTTCCGCTCCCGCTGGAATGGCGAATCCCTTGGGCAGCCGCACCGCGACGCTGTTGCCGGACTTGAAGGTTTTGGTGTGGACCGGCTTTGTCATGCTGCCGTATATACGGGATATACGGCGATCAGGCAAGTCGCCCCGCATCCACATGCTTGATCCAATCCCGCACCACCCATTCCCCCATGCTCGCCGCATCGTGCAGGCCCGGCTCGACCACCGGGCGCATTTCGGGGAAGGCCATGCGGCCGGGTCTCGGCCTGGCGGGGGGCAGGCCGATGTCGGGGAAGCCGCGTTTGAGGAAGTCGGGCAGTTCTCCTTCGACAGGCTCAGGTTGAACGGGCTTTTTCATGAGTCTTGGTCCTTGTCGTCGGTGAAGTCGCTGAGTTCGATGCGGCGGGTGACGTTGGCGCCGTCCCACTCGTCGCCTGCCTGCGTGCCGGGTTCGTCGCCGCCTTCGTCGCCCGGCTGGTCGATCAGCGCCGCGCTGGCCGGCTCGTTCCAGGCGGTGCGGCCGGCCTCCTGGTCGGCATCGGCGGCGGCGGCGTAGGCTTCGTACAGCGCGCGGGTGGCGCTGGTCATATCTTCCAGCCAGCCTTCCTGCAGCCGGTCGAGCTGGGCGTCGAGCGCGTCGTTGTTTTCGTCGGCTTCGGCGGCCTCTTCGCGGGCGCGCTCTTCGTCCCACTCTTTGCGCCATTGCTTTTTGAACCGGCTGAGGCGGTTTGCGTCTTGCGGATCGTGGAGCGAGCCGCGCCGCGCGGTGACGCGGCTATCCGCGGCGAAGCGAGTGGGCGCGCGGTTTTTGAGCATGAACATCAGCAGGCGGTCGTTGTGGACGATCCGGCTGCCGATCAGCTTGCCGTAGGAATAGACCGGGACTTCGGTGCCGTAGAGCGCGCGCTCCATCGCGATGTCCTCGAGTTGCTGGACGCCAAGCGCGAGCGCGGCTTCCCACGCGGTGCGGAAGGTGGTGGCTTCAGTGTGGCGGCGCAGCAGGTAGGCGCCCTCGGGGGTCATGTTGACGCGGTGAGCGGCGGCCTTGACGCTGCCGGTGTCGGCCAGCGCCTCGATGAAGCCCAGCTGGCGTTCGGGGGTCCAGCCGTCGTGGCGCTGGTAGTGGCGCGGGACCGGGGTGAAGGCGGGGAGCGGGGCTTTTTTGCCGCGCGGGCGGGCTTTGTCGATGGTCATGGTGGGCTCCGGGGCATGGGCGCGGGGAAGTGGGGGCGCGGGAGCATTGCGCAGGTGAGGGCCTGTAGGAAAGTGTTTTGGCGGTTGAGCTTCTACTCCGCAGGTTGACAATGCGGGGCAGGGCGCGCTTCACTGCGGCTTCCATGTTGTCCCAAAAAACCCGTTATTCGATCCGCGCGCTCCAGCACTTGTCCGACACCTGGCGGCAGGGGCCGGTGCGGCTCGATACGATTGCCGAGGCGCAGAATATCCCGCGCAAATTCCTCACCGTGATCCTGTCCGAGCTGGTCCGCGGCGGCTTGGTGAACTCGACTCGCGGGCGCGACGGGGGGTATGAGCTGGCCCTGCCGCCAGTCGACGTGCGCTATGGCGATATCATCCGGCTGACGCGCGGGAGCCTGGCGCTGGTGCCGTGCGCGGCGCGCAACGCGCATGAGCATTGCAGCAATTGCCTGCCCGAGGCGGAATGCCGGCTGCGCGGGCTGATGCTGACCCTGCGTGACGAGATGGCGGCGATGCTCGATCAGGTGACACTGGCCGACCCGATCACGCTGCAACCTTCGTTCGACGTTGCCCGGGACCTGCCGCAGTCGGCTTAGCGGCATCTTGCAGCGCGGTGAGGAACTGGTCGGTCGCGCGGTCCCAGCTGTAACCAGCGCCGATTACCGCCGCAGCGAGGCCATCGAGCCGCAGCGCCTGATGGATCGCGAGTGCCAAGTCTTCGTTAAGCGCGCCGATCGTCATCGGCAAATCGCCCGCCGGGCCGCGGCCATTGCGTCCGATGATGTCGAGCGGGCCGGGGACGGGGAGCGCCGCCACGGGCAACCCGCAAGCCAAGGCCTCGATCAAGACCAGCCCGAAAGTATCGGTGCGGCTGGGGAAGACAAACACATCGGCCGAGCAATAGGCCCGGGCGAGCGCCTCGCCGGAAAGCGCGCCCAGGAACGTGACCTCGGGGTAGCGCTTGCGCAGCGCGTCGAGGTCGGGCCCGTCACCGACCACCACCTTGTGCCCCGGAACGGCCGCGTCGAGGAACTGAGGGAGGTTCTTCTCAGGCGCGACCCGGCCGACATAAAGCAGCACCGGGCCGGGGTATGAGCCAAGCTGCGGCAGCGACGCATGGCCGGGGCGGAACAAATCGTGGTCGATCCCGCGGGTCCACAGCTTCCAGTGGGGCAGCCCGCGCTGTTCAAGCTCGGCCCCCAGCGTCGGGGTTGAGACCAGCACCGCGCGGGCCGGCGCGTGGAAGCGGCGCATCAGCGGCCAGAACCGCTCGGCGCTGAGCCCGGTGCGGACCGCGGCATAGTCGGGGAAGCGGGTGTGGAAGGCGGTGGTGAACGGTACGCCGTGCGCCAGGCACCAGCCGCGCGCGCTCCACCCGATCGGGCCCTCGGTAGCGATGTGGACGATGTCGGGGGCGAAGTCGCTCAGCGTCCGGCGCGTCCCGAACCGCGGCGCAAGCGCGAGGCGGATCTCGCTGTAGCCGGGCAGCGGCATGGTGCGGAACTGGCTCGGGGTGATCAGCTCGACTTCGTGCCCGCGTTCGAGCAATTGGCCGACCGTGGTCGAGACCGAGCGGACCACGCCGTTGACTTGCGGATGCCAGGCGTCGGTGCAAATCGCGATTCTCATGCAAATTCCCTTTCGGTGGGAGCGGGCTGTGGTTCGGCTTTGGGAGTGCGGGCGGCGGCGATGCGGTGTTCCTCGACCCAGTCGATCAGCCGCATCGTGCCGTCGGCGGCCTCGACCAGCGCGGTGCAGCTTTCGACCCAGTCGCCGTCGTTATAATAGGTGATCGCTCCGATCTGGCGGATTTCGGCGCAGTGGATATGGCCGCAGACCACCCCATCGACCCCGCGTTCGCTGGCGGCGCGGGCAACCGCTTCCTCGAACTCGCCGACGAAGGCGACCGCGTTCTTGACCCGCTTCTTGAGGTAGGACGACAGCGACCAATAGGGCAATCTGAGCCGCCGCCGCACATTGTTGAGCACCACGTTGGCCTGGAGCAGCAAATTGTACGCCTGATCGCCCGCGAAGGCGAGCCAGCGGTGATAGAGCACCACCACATCGAACGCGTCGCCATGGGTGACCAGCAGGCGGCGGCCGTCCTTGGTGGTGTGGATCGCTTCAAGCGCAACCTCGACCCCGCCGAAGGTGAACCCGGCATAGGGCCGCAGCATCTCGTCATGATTGCCTGCGATCAGCACCACCCGGGAGCCGCGATGCGCCAGCTTGAGAATGCGCCGCACCACTTCGTTGTGCGCGTCGGGCCAATACCAACCCTTGCGCAGCCGCCAGCCGTCGAGGATGTCACCGACCAGATAAAGCGTCTCGCACTCGATCGCCCGGAGGAAGTCGAGCAGCAGCACCGCGTTGCACCCTTTGGTGCCGAGGTGGATGTCCGAAATCCACACGGTGCGGAATTTCTGCTTGGGCCGGAACCCGCGCGGTTCGGGCAGATCGAGCCAGGCCGGCAGTCTGGCGGCAAGATCGGCGGGGTCAGATTCGCGTGGCATCGCGCAGCTCCGTTTCGGGTTCCCGATGCGGGCCGCAATCGCAGCTTTGCATTACATGCGTGTGGCGCTTTGAAGACGCGATTGTAACAATTCGCGCCTGTGCACAGCACGCCGCGTAAAAGCTGCGCTTCATCGCCGCCAAAAGAATCTGGGCTTGTCTATGATAACAGTAGAGATACCAAGGCGGCCAAGGACCTCTCCTCCCGGAGCCCGGGGCCGGCCGCGCATGACCGGCCCCGGTTTTCATTCATCAGGATCCGCTCACGATGCATTCGTTCGTCCGTTTCTCCCTGCTTGCCTCCGCCTCGCTGCTCGCCGCGCCAGCCTTCGCCGATGCCGCTGCCGATACCGCCGCCAGCGCCAAGACCGCTACTGCCGATCCGCAATCGAAGACCTCGGTCGGGACCGGGGCGAGCGATGAGAGCGACGAAATCGTTGTCACCGCGCGCCACCGCAGCGAAAGTTCGCAAGCCGTGCCGGTCGCGATCTCGGTGATCGGTGGCGATCACATCGACAACACCGGGGCGTTCAACGTCGGGCGGCTCCAGCAGTTGACCCCGACGCTGCAGTTCTATTCGTTCAACCCGCGCAACACCTCGGTCAACGTGCGCGGGTTCGGCTCGCCGCTCGGGCTGACCAACGACGGGATCGACCAGGGGGTCGGGATCTATGTCGACGATGTCTATTATTCGCGAGTCGCCTCATCGACCTTCGATTTCCTCGATGTGAAGCAGATCGAAGTGCTGCGCGGGCCGCAGGGCACGCTGTACGGCAAGAATACCACGGCGGGCGCGATCAACATCACCTCGCGCCAGCCGACATTCGATTTCGAGGGCCGGGCGGAACTGTCACTCGGCAACAATGGCTACGTCCAGGCCAAGGGCGCGGCTTCGGGGCCGGTAACCGACAAGCTGGCGCTGCGCCTGGCGGTCTCGGCGACCAAACGCAATGGCACGGTCCGTAACATCACGACCGCCGTGGACGACAACAATCTCGGCAATATCGGGCTGCGCGCGCAGGCCTTGTGGCGTCCGACCGACAACCTCGAGATAAGCCTGGCGGGGGACTACAACCACCAGAACATCGTCTGCTGCGCCACGGTGTTCGCCAGTTACGTCCCGACCCAGAAGGCGACCAACCGCCAGTATCCGGCAATTTCGGCGGTGCAGGGCTACTCCATCCCGCTGGCCGCGCAGGATCCGGCCAACCGCCTGACCGATGTCGATGCCACCCTGCGCGCGCGCCAGTCGATCGGCGGGGCGTCGCTGCGCGCCAAGCTCGATCTCGGGGCCGGCACGCTGACCGCGATCACCGCGTTTCGCTATTGGGATTGGGATCCCTCGAACGACCGCGATTTCACCGCGCTGCCGATCACCACGATCAGCCAGAACCCATCGAAGCAGCGCCAGTTCACGCAGGAACTGCGTTACAACCGCCACAGCGACAAGCTCGATTTTCAGCTCGGCAGCTTCTATTACCAGCAGTCGATCAATACCAACGGCAGCCAGGTCCAGGGTCCGGCGGCGACCAGGTGGCTGCTCTCGCCAAGCACCGCGCCGACCAATCCCTATAACCAGAACGTCATCGACGGGCTGACTTCGACCAACACCATCCACCTCAGCAACGTGAGCATCTCGGTCTATGGTCAGGCAAGCTGGCGGCCGGTGCCGCGCTTGACGATCCAGCCCGGTTTCCGGGTCAATTACGACAAGAAGGACGGCTCGTACAACGCGGTGGTCACCGACAAGCTGGGCAATATGCTGACCCCGGGCATGGTCACCACTGGCACTCCGGCGCAAAAAGCGCAGCTGCAGGTGCTGCTGCCCGAAAGCTATGCCCCCAGCTTCAGCGCATGGAACCTGTCGTATGATCTGACCCTGGCCTACGATCTGGCCGACGATGTGCACACTTATGCGACCTATTCGAAGTCCTTCCAGACCGGCGGGATCAATTTGAACGGCGTGCCCGCCGATGCGGTGACGGGCTTGCCGCAAAGCCAGTTCAACACCGTCGCACCCGAATCTGTCCGGCACTACGAGGTGGGGATCAAGTCGCAGTTCTGGGACCGCAAGATCACCTTCAACCTCGCCGCGTACCGCACCGATATCAGCAACTATCAGGCGGTGTTTTCCAGCAACAACGCCGCCTCGCTCTCTACCCTGCGCGGCTATGTCGCCAATGTGCCCAAGGTCCGCTCGCAAGGGATCGAGGCGGATTTCTCAGTCCGCGCGAGCGAGCGGTTCAATGCCTATGCCAACTTCGCTTACACCGATGCGACGTACCGCGACTTTACGAACGCCCCGCCGCCGCTCGAACTGTCGGGCGGATCCAGCTTCAGCGGGACCAATTGCACCATCCCCACCGTGCTGCCGATCGGCACCAGCCCGGTCAGCTGCGACATCACCGGGCAGCAACTGCCCGGCGTATCGAAATACGCGCTGTCGTTCGGCGCGGAAGGCAACGTGCCGGCGGCGCTGCTGGGTAAGCCGGGTCAGTTCTACCTCGGCGCGGACGGCAACACCCGCTCGTCATTCTCCTCCAACGCCACGCCTTCGCCCGCAACGCAGATCAAGGGGTACACCCTGACCAACTTCCGCCTCGGCTGGCGTTCTGATCGCGATGGCCCGGGCGTGCGGGTCGATGTGTTCGGCTGGGTGCGCAACGCCTTCAACGTCTCGTACCTCGAACAATTGCAGATCGCGCCGAACAGCGTCGGCCTGGTGGTCGGCAACCTGGGCGATCCGCGCACCTTCGGGGGCACGATCAAGTTCGAATTCTGACCGCAGCCCATCCCCTCTCCTTCTGCGGCTGCGGAAGGAACCATGCGGGCCCTTTCATCAGGGGAGCCGCATCTGGGCGGGGCATCCTGACGGGTGTCCCGTCCAGTATTGCGTCTTGGAACGCCCGTCATCCCGGCGCAGGCCGGGACCCAGCACTACTGCCAATGAATCCGCGAAGCGTCGCTATTTTCTTGTTTGGACGGGGTCCCGGCCTGCGCCGGGATGACGAATTGGATTCATTGCAGTTTGTTCTAATTTACGCGGAGTCGTGACTCCATCGCGTAGCCCCGCTAGAACAGGCGGCGAACATGCTAACCGCGCTCGCCATCCGCAACATCGTCCTGATCGAGGCGCTCGACTTGTCGTTTACCGATGGGCTGGGGGTGCTGACTGGCGAAACCGGCGCGGGCAAATCGATCCTGCTCGATGCGCTGGGGCTGGCGCTGGGTGCGCGGGCCGAAACATCGCTGGTGCGCAGCGGCGAGGATCAGGCAAGCGTGGTGGCCAGCTTCGAGTTCGACCGCTTGCCCCCGGCCATTCGCGACCTGCTGAGCGAGGCCGAACTCGATATCGAACCGGGCGAGCCACTGCTGATTAAGCGGCGCTTGAAAGCCGACGGCGGCTCCAAAGCGTTCATCAACGATCAGCCGGTCGGCGCGGCGCTGTTGCGCGAACTGGCTCCGCATCTGGTTGAGCTGCACGGCCAGCATGACGACCGGGGCCTGGTCAATCCGCGCGGGCATCGCGCGTTGGTGGATCGCTATGCCGGAGCCGATGTGGCTGCTGTGACTGCGGCGTGGACCGCATGGCGCAGCGCGGCCGATGCGCTGGCCGCTGCGCGCGGTGCCATCGCGCAAGCCGCCGAAGACCGCGAGCTGCTGCTCGCGCATCTGGCCGAACTGACCACGCTTGAACCGCAACTTGGCGAGGAAGAGCAACTCGCGCAGGCGCGCGCGACGATGCAGAAGGGCGAGCGGCTAACCGGCGATCTGGCCGAACTCGCGAAGCTGTGGGCCGGATCGGATTCGGCGCTGGCGGGCCTGCGCAGCGCGGCGCGGCGGCTTGACCGGATCGCGGGCGAGCATCCCTTGCTGGCCGAGGCTTTGGCTGCGCTCGACCGTGCGGTGATCGAGGCTTCGGAAGCGGAGACCTCGCTTGAGCGCGCCGCCGATGCCTTGGCGCACGATCCCGCCGCGCTTGACCGGATCGAGCTGCGACTGTTCGAACTGCGCGCAGCCGCACGCAAGCACCACTGCCAGGTCGATGACTTGCCGCACTGGATGCGCGCGATGCGCGATGCGCTCGACGGGATCGAGCATGGCGAGGCGGAGCTGGCCGCGCTGGAAGCTGCGGTTGCGGCGGGGGCGGCGGACTATCGCGAGCGGGCGGAGGCGCTGTCGGCGCTGCGGAGCGCAGCAGCGGCCAAGCTTGACGTAGCGGTGGCGCAGGAACTCGCGCCGCTCAAGCTCGATGCCGCGCAGTTCCAGACCAGCGTGGCGCAATTGCCCGAGGATCTATGGGGCGCGGGCGGGATCGACAAGCTTGAATTCCTGATCAGCACCAACCCCGGCGCTCCGTTCGGGCCGCTGAACAAGATTGCCTCGGGCGGCGAGCTGTCACGCTTCATCCTCGCATTAAAGGTGGCACTGGCCGAGCAGGGCGGCGCCGCGACGGTGATCTTCGACGAGATCGATCGCGGCGTTGGCGGCGCGGTGGCCAGCGCCATCGGCGAACGGCTGGCGCGCTTGGCCAGCGGCGGGCAATTGCTTGCGGTGACGCACAGCCCGCAAGTCGCGGCGCGGGGGCAGCAGCACTATGTCATCGCCAAATCGAGCGAGGGCACTGTTACGCGCACTTCGGTTCATTTGCTCGACGATGCCGGCCGCCAGGAAGAGATCGCGCGGATGCTCTCGGGCGCGGAGATTACCGCTGAGGCGCGCGCGCAGGCCGACCGGCTGCTGGAGCGGGTGTGATGGACGATCCGCTGCTCCGCCCGGTGTGGAATATGCTCACCGGGCCGCAGGCCGCCTTGGCTATTGGCGGCGATTTGGCCGTGCGGATCGACCCGGGTTTCGGGCCGTTCGCGGCGCTGCGAGATCGTTCGGACGAGGCTTTGGCGGCGATTGCGGTGCTGGCCCGGCCGGGAGAGCAGGTCTGGCTGGTCGAGACCGAAGAGTGGCCGGTGCCACCGGGGTTCGTGCTCGCGCGATTGGCAGTGCTGGTGCAAATGGTCGCCGATAATCCCGCGCCGCTGCTGCCGGGCGACGAGGATACCGTGCTGCTTGGCGAAGGCGATGCGGCGGCGATGACCGAGATTGCACTCGCGACCAAACCGGGCCCGTGGGGTGACAAGACCCGTCATTACGGCGCGTTTTACGGGGTACGGTGCGATGGGCGGCTGGCCGCGATGGCGGGTGAGCGGATGCGCCCGGCCTTGGGCCTCGCCGAATTGTCCGGGGTCTGCACCTGGCCCGAATATCGCGGCCAAGGCCTCGCCGCGCGGCTGATCCGCCGGGTGATGGCCGGCTTCACCGCGCGCGGCGACGTACCGCTCCTCCACTCCTACGCCGCCAACACCGGGGCCAATGCGCTTTATGAAAGCCTCGGCTTCCAGACCCGCCGCGAGATGGTGGTGACCGTGCTGGAGCGCACATGACCGAGACCGAAGCCGCCAACGAGCTGATGCGGCTGGCGCGCGAGATTGCGCGGCATAACCGGCTGTACCATGCCGACGATTCGCCCGAAGTGTCGGATGCGGAATACGATGCGCTGGTGCGGCGCAACGCCGCGCTGGAGGCGGCATTCCCGCAGCTGGTGCGCGCGGATTCGCCGTCCAGGCTGGTCGGACATGAGGTCGCCGCTTCGCCGTTGTCGAAGGTGACGCACGCGGTGCGAATGATGAGCCTCGACAATGCCTTCGCCGATGACGAGGTCGAGGAGTTCGTCGCGCGCGTGCGGCGTTATCTCAATCTGCCCGACGATGCCGCAGTGGCAATGACCGCCGAGGACAAGATCGACGGGCTGTCGTGCTCGCTGCGCTATGAACGTGGCAAGCTCGTCCGCGCCGCCACGCGCGGCGACGGGCAGGTGGGTGAGGACGTTACCCCCAACGTGGCGCACATCGCCGACATCCCGCAAATGCTGCACGGGGAAGTGCCCGACTTGTTCGAGATTCGCGGCGAGGTTTACATGGCGAAACAGGACTTTACCGCGCTTAATGCAGGCCAAGCCGAGCGCGGCGAAAAGGTCTTCGCCAACCCGCGCAATGCTGCGGCGGGATCTCTGCGGCAGAAGGATGCGAGTGTTACTGCGAGCCGTCCATTGCGCTTCCTGGCGCATGGCTGGGGGGCGACTTCGGCGGTTCCCGAGGCAACGCAATTCGCGATGATGCAGCGGATTGCGGCGTGGGGCGTGCCAGTCTCGCCGTACCTCGTGCGTTGCGAAAATGCTGCACAAATGCTGCAACACTACCGCACCATCGAAGCGGCCCGCGCTGACTTGCCGTATGATATCGACGGAGTGGTCTACAAGGTCGACCGGCTCGACTGGCAAGAGCGGCTCGGCTTTGTCGCCAAGGCCCCGCGCTGGGCGATCGCGCGCAAGTTCCCGGCCGAGCAGGCACAGACCACTTTGGAAGCGATCGACATCCAGGTTGGCCGCACCGGCAAGCTGACCCCGGTGGGGCGGCTCACTCCGGTCACCGTGGGCGGGGTGGTGGTCGCCAATGTGACGCTGCACAACCGCGACGAGATCGCGCGGCTGGGGGTGCGCCCGGGCGATCGGGTGACGATCCAGCGCGCCGGTGACGTGATCCCGCAAGTGGTCGAGAACCTGACCCGAGACGCGCCCCGCGCGGCCTATGACTTCCCCGATCACTGCCCCGAATGCGGCAGCGAGGCGGTTGCCGAGGAGGGGGAGGTCGATGTCCGCTGCACCGGCGGTCTGATCTGTCCTGCGCAGCGCACCGAGCGGCTCAAGCACTTCGTCAGCCGCGCCGCGCTCGATATCGAGGGGCTGGGCGAAAAGACCATCGACGAGTTCTTTGCAGCTGGCTGGCTGGAAAGTCCGGCGGATATCTTCCGGCTGAGGACTCGCCGCGCGGAAATCCTCGAACGCGAGGGGTGGAAGGACAAGTCGGTCGACAATCTCCTCGCCGCGATCGAGGCCAAACGTACGCCGGACGCGGCGCGGCTGCTGTTCGGCCTTGGTATCCGGCATGTGGGGGCCGTCACGGCGCGCGATTTGCTCAAGCGGTTTGTTACGCTGGAGCGGCTGCGGGAGATGGCGCATTCCTCCCCGGACCGGGGAGGGGGACCAGCTCTGCTGGTGGAGGGGCACGCGCCTGGTGACGCGACCTCTCCAGCTTCTTCCAGCCCGCTCGTGCCCCTCCACCATCCTGCGGCCTCGCGGGAAGCAACGCGCCCCACGCGTTCCTTATCGCTCGCTCCCCCTCCCCGTGCCGGGGAGGAATTGCTGTCCATCGACGGGATCGGCCCCGCAGTCGCCGAAGCGCTCCACGATTTCTTCCACGAACAGCATAACCGCGACGTGTGGGACGACCTGCTGAGCGAAGTCTCCCCGCCCGATTACGTGGTCGAAACCCGCGACAGCGCGGTGGCGGGCAAGACGGTGGTGTTCACCGGCAAGCTGGAAACGATCAGCCGCGACGAGGCCAAGGCGCAAGCCGAACGGCTGGGTGCCAAGGCCGCTGGATCGGTTAGCGCCAAGACCGATCTGGTGGTCGCCGGGCCGGGCGCGGGGAGCAAATTGAAGCAGGCCGCCGCGCTGGGCATCGAGGTGATCGACGAGGCCGGTTGGGCGGAAATCGTCAAGGCGGCGGGCTAATGCCAGCAAAGGGTGCCAATCGATGAGTGTCGCGTTTCGCCGTGAGAGCGACGAGGAACATCTTGAACCCAAGTTCGAGCTTCCAATCCCGCCTGGCCCCAATCTGGTTACGGCGCGCGGCCTGGCGCTTATTCGCGGCCGAGTGGCGGAAATAACCGGGCAGCTCGAAAAGCTTTCCGATGAAAACGCGATCAAGGTTGCAAAGCGCGATCTGCGTTATTGGCAGACCCGGGAAATCACCGCTGAACTTGTTCCGGCTCCCAGCGGCGCGGCGGTGCAAATCGGCACTGTGGTTACGTTTCTACACAACGGAAAGCGGCGCTGCTTGAGCATTGTCGGTGACGATGAGGCCGATCCGGCCATCGGCTTGGTCAGCTATTTTGCGCCATTGAGCCGCGCCTTAATGAAGGCAGTGCCCGGCGAGTTTCTCGATTTCGGCGGCACCGCAGATGCGATCGAAGTGCTGCAGATTGCAGTGATTGGAGAACCGGCGTGAATGTAGATGGTTGAGGCGGAAGTCTAGGAAATTGAGCCTGCCCGTGCTGGTTGCATTGCAGCCGCTGGTCAAGGCTCGCTTGCGCTACGACCGTTCCTGCGCCGCTGCGATTGGTGCCGAAGTCCGCCGCAATGCGACCAGCAGCACGCCGAGCAATGCTATCGTGCTGCCAACGGCCATGCGGGCATCGAAATGATCGCCGGTGATCGCCACGCCAAGGCCAATGGTGACGATCGGGGTCATCAGCGTCAGCGGCGAAATCAGGTTTGCCTCATAGCGCCCGATCAGCAGGTAATAGGCGCTATGCGCAAACACCGAGACGACCAGCGCCGACCAGAATACCGCACCGATAAAATACCAGCCGGCCGCCGCCGCTGCCTGGTACGCCTGCGGCTCGATTATCGCGGAGAGCGGAGCGAGCAGCACCAGCCCGGTCAGCCCGACCCAAGCCTGAAACCGCAGCGGCGCAATATCATCCATTTGCTTCATCAGCACCGCACCGAGCGAGCCGCAGAAGGCCGCGCCCAGCAAAAAGCCCATCCCCGCAGAGACTTTGAATCCCGGTTGCCAGACCACCACCAGCACCCCGGCCAGCGCCAGGGAAATGCCCAGACCGCGCCGCCAGTGGATCCGCTCGCCCAGTAGCCAGACCGAGAGCAGCGTGGTTATCGGCACGCTCGATTGCACCACGATCGCCGCTTCGGACGGCGAGGCCCATTTCAGCGCAACGAACATCAGTCCGAAGCTGCCAGCGCCCATCGCCAGACCAATCGCCACAGTCCGCCACGCCGGGCGCGGCATCGGCAGCAGCCATGGCAGGGTCACCAGCGTGACGATGGCAAAGCGCACCGCCGTGTAGAACAGCGGCGGCACGTGCCAGTGGCTGATCACAACTTTGCTCAGCACGTTGTTGGTCGCCCAGAACAAACAGACCAGCACCAGCAACAGGAAATCGCGCGGCTTCACCGGCGACCAGAATCGCGTTGGCGCCGGAGCGTATCGCGCTGGCGCAGCCACAAGATCGACCAGTCGCCATTCACCAGGCGTTCGGCGATGCGCAGCCCAGCGCGGCGGCAGGCGGCACGGACTTGCGTCTCCTGGCTTTCAAGCAATCCGGCGAGCAGCAGATGCCCGCCCGGGACCAGCGACCTGGCGAAGTGCGGGGCAAGATCGATCAGCGGCCCGGCGAGAATGTTGGCGATGATCAGATCGTAAGGCCCGCGCGCTTCTAGCAGCGGGTGGTCCATCCCGTCGGCGACCAGCATGGTCAGTTCGCCCGGGCGCGCGCCTTGCAGGACACCGTTGGCGCGGGCGTTCTCATCGACCACTGCCAAGCAAACATCGTCGATGTCGCTCGCAGTGGCGAGCGCGCGCGGCCACAGGTGAAGCGCGGCGAAGGCCAACAACCCGGTGCCGGTGCCGATATCGGCGCAGTTCTTTACCACCACCCCGCGCGCTTTCATCTCGGTCAGCATGGCGAGGCAGCCGGCGGTGGTGGCGTGCTGGCCGGTGCCGAAGGCCTGGCTCGCGGGAATGGAGTAATCACGCATGCCCGCTTCATTCAGCGGCGGATGCTCGGGTGTATGAACGTAGAACCGCCCGGCGCGGATGGGTTCGAGCCCGGTCTGGCTGGTGGTCAGCCAGTCAGTCTCGGGCAATTGCTCGATCCTGAAGGTCGGTGCCTTGGCGAACAGTCCCGCCACCGCAGCCTTGTCATCGCGCGCAGGTTTGCGCGGCAGCCACGCTTCAAGCTGCCACGCATCGGGCTGGTCTTCGGCCACTTCGCTTCCGGCGATGACGATATCGGTGTCCCAATCCTCGGCATCCTCATGCGCCAACAGCGCCGCTTCGATCACCGCGCGCGGGGCGAGTGCAAGCAGTTTCCATGCTGCGCTCACTTGGCGGAACGCTCCTTGGCGAGGCGTTCTTCGAACTTGGCGAGCGAGGATTCGGCGTAGCGTTTGCAACCCTCCTTGTCGGCGAGCGGCGCGTCACCTGCGAACCGCTCGAAAAGCGCGCTCTGGCCGGGGTGAGGAGTGACCAGCAGCGAGCAGGGCAGCACCGCGATCCGGGCTACGCCGCGTCGATACTGCGCGACCCAGGCCGGATGATCGCTGAAGCGGTACCCATCGGCAGCGGGCGTACTGGCGCTGTCGGCATAAACGATCGCCGCGCAATTTCGCGCGCCGCAGCCACGGATCACCCAACTCGTCGAACCGCGGGTATGTCCCGGCGTTGCGATCGGAGTGATCCGGTTCAAGCCGACCCTGATCGTTTCGCCATCGCGGAGCAATCGGGTAACCTTCACTGTCCGGATGCCATGATCAATCAGTCCGAACTGCGGATCGTCGGATGCGACCGTGCCGCTTTCCAGTTCGCGTGCCTGAGCAGGAAGCGCGGCGACCTGTGCGCCGGTGGCAAACTGCAGCGCGGCCATTCCGCCGACGTGATCGAAATGCGCGTGGCTGGCGAGCAACCACTTCACGTCGCGCGGATCAAGCCCGAGGCGGCGGATATTGGCGAGCACCAGCGGCGCGGCTTCGGCTGGGCTGCTGTCGATCAGGATGTGACCCTGCGGCGAGGCGATCAGCAGCACGGTGATCCCGCAAGTCCCGACGTAGTAGACCTGCCCGTCGATCCGTGCCGGTGGGGCGGGATCGGCCCAGCCGTCCTTTTGGTCGCAAGCCTTGAGTAGCTGGGTGACCGGCGGGGCTGTGGGGGTGAAGTGCGTGGGTGACGCCGATACGAGCAACAACGCAGGGAGCACGAGCAAGGCCTTACCGAACATAACTCGCCCCATTGGCATCGAGCACCGCTCCGGTCATGCTCGGCGGCGCATCGAGCGCGCAGAACACTGCCATTGTCGCAATTTCCTCCGGCGTGGCGACCCGCCCCAATGGAATTTCGGCGAGCAAAGCCGCGCCGCCACGGCTGGTCAGATAATCCCCGGCCATCGCGGTGTCAGTAAAGCCCGGGCAAATCGCATAACTCAGCACGCCGCGCGCCGCGTAGTGCCGGGCAATGGTCTTGTGCATCGCGATCATCCCGCCCTTGGCCGCAGCATAATGCCAATGCTCGGGCGAATCGCCGCGGTAGGCGGCGCGGCTGGCGATGTGGACCACCCGCCCGCCGCTTGTCCCGGCCAGCCAGTGCTTGACCGCAAACCGCGACAATTCCGCCGCCGCAGTCAGATTGATCCGCAGCGTATCCTCCCACTGGTCGAGCCAGACGATGTCCGAATTGCCCAGCGGATTGGGCGCGAACTTGCCGGCATTGTTGACCAGCACGTCGATCCGCCCATGCGGCGCGCGCTCCAGCGCTTCGTCCCACAGCGCCGAGGCAGCCGTAGGGTCAGCCAGATCGGCCGCGATCGTACCGGCATCGCCAACGCGGCTGGCATGGCCGATCACGGTAACCCCGCGTGCGCGCAGCGCCATTGCAATTGCCGCGCCAATCCCGCGTGAGGAGCCGGTTACAAGAGCGGTGAGGGTGGTCATGCATGTGCTTTGGCTTAGCGCGCGGCCTTCGACAAGCTCAGGCTGAGCGGGGATTTGGAATTTGTTCCTCGCACTGCGTCCTCTCATGCTGAGCTTGTCGAAGCACGCGCGCAACATTAGCGCCTGCCGCTTGCACGCCCCCACGTTTTGATTATGGGGAAAGCGCATCCGGAGCGCGCTGCTCCGCTTAACGCTCAGGGGTTCGAAACCGCATGGCCCAAATCGAAGCCAAGCCCGCCGCCCGCCCGCTTTCGCCGCACCTGTCGATCTGGCGCTGGGGGCCCGCCATGTTCGTCTCGATCCTTCACCGCGTCACGGGTGACGGGATGGCGCTGGTCGGATTGCCGGTGCTGCTGTGGTGGCTCTATGCGGTCGCCGCCGGGCCTGTCCCTTATGCCATATTCGCCGGGCACGCCGGAGCGTGGTACGGCAAGCTGGTGCTGATCGGGCTGACCTACGCGTTCCTCAGTCACATGGCCTCGGGCTTGCGCCACTTCGTGCTCGATACCGGCGCGGGGTACGAACTTAAGAACAATGCCTTGTGGTCAATCCTCACGCCGGTCCTAGCGCTCAGCGCTACGGTCGCGGTGTGGGTTTTCATTCTGCTGCGTTGAGGAAACGGAACGATGGGTAACGGGACTGAACTGGGCAGGGTCCGCGCGCTGGGATCGGCGCATAGCGGCGCGCATCACTGGCTGCTGCAACGCTACACCGCGATCGGCAACCTGTTTGCCGGGCTGTTCCTGCTGTTCTCTCTGATCTTGACGACCGACTTCAGCTTCAAGGCGATCCACGACTGGCTCCACGCGCCGCTGCCCGCCCTGATAGCCGGGCTGTTCGTGATCTCGACCTTCTGGCACGCGCGGCTTGGTTTGCAGGTGCTCGCCGAGGACTATGTCAAAGACAATGCCAACAAGTTCGCGGTGATCGCCGCGCTGAACCTTTCGACCTTTGCTGGGGCCGCGTTCGGCCTGTTGAGCGTGGCGCGCATCGCGCTGGGTGGAGCCTGACATGACTGCCGCATACAAGATCATCGATCACACTTATGATACCGTGGTGGTCGGCGCGGGCGGATCGGGCCTGCGCGCCACGATGGGCAGCGCCGAGGCAGGCCTGCGCACCGCCTGCATCACCAAAGTCTTCCCCACCCGCAGCCACACCGTTGCGGCGCAAGGCGGGATCGCCGCGAGCCTCCAGAACAACAGCCCGGACCACTGGACCTGGCACATGTTCGATACCGTCAAGGGCTCGGACTGGCTGGGCGACCAAGACGCGATCGAATATATGGTGCGCGAAGCTCCGGCCGCAGTGTACGAGCTTGAGCACGCCGGGGTGCCGTTCAGCCGCAACGACGACGGCACGATCTACCAGCGCCCGTTCGGCGGGCATATGCAGAACATGGGTGAAGGCCCGCCGGTCCAGCGCACGTGCGCCGCGGCTGACCGCACCGGCCACGCGATGCTTCACGCGCTGTACCAGCAGAGCCTGAAGTACGACGCGGACTTCTTCATCGAATACTTCGCGATCGATCTGATCATGGATGGAGGCAAATGCGTCGGCGTGATCGCGCTGTGCATGGACGATGGCTCGATCCACCGCTTCCGCAGCCACGCGGTGGTGCTGGCGACCGGCGGCTATGGCCGGTGCTACTTCACCGCCACCAGCGCTCACACCTGCACCGGCGACGGCGGCGGGATGGTGCTGCGCGCCGGGCTGCCGCTGCAGGACATGGAATTCGTCCAGTTCCACCCGACCGGGATCTACGGCGCCGGCGTGCTGATCACCGAAGGCGCGCGCGGGGAGGGCGGCTATCTGACCAACTCCGAAGGCGAGCGGTTCATGGAACGCTATGCCCCCTCGGCCAAGGACCTCGCCAGCCGCGATGTCGTCTCGCGCTCGATGGCGCTGGAAATGCGCGAAGGACGCGGGGTCGGCCCGAACGGCGATTATATCAACCTGCATCTCGATCATATCGATCCCAAGGTGCTGGCCGAACGCCTGCCCGGGATCACCGAGAGCGGCAAGATCTTCGCCGGCGTCGATCTGACCCGCCAGCCGCTGCCGGTCTGCCCGACGGTGCATTACAACATGGGCGGTATCCCCGCCAACTACCATGGCGAGGTGATGACCATCGGCGCTGACGGCAACCCCGAAACGCCGGTTCCGGGGCTGTTCGCGGTGGGCGAAGCGGCCTGCGTTTCGGTCCACGGCGCGAACCGACTGGGTTCGAACTCGCTGATCGATCTGGTGGTATTCGGCCGCGCCGCCGGGCACCGGCTGAAAGAGCTGATCGTGCTGGGCAGCGCGCACGCCGAACTGCCCAAGGACAGCGCCGACCTCGCGCTGGGCCGGCTCGACCACTTCCGCAACGCCACGGGCGGATCGCCTACCGCCGAGATCCGGCTCGAGATGCAGCGCACCATGACCAAGGGCTGCGCGGTGTTCCGCGACGAAGCGCTGATGGCCGAAGGCAAGGCCGCGCTGGCCAAAACCTACGCGCGGATGCAGGACGTGAATGTGACCGACAAGTCGCTGATCTGGAACACCGATCTGGTCGAAACAATGGAACTCGACAACCTCCTCGCGCAAGCCACTGTCACGATCCACAGCGCCCACAACCGCAAGGAAAGCCGCGGCGCGCACGCGCACGAAGACTTCCCCGAGCGGAACGACGCCGAATGGATGAAGCACACCGCCGCCTGGTTCGATGGCTGGGGCGGCAAGGGCGGGGACGTGCGGATCGATTACCGCCCGGTGCATGAATATACGCTCACGGACGATGTGGAGTACATCAAGCCGAAGAAGCGGGTTTATTGATGTTTCGCGGCGTTTTTGCTGCTGTGATTCTGCTTTCTGGAGTTGCCGTTGACGACGGGGCGAAGGCTGTTCTGGAGCGAACCAGAAGCAGCACAACAACCTATGCGTCATACGAGTGGATGACAGTACGTGACGAGGAGGGTGCCAACCTAGAGGGTTGGGCGGCGGAATTTCATCGCGGTGACTGGCATCGGATTGAAACTCAATGGCGTCACGCACTTACAAATTGCCGGACAGGTGACGCCTACATCTACGAGGTCTCGAGTGGGACGTTACGGCAGTTTGATGATAAGCAAAATGCAACATGCGGAGTTACAAGTGCTGGCGGCATTGAGTCCGTAGAACGTCTGCCCAGCGTGAGTATCAAGCCTTATGGGCGACTGGATTTCATCAGGGTAACTGACGCAAGGCGGATCAGAAATTATCAGGTCGATAGCCGCGGTTTGTTAGTTAGGGCGGATTGGTTCCAGCGTGACGGGTCACGCTTTCCTTGTCTTATTCAGGAGCCCGTTGCGATTCTTCGAGTGCTGCCAGCGCAAGATATTTTTTCTGTGAAATCGATAGCAAAGGCGGTGACACCGGAGAGATATCGGCAAAACCCCATGCCAGCTACAGCAAAAGGTCCGTCAGGGAAAAGTTGCAGTTAAATTTGCAGTGATGCGTGGGGAGACCCTTATACCTTCGTCACCCTGAACTTGTTTCAGGGTCCATTTCGCCTCCCCCTCCGACGTTCGATTTGGCCCTGCAGCTGGGCCGTGACAGCCCATTTCAAGCCGCCGGTTGTCAGGCACGGTGGATGCTGAAACGAGTTCAGCATGACGGCAATTAGGGTGGGGTGATAGCAGTC
Organism: Sphingomonadaceae bacterium; assembly: GCA_025359445.1. Lineage (GTDB taxonomy): Bacteria > Pseudomonadota > Alphaproteobacteria > Sphingomonadales > Sphingomonadaceae > Novosphingobium. The sequence goes on from JANYGB010000053.1 coordinate 51,985, forward strand.
GCGTTCAACTAGCAGGCCCGTAGAAAACGCCATTTATCCTTCGCCCGTTCATCGCCACCCTAGCGCTCATCGCCTGCACCGCAGCCGCGCCAGCGCCTCCCACCCCTCCCCAACTCCCCGACCCGATCCAAGCCGGGTGGCACGGGCACAAGGTCTGCGAAGTGCTCGCCGACAACCCCCAGGTCCGCACTGCGCGCTGCACGTTTCCGCCGGGCGAGGGGCATGAGCGGCACTTCCATGCCGCGCACTGGGGTTATGTCCTCGCCCCTCGACCATGCGGATCACCACCGCGCAGGGCGCCGTCGTGCGCGAGCTTAAAGCAGGGGATACCTGGTGGAGCGACGGGGTGGCGTGGCATGAGGTGCTCAATGTGGGCAACACCACCGGGGTCTATCTGATCGTCGAGCCCAAGGCGCGCTGATCCAGCCTTACATATCGTGGTATTTGGTCGGGGCCTGGTAGGTCTTGGGATCGTAGCTCGAATAGATCTGGCCGATCTTTTCTTCGCGGGCCTTGGCCTCGGACATCGACTTGAAGAACATCAGCCCCATCATCACGGTGATGACCACCTGCCACAACGCCACCGGCATACCGATCGCAAGCTCGATCAGGACCAGGAACAGGTTGAGACCGAACAGTCCGCCGAACGCCTTGGTTTTCATGCTATTTGCCCCGTAACTTCGGGGGCAATATGGCGCGAAATAACCAAATATTGCTTAACGCCAGCGCAGCCGGTCTGGGGTGAGTTCGGCCACCGACTTGACCCCCATCAGCTGCATCCCGCGGCGGATCTCGTCCTGCAAGATGCCCAGCGCGCGTTCGACGCCGTCTTGTCCCGCCGCAGCGAGCGCATACAGATACAGCCGCCCACCTGACGCAGCAGTTGCCCCGGCACAAAGGCTTTTGAGCGCATGGGTGCCGCGCCGCACGCCGCCGTCGCAGATGATTTCGATCCGCCCGCCCACAGCATCGACAATCTCGGGCAGTTGATCGAACGGCGCGCGGCTGCCGTCCAATTGCCGCCCGCCATGGTTGCTGACCATGATCGCGTCGATCCCCATGTCGGCGGCGCGGCGCGCATCGGCGACGCTCATCACGCCCTTCAATGCGAATTTGCCGCCCCAGTCATCGCGCAACTGCTCAGCCATGGTCCAGTCGAGCGTCTGGTTCAGCATCGTGTTGAAGTATCCGGCGATCGACACTGCCTCGCCGGTTCCTTCGCGCACGTGGCTATCGAGGTTGGGCAGCGCGAACTTTTCGCGCAGCATGTAATCGAGCGCCCAGCGGGGCTTCATCGCGTAGGACAGCGCCGACGATGCGGTGAACTTGGGCGGCGAGGTGAACCCGCTGCGGGCACAACGCTCGCGCTTTCCGGCGACAATGGTGTCCACGGTCAAGGCAATGGCATCGAATTTAGCCGCCTGGCAGCGTTCGATCATGCTGCGGTTGAGCCCGCGATCTTTGTGGTAATAGAACTGGAACAGCTTGGGCGCTGTGGTCATCGCGCCGATCTCTTCGATGCTCACCGTGGCGAGACTGGAGATCCCGCACCACAGGCCGTATTTTTCCGCCGCGCGGACCACCGCGCGCTCGCCCTGCCAGTGGAACACGCGTTGCAATGCGGTGGGCGAGAGTAGCAGTGGCAGCGCGGATTTGCGGCCGAGGATGGTGCAAGACGTGTCGATCTCGCTGACCCCGGCGAGCACATCGGGGACGAGGTCGGCGCGGTCGTAGGCGCTGGTATTGCGGGCTTTGGTCAGCTCGTCATCGGCGGCGCCATCGATGTAATCGAACACCGGCCACGGCAGTCGCTGCTTCGCCAGAAGGCGGAAATCGTCGATATTGTGGCAATCGCTCAGCCGCATTGCGCGGCGTTAGCGCAGTGGCCGCGGCGAGGAAAGCTTAGCGGTTGCGGGCGCGCTGCTTGTCGGCTTCGGCTTGTGCCTTGGCTCGGTCCGCTTCCGCCTTGTCGCGCGCGGCTTGGGCTTCGAGTGCGGCGAGTGCGGCCGGGGTCACCTCGCGCGCTGGATAAGGACAACCGCGCGCTTGTCCGTAGCCCTTGAGGAACGAGCGCCGCGCGGTCCCGGCCTCGACTGCGTCATCGACCTTGCGCTGGTGCGAATTGGCCCCGCTGACTTCGCGGATGATCCCGCGAAATGGAATGAACGAGCCGACTGCGGCCTGCGCTACCCGGCCTGCGCTCAGTTTCTCCGCACGGTCCTGCGGAATATCGCGGTCGGGGCCGAGGACCATATCGAGCTCGCTAACCCGGGTCGAGATTTGCGCGCAGGTCCTGACCCCGGCCATGTCGTAAGGATCGGCCACCGCAGCTTCGAGCACCGGGGGGATTTTGCCGTTGCGCAGGCCCAGGTCGCTGACCGGGGTGGCGACCACATCGACCGCGTTGACGTTTTTGTCCCTGATCGAGCGCGGCTGGGCTTGCTTGTCCTGCGCCGCAGCGGGCAGCGCGCCGACCATGCAAGTGGCAAACAGCGCGGCTGTGAACAGGCGCAGGGCGGGTGGTGCGGTGACAGTGGACATGCACCCGTAACGGGCCAACCGCCCAAGCGTTCCTGCCGCGCGCCGAACTGAGCGCTATTGCTTCATATAGACGTCGCAGACGGCATCGTCGGTGCCTTGCATCCCGCGCCGCAGGGCATCCATCCGCTGCGCGCTCGATCCGTGGGTGAACGCAGCTTCATTGGGATTGCGCCCGGCGCTACGCATCAGGTTGTCATCGCCGATCTGGTGCGCAGCGTTCAGCCCGCTTTCCATGTCGCCCTTGTCGAGCCGGTCCTTGTTCTTGCCGGCCCAGATCCCGGCGTAGCAATCGGCCTGCAGCTCAAGCCGCACCGAAAGCTGGTTGGCCGCGCGCGGGTTTTGCTGCTGCGCGCTGCGGATTTGATCGGAAACCCCGGTCAGCTTCTGGATGTGGTGACCGTATTCGTGCGCAATCACATAATCGCGCGCGAATTGCCCGGTTGCCCCCAGTTCCTGGTCCATCTGCCGGTAGAAATCGGTGTCGAGGTAGATCTTCTTGTCCTCGGGGCAATAGAACGGTCCCATCGCGCTTTGCGCCGAACCGCAGCCCGACGAGCCGACGTTCTGGTAAAATACCAGCCCCGGCGGCTGGAACTTTATGTTGGAGGCGGCGAAAATCGGCTGCCAGGTCTTGTTGAGCGACGACAGCGCGTTGCACGATTCGAGGCTGGCTTGATCGACCTTACAGCTTTCGCTGGCGTTAGTCCCGGCAACCGGGCCGCCACTCTGCTCTTGCGGGGCAACCTGCTGCAAGCCGCCCAGCATTTGCCCGGGATCGACCCCGAGGAAATAGGAAAGAACCAGCGCTATCACCAGTGTTCCGCAGCCAACTTGCCCGCCGCGCCCGACCGGGAATCCGCCGCCGCCGCTGCTGCTGCGCTGGTCTTCGACATTAACCGAATTGGGATCGAATTCATCAAGGCGCATCGGTCTCTCTCCTTGGGCTGGACAATTGTCTGCCAAGCCGCAATGGCACCAGCATAGCGGAAATTTCAAGCACTTGGAGTCGGATATGAGCCTTGCCGGGAAACGTGCACTGGTCACCGGATCGACTTCGGGGATTGGTCTGGCGATTGCCCGCGCGCTGAAAGCCGATGGCGCCGAGGTGGTGCTGTCGGGGTTTGGCGAGCCGGACGCCATCGCCGCACTGTGCGATGAATTGAACGCGCAGCACATCGCCGCTGACCTGTCGCGCCGCGACGGGGTCGAGGCCTTGATGGCCGGAGCGGGGCCGATCGACATCCTCGTCAACAACGCGGGCATGCAGCACGTTGCGCCGGTGGATGAGTTTCCGGTCGACAAGTGGGACCAGATCATCGCGCTTAACCTGACTGCGGCGTTCGATGCCTGTCGGCTGGCGATCCCGCACATGAAAGCGGCCGGCTGGGGCCGGATCATCAACACCGCGAGCGCGCATTCGCTGACCGCCTCGCCGTTCAAAAGCGCCTATGTCGCGGCCAAGCATGGCCTTGCCGGATTGACCAAGACAATCGCGCTGGAACTCGCGACCCAGCGCATCACCGCCAACTGCATAAGTCCGGGCTATGTCTGGACGCCGCTGGTCGAGAACCAGATCCCCGGAACGATGGCGGCCCGCGGGCTGACCCGCGAACAGGTCATCAACGATGTGCTGCTGCAGCGCCAGCCAACCAAGCAGTTCGTCCAGCCCGAAGATGTCGGCGCGATGGCCGCGTTCCTGTGCGGCGATGCTGCGGCGCAGATCACCGGCAGCAACATCAGCATGGATGGCGGCTGGACCGCCGAATGATCCGCCTGGCATGAAAGCCCGGAGTAGCTTTCCTGCCACCGGCTCGTACTATCGCAATGCGTATCGCATATCGCGCTTGCGAGATTGGGGCAATTGGTGTGATTAGACCGCGATGAAGCGTTTCTCTTCAGCGATGAGCCGATTGCTCCTTTGGGTGCTTACAGCCGCGCTGACGCTTGACCCGATCGCTGCTGCTTCGCGCCAGGATAGAGAAGCTGCTGCGCTGCGCCTGCAACTGCTGGGCCATATCACCGAACTCGCCAGCGATGCCTATGCGGGGCGCGAACCGGGGACCGAGGGTGAGGCCAAGTCGCTGCGCTACATTGGCCAGCATTGGTCAGATAGTGGGTTGGTCTCGGGCACCAACGATCCGGGCCACCCGTGGTTCGCGCCAGTAACGTTGGTCGGCCGCCGGCCCGATACTCACCGGGCGGTTTTTTCACGCAAAGGCAAGCGCGTGTTTGTGGCGCAGGACCAGGTGTTGGTGATCACTTCGGGCAAGCGTGCGCTGATCGAGAACGCTCCGCTGCTGTTCGTGGGCACCGGGGCAGTCATTCCGCCGCGCGCTGATCTCGCTGGCCGGGTGGCACTGCTGCTCGACGGCGGGCGGGAGGACAGCACCCGGCAGAGCGCGTTGCTCGCTGCCGGAGCGTCAGGCGTGCTGACCGTGCTTGACGGCGATCGAAGCTTTGATCACGTCGCAGCGCAGCGCGGGCGAGAAGGCTTCGCGCTGGCTGGAGCGGAACTCGGCGGCGATATCGATGCATTTATCTCGGCGACAGCCTTGGGTGGAGTCCTGACGGGATCGAAGCAGACCCTCGCCAGTCTGACTTCGGCAGCCGCCGCACCCAATTTCGCGCCGATGCCGCTGGATCTTGCCGTATCGCTTGAGGCAACCAGTCGCGAGACCCGTATCCACACGCACAATGTAATCGGCAAATTGCCGGGCAAGCGGCCCGAACTGGGCGCGGTGTTACTGGTGGCGCACTGGGACCATTTCGGAACCTGCGCGCAGCCGCCCGCCGAGCATCTGATCTGCAATGGCGCAATCGACAACGCCAGCGGCGTCGCGGTGCTGATCGAGGTTGCCCGGAGGCTTGCCAAAGGCCCGCAGCTTGATCGCGATGTCTATTTCCTTGCCACGACCGCCGAAGAGCTTGGGCTGCTCGGGGCGCAAGCCTTTGCCGAAAACCCGCCAATCCCGCTGGCGCAAATTGTCGCCGCGTTCAACATTGACAGCGTTGCGCTTGCTCCGGCCGGCCAGCCGTTCGGCGTGGTTGGCAAGGGTCTGACCGGGCTTGACCTGCAAATCGCTACGGTCGCCAAGCAGCAAAAAAAGAAAGTCGTGCTCGACGAGAAAGCCAACGTTTACGTCAAGCGGCAGGATGGCTGGGCGTTGTTGCAACACGATGTGCCCGCAGTGATGGTCTCGAGTTCTTGGTCGGACCTGGGCTTGGTGGAACATTTCTTCGAGACCGATTACCACCGCCCGAGCGATGTGGTGCGGCCCGGACTGGAATTGGGCGGGGCGGCCGACGATGTCGAATTTCTAACCGCGCTGGTGCGCTGGTTCGGCGATCCGAAGAAAGTACCCCGGCGGCCCTAGCCCTTATGGCTGCGTGCGTTTACATGGGCCGCCACGAATCGAACCGTTAGGGGCACTGTGGCTTTTCCCGAGATACCGCTTGGATTGACCTTCGACGACGTTCTGCTGCGTCCGGGCGAGTCCGACATTGTGCCTTCGATGGCCAATACCAGCACGCGGCTGACGCGCGAGATCGCGCTCAATATCCCGGTGATTTCATCGGCGATGGATACTGTGACCGAGGCCGACATGGCGATCGTCATGGCGCAGCTGGGCGGCATCGGCGTGCTTCACCGCAATCTGACGATCGAACAACAATGCGCCGCAGTGCGCGCGGTCAAGCGCTTCGAAAGCGGGATGGTGGTCAACCCGATCACGATAGCGCCGGACGCGACGCTCGGCGAGGCGCGCGCGCTGATGGAAGCACACCGCATTTCGGGCATTCCGGTGGTCGAACTGGGCGGCAAGCTGGTCGGGATCCTGACCAATCGCGACGTACGTTTTGCCGACAACCCCAAGCAGCCGGTGCGCGAGCTGATGACCCACGAGGGCCTGGTCACGGTCCGCGCCGGGGTCAGTCAGGATGAAGCCAAGCGGCTGCTGCACCAGCGTCGGATCGAGAAGCTGCTGGTGGTCGACGAGCAATTCCATTGCACCGGGCTGATTACGGTCAAGGATATGGAACGCGCGGTGACCTATCCCGCGGCAACCAAGGATCATGCCGGGCGGTTGCGGGTGGCCGCCGCGACGACCATTGGCGATGCGGGTTTCGCGCGGACCGAGGCTCTACTTGCGGCCGAATGCGATGTCGTGATCATCGACACTGCGCACGGCCATAACAAGGACGTCGCCCGCGCGGTCGAGCGGGTCAAGCGGCTCTCGAACTCGGCACAGGTCGTCGCCGGCAATGTGGCCACTTACGCTGCGACCAAGGCGCTGATCGATGCCGGGGCCGATGCGGTCAAGGTCGGGATCGGGCCGGGTTCGATCTGCACCACCCGCGTGGTTGCAGGCGTCGGCGTGCCGCAGCTGACGGCGGTGCTGGAAGCTGCACGCGCTGCGAAAGACTCCGGAGTGCCGATCATCGCTGATGGCGGCCTGCGCACTTCGGGCGACGCGGCCAAGGCGTTGGCAGCCGGCGCAAGCACGATCATGGTCGGCTCGTTGCTCGCCGGGACCGAAGAGGCCCCGGGGGAGACTTTCTTGTACCAGGGCCGGGTCTACAAGAGCTACCGGGGGATGGGTTCGGTCGGCGCGATGGCGCGGGGCAGCGCGGATCGCTATTTCCAGCAGGACATCAAGGATCAGATGAAGCTCGTCCCCGAAGGGATCGAAGGTCAGGTGCCGTACAAGGGCCCGGCCAAGGACGTCGTTCACCAGCTGGTCGGCGGAATCAAGGCGGCGATGGGCTATACTGGCTCGGCGACGATATCCGATCTTCAGGAACGCGCCGAATTCGTGCGCATCACCAATGCCGGCCTGCGCGAAAGCCACGTCCACGACGTGACGATCACGCGTGAGGCACCCAATTATCCGACGCAGTAAACCATGACCCCCGCCGCGCGCGTCCAGTCGGCGATCGACCTGCTTGACCTGATCATCGCCGCAGCACGCGGGCAGGGGGCGAGCGCAGACCGGATCGTCGCCGAATGGTTCAAGACCCGCCGCTATATGGGCAGCGGTGATCGGCGTGCGGTGCGCGAACTGGTTTACGGCGCGGTGCGCGCTTGCGGGGAAATTCCGCTCAGCGGCCGCGCGGCTATGCTGCGGCTGGGGCAGTGGGATCCGGTGATACTGACCCTGTTCGATGGGTCGCCGCATGCGCCCAAACCGATTGAGCCAGACGAGCCGGTAGCCGTTGGCGGCATAGCGCCGCGCTGGCTGGAGGAGAAGCTGGCACACAGCGGAATTGCCGGAGACGAGGCCGCGGCCTTGCTCGGGCGCGCGCCGCTCGATCTACGGATCAACAATCTGAAAGGAGAAGTCGGCGAACTGCCGGTCGCCGGTGAACCAACACAGGCTCCCGGCGCGTTGCGTTTCCCCGCCGGAACCCCGGTCGAGCATTGGGATGCCTACAAAAGCGGACAGATCGAGGTTCAGGACACCGGCTCGCAGCTGTGCTGCATGGCGGTGGCCGCGCGGCCCGGCGAAATTGTGGTCGATCTCTGCGCCGGGGCCGGGGGCAAGACCCTCGCGCTCGCCGCTGCGATGGACAACAAAGGGCGGCTGATTGCGGCCGATACCGATCGCGGGCGGATGTCGCGGCTAGCCCCGCGTGCCGAACGGGCCGGGGCAATGATCATCGAGACCAGGCTGCTCAATCCTGGGCGTGAGGCAGACGTGTTAGCCGATCTGGCGGGCAAGGCCGATGCCGTGCTGGTCGATGCGCCGTGCTCGGGCACCGGCACCTGGCGGCGCAATCCCGAGGCGCGCTGGCGGTTGAACGGGGCCGAACTGGCGCGGCTGACGGCACTGCAAGCGCGGCTGCTCGATCTTGCGGCCACGCTGGTCAAATCCGGCGGGCGGCTGCTCTACGTCACTTGTTCGCTGCTCGACGCAGAGGGTGCCGATCAAGCTGAGGGATTTCTCCAACGGCACCCCGATTGGCGCGCACGAATGCCGGATGTGCCTGCCGGAATCCCGCGCGGGCGGGGCCTGCGGCTGACCCCTTTGCATGACGCAACCGACGGATTTTTCATCGCCTGTTTTGTTTCGCCATGATAACAGAGCCGCAAATGCTAACGCTCAAGGAGCAGATCATGCGTTATACTCCGGCCGCCCTGGCGCTCGCACTGGCGGCGTTGCTTACGGCCAGCACTGGCTTTGGCGCACCGCCCGTCCCGCTCGATCCGCGGGCCGGTGCGTTGGTCCAGCAAGGCCGCACCGCCCTGTCGGCGGGCAGTATCGAGGACGCGGTAGCCGATTTCGAAGCGGCACTGGCGATCCAACCGGGGCATGTTGCGATTTACCTCAACCTCGCTGAAGCAGCGCGCAAGGAGGGCATGCAGGGCAAAGCATTGCGCTATTACCGCGTGGCCATGAAGCTCGATCCCACCAACCAGTACGCCATCGCCGGTGAAGGTGAAGCGCTGGTTGAAAAGGGCGCGGTCGAGAAGGCCAAGCTTAACCTCGCGCGGCTTGAACAGCTGTGTGGCAGCAAATCATGTGCGCCAGCGCAAACCTTGAGCGCAGCCATCGCGCGCGGCCCGGCGCCCCCCGTGGTGACGGCGGCGCAAATCGAAGTGAAGCCCGAAGTGACGAGCAACTGACCGTCAGATCAAATCGCGAAATTCATCCAGAACAGTGCGATAAACCCGTTTCTTGAATGGAACGATAAGGTCTGGCAGCAACTCGGGATCGACCCATTTCCAGTCCTCGAACTCGGCTGGATCATGCGCGTCAAGCCGGATGTGGTTGTCGTCCCCACCAAACCGCGCGAGCACCCAGTGCTGCCGCTGGCCGCGAAAGCGCCCTTTCCATAACTTGCCGATCAGATCTTCGGGCAAGTCATAAAACAATTCCTCGCGGGTCTGCGCGAGCAAGGTGACGTGTTCGGGTAAGACCCCGGTCTCTTCGGTCAATTCGCGGTACGCGGCGGCGTGGATGTCCTCGCCTTCATCAATTCCGCCCTGCGGCATCTGCCAATAGACGCCGCCTTCATCTGGCTGGCCGCGGGTATCGATCCGCCGGCCGACAAAAACCAGTCCCTGGCCGTTGACCAGCATGACCCCGACGCAGGGGCGGTACGGAAGATTGGCTGTTTCATCGCTCATCGCCGCGCCCTTGGCCGATCAGCGCACAAACATCAACGCCCCAACATCAACTTCATTGCACCCATGATCTTTTCCATGTCCGCCTGCGCGCTGGGCAAGGCCTTACGCGTGGTGGAAAAGTCGTGGGTCAGCCCGGCCAGGTGCAGATAGAGCGTATCGACCCCCGCTTCGACCAGCTTGGTCGCCATCCGGCGACCTTGATCTTGCAGCGGATCGAGACCCGGAGTGGCGACAATGGCCGGGCACATGCCCTTTGCATCGGCGAGCAGCGGGAAGGCGCGCGGGTTGCCGCTTTCAGGCTCATATAGTGCGTAAAACCAGTCCATCGCGGCTTTCGTGAGGAAATGCCCTTCGGCAAAAGTTTCCATCGAGCCGTCCTGCGATTCGTCGGTCGCGGGATAGAGCAGAACCTGCAGCAGCATCGGCGCAGCGGCCGGCTGGTCGCACAGGGCGCGCGCGGTGACCGTGGCGAGGTTGCCCCCAGCGCTGCCGCCGATCGTGACGAGGCCCGTGACCGTGCGGCCCAATTCGGTCGGGCTTGCGGCGAGCCAGCGCGCGGCGGCCTCGCAATCATCGGGCGCGGCGGGGAAGGGCGCTTCGGGCGCGAGCCGGTAGTCGACCGCCAGCACCGGCAGATCGAGCACGTGCGACAATTCGGTGCACAGTGAATTATGCGTATCGAGATCCCCGATCACATAGCCGCCGCCGTGGAAAAACAGGATGACGGGTGAAGGCTCGCGGCTCTCACGCACATCGTAGAACCGCACCGGGATCGGGCCTGCGGGTCCTGGGCAAGTCAGGTCCTTGATCACCGCCATGGGCCGCGGATCGGCTTCGGTCATGGCTTTGAGCGCCAGGTAACCGGCGCGCTGTTCCACCGGGATCATCGCCTCTGGCGCGGGCATGGAGTTGATCAGCGCAAGGAATCCGGCGACTTCCGGGCGCACATAAATCGAATCGTCGGCCAATTGGAAATCCTCTCTTTTTGTGGTTTAAACGAGAGGTTAAATGGCGAATTGCCACTTGACTAGGGCGTTCCACACTTCTCTTGTCGAGCAGCAAATTGGCGGCGCAGCAGTTTTTCTTGATTGCGCCGCATCACGTGAGGGGACAAGGCGCGCCGGGCAGCCAGATATGGCCGCTTTATCGCGCCTCGCAAGGAAGATACATGGCCAGCCTAGTCGCCGAACCCGAAGTCTCCGTTTCCAACCACCCCGAAGCCGTTGTCGTCAGGTTCGCCGGGGATTCGGGCGACGGGATGCAGCTGACCGGCGGGCAGTTCACGCTTTCCAGCGCGCTGGCGGGCAACGATTTTGCGACTTTCCCCGACTTTCCCGCCGAAATTCGCGCGCCGCAGGGCACGCTGTTCGGGGTTTCGGCGTTCCAGATCAACTTCGGCTCGACCGACATCGAGACCGCAGGTGACGCGCCCGATGTGCTGGTGGCGATGAACCCGGCGGCGCTCAAGACCAATGTCGATGCGCTCAAGCCCGGCGGCCTGATCATCGCCGACACCGGCGAGTTCACCAAGCGCAACCTCGACAAGGCGAAGTACGATGTCAGCCCAATCGACGATGGCAGCCTGGCCAAATGGCAGGTGCTGGCCTTCGATATTTCCGCGCTGACGATGGAATCGGTCAAGCCGTATGGGCTGGGCAACAAGGAAGCGCTGCGCTGCAAGAACATGTGGACGCTCGGCCTGGCGCTGTGGATGTTCGACCGTGAGCGCGAGCCCTTGATCGACTGGCTCAAGGCCAAATTCGTCAAGCTGCCGGTGCTGGCCGATGCCAACATTGCGGCGCTCAACGCCGGACATGCCTATGGCGAGACCGCTGAGCTGGGCGGGCAATTGCACAAGGTTCACGTCGATCCGGCGGCGGCGAAGGCGGGGCTGTACCGCACGATCACCGGCGCGGAATCGGTCGCCTTGGGACTGGTCGCTGGCGCGCAGCTGGCGGGTCTCGAGATGTTCTTCGGCGGCTACCCGATCACGCCCGCCAGTTCGATCCTGCACAGCCTTGTGCGGCTCAAGGAATTTGGCGTCACCACTTTCCAGGCCGAGGATGAAATCGCCGCCATCGGGGCCGCGATCGGCGCGAGCTATGCGGGCAAGCTGGGGGTGACCTCCAGCTCGGGTCCCGGCATCGCGCTCAAGACCGAGGCAATGGGCCTCGCGGTGATGACTGAACTGCCCTTGGTGATCGTCAATTCGCAGCGCGGCGGGCCCTCGACCGGGCTCCCGACCAAAACCGAGCAGAGCGACCTTTATCAGGCAATCTACGGCCGCAACGGCGACACTCCGATCCCGGTGGTCGCGGCGTGTAGCCCGTCTGACGCGTTCGACTGCGCGATTGAGGCTTGCCGCATCGCCACCCAGTACATGACCCCGGTGATCCTGCTGACCGACGGCTATATCGCCAACGCGGCCGAACCGTGGCTGGTCCCCGATCCCGCGAGCTATGCGCCGTTCCCGGTGACCTTCCTGACGGAGCGTAACGGCCCGGACGGCACGCTGCTGCCCTATGCCCGCGACGACAAGGGCGCCCGGCCGTGGATCAAGCCGGGCACGCCCGGCCTGACGCACCGGATTGGCGGGATCGAGAAAAACCCCGGCACTGGCAACCTCGATTACAGCCCTGGGGCGCACCAGACCATGACCGATGCGCGCAAGGCCAAGGTCGATGGAATTGCGAACTCCATCCCCGCGCAGACCGTGGCCTTGGGCGAAACCAGCGGCAAGCTCGCGGTGGTCGGCTGGGGCAGCAGCTTCGGCCCGATCCACCAGGCGGTGCGCCGCGCCCGCGCCAAAGGCATTGACGTCAGCCACATCCACGTCCGCCACGTCTGGCCGCTCCCGGCAAATCTGGGTGACTTGCTACGGGGTTACGAGCACATCATCGTCCCCGAGATGAACACCGGCCAGTTCAAGACAGTGCTGCGCGATCAGTTCCTCGTCGACGCGAAACCGCTCAACAAGACCAGCGGGCAGCCGTTTGCGATCGCCGAAATCGAAGCCGCGATCGCCACCTATTTCGACGGGGCACCCAGCAACGCCGGCGGCGGCGAAGTGCCGCCTAACGCCGCGCAGCTGCCCAGCATTGAGAGCGCCAACCCATGAACGAAATGACCACCATAGCCGTGCCGACCACGCTCAAGGACTGGGAGTCCGATCAGGAGGTGCGCTGGTGCCCGGGTTGCGGCGACTATGCGATCCTCAAGGCGGTGCAGCGGACTTTGCCGGAGCTGGGCGCGGATCCGGCGAAGACGGTGTTCGTCAGCGGGATCGGCTGCTCGAGCCGGTTCCCCTATTACATCGAAAGCTACGGCTTCCACACCATCCACGGTCGCGCGCCTGCGTTTGCCACGGGCATTAAACTCGCCAATCCCGAACTCGACGTGTGGATCGTCACCGGCGACGGTGACGGGCTGTCGATTGGCGGCAATCACACGATGCACCTGCTGCGGCGCAATTTGAATTGCCAGGTGCTGCTGTTCAACAACGAGATCTACGGGCTGACCAAGGGGCAATATTCCCCTACCAGCCGGGTCGGCACGCAAAGCCCGACGACGCCGCTGGGCTCGGTCGATCGCCCGGCCAGCCCGGCAGCCTTCGCGCTGGGCGCGGGCGGGCGGTTTATCGCGCGCGGTTTCGACGTATCGAAGAACCTGCCCGAAGTGCTCAAGGCCGCGCACGCTCACAAGGGCGCGGCATTCGTCGAGATTTTCCAGAACTGCATCGTTTACAACAAGGACGTGTTCGAGGAATTTGCCGCCCCCAAGGGTGCCGAAGATCGCCAGTTGTGGCTCAAGCAGGGCGAGCCGATGCTGTTCGGCAATGCCAAGACCGGGGATACGAAAGGCATCGCGCTCGATGTCGAAAAGCTGACGCTCAAGGTGGTGGATGTGGTTGACGGCGATTGGCAGGCGGCCGGCGTGATCGTTCACGACGTCACCAACCGCTCGATCGCGCATATGCTGGTCGAAATGCCGTTCGGCCCGTTCCCGATGGCGCTTGGCGTTCTCTACGATGATCCGCGCCCGACCTACGACGAGGCTGTGCTCGGGCAAGATGCTGTGGCGCGCTCAGGCAAGAGCACCGACCTCGCCAAGCTGCTCGCCAAGGGGCAGACCTGGACGGTCAATGAGTCTGACCAAGGGCCTTTGTCGAACGTGTGAACCAATCTACTGCTGCAATTCACCCGGCGTGGCCGCCTCGATCGCGGGCGCGGCGCTGTCGGCCAGTGTGCGCGCGGGGCGATAGAGCAGCGCCGAGGCGGTGAGCGCCCAGGCCATGCCGCCGAGCCAGCCGGCGATCGCGTCGCTGGGGTAATGCACGCCTAGCCAGACCCGGCTGAGCGCGATCAGCGCGGTGACCAGTGCCGCGCCCGCGATCAGGCTCCAGCGCACCCCGTGCCGCCCGCTGAGCGAGGCCAGCGCCAGCGCGATGCCCATGTAGACCACCGCCGAATTGAAACTGTGCCCGCTCGGGAAACTCGATCCACCAGCCTCGACCAGGTGCGATACGATGGTCGGGCGCGGGCGGCCGACGGCGGCCTTGATCAGCGTGTTGACCACCCAGCCGCTCAGGATCGTGACCGCCAGCAAGGTCGCCTCACGCCGCAACCGGACTAGCAGCAGTGCGGCAATGGTGATCAGCGCGAACAGGTTGCGCAGCAGCACACCGCCGAGCGCCGTCCAGTCCCGCACCGCTTCGAGCACCGCTGGCGGCCCCCACGGAACCGCATCGGGGCCAGCGCGAAAATATTGCAGTCCGGCGCTATCAAAGCTGCCCAACTGGTTTCCCAGCACCAGCCATACGGTGACCGCGAACCCTACCCAGCAAACCAGTGCGGCTATCAGCGCGTGGCGAGGGGTAATGCGCCAGCCGCGCGGCGGGAGGACGAGCGTCTCGGCAGGGCGGTTGTGTTCCATGTTGCACACAACGCCGCAAACCGGCGGCTGTTGCAAGTAGCGCGGAAACTTGTCACCCAGCGTCATGCATTCAACCTTTGCCTTGCTCGATTGGGTGGTGATCGGGCTCTACACGCTGGTGCTGTTCGCCGGGGGGTGGCTGTTCCGCCCGCGCCGCGCGGAGAGCACGCGCGATTACTTCCTTGCGGGCGGCACGATCCCGGCGTGGATGGCGGCGATCTCGGTACTCTCGGCCACGCAAAGTGCAGCGACTTTCCTCGGCGGGCCAGACTACGGCTTCCGCAACGATTACACGTACCTGTCGGGCAATATCGGCGGTCTGATCGGCGCGCTGTTCGTCGCCAAATTCCTGATCCCGCGGTTTTATGCGATCCGCGCGACCACGGTTTACGAACTGCTCGAAGTGCGCTTCTCGCGCCGGGCAATGCGCGCGGCGGGGCTGATGTTCCTGGTGGGCCGCGTGTTTGCAGGCGGCGCGCGGGTTTATCTCGCGGCGATCGCAGTGGCTATGGTGATGTTTGCCAGCGTGGATGCCAGCGGGATCGTGATCGCCGCCGCGCTGGTGATGATCGCGGCCTTCGCTTTCACTTTCGCGGGCGGCTTGCGCTCGGTGATCCTCAATGACCTCATTCAGTTTGTGGTTTATGTCGGTGCGGCGTTGGCAGTTCTGGTGTGGCTGTGGACCAGCATCCCGGCTCCCACCTCCGCGATTATCGAGGGCCTCAAGCACAGTCCGGGCGGTATAGACAAGTTGCGGTTGTTCGACTGGTCGACCGACCCAGCCAAGCCCTTCGCCATGCCTGCGGTGATCTTCGGGGTCTCGCTGCTATACATCGCCTCGACCGGGACCGATCAGGACGTAACCCAGCGGCTGCTCGCTTCCAAAGATGCCAAAACCGGCGTGCGCGGACTGATCCTATCGCTGTTCGCCACGCTGCCGGTGGTGTTCATGTTCATCACCATCGGGCTGCTGCTTCACGTGGTTTACCAGCGCCCCGAGCTGATGGGTGGGCGCGTGCTCACGCTCGGCTCCACGTTCGAGGGGCAGAAGATCAGCACTTTCATGCATTACATTCTGACCCAGCTGCCGCCGGGCTTGCGCGGGTTGGTCACAGCCGGGGTCTTTGCCGCCGCGATTGCCACCACCAACTCCGCACTCAATGCGATGAGCAGCGTGATGGTGCAGGATTTCTACCGCCCGTGGAAAGACCGGCGCGGCGGGGCGGAGGAGCGTCATTTCGTGCGGGCGGGACGCTGGGGCATGGCGCTGGCCGGGCTCGCGATGTTCGGCTTTGCAGTGCTCAGCTTTTACTGGCAGCGCGCCAGCGACAAGCCGCTGCTGGAATTCGCATTGCAAGTGATGGTGTTTGCCTATGCCGGGCTGCTCGGAGTCTATTTCACCGCGCTGTTCTCGCGCCGTGGTTCGACGGGTTCGGTGATCGCGGCGCTGATCGCCGGGTTCGTCACCGTGGCCTGCTGCCAGCCTTATCTGGTGAGCGCGCTGCACCTGCCCCAATGGCTGGGTACCATCGCCTTCCCGTGGCAACTATGCCTCGGCACTGCGGTGGCGACGCTGGTCTGCCTTGCTCCACCGGGTGGAAAGGAACAAGCGTGAGGGCTCCGATAATCCTGTGGCTGCGCCGCGACTTGCGGCTGGCCGACCAAGCCGCGCTGCTGGCAGCCTGCGCGGCAGGGCCGGTCGTGCCGGTCTATGTGCTCGACGACGAGACCCCGCAGCACCGGCGTATGGGCGGGGCAAGCCGGTGGTGGCTGCACCATTCGCTCGCCAGCCTGAATGCGGCGCTCGAAGCGCGCGGCTCGCGGCTGATCCTGCGGCGCGGCAACTGCGCCGATGTGCTGCCCGCGCTAGCCGCCGAACTGGGGGCAAGCGAAGTCCACGCGCTGCACCACTACGAGCCGTGGTGGCGCAATGCTGAGCGCGTGGTGGCCAAAGCGCTCATGCTGCATCTGCACCACGGCAATTACCTCGCTCCGGCAGGTTCGGTGGTGACTGGCGGAGGCACGCCGTTCAAGATCTTCACCCCGTTCTGGCGCGCCTTGCAGGAGCAGGTGTTGCCGCCGCCGGGGCCGCAAGCCGCGCCGGACAACATCACCGCGCCTGATCAATGGCCCGCGTCGGACCGGCTCGAAGATTGGGGTCTGCTTCCTGCTCGTCCCGATTGGGCGGGCGGCTTCCGCTCCGAGTGGTCCCCGGGCGAAGTGGGCGCCGAAGATCGGCTGCAAGACTTTGCACGAACCGGCAAATCATATGCAGACACTCGCAATCTGCCGTCGAAAGAAGGCACCTCGCGGCTTTCCCCGCATCTCCACTTCGGCGAGATATCGCCCGCGACAGTGTGGCATCGGGTTGCGGCCGAGGGCGGCTCCATCAGCACCTTCCTGGGTGAGCTGGGCTGGCGCGACTATGCCCAGAACGTCATAATGCAGTTGCCCGACTACGGCGGCACCAACGCCAAACCCCAGTTCGAAGGGCTCGAGTGGCGCAGCGGCGATGAGGCTGAGGCCGACCTTGCCGCATGGCAGCAGGGCCGCACCGGCTATCCGATCGTCGATGCCGGGATGCGCCAGCTGTGGCGCTCGGGCTGGATGCACAACCGCGTGCGGATGATCGCGGCCTCGTTCCTGATCAAGCACCTGCTGATCGACTGGCGGCGCGGCGAGCAGTGGTTCTGGGATACGCTGGTCGATGCCGACTACGGCTCCAACGCGGTCAACTGGCAATGGTCCGCAGGCAGCGGGATCGACGCGCAGATGTTCGTGCGGATCATGGCCCCGCTCAGCCAATCGCCCAAGTTCGATGCAGCGGCCTACATCCGCGAATGGGTGCCCGAACTGGCGCACTTGTCCGACGGTGAAATTCACGACCCCGCGCTGCCGGTGCGCGGCTATCCGGCCAAACTGATCGGGCACGCAGAGGCGCGCGCACGGGCGCTGGCAGCGTGGCGCAAGCTTAAGGATTAGTGGTGCCGGGGGCGGATTCGAATAAGTCAGTCATTTCATTGATTTATAATACAAAAAATAGAGTGCGGTTTCTGAACGGCCCCCAAATAGGCCCCCAACGGCTCGATCTATCGACGATTTAGTTGTGGAGTAACACCATTCGGGCAATGTCAAACGGGCGCAACGGCTGGATCATATTCAGCGCTTCATTGAAGCCCAGCTGCACAAATCCCTTGTCCGACTCATAGCTCCAAAAGACGTTTCGATACTCCCGGTGCTGCACCTGAATTTTCAGGCGGTTCTTGTCACTGTGCAGCCGCCCGTCTTCGCCATCGTCTTTGATCTCAACCAAGGCGATACCGTCACGCGTCGTCCTGCCCTTAATGCCCACTACAAAGTCGGGAAAGAAACGTTTGCCTGTCGGCAGCATCATGCGCGTTGCCCAAAGCTCGCTGCCGGGGTTGCGAAGCCACCATTGCACAGTGCCCGAAGTTTCCGTGTCGAGCATTTCGGCGAATGCTCGTTCGGGCTTGTTCATTCCGCTTGGGAAGATTCCGTGTGATCCCTTCTGGGCAGGTGGTAGGTCCGCAAGATCGAAAATGGCTTCTGGAATGGGGATGGAGTTATCCAGCCGGGCGCGTTTGCCCTGTTCTTCCTTAATCGCCGAAATCAGGGCTTCCGGTTCCCGCATGGCAGCAAGCTGAATTGTGCGACGCAAATCCTGATCGGTGAAGGCATAGCCGCCTTGTTCTGCCCGTGCCCTCAAAGCTGCGATTAGTGCTCGCTCAAGAAGGCGCGGATCGATCGAGTCATTGAAATTGAATGCTGCTTGCGCGCGCTCGGCAACGCGGGCGTTCGATATCTTGAGGCTGAGCGAAACCTCGCGTTCTTCCCCAAAGTTGAACAAGTCGCGCAGACTCATAGTCGCCAAGCTTTGGGTTTGCCCCAGCTTCCCGACTAGCGCCGAATTATCGCAGAACGCATTTGATACGTCGCTCAGAAAGACCGGGTCGCTCAGTTCGCGATAGTCGAGAGGATATTCCTGCCAAAGTGCGGCGGGCAGGCCCAGTTCGCGTTTCAGACGATAGGCGGTTTGCTTGGTCGGCTTCGGCGTTGCGCTTGGCCCGTTGTGTTCGGGCAGATTGCCGAAAAGGGGCGTTTGGCAGGCAATACGCGCCGTCTCCCCAGCTACAATGGCGCGGTCCACAAAATCCGGGGCCATGCCGCGCACTTCGGCATCGATGGTGCCTTCGTTGATCAAAATATCCAGCCGGGCTTGGCGATCAACATCATCCGCAGGCGGGGCGGGAATGAACGCGTTCAAACGGTGTGAGTCGGACACCAACGAAGGTTGAGAAGCGGGCGAAAAGCCATATTCTACGACGTCCAGTTGATCGGACAGCACGGTCAAGCTTTGCCGAACCGCCTTTAATTCGTCGACAGCGGCGCTAAGTCCGGCCTGCATGTCAGGATCAGTCAGGAACACATAGCCCTTGTCGAGCAAGGCGTCCCGCCCGTGCATTGGGCGAACTAGCGGATGCACACGCATGATCCGACCGACAATCTGCAAGCCAAAGCCGGTGCCGCGATTGGGACGAACCGATACCAGGGTCCAAGCGCGGGGGGCGTCAAAGCCGGTGGCGACCGCAACCTTGAATATAAGTATTTGCTTGGAATGGTCGTAAGCCATCATGTGAAAATCGGCGTCCGGCTGGCCAGACGTATGCACCGCGATCATGTCGTCGCGAATGCCGGGGATTTCCAGAAGCTTGTTTTTTACCCGCGCAACTGGGTCTTCGCCGCCAGTCGTCTGGTCTTCGACCTGAACCAGCATCAAGGGAACGACGCCAATGTCCTTTTCGTCCAGCCGCCCGCAAATCTGCCGGTGTTGCGTCCAGCCAGCGGTTAGGGTCGCCTGTTCAAAATCGATCAGGGCTTCGTCGCCGGGGTTCATCCGCAGATAGCCCAGCATCAGGCCCCACTTGTTCAGCCCCGCTTGCACGACCCGGCCCCGTTCCACTACGACCCGGCTTTGCACTTCAACCCCAGCCGCCTTTTCGAAGGCGATCAGCTTTTCGTCGTTCGGCGTGGCGGTGGCCAGCAAAGTGAAATCGGGTTGCAGCACGTCAAGATAAAACGAAGCGGCGGCCCCCGCTGAAACACCGAAATTGAGGTGTGCTTCGTCAATCACCACGCCAATGGCAACCCCGTCCGCGCGCAGCGTTGCCAGCATGTCGTCAAGCGATAGCGTATCTTCCCGCGTCCGCCGGACCTTCCTTGCGTCCTTGTTATTTGCAGCGACCGCGCTCCACGTCTGGACGAAGACATCACCATCACGCAGGCCGCTTGCGGTCCGGTCGGTGGACAGATCGCGCAAGCGTATGCCGGGGCACTGGTCGGCAAGGTTGTCTTGGGTTTGCATGACAAGGCCGGAATAGGGGGCAAACCAGAACCAGACGCATTTCATCGACAATTTGCCAATGGCGCTTTCGATAGTGCGGCCCAGTATCAATGTTTTGCCCGAACCAGTGGGCGCTTGGAGCAACATCGCGCCGCTTTTCAGGGCGATTTCGCGCCGATGATCGGGGCGCGTGTCGATATGTTCGGCCACGCGCAGGATGGTCGCGCCAAGGGCATCGACAGCTTCGCTTTGAAAATCTGCAAGACTGTGAAGGGTCGGGCCCTGAAATGTCGGGCTGGCGTTCATTGTTGGAACCGCTTGACCAGAGTTTCACGAACCGGGCGGATTTCGAAATCGACCGGCCCTAGCGCGGTTTTCAGTTGGCCCGGTGTCCAGCTATAGACAAAGGCGTTGACGCGAGCTGTGGCCAGTTGGCGTAACCGGTCGATCAGGGCGTCATCGGTGCGGTCGGCAAGGATCAGTGTCACCCCGTCGACCGTGTATTCATTCCATGCCGCACCACTGACATAGGGGGTTAACGGCAGGCCGTGCATGGCCTTTAGCGCGGTCCAGACTTCGGTTGGAGCAAGGCTCAAATTGAGTGCGTCGAAGTCGATTTCCCGCGTGCGCAGATAGGCAAATTCAGCAGACAGATCGGCATATTTCCCGGTCGTCGCCGCGTTCAAGCGTCGGATGCGTTCGGCGGTTATATCGCGGCAAATGTTCTTGTCGGGATCGGCGGCGGTGGCTTCGGTGGACGATACCATTATGAAACGGCGCGATCCCTGATCATCTGCATTCACTTCCATAACCGCTTGGGCCGTGGTTGCGGACCCAGCGAAAAAATCGACGACCAGATCATCGTAGCTGGTCGATTGACGGACCAGTTCGCGGATCAGGGAAACCGGCTTGGCATAATTGAAGGCCTTTTCACCGAAGACTTCCTTTATCGTCTTTGCCGCTTCGATGTTAGTTCCCGCCACGATCTCGTTGCCATCAATGCCGGAAATTGTGTCCTTCTCGAAACTTGGCGTGACCCAACTAGACAGGGGCTGCGTAGGCGTTTTCAATTCGCTTTTGTATCGCTTGAGTGAAGGCGTTCCGAACCCAACCTTCTTTCCAATCCAAAAATCAAGGTCCGGCAAGTCAGCCCGCAAGAAGGGCGCATTACCACTGCCCGGAACATCTTTAGCAGCGATTGCCGCATCCAACTCTTCGCGTGAGTTCCACACGACGACGCGCTGATCTAACGGAAAATAGATATAACCATCCGCAATAAAATCTTCCATGTACCGCGTTCTAATTTTTGCCGCCGGACCCTTCTTTGACGAATACCGCCATACTGAATCTGGATTACATGGATACCAAATATCTTCATTTTGATCATGCAATGGGTAGTAAGTATTTTTTCTCTCTGACATATTGTGGGCTTTTGTCAGGTCGCCACCCGTTCGGTACCAGTCAGACTTAACTTCATCCCAATGCTTGTATAAATCGAAAGTCTTTTCCGTCCCTCCGAACCGAAACTCCGGCTTTGCATAGGCTAGAACGTGTTCGTGATTATCTGAAAGGAATGCGCCCTTTTTATCATTTCCGCCAACTCGCGTCCGCCAAACGAATGTGCCCAGCCGCATTCCCGGCAAGGCTTCATCCATTAGCATTTCGAGCTTGGCGCGGTTTTCGTCATTGATCGAAACAAGGATCACGCCGTCGTTGGCCAACAGGTCGCGCGCCAGTTCTAGCCGCCGATAAAGAAACTCCAGCCAAGTCGAATGGCGATAGCGGTCGTTCGGGTCGATGTAGTGGTCGTTATAGACCCAATCCTTGTTCCCGGTGTTATAGGGCGGATCAATGTAGATGCACTTTACCCGGTGTGCATACGTCATGCGCAGCCAGCGCAGCGCGTCGTAATTGTCGCCTTCGATCACCAGATTTCGCCACGGTGCCGCGCCGTCCGACAGGGCCGGGTCAATAGCGCAGGCAATGAAGTTGGCGTCGATAGCGGCGTCCGCCTCGATTTCGCTCCGCTCCCACACAAGGCCCAACTTCTTTTCGCCATCGCGTTTGCGCAACAGATTGACCAGTTGGGATTGCGACAGACTCTCGTAGTGATCGGTCACGCGACCCTTCCCCCAATTAAATCGGCAGATAATGCAACGGGGACTTAGCAGCGTCGGCGGCTGGTCGCCAAGCGGCTATGGCATGCCGTCACCCGTCATTTTCTGCATCACTGCCACGACTTGCGCGATCATCGCAGGATCGAATGGCGTGGGCGGACTGCCAAGTTCGCGGATCAGCTCGCCTTGCTTATGCACGGGCACCGCACCGTAACTGGTGAACGTCGTCATCAGATCGGCATGGCCCAGGTTCTGCGACCACGCCTTCATCTGCATGACGGGCAGATTCAATTGCATCGCATGGCGCACCAGCATGTCGCGGAAACTGTGCGGGTTGAAATACGGCAGATCGGCCAGCGCGAAGGCCCGCTTGAATATGTCGCGGATCGGATTGGTTGTCGCCCAGCCGTGGCGCGCCAACCCCAACGCAGCAAAACCGCCGCCCTCGCCCAAGCCCATTTTGGTTGCCGGGAAGAGGGGGTCGGCCGACCCCCAAAAATGGTCGCGATCCAGTTCGCCAATCCATTTGGTCACAATTGCCTCCGCACCTTTGCAAACCGGCATGAAATAGGTCCGGAAGGTCTTGGCGAATTTGGTCCGCACCGTTCGCGCGTCCTGTTCGACATAGCCGCCCGCAAGGTTGACGTGACCCAGCCGGAAACTGGCCAACGCATCGACCCGCGCACCAGTGACCGCAGCGAATGCGATCAAGGCGCGGTCGCGGCGCTCCAGCACCGTTGCCACCGACATTGACCGCAAGGTGTGCTCGACTTGCGCGATAGTCGGCACGGTCTTCTCCCGCCGCGCCTGCGCAATCGCAACGTCCTTGTCGCTCAGACTGAAATAGTCGGCATCGCTATGCTGAATTCGGGATTTGAAGCCCGGCTGGTCGGCCAGCCAGAAAAAGAAAGCGCGCAGATCGCGCAGGGTGGAAAGCATGGTTGCTTTGCTTAGCTGCGCGCCCGTGCGGGCGTTTCGTTCTTCGCTCAGCTTCACCCGGAAGCCCACCGCTTGCTCAAGCCGGAATTTGGCGTATTCACGCGCCCGCGTATAGTCTTCGAAGCGCGACAGTGATCTCGCCACGGCATCGACGGTGGCTTGATCGCGGCCATGCGCGCCGGTCAGATAGGCGAAGTAGCGACGCTTGATCCGCTCGTTCGCTGCATTGTGGTTTGCCATCGAATTTTCGTCCTTTTCGAAGTCACAATTGGGGGAAGGTTCGCTGCGCCTAACTAGGCTTGGCTGGCCATCCGCTATTTGGAAGTGGCCCAATCGGGCATGACCTTGGCCAGGTCGGCCTTTCGCACGCTGCGATTCATGCCAGCTTCGCACGCTTCGCAAAGCGCGCGCAGGTTGCCGCTGGTCGGTGTCCGGGCCACATATTCGACCATTCCAAGGGCAGGGCGGCGCGATTGGCGACAACGCACGCAATAGATCATGCCGGGTGCGCTTGGGCATTTCCGGCTGGCATTGCGCTGGCGTAGAAAATCGCGGACAGCTGCCCCCTGAAACAACGCCGGTCGGGCGCTGTCGATTGGCTTCAAACCGTCAGCCTGCCAGTTGCCGATGGTGTTCTTGTGAACGGCGCAACAGCGTGCCAGCTCGGTAACGCTGTAGCTGTAGTGCAACTTGACCGAGTTTGGATTGACCCGCTTGGCGGCCATCGCCCCTAGCCCTCGCCAGCGACGAGCCGCCGGACCGATTCCGCGCGGATCAAGGTGCGCCGCCCCAGCTTGAATGCTTCCAGCCGCCCATCGGCGATCATCGCATAGATTGAAGTGCGCCCAAGGCTTAGCGTCCGGGCGGTATCATTGATTGAGTAAGCAAGGCGCTCCATTGTCCTGTTCTCCGACGCGACTGGCGGGTGCCAGTGAACGTGTCCAAGCTTAAGCGAAGGAACGGAGCGACTTCGGCCTGAAACCCGCTAAAAGGCCGCTAATCAGTTTCCGGCGTTTCAGGCCTTTCAAGCCGGTTCATGATCTTTGCGGCACGTTGCCGCACTTGGCTCGGAGCCGGGCAATCTCCCGTTTGGTTGGTAAACCAAGCTGCGATCATTTCTTCAATGCGTGCCTGCGCCCCGTGGCCAGTCGGCAAACCATCTGGTCGCTGTGCTTCCGCAACAACAGCAACCATCGCACCTTCCCAATCCCATCTGGCCGGTCGACCGATTTGGGATTGGCGGGAATTTTTCGGGGGGGCGAAAGAAAACGATTGTTGCAAGGTCGCGCTCGGCAGCAACAGCTCAATTTCACTAAAGTCGAATTTCAATCCGGACATGTCGGCATCATATGAAGGCTTATGAAGCGATGATCCCAGATGGTCCGCCTGATCCCAGAAAAAAAGGTCGAATAATGCCCCGTGACCATCAACATCTTTCGCCGTTAGGCGACCGAACTCCCAATCAATTTCTTCCGACAGCAGGAAAAATCCGACATCCACCACTACGGGTTCATCGGCTTCTCCCCAGACATTAGGATCATCATCAAACCGATCATGCAAGGCCTTGCCCACAATGCGATTTGCCATTTCTTCGCCATAGTGTTGGCGGATAAAATCATCCATTTTTGGGCCGGAAAGCTCGCCAACTTCATTGTGATGCTCAAAATGGAATTCGGCGACCGAACAGTAAGGCTGGATTCGCCCTTCGCTTGCATAGACCTTTAGGCCGTCGTTGAAGGCCATCCAACATAAGAAGCGATTTACCCAAGGGCGGGGCGCAGCTTGCGAAAGGAAGCTCAGCGCTTCGCCGGTTGGAATCAGTTTCACATCCTAGAGATAGCATGCCCTCCGATTTGCACCACAGTTGCGCCAGTTCGCAGTGTATCTAGATGATCAGCCCACCACTGCGCCATTTCAACCCGTTCGCCCCAATGCGCCCCCCGGTGATAGGCGGCGCGCACTGCGTCTCTGTCTTTGTGTGCCAGTGCCCGCTCGATTGCGTCTGACGACCATTTACCGGACTCGTTCAACAGCGTGCTGGCCATCGCTCGAAAGCCGTGCGCGGTCATGTCGTGTTTGGTGTAACCCAGCCGCCGCAGCGCCGCATTGACGGTGTTTTCGGACATTGGCCGTGCAGGGGTGCGGATCGAAGGGAACACATAACGGCCATCGCCGGTCAGATCGCGTGCACGCTCCAGCAATGCCAGCGTTTGCTTTGAAAGCGGAACGACATGCTCCAGCCGCCCCTTCATTTTCTCGCCGGGAATGCGCCAGATCGCAGCGTCGGTATCAAATTCCGTCCATTCGGCGTGGCGCAGTTCACCCGGCCTCACAAACATCAGCGCCGAAAGCTGCAAGGCGATTTGAGTCACCGGACTACCTTCATAGCCGTCGATTGCGCGAAGCAGTTCGCCCGCTTTCTTCGGCTCCAGGATTGCCGCATGATGCTTGGTCTTGTGGCTTACCAATGCGCCGCGCAAATCGCGGGTCGGGTCGAATTTGGCCATTTGATTGGCGATGGCGAAGCGAAATACTTGGCTGGCGAATTGCAAGGCGCGGTGCGATGCTTCGGTGCGGCCCGTCGTTTCATACCGCCGTACGGCTTCCAGCAATTCAAACGGTTCGATTTCAGCAACCGGGCGCTGGCCTAAGGTGCGGTCCAATAGCTTCAAGAGCCATTCCTGCTTTGAAGTTGTAGGCGCGGCCCGGCCTTCGCGTTTGGCCTTTGCAATATAGGCCTGCGCAACCGCAGCGAACGAATTGGCGGCGCTTACCTTCGCCGCATGGCGGTCCCGTCGCTTGCGCTCGGCTGGATCAACGCCACTGGCGAGGAGCTTACGCGCGTCATCGCGCAGGTCGCGCGCGTCCTTCAAGCCAACGTCCGGATAGGCCCCCAATGACAGCTTGCGCTCGACGCCGCCGGGGGAGCGATACTTGAGCCGCCACAGTCGCCCGCCGGTCGGTGTGACGAGCAAATAGAGGCCCTTTTCGTCCGATGCCTTGTAGTCCTTCGCGGCGGGCTTCAATGCGCGGATCGCGGTATCAGTCAGTGCCATTTGGGGGCCTTTCAAAATCAGCTTTTCCAATAGGCCCCCCAAAAGGCCCCCAATGTTGTCCGCGTATGGGCGGTCATTGGCGAGCGCTGGCGGGTAAGCCAGTGCTCTTAATGGCAGATTTCTGGGGTTTTTTCAAGCTTCAGCGGGTGTCGGCGGACAAGCTGATGGTGCCCGGGGGCGGATTCGAACCACCGACACGCGGATTTTCAATCCGCTGCTCTACCAACTGAGCTACCCGGGCCAAGCTGCATGGCGGTCCTGAAACAGGTCCACCGGGCGGCTGGAAGCGCGCGTATGGCGAAGGCTGCCGCGCTTGGCAACCCCATTATGGCTCGCCGTCATCCTCATCTTGGACGGGCGCGACAGGCAGGGCGTAACCATCTTCGAGCCAGCGCACGAGATCGCGGTCCTTGCACCGCGAGGAACAGAACGGGGTGAACTCCTCGGCTCGCGGTTTGCGGCAGATCGGGCATTTGCGAATGGTCGTCATAAGGGCGTGGACTGCGCGAAAGCGCCGTCGAGGGCAAGCCCGGGGCGTTCCTCCCAGCGCAGCACGCGCCCGGTCCGGCGTGCCACTTCGGCTCCCCATTCCGGGCCGATGGCGCGGCGCACTGCGGGGCTTGCAGTGATCAGCAGCACGCCTGGCTCGGTGACTCGCTCAGCCCGGCGCAGCAACATCCTCGCGGCGGCTTCGGCGCGGTTCGCCGCCAAAGCGTGAAGCAACGAAGCGCGTTCAAGCCGGGCCACTAGCTGGACAAACCCAAACCCGTTCATCGCGGTGCGTTCATGCGGCCAATCGGCGAGCGCCTCGGCCAACGCAACATCGACCGCTTGCCGGTCGGCTTTGGCTGCCAGCGTGGGGAAATCGATGCCGATCGATCCGGCTAGGTCCATCCGCGGGAGGACTTGCGCCAGCGCTGCAACCGCGGCCAGCGACAGTTCGCGCGGGGGCAGGGTGCCGTCGATATCGATCACGGTCATCGCCGGGGTCGGGCTGACTGTCAGCGCGCCACCGGGAAATTCCGCCGTGCTGCTCCACGCTTCGGCAAACAGGTCTTCCCAGATGCCGGCGGGAAATTCGCGGACGATGCGGGCATCCAGCGTCTGGGCCAAAGTGGGAGCTGGGCACGGAGCGAGTTCGGTGGGGCGCGCCTGCGCGCGCTTGAGCCGTCCGCTCTCGGCCATCGCGGCGCGGGTCACGACCAGCCGCAGCGCCGCTCCTTCGCTTGCGTCGCGGGGCAGACCAGTGACGAGCACTTCCTCACCGCTCCTGAACCGGGCTGTGCCGCGCTTGGATCCGCCCATCCGCGAGACCAGAACAGCGTCGGCAACTTCGCCCGCGACCAGCGCGCCGTGGACTTGAAGCCGTGCCGCTATTGCATCGCCGCCCTCCAGCAAGACCGCGCGATCCTCGCCGATGCCGGTTTCAACCAGCCACTCAGCCAATCGTAAATCCTGCCGCCTTGAGCAGCGCGCGTGTTTCGAACAAAGGCAGCCCGACAACGCCCGAATGGCTCCCGGAAATCCACGCGATCAAGCCCTCAGCGCTGCCTTGAATGGCATAGCCGCCGGCCTTACCGTGCCATTCGCCGCCCGCGATATAGGCATCGATTTCGGCGGCGGAGAGCGGCTTGAAGCGCACGATCGTTTCGGACAAGCGCTCGCGCAGCGTACCGTCTGGAGCGAGCAGGGCAATTGCCGAGAGCACGCGGTGGCGGCGGCCCGACATCAGCTTGAGGCACCGCCGCGCGGTGGCTTCGTCTTCGACCTTGGGCAGGATCCTGCGGCCCAGCGCCACCACGGTATCGCCCGCCAGCACAAATGCGCCGCCTCCAACCACCGCTCGGGATTTTTCCTGCGCCATCCGCGCTGCATAGACGCGCGGCAGTTCGGCCTTGCGCGGGGTTTCGTCGATATCGGCAGCGGCGATGGCGCTCGGCACGATGCCCAGCCGCGCGATCAGTTCGCGGCGACGCGGGCTGGCGGACGCTAATATCAGCTCAGGCGCGGGCACGCGCCGGGTTTAGCCGAACTGGCCGGGGCCACCGCGGCCGGGCATGAAGCGGTACGTGATCCGCCCCTTGGTCAGATCGTAAGGGGTCAGTTCGACCAGCACTTCATCGCCAACCAGCACACGGATGCGGTTCTTGCGCATTTTACCCGCGGTGTGGCCAAGGATTTCGTGGTCGTTTTCGAGGCGGACGCGGAACATGGCGTTGGGCAGCAGTTCAACCACCGTTCCGCGCATTTCGAGCAGTTCTTCTTTCGCCATCCGGCTTAAAGTCCGTGTGTTCTGGTGTTCATTGCCGCGCCCATAGCGACGCTTGGCGCAAAAGGCCATAGCTGCGCGCGTGCAAAATGACTGGCACTGCTGTTGGTCGATATGGATGGTACGCCTGACAATTTGTTACACGACTGCGGGTTGCCAGCCGGGAACCCCTTCGCCAGTGCAGCAATTGTATCAGTAAGTTG
This sequence comes from Sphingomonadaceae bacterium, assembly GCA_025359445.1. Lineage (GTDB taxonomy): Bacteria > Pseudomonadota > Alphaproteobacteria > Sphingomonadales > Sphingomonadaceae > Novosphingobium. Next base: position 80,530 of record JANYGB010000053.1, read on the forward strand.
ATCGCCCCTCGCTGGGGCTCCACGGAAATATTGAGCCCAAATAATGCGCAAGATTGTCACTATCCCGCTAGCCTTGTGGGCCGCACCGGCCTTTGCGCAAAGCGCCGAGCCGGTGGCTGAGCCAAGCCCGGTGGCCACGCCCGCAGCCGAGGCCGAAGCCGATGCGCCGTTACAGACGATGCAGGTTGCGGCCGACCCGGACGGTGACCTCAAGACCGATATCGTGGTGACCGCGCCGAGCATCAAAGGCCAGGTCGATACGGTCGAAGCACCGATTGCGACGCTGAACGAGGCTGACATCCAGGCCACCGGAGCCAGTTCGGTGGGCGAATTGCTGACCCGGATCAGCCCGCAGACCGGTTCTGGCCGGGGCCGCGGCGGCGGCGGAATGCCGGTGGTGCTGGTCAACGGCCAGCGGGTGACCAACTTTCGCGAGCTGCGCAATTTCCCGCCCGAGGCGATCCGCCGGGTCGAAATCCTGCCCGAGACGGTGGCGCTGAAATACGGCTTTCCGCCCGATACGCGCGTGGTCAACCTAATCCTCAAGCCCAAGTTCCGCAGCAAGTCGGTCGAGCTCAGTTATGGCTTGCCGACACTTGGCGGGTTCAGCATCTCGGCGCTGGAAGGTTCGCTGACCCGGATCGATGGACCCGCGCGGCTCAGCCTGACCGCCTCGACCGACGATACGACGCCGCTGTTCGAAAGCGAGCGCGGCGTGATCCAGCAACCCTCGGCGCGGCCCACGGTCGGGACCGATCCGCAGGGCGCGCAATACCGCAGTCTAATCGGCGATTCGCGCAATTTCGGGCTCAACGCGGCGTGGACCCGGGGGATCGGCAAGGACGGGATGGGCGGATCGTTCAGCCTCAGCGGCGCGGCCAACCGCTCGGACAGCCATTCATACCAAGGCCTCGACGCGGTGGTGCTGACCGATCCAGGCAGCGACAGCGTGCTGCGGACCTTGCCCGGCGCGCTCGAACGAGTCAGCCACATCACCACGCTCCAGGCCGGCGCGGGATACAATACCTTCCTTGGCACCTGGCAGCTCAACACCACCGTGGACGGATCGCACATCGAGAGCAATTCGCAGTTCGATCGCCGCGCCAACACCGCTTCGCTGATCAGCGCGGCTGCAGCGGGCACACTGCCGATCATCGGGCCACTGCCGATATTGCCCGATGCCGGGTTCGATACGACTTCGAGCAAGGTCAATTCGCTGACCTCGCTCGCCACGTTGATCGGGCGGCCGCTGCGGGTTCCGGCTGGCTCGGTCAGCGCGACTTTCAAGGCCGGTTACGCCTGGTCTGGGATCGCCAGTAGCGACAGCCGCAGCACGACCGGCGACGTCAACCTGACCCGCGGCGACTTGTCGGTGGGCACCAACCTGTCGATCCCACTGACCAGCCGCCGTGAACACTTCGGCGAGGGCATCGGCGATCTCACGCTCAATCTCAGTGCGGGGTATGACAACTTGTCCGACTTCGGCTCGCTCACCGACTGGAGTTCCAGCCTGACCTGGGCACCGACCGCGAAATTGAGCCTGGGGGCAAGTTACATCGTCAACCAGGCGGCACCGTCGCTCAGCCAGTTGGGCAATCCGCAAGCAATCACGCTGAACGTCCCGGTTTACGATTTCAGCCGCGGCCAGACCGCGCTGGTTTCGATCACCACCGGCGGCAATCCGCTGCTGATCAAGGAACAGCAACGCGATCTGAAGTTTTCGGCCAACTGGCAGCTGCCATTTATCAGCAATTCCAACGTGGTCGTCGAATACTTCCGCAACCGCTCGGACAATGTCAGCGCCAGCTTCCCGATTCTCACCCCCGGTATCGAAGCTGCTTTTCCGGGCCGGGTGGTGCGCGATGCAGGCGGGCGACTGGTCAGCATCGATCAGCGCCCGGTGACCTTCGCGCGGCAAGATGGATCGCGGCTGCGCTGGGGGTTCAACACCTCGGGCGGATTCGGCACCGCAGATCCCAACGCGGGCGGCGGCGGGATACCTGGACTCGGCGGGGGTGGCGGACGCCCCCCCGCCGGTGGGCCGCGCGGTGGCGGGCGCGGCGGGGGTGCCGGCCGCGGAGGCGGTGGCGGCGGCGGCATGGGCGGTCTGATGGGCGGCCCCGGTGGCCAGCCGGGCCGCTGGAGCCTTGGCGTGTTCGATACCCTACAGTTCACAAACCGGGTGCTGGTCGCGCCGGGCGGACCGGCGCTCGACTTGCTGAACGGTGACGCGCTGTCAGGCGGTGGCACTCCGCGTCACACGATAGAATTCAATGGCGGCGTGTTCTACAAAGGGCTGGGGACTTTCATCCAGGGCACCTGGTCGTCGCCGACGACGCTGCAAGCTTCGGGCTTGTCCGGGACCAGCGATCTGCGCTTTGGCAGCGTGACGCTGATCAACATGTTTGTGTTCTTCGATTTCAATCAGCGGCCCAAACTGATCAGGAATGTGCCGTTCCTGAAAGGGGCGCGGCTTTCGCTGCGGTTCGAGAACCTGCTCGGATCACGCCAACGCGTGACTGATGCGAGCGGGGCAGTGCCGTTATCGTATCAGGCCGATTATCTTGATCCGCGCGGGCGAGTGATCAGGATCGAGCTGCGTAAATCATTCTGAGCGGCCTTCCCGCACGGCGCGGGAAGGCCGGTTCACATCAGTGGTACACGCCGATCAGTAAGTGCAGGCACAGCGCAATCAGCGCCAGGCTGGACAAGGCAAACAAGGCGAAGCGCACAACCACCCGGTTGCTGATTGCTTGAACCAGCGAGTGGACAATGCGCAGGAGTACGTAAGCCCAAGCGATTTCGGCGTTCAAGCCGTCGCCCATGCCAGTAATGGCGAGCGCCAAGGCCACCGCGTAGAACACCGTCGGCGCTTCGTGCAGGTGGTTGTAGTTATGCGCGATCCACTGGACTTTGCCGGGCAGCACCTCGTCGAGGCTTTTGCCGGTGCCACCGACCAGCGTCTTGCTGTCAATGCCCGCCTTGCGCATCGCCGGGATGCGGGTGATGTACATCCACAGCCACATCACCATGGTCCACATGGCGAGAACCGCCATGGGTTTGAGAATTTCAGCTTGAATCATTACATCCCTCCCGTTTTCAATGCAGTCAGTTCAAAAGCGTGGATTGCCAGGATCAACAGGCAAACCGTTGACAATATGAACAGCGTGAAGCGTACCGGCAGCTTGTTGACCGTGGCCTGCCAGACCGAATGAACGATGCGCAGCGCAACATAGCCCCATGCAAATCCGACATCGCTGGCGCTCGCACCCATTAACGCGAGGATCACCACCGTCGGGTAAAAGATCGTCGGCTGTTCCATCAGGTGCATGTAATTGTGCGATTTCCACTGCACGGAATCGGGCAGCACACCGTCAAGGTTCTGACCGCGCCCGCCCGGCGCAGCGTTCTTGATATTGGTGCCGATCTTCGAAAGCGCTGGAAACCGCGTCACTGCGGTCCAGATCAACATAATCAGCGACCACAGCACCAATACGGCTGCGGGCGCGAGCATTTGCGCTTGCATGCAATTTCCCCCTCTTATGCTTCCCGGGGGGCAAGGTGTTCTGCAGCGCGCCGATTGTCAATTGTGGCCTAGTCGGCGCTGGCAATGACCTTGGCAAAGGCTGCGGCATCGGTGTTGCCGCCCGACAGGATGATGACGGTGCATCCCTCGAGGCTGACCTTGCCTGCCAGCGCTGCTGCCAGCGCCGCCGCACCGCCGGGCTCAATTACCAGATGCAGTGCCGAAAACGCCCAGCGCTGCGCCGCGCGAACCTCGGCCGGAGTGACCGCCAGCCCGAACGGCACCCGGCCTTTGAGCACGGCAAAGTTGATCGGGCGGGTCGCCGGGGTTTGCAGCGCATCGCAATCGGTCGGCGCGGAGGTATCGGCCACCCCGACGATTTCGCCGCGCTCAAGGCTGATTCGCACGTCGTCCCAGCCTTCGGGTTCTACGGGCACGATTGCCGCATCGGGGCAAGCGAGCGACAACCCGGCGGTCAGCCCGCCGCCACCGCATGGGGCGACGATCCGGGTCGGGCCGTCCAGCCCGCGCGCCGCCAGTTGCGCCGTAATCTCCAGCCCGGCCGAGCCCTGGCCCTCGATCACCCACGGATCGCCGAACGCATGGACCAGCACCGCGCCGCTTTGATCGATCAGGCGCTGGGCAACCGCATCGCGGTCTTCGCCGCCCGCGCGGTCGTAAAGCACAACTTTGGCGCCCAGCGCGCGGGTCGCATCGAGTTTTACTTGCGGGGCGTTGGCGGGCAGAACGATGGTTGCGTCGATCCCGAGCGCGCGTGCGGCCCAGGCCACACCCTGTGCGTGATTGCCGCTCGAAACGCCGACGACGCCCATTGCGCGCTCGGCCTCGGTCAAGTCGCTCAGCCGGTGCCACGCGCCGCGGATCTTGAACGAACCGATCGGCTGCAGGCTCTCGGCCTTGAGCCAGACGCGGGTGCCGTTGATTTCGGCTTCGAGCAGCGGGGTTTGCGCTAGCAGCTGGGCGATCTTGGCCGCTGCTCTGGCAACTCCGGCTGCGCTAGGCCCATGCTGTTCAAGAATTGGCATTTGTTGTGCGGACATGAAACAATCCTATATGCGGGTTCGCGTGCGATAAAGGAGATTCACGGCGTGTCCAAAGTTCTGGTGATCGGTGCGGGCGGGGTCAGCTCGGTCTGCGTCCACAAGATGGCGATGAACGCCGATATTTTCCCCGAGATTCACCTCGCCAGCCGGACTCGCGCGAAATGCGACGCGATCGCCGCGTCAGTGATGGAGCGCACCGGGCAGACCGTCTCGACTTACGAGATCGACGCCGAGGAAGTCCCCGCGCTGAACCGGCTGATTCAGGAGATCGGCCCCAAACTGGTGGTCAACCTCGCGCTGCCGTATCAGGACCTGCCTATCATGGATGCCTGCCTTGCCGCCGGTGTGCATTATCTCGACACCGCCAATTACGAGCCCAAGGATCAAGCCAAGTTCGAATATTCCTGGCAGTGGGCCTATCAGGAGAGGTTCAAGGACGCGGGCCTGATGGCACTGCTCGGCTCGGGCTTTGATCCCGGCGTCACCAGCGTGTTTGCGATGTGGCTCAAGAAGCACAAGCTGAAGACCATTCGCCAGCTCGATATTCTCGATTGCAACGGCGGCGATCACGGGCAGGCGTTCGCGACCAACTTCAACCCGGAAATCAACATCCGCGAAGTGACCGCTCCCGCGCGGCATTGGGAAGGCGGCCAGTTCGTCGAAAGCCCGGCGCTGGGCAAGAAAGTGCCGTTCGAGTTCGAAGCGGTCGGCCCCAAGAATATGTACATGATGTACCATGAGGAGCTGGAAAGCCTCGCCAAATTCATCCCCGAGCTGGAACGCGCGCGGTTCTGGATGACCTTTGGCGATGCCTATATCACCCACCTGACCGTGCTGCAGAACGTCGGCATGACCCGGATCGATCCGGTGCTGTATCAGGGCAAGGAAATCGTGCCGCTCCAGTTCCTCGCGGCGGTGCTGCCCAAGCCTGAGACGCTGGGGGCCACCACCAAAGGCAAGACCAACATCGGCGATATCGCCACCGGCGAAGCGATTGACGGCTCGGGCGACAAGACTTTCTACATCTACCAGATCTGCGACCATGAAGAGGCCTTTGCCGAAACCGGCAACCAGGCGATCAGCTACACCACCGGCGTTCCCGCGATGATCGGCGCGGCGCTGGTGATGAGCGGTGCGTGGGCGGGTGAGGGCGTGTTCAACATGGAGCAGCTCGACCCCGATCCGTTCATGGACCTGCTGATGACGCAGGGCTTGCCGTGGCAGGTCAAGGAACTGGCCGGGCCGGTGAGCTTCTGATGCGTTGGTCGATAGTCTGGATCTGCGCGACCTTTGCCTTAGCTCCAGGGAGTTTGTCGGCAGCACCCGGATTACCGTTGATTCCACCTGCGTACTGGGGTGAGTTTTCGCCCAACCCTGCCTATTGTGGGCTTCCGATTTATATGGACGACGATGCGCCTAAAATCGCGGCAAGCAACAATCGTATATGGGTACGCGCAGACTACGTTCGTAATTTTGCACACAGGAGACACGTAGTCGCGGTTATCAAGTCACCTCGAGGTCTGATTTTGCAGTTCGATCTGCAAATTGACGAGATTCCTCCTCCCGGCCGTTTTGAATTGTCCAAGGATGGCGAGGTGCTTAATCACCGCTGGCGGCGTTGCCATGTGAAAGAGAAATAAGGTGGAAACCAGAGCCGGCGATCCGGGGCCCTTTGCCCACTTCGACCTTTCCCGCGTCGATAGCCCCGCGTTTGTAGTCGATGCCGCGCGGCTGCGGGCTAACCTCTCGGTGCTGGCCGACGTGCGCGACCGGGCGGGGATCAAGATGCTCGCGGCATTGAAGGCCTTTTCGATGTGGTCGACTGCGCCGATTATCGGCGAATACCTCGACGGGGTCTGCACCTCGGGGCTGTGGGAAGCGCGGCTCGCCGGCGAGTTCTACGACGGCGAGATCACCACCTATTGCGCGGCCTACAAGCCCGAAGACTTGGACGAAATTCTGCGGCTGTCGGACCATGTCGTGTTCAATTCGCCGCAGCAGATCGTGCGGTGCAGCGCGATCATTGCCGCCGCGCGCGACCGGGGGGTGATTTTCGACATCGGCCTGCGGATCAATCCGCTGCACCCGACCGGCGAAGTGCCGCGTTACGATCCGTGCGCGCCGCATTCGCGGCTCGGCTTCCCGATCGACCAGCTGACCGAGGAACATTTCGAGCTGATCGACGGGCTGCACATGCACACGCTGTGCGAACAGGATTTCGAACCGCTGCGCGAAACCTGGGACGTCGCGTTCGATTACCTTGAGCCGTTTTTCGGCCAGTTCGACTGGATCAATCTGGGCGGCGGGCACCACATCACCCGCGCCGATTACCAGCGCGATGAGCTGGTTCAGTTCCTGATCGATCTGAAAGACGATACCGGCGCGGAGGTTTACCTTGAACCCGGCGAAGCGGTAGCGCTCGACGCGGGCATTCTGGTCGGCACGCTGCTCGATCTGGGCGATAACGGGATGCCGGTTGCGATCACCGATATTTCCGCAACCTGCCATATGCCTGATGTGATCGAGGCGCCTTATCGGCCTGCGATGCTGGGCGAGATTCCCCGCGAAGGCGGGGACCTCATGGCAGGTAGCGCAAACCCGCCTGAGGCCCCCGCCTTCGCGGGGGAGCAGGGGATAGTCCGGCTCGGCGGGCCCTCCTGCCTTGCCGGAGACGTGATCGGCGATTACCGCTTTGCCACCGGCCCGCGCGTCGGCCAGCGCTTCGCATTCCTCGATCAGGCGCATTATTCGATGGTCAAAACAACCACCTTCAACGGCGTGGCGCTGCCGTCGATCTGGCTGTGGGACTCGGACACCGACAGCCTCGAATGCATCAAGCGGTTCACTTACGAGGACTTCCGCGATCGGCTGAGTTGAACAAACACTGGCGCAACCCATCGGCGAAGCTAAGCTCACCGCCAAGGGAGAGCCGCATGCCAGACCAGATTCTCGACGCCCACACCAGCGATCCTGTCCTGATGGGCTGGCAGCAGGGCCTGCCGCCCGCGCCCGACAAGACCATCCACTGGGCCGATGCCGGGCACATGCGCTTTCCCTCGCACCGCTATGCCTTCTCCAACATGCGCGAGTTTCTGCCGACTGCGCGGGTTTCGCGCGGGGCAGGGCCGGTGTGGGCGCTGCCGGTGGCGCTGCGCGACGATTTGGACGCGGTGCAGTTTCAGGCGCTCGACGATGGCCGCATGCTGACCTGGGAGCAGTCGCTGTTTGAAAACTTCACCGATGCGGTGGTCATTCTGCACCGCGGAACGATCGTCTATGAACGCTACTTCGGGGTCACCCGGCCCAACAGCACGCACATCGCGTTTTCGATCACCAAAAGCTACGTCGGTACGCTGGCGGAAATGCTGATCGCCGAGGGCAAGCTCAATCCCTCGGCCCCAGTAGCGGAGCTGATCCCTGAGCTGGCCGGCAGCGGGTTTGCCGATGCCACCTTGCGGCAGGTGCTCGACATGACCACCGCCCTCGATTTCTCGGAAGACTATACCGACGCCAATTCAGGCATCGGCGCGTTCTCGTTTGCGTTGGGGCTAACCCCGCGTCCGCCGGGCTATGCCGGGCCGACCGACGTGTTCAGTTACCTGCCAACCATCGCCAAGGCCGGGACGCATGGCGAGCGCTTCACGTACCGCACCTGCAACACCGAAGTGCTCGGCTGGATCGTTGCGCGCACCGCTGGCGTGCGGCTCGACCAGCTTTTGTCCGAACGGATCTGGGCGCCGCTGGGCATGGAGCAGGACGCCGATTTCCTGACCGATTCGACCGGGATGCCGTTTGCTGGCGGCGGGCTTAATCCGGTGCTGCGCGATATGGCCCGATTCGGTGAAGCAATGCGCTGCGACGGGCACGGCAACGGTGGCCAGAAAATTGCCCGCGAAGTGGTCGCCGGGATCAAGGCCGGGGGCAGCAAGGCCGAGTTTGCACCCGCCGGATACACCTACCTTCCGGACGGTTCGTACCGCAGCCAATGGTGGTCAATGCCCGGAAATCATGGCGCTTTTTCGGCACGCGGGATCCACGGCCAGGCAATCTATGTCGACCCCGCAGCGGAGGTGACTATCGCCCGGTTCGGCTCGCATCCGGTCGCGGCCAACACGCTGATCGATGCTGCGACGCTGCCCGCATTCCGTGCCATCTCGGACCACCTTATGAAGGGGTGATATTCGCCGCAAAACCTGCGCATTTTCACTTGCAGTTCACCTGCATCAATTTATAGCGACCCCCCGCAGCCCCATGGGGACTTCCAAACCGCAAGGCTGCTTTCGCAATGTGTTGTTTTGGCCGCAAGGCCTATTGGGGGTC
>JANYGB010000005.1 GCA_025359445.1 Sphingomonadaceae bacterium
CTAGCTAATCTTACGCGGGCTCATCCTTTGCCGATAAATCTTTGGTCCGAAGACATCATCCGGTATTAGCAGTCATTTCTAACTGTTATTCCGAAGCAAAGGGCAGATTCCCACGCGTTACGCACCCGTGCGCCACTAACCCCGAAGGGTTCGTTCGACTTGCATGTGTTAGGCATGCCGCCAGCGTTCGTTCTGAGCCAGGATCAAACTCTCAAGTTTGTGTCCAATCTCACAACAGCACAGGCCAAAGCCTGCCATCTGACGTAAAATTAATTCAGGGGTCAATTACCCTGCACTTGTCTAAACGTATGGTTACGTTAGGACATGTAAAAGCCATTATCCGCCGGGGCAGAACCCCGCCGGTGACTATTGGGTAACGACTATTTTAAACTGCCACCCCGAGCCCTGAAGCCCCGGGAGCAGGCGCCGTCGCCCACATGTCCCTTCATCTAAATCGACAATGTCAAAGAGCCACCGACGAAACAAAGCGGACAACCAAGGTACCCCGATTTTTATCTCGGGGGACTGTTGTCCGTGAATGTTGGCGACCAGTCCGTTTCAGCCGATGTTTTGTCGGCCGCTCCGTTCCGGTGACCGGGCATATATGGAGGCCTCATGAGTCGGTCAACGCATTTTTGCACTTTTATTTCAAAGCCCGGGAACCCCGCAGAAAACCGTGTGTTTTTGTGGTCCCTTAACGCTCGCAGGCACCGCGTCACCGCAATTGCTGGTAACTTTTGGCGCTATTTTGCCCCGTAAGGCGATGATTAACGCCCATTCGCTATAGCCAGCGGGCCATGATCAAGGTCGCAACAATCCCCGATTCCCCTGCTTTCCCGCGGGTCGCCGTCATCGTGCCGGCGTACGGCGTTGCGCACTTGGTCGGCGAGGCTTTGACTTCGTTGCAAGCCCAGACCTTGGCTGCGTGGGAATGCGTGGTGATCGACGATGGCGCGCCCGACGATGTGGCCGCAGCGGTCGCTCCATTCCTGAGTGATCCCCGGATCCGCTTTATCACGACTGCCAATCATGGCGTGTCGGCCGCACGCAACACCGCGATCGCGGCGAGTTCTGCGCCGCTGATTACGCTGCTCGATGGCGACGACCGGTTCCGGCCCGACTATCTCGCTACCATGGCAGCGGTGCTGGAAAGCAGCGCGGCAGCGAGGTTGGCGACCTGCAATGCACTGTTGTTTGGCGCACTCCCGCGCGAGCAGCTGTGCTTCACGCGCCGCCAGGGCCGCAGCGACGGGATCCACGGCAGCCTGACCGAAGTGCTCGACCGCAGCTTCAGTGTCTATGTGGGCACGACCTTCCGCCGCGCCGATTTCTGCACTGTCGGCGGTTTCAACGATAATATGACTCATTCCGAAGACCTCGACCTGTGGGTTCGCCTGCTCGAGCTTGGCGGCTGCGCGCACTACGTCGGCAAAGTGCTGGGCGAGTACCGGGTCCGGCCGCATTCGGCCTCAGCCGACCCGGTGCGGCTGCTGCAGGGCAATCTCACGGTCTATCTTGGCGCGCAGCAGCGGCTGCCGGACGATCACCCGGCCCAACGCGTTATCGCGGGGATGCTTGAGGAAACCCGCCAGGCGCTCAACTTCGAGCATGCCTTGCTGCGGATCGCAGGCGGGGAGATTGCGCGCGGCCTCAGCGATCTGCGTTCGGTGCGCAGCCAGGTCAAAGGTCCCGTGTGGACGTTGTCGTTCGCTGTGTGGCGCTTGATGCCCGGCCTCGCCCGGCCGATGCTCAGCTGGCGCCGCGCGGCACGGGCGCGCAGTAGCAAGTGTCCGTCACTTGCGGCCGTAATCACCGGGACCGAAGCATGAGCGCCGCCGATCTGACTGCCCCTGCACAAGAGGATTCCCCTCAACCCGACGCGAAGCTGCGCAGCCAGGTACGCAGCGCAGTCATCTGGCGATCGGGCACGCAGGTGTTCAGCCAGCTGGTCGCCTGGGCCTCGACCTTCATGGTCATCCGCATCCTTTCGCCGACCGACTATGGGCTGTTTGCTATGACCAGCGTGGTTCTGGTGCTGTTCGGACTGCTCAACGGTTACGGCTTTGCCAACGCCGCGATTGCCCAGCGTGACGGCGGCAAAGAGCAATTGCGCCAGTTGTTCGGGTTGCTGATCATGGTCAACCTGGGGCTGACTGCGCTGCAAATCCTGCTCGCGCCGCTCGTCGCTGCTTATTACCGCCAGCCGATCATCGCTGATATGCTGCGGGTCCAAGCGCTAATCTACCTGACCAACCCGTTCCAGGCGCTGGGCTATGCTGTGCTCAGCCGTGCGATGGACTTTCGCAGGCAAGCGCAAGTCAATGTCGTCTCCGCGCTGCTCAGTGCCGCGACCGCGCTCGGTTGCGCGCTGGCGGGCTTTGGCGTGTGGACGCTGGTCGCCGCTCCCTTCGTGATGTTCGCCAGCCGCGCGCTCGGCACGATTACGGTGGCGCGCGCGTGGATGTGGCCGAGCTTCGACTTTCGCGGGGCGCGCGCGTTGGCTGGATACGGCGGGACGATCATGGCCGGGCAGATCTTCTGGTTCATGCAGACTCAGTCCGACATCATCGTCGCCGGGCGGACCTTCGCCCCGCACGAGCTCGGCTTCTATACCACCGCGCTGTTCCTTTCGCAGATCTTCGTGACCAAAGTGGTCCCGCCGCTCAACGAGGTCGCGTTTTCGGCATATGCGCAGATCCAGGATGACCTCAGCGCGGTAGCCGCCGGGTTCCTTAAATCAGTGCGCGTGATCATGACCATCGCGCTGCCGTTTTGCCTTGGCCTCGCCGCGGTAGCTTTCCCGGCGGTCAAGGTGATGCTGGGTGACAAGTGGATGGCCAGCGCGCCCATAGTGCAGCTGCTGTGCATCGCGATGCCGTTCATGACGCTGCACGTGCTATTCGGCCCTGCCGCCAACGCTTGCGGTCATCCCCGCGTCACAACCCGCTCGGCGATCCTTGGCGCGGTGCTGATGCCGCTATGTTATATGGTTGGCGTCCACTGGGGCGCACCGGGCATCGCGGCGAGCTGGATTGTCGCCTATCCGCTATTGACCGCGATTTCGGCCTGGTGGATCATGCCGCTGATCGGGGTTAAGGCCGCCGACCTGCGCGCTGCGCTGGTGCCGCCGGTGCTGGGTGCCTTGGCGATGGCGCTGGGCGTAACCATGCTCGACCGCGCACTGCCGCCCCTGCCCGCGCTTGTGCGGCTAAGCTTGATGGTGACAACCGGCGGCGCGATCTACGGCGGATGGATGCTGGCCTTTGCGCGGAGCCGCCTGCGCGAATTGCTCGATCTGGCGCTTAAGCGCTAAGCGCGCCCAAAGCCTGCCGCGCAGCCGCAGCATAGGCCCCGCCGTGATAGCGGAAGGTCCCGACGAAGTGCACGAAGGCCGCTTGGCTGGCGATCGGCTCGTTCCAGAAGTTGAGGTAGCGGTTGTAGGGCAACAGCACCGGCTCGCCCTCGTTGGCGATGTACAGGTTCGACATGACTTGTTCGCTGCCCCATTGCGCCCAGACTTCGGGCCCGAGCTGCGCGGCAGCGACGCGGCTGAAGGCATCGGCCAGCTCTCGCCCTGGTCCGCCTGGCGCAAACCCGGCAAACCCGGCGCACCCGCGCACATAATGCGTCAGGCCTCCGGCAGCTGCGGCCACTTGCGGCAGCAGCGCTTCGATTTTGGCCTGGACGTGGGCCGAAACGGGCAAGTCGGCAAAGTCGGCGGCGAAACTCGTCACGGGCAGCCAGGCCGACCCGGCTTCGCCGCGCAAGGTAAAGTCGCGGCCTTGGTCGATGGCTTGCGCAATCTCGTCAACCGGGCCCAGCGTTACCGTATCCGAATCGAGCTGGATCACGTAATTGTCGCGGCGCAGTTCGAGCAGCGTCAGCAGCCGTTCCCAGCAGCCCCCGCGCGGACAATCGCCAATATTCACCGAAGCGATCAAGCGCAGCTCGGGACCACCGAGATGCTGGTCCAGCAGGCGCTTGTCCGCATCAGTCAGAGTGCCATCATCCAGAATGGCAAACCGCCCCCGACCCAGCCGGGCGTGCAGCGACTTGGCTGCGACCAGATAGGGCAGCACGACCCGCGTCCCGATCATCGAGAAGATCACGACCCCGTCTTTGGACCGATCATCGGCCGCGCGCACCGGCGGTGCGGATAGCACCGCGCGCACCGTGCGATTGAAATGATGCTCGCGCAATTTGCGCAAGGCCCGGTCGGCCAGCGTATCCATAGGCCCGGCATAGCGAAGCCGCGTTAACCAAACGCGAACGCGGGGCGGGCGCCAGCATGGTTGCAATGGCCAAACTGTGATATTGCCGCCAGCGGAGAGGATACAATCATGCCGATGCACCCTTTTATGGCCGTGCTGGTGCCACTCGCTGCAACTTTCCCGTTGCTTGCGGGTCAGGAAAGCATCCAGCCAGCGACGACCGTGGATGTACTCGCGATCAAGACCGACCGGCACGACCGGATGACCGTGCAAGTGCGGATCGCCGATCAAGGTCCGTTTCGGTTCCTGATCGATACCGGTGCCCAGAATACCGTGCTCAGCACGGCGCTCGCGGGCCAACTGTCACTCAAGTCGGATAAAAAGGCCCGCCTGGTCGGCGTGGCAGGGACACAAGAGGTCGATACCGTAACGATCGACCAGATCGACCTTGGCCAGCGCAGTTTCTACAGCCTGCTCGCCCCGCTGCTGCCCGGTGATGACATCGGTGCTGAGGGCATCCTCGGGCTTGACAGCCTGCAGGGCCAGCGGGTCCAGATCGATTTCCGCAAAGAGCTTATCGCGGTCGACGATGCCAAAGCTCTGGGCGGCAATCGCGGCTATGAAATAGTGGTTACTGCACGGCGCAAATCGGGCCAGCTGATCATGACCGACGCGGTGATCGACGGGGTCAAAGTCAACGTAGTGATCGATACCGGCGCCGAATATTCGATCGGCAACCGGGCCTTGCAGAATGCGCTGGCCAAGAGCCACGGCCAGGGCACGATGGTGCTGCGCAGCGTGACCGGCCAGGAAATTACCGCCGATCTGGGCGTTGCCAGCAACCTCAAGATCAACGACATGAACTTTGGCAACGTGGTGATTGCCTATGCCGATGCGCCGCCCTTCAAGGCGCTTGGGCTGGACGCCAAACCCGCGCTGTTCCTGGGCATGCGCGATATGCGCGCGCTTGACCGGATCGCGATCGATTTCTCGACCCGGCGGATTTACTTCGATCTGCCGCAAGGGGCGTATCGCTGAGCGGGACAAGGTCCAAAGGTCACACAAAGGTCACGCCAAAACCATCGCGCCGCAAAAACCTGATACCGCTGCAAAAGCTGCGGTCCTCGGTGCCCACAACCGCAACGTCCGCACCATGACAGAACGCGGCGATGTAGGAAAATCGCGGGTCAGGGTATGGGATAAGCGCCCGCATTCTGCGCCTCGTTTCCCCAAGCCCGTTCGTGGTGAGGAGGAGACTGAGCGAAGCGAACGGGGGCGTATGGAATCGTTACTTTCCAGCCCCGCCCTTTTGCATTTGCGCGCCGCCGCCCTACATGGGGGCGATGCCGCCGCAATCTGACACAACACCCAAGCGCGAGGTGAACCACGAGGGCTGGGGCACGCTACTACGCTTCCTCCCCTACCTGTGGCCCAGCGACCGCCCGGGCCTGCGCTGGCGGATTGTGCTGTCGTGCCTGCTGATCCTCGCCTCGATGACGCTCAGCATGAGCTTGCCCTACTTCCTCAAGTGGGCAATCGACGCGATGAGCCTGCGCGGGCCTGCCGCGCTCCAGCTCGCGCTGGGCTGGGTGGTCGCTTACGGGGTCGGCCGGTTCGGCGGGGTGGTGTTCGACAACCTGCGCAACATCGTGTTCGAGCGCGTCGGCCAAGATGCCACCCGGCGGCTGGCCGAGGACGTGTTCGCGCGGCTCCACCGGCTGTCGCTGCGCTTCCACCTCGCGCGGCGCACCGGCGAGGTCACCAAGGTGATCGAGCGCGGGACCAAGAGCATCGACACGATGCTCTATTTCCTGCTGTTCAACATCGCGCCAACCATCATCCAGCTGATCGTGGTGGCGATAATCTTCTACTACACGTTCGGCTGGGGGCTGGTTGCAGCAACTGCCGTGGCCGTCATCGCCTATATCGCGCTAACCCGCTGGATCACCGAATGGCGCACGCATCTGCGCGAGCGGATGAACCGGCTCGACGGGCAAGCGCTGAGCCGCGCGGTCGATTCGCTGCTGAACTACGAAACGGTCAAATACTTCGCTGCCGAACCGCGCGAGCAGGCGCGCTATGCCCAGGCGACCAGCGCCTATGCTGACGCTGCAGTGCAATCGGAAAATTCGCTCGGACTGCTCAACATCGCCCAGGCGCTGATCGTCAACTTGCTGATGGCGGGCGCGATGGCCTGGACGGTCTATGGCTGGTCGCAAGGCAAATATACCGTCGGCCAGCTGGTGTTCGTGCAGACTTACCTGACCCAGCTGTTCCGCCCGCTCGACATGCTCGGGATGGTGTACCGCACGATCCGCCAAGGGCTGATCGACATGGCGGCAATGTTCACCCTGATCGACACCGAGGTCGAGGTGCGCGATGCGCCCGGCGCGCCGGCGCTGGTGGTCAGCCGGCCCACATTGGTGTTTGAGGATGTGGTGTTCGGTTACGAGCCCGACCGCACGATCCTCAAAGGCCTGAGCTTCGAGATCCCCGCGGGCTGGCAAGTCGCCGTGGTCGGGCCTTCGGGCGCGGGCAAGAGCACAATCGCACGGCTGGTGTTCCGGTTCTACGATCCTTGGTCAGGGCGAATCCTGATCGACGGGCAGGATATCCGCGAAGTGACGCAGGCCAGCCTGCGCCAGGCGATTGGCATCGTCCCGCAGGATTCGGTGCTGTTCAACGACACCATCGGCTATAACATTGCCTATGGCCGCGACGGTGCAGGGCAAGCCGACGTCGACGAGGCAGCGCGCGGCGCGGCGCTGGCCGATTTGATCAAGCGGCTGCCGCAAGGCTACGACACCGAAGTGGGTGAGCGCGGGCTGAAGCTGTCAGGCGGCGAAAAACAGCGCGTCGCGATTGCGCGCACGCTCGTCAAGAACCCGCCGATCCTGCTGCTCGACGAGGCCACTTCGGCGCTCGACACCCGCACCGAACAGGACATCCTGGCGACGCTGCACCGGGTTTCCACGGTCCGCACTTCGCTTTCCATCGCGCACCGGCTCTCAACCATCGCGGATGCCGACCGGATTTTCGTGCTGGCGGATGGAGCCTTGGCGGAAAGCGGCAGCCACAGCGAACTGCTGCGGCGTGACGGGCTTTATGCCGATATGTGGAACCGGCAGGCGAATGAGGTCGAGGACGAGGTGGAGGCGGCGGAATGAGCTGGCACGAACTGGAACTGCTGGCGCGCGGCGGCACGCTTGCCTTGCTGGCGCTATGGTCATGGCTGCTATGGCGCGACAGCCGCAGCATGCTGGCAGCGCGCTGCGCGATTGCGATGAATGTCGCGATTGCCTGCTACGTGGTCGTGACCGCTGGCTGGTCGGAGCGGCCCACTTCAAACGGTTTGTGGTTTTCACTTGCCGCCGGATCGACCCCCGGGTTGTTCTGGCTCTTCGCCAAGACCTGGTTTGAAGACCGCACCCGGATCGCTCCGCGCGATCTGCTGCTGCTGGCCGTGCCTGCGGTCAACATGCTGGTGATGCAGCTGACGTTCGGCTCGGGCTCGATGGTGAATGTGGTGAGCGCCGTGCTGTTCCGCGTGGGCATGCTCGGCTTCGCTGCTGCCGGATTGTGGCACGCCTGGCGCGGACGCGCGGGTGATCTGATCGAGAGCAGGCGGCGGTGCGCCGCACGCGATCATCTCGCTGATCGGCAGCAGCATGGTGTTTATCACCTTTGGGTTCTGCGCCGCGATGTTCGCCGCGCGGCAAAGCGACCTGTTCGGCGCCAGCCCCAAAGCAATTGCCTTGCCGCATACGCTGCTGAGCGACGATCCGCTCGCCGAACGGCTGCGGCAGGCCATGCTGCAGGACAAACCGCACCGCGATGAAAGCCTGACCATCGCCGGGCTGGCCCAGCGGCTGGGCGAACAGGAGTATCGCCTGCGCCGCCTGATCAATCGCACCATGGGTCATCGCAACTTCGCGCAGTTCTTGAATTCCTACCGCCTTGCCGAAGTAAAGGGGGCGCTGGCCGACTCCGCGCAGCGTGAGGTCCCGATCCTGACCATCGCGCTCGACGCCGGGTTCGGCTCGCTCGGCCCGTTCAACCGCGCCTTCCGGGAGGCTGAGGGGATCACGCCCAGCGAATACCGGTTTCGCGCACTGGCCGATTCCGGAATCGGCTAGCCGGATTTGGACTTCGCCGAGCGCCGGAGTGCGGTTGCTGCCAGTCCGGGTCCATCGACCCAGCGAAAAGGCACAATCATGGAATCGTCCACCACCCTGCTGCAAACCGCCAAAGACATTTTCATCGGCAGTTTCACCTTCGACCTGTCGCGTTATCTGATCGCTGCATCGCTGATCGCGGCGCTGGTCTGGGGGTTGCGCCGCACTCACCTCGCCAGCCGCAAGATCCAGAAGCGCGAGGCGACCCCGGCTGATTTCCTGCGCGAATTCAGTGCGTCATTGCGCACCGTGCTGGTTTTTACGACGCTGGCGGTGCCGATGGTCTGGGCCTTCCGCCACGGCTATCTGCACGACTACCGGGGCGCGATGTCGGCGGCGGCCTATTTTGGCTATCTCGCCGGGATCTTGCTGGCGCACGATACCTGGTTTTACTGGACACATCGCGCGATGCATCTTCCGCGGCTGTTCAAGGCCTTTCACCGCTTTCACCACTGTACCATCACGCCTACGCCGTGGACAGCATACAGCTTTGCGATCCCCGAAGCGGTGGTGAGCTTCCTGTTCATGCCGGTCTGGCTGGCCGTGGTGCCGACACCGCACCCGGTGATCTTCACCTTCCTCGCGGTGATGATCCTGCGCAATGCGATGGGCCACGCCGGGCTTGAGCTGCATCCGCGTGGCTGGGCCAGCCACCCGCTGCTCAAGTGGATCAGCACGACAACTCACCACGACATGCATCACGGCACCAGCTACAACCACAACTTCGGGTTCTACTTCACTTGGTGGGACAAATTGATGGGGACCGAGCATCCCGATTATGTGAAAACCTTCGACCGGGTGACCGATCCGGGCCGTACGCTGCCGGTTCAGCGTTTGAGCACATCCGCCTCGCCCCACACCACCGCCTGAGCAACCTTGATCGCCCCGCTGATGTCATCGAATGCCATCGTTGGCGAACCATACAGCCGCCATCCCTGCGCGAGCGCTTCGGACACCCGCTCGCAAAAGGCGCGGTCGTCGTGGCCGGTGAGGAGGCGGTAGATCGGCTTGTCTTCGGGGGTTTGCATGAGTCCTCTGTAACAGATCCTCCCCCTTTGGGGGAGGTGCCGAGTGAAACGAGGCGGTGGGGGCGATTGGCGATCGGCCATTGTCTTTCAAAGCACCCACCGTCAGCCCTTTGGGCTGCCACCTCCCCCAGAAGGGGAGGATTCTGGGATTACAGAATATACTTCGACAGATCGGTGTCCTTGGCCAGCCCGGCCAGCCGCGCCTGCACGTAAGCCTCATCCACCGTTACCGTCTCACCGCTGCGATCCTCGGCCTCGAAGCTTAGCTCCTCGAGCAGCTTTTCCATCACCGTCTGGAGCCGCCGCGCGCCGATGTTCTCGACGCTTTCGTTGACCTGCGCGGCGATCTTCGCAACCGCGCGGATCGCGCCGGGAGTGATCTCGACGGTCAGCTTCTCGGTCGCCAGCAGGGCCTGGTATTGCGAGACCAGATTGGCACGCGTTTCGCTGAGGATGCGGACGAAATCATCCTCGCTCAACGCCTGCAGCTCGACCCGGATTGGCAGACGGCCCTGCAATTCGGGCAGCATGTCGCTGGGCTTGGCGATGTGGAACGCGCCGCTGGCGATGAACAGCACATGGTCGGTCTTCATCGGGCCGTATTTGGTGGCCACGGTGGTGCCTTCGATCAGCGGGAGCAGATCGCGCTGGACGCCTTCGCGGCTGACCGAGCCGCCGCGCACGTCAGACACCGCGATCTTGTCGATCTCGTCGATGAACACGATGCCGTTGGTTTCGGCGTTTTGCAGCGCAACGCGGGCGACATCGTCCTGGTCCATCCGCTTCTCGGCTTCTTCATCGACCAGCTTGGCCCAGGCATCGGGCACCTTTAGCTTGCGGCGCTTGAGCGCCTGCTTGCCCATCGCTTTGGACATCATATCGGACAAGTTGATCATGCCCATATTGCCGCCCATCCCCGGTAGCTCGAAGCCGCCGGTGGGGGTATCTTCCACCTCGATCTCAATCTCGGTATCGTCCATCGCGTGTTCTTTGATCCGCTGGCGGAAGCTTTCGCGGGTGGCTTCGGAGGCACCGTCACCGACCAAGGCCTTCAAGAGCCGGTCCATTGCGCCCTTCTCGGCGGCTTCGCGCACCGCTTCGCGGCGGCGGTCCTTTTCGAGCCGGATCGCTTCCTCGACCAGGTCGCGCGCGATCTGTTCAACGTCGCGGCCGACATAGCCGACCTCGGTGAACTTGGTCGCCTCGACCTTGACGAACGGCGCTTCGGCCAGCTTGGCGAGCCGCCGCGAAATCTCGGTCTTGCCGCAGCCCGTCGGCCCGATCATCAGGATGTTCTTGGGGGTCACCTCGTCGCGCAATTCGGGCGAGAGCCGCTGACGCCGCCAGCGATTACGCAGCGCCACCGCAACCGCCTTCTTGGCATCGCGCTGGCCGATGATGTGTTCGTCCAACGCGGCGACGATGGCTTTGGGGGTCAGGTTGTCTTGCATGGGATCAGACCGTCTCGACCGTGACGCGGTCATTGGTGAAGACGCAGACCTCGGCCGCCACGGCCATTGCGCGGCGGGCGATTTTCTCCGGGTCTTGCTCATATTCAACCAGCGCTTTCGCAGCTGACAGCGCATAATTACCGCCCGATCCGATCGCGGCGATGCCTTCTTCGGGTTCGAGCACGTCGCCATTGCCGGTGAGGATCAGCAGCACGTCCTTGTCGGCGACGATCATCAGAGCCTCAAGGTTGCGTAGGTACTTGTCGGTGCGCCAGTCCTTGGCGAGCTCGACCGCAGCGCGCATCAGTTGCCCGCGATGCTGCTCAAGCTTTTTCTCGAGTCGTTCGAACAGGGTGAAGGCGTCCGCAGTCGCCCCGGCGAACCCGGCGATGACACTACCATCACCCAGCCGGCGCACCTTTTTGGCGTTGGGCTTCATCACGGTATTGCCCATCGAAACCTGACCATCGCCGGCGATGACGGTCTTGCCGCCCAATTTAACGCCGATGATGGTGGTGCCGTGCCACTGGATGAGGCCGTGGCTGGAATTGTGATCAGTCATGCGCGGGATATATGTGCGATCCCGCGCGCTTCAACCTCAACTGCCGTTAGGCCCGCCGGGCCCGCCGCCCTGGCCACCCTGACCGCCCGCGCCGCCAGCGCCGACCTGGCCGATATTGCCAAACAGGTCTTCAAGGAAGCTGCGGTTGCGGCCTAGCGTCGGGGTCTTGTCGCCATCGGGGTCGATCCGCGCGACTGTTTCCATGCCCGTGCGTTCGACCGCGGCGACGTTGCCGTTTTCATCAAACACGATGTGAACCATTAGCTGCTCTTTGGCGTGCGGCGCGGTGAACGCGGCCTGCCGGGTGTTGGTCGAGACGTAATACCAGTCCTGCCGCCCGAACTGGCTGACAAAGCTGGGCCGCCCCAGCGTCCGTTCGACCGACGTCCGATTGTCGGTCCCGGCCTGAATCGAATCGAGCAGCGAGGCATCGACGATATAGCCGCGATGATCCTTGATCGACGCGCAGCCGCTCAGCGCAATGGCCAGCGCCGCTCCGGCCAGTAAAATTCCGCTAACTCGCATCGTGATTTCGCTCCGTCAGCGCAGCCGGCATTGAAGGCCGCGCGCATGTGATCTATCGCGGGGCCAGCCTTAGGCTGCCTTGCCGCGCTGCGCAATAAGGCCGCTTCGGGCACCCGCGTTTAACTGCAACTGAATGAAAGGCCGCGCGCATATGGCGCTGTTCGACCGTCTGCTGGGGCGCAAGCCCAACGAACCCAACCTGCGGCCGCTGTGGCACCGCGTGGTCGAAGTGGCACGCGAACCGCAATGGTATGCGCGGTGCGGGATCGCCGACTCCATCGCCGGGCGGTTCGATTGCATTACCCTTGTGCTAAGCCTGGTCTTGCTGCGGTTGGAAGGAAGCGCAGGCATTCGCAGCCAAACCGCGCGGCTGACCGAACTGTTCGTGTCTGACATGGACGGGCAGTTGCGCCAGAGCGGCATCGGCGACGTGGTTATGGGCAAACACATGGGCAAGCTGATGAGCGCGCTGGGCGGGCGGATCGACGCCTTCCGCGCCGCCCTGGCCGAGCCTAGCGATGCTGCGCTGGCGGCGGCGGTTGAGCGTAATATTACCCTGATCGAAGGGGCTGATGCGGGAGTAGTAGCCAAGGAAATGCGGGTAATTGCCGCGGCGCTGGCCGAGACCGATGATGCCAAGCTGATCGCCGGGGAAATCGCGCGGTGAGCGAAATGTCCCGGATTGTCGATGCGCGCCAGTTGCCGCCCGAGCCGCTGGAAATCAAGGCCACGCCCGAGGAATGCACCGCGCTGGCCAAACGGTTCGGCCTGGTTCGGGTCAAGCACCTCAGCGCGCGGATCACGCTGACCCGCGATGGCCCCAGCGTTCGGGCGGCGGGCCAGCTCAACACCGACATTGTGCAAAGCTGCGCCGTCTCCGCCGAAGATCTGCCCGTGCGGATCCACGAGCCGATTGCACTGCACTTCGTCCCCGCCAATGCCAAGCAGGCCGAAGAGATCGAACTCGACGCCGAAATGCTCGATGAAATCGAGATGGATGGGCAGCAATTTGACCTTGGCGAAGCGATTGCGCAGACCCTTGGCCTCGCGATTGATCCCTATCTCGAAGGCCCAGGTGCCGCAGAAGCGCGGCGCAAGCTGGCTGAGCAGGAACCGTCCGGGCCGTTCGCTGCGCTTAAGGATTTGCTGGGGAAGTAATTCCTCCCCGGCACGGGGAGGGGGACCAGCTTTGCTGGTGGAGGGGTACAGGCCAGTGGTCCTGCCCTCTCGATGTTGCGATCACCGCACGTACCCCTCCACCATGCAAGAGCATGGTCCCCCTCCCCGTGCCGGGGAGGATTGGCTCAAAACGGAATATCATCATCCAGATCGTCGGCGAACCCGCCGCCGCCGCCAACATTGCCGCCGCCCGAACGCTGCCCGCCGCCTGACGGAGCGCCACCGCCACTGCCGCTGCCGCCGCCCCAGTCACCACCGCCGCCCGAACGCTGACCGCCGCCACCGCCCTGACCGCCGCCGCCGCCGCCGCCAGGCGCGCCGTCGAGCATGGTCAGCACCGATCCGGGGCCTTGCAGCACCACTTCGGTCGAATAGCGATCATTGCCCGACTGGTCCTGCCACTTGCGGGTGCGCAGCTGGCCTTCGATATAAACTTTGCTGCCTTTGCGCAGGAACCGTTCGGCGACCCCGGCGAGGCCTTCGGAAAAGATCGCGACCGAATGCCATTCGGTGCGTTCCTGCTTTTCGCCGGTGTTCTTGTCTTTCCAGTTTTCCGATGTGGCGATCCGCAGGTTGCAGACCTTGCCGCCGTTCTGGAAGCTCTTGACCTCAGGGTCAGCGCCCAGATTGCCGACGATGATAACCTTGTTGACGCTGCCTGCCATCGAATCGAGTCCCTTTGGAATTGTGTTCCTTCGATTAGCCGCTTGGCAGGGAGAGTGCCAGTTTCACGAAGTGCGGTTTGCACAGGCATGGCTTGGCGCTCGCAAAGGCGCAAAGGAGAATGCCTCACCCGAAGAACCGAAGCAGTCGCGCTGCGCCGCAGGCCTCAAATTTCCGGATTGAGCGGGACATCTGTGGATGAGTGCGGCTTCGCCGCAAACACGACAGCTTCGGTTCTTCGGGTGAATCCTGACCCGTTTGCGCCTTTGCGCCTTGGCGAGAGCCGATCCTATCCCAGCCCCAGCCAGACCGCCGTCCAATAGGTCAGCCCGGCGAAAATGTAGGCCAGCGCAAACAGGTAGCCCAACATGAAAATCGGCCATTTCCAGCCGTTCGTTTCGCGCCGGGTGACCGCGATGGTGCTCATGCACTGGGGGGCGAAGACGAACCACGCGAGGAACGCGAGTGCGGTGGGCAGGCTCCAATTGGCTTTGAGCTGATCGCCCAGCTTGACCGCGACCGCCGCGTCATCGGGGGCAGAAACCGCGTATGTTGTGGCGAGCGAGCTTACCGCCACTTCGCGCGCTGCCATCGCCGGGATCAGCGCCAGCGCCATATCGCGGTTGAAACCGATCGGTTTGACCACCACCGCCAGCCCGTTGGCGATGTGTCCGGCGATCGAGGCATCGACCTGATCCTCGCCCGGCGCGGCGCGCGGAAAGTTGAGCAGCAGCCACAGCACCACGGTGACCATGAAGATGATCGTGCCCGCGCGGCGCAGGAAAATAAGCGCGCGCTGCCACAGCCCGAGCGCAATGTCTTTGAGCGTGGGCAACTGGTATTTGGGCAGCTCCATGATGAAGCCTGAAGCCGCGCCCTTGGTCACCGTGCGGCGCAAGACCAAGGCAATGACCATCGCCGAGACGATCCCCGAGAGATAGAGGATGAACAGCACGAGCCCTTGCAAGCCAATACCGCCGGCCAGACTTTTTGGCGGAATGAATGCCGCGATAAGCACCGCATAGACCGGCAACCGGGCCGAACAGGTCATCAAGGGCGCGATCAGGATCGTGGTCAGCCGGTCCTTGGGATCGGCGATGCTGCGGGTCGCCATGATCCCCGGGATGGCGCAGGCGAAGCTCGACAGCAGCGGGATAAAGCTGCGCCCGGAAAGCCCGACCGCGGCCATCATCCGGTCCATCAGAAAGGCTGCGCGGGCCATGTAGCCGGTCGCCTCAAGCACCAGGATGAAGAAGAACAGGATTATGATCTGCGGCAGGAAGGTGATTACCGAGCCAACCCCGGCGATGATCCCGTCGGTCAGCAGATCACGCGCGAGACTGGGCGGGAGCACGGTCTTGACCCAATCCCCGAGCGCACCAATCGCGTTGTTTAGCCCATCGACCAGCGGCGCTGCACCGCTGAACACTGCCTGGAACACCACGAACAACAGCGCGAACAGAATCAACGGACCCAGCCATGGGTGGAGCAGCACCCGGTCAAGCTTGCTGTGCAGCCGGTGCCTGGCGGTTTCCGAGATAATCGCAGCCGCCGTGATTGCATGGGCTGTCAGGCGGCGTTCGGTCTGATCGACGTGCGGCCGGTGATGTTCGGGGGGGCGCGCTTCGGCGGTGGCAATCGCTGCGGCCAGCTCGGCCAAGCCGCGCCGCCGCACCGCCACTGTGGCGATCACCGGTACCCCCAATGCTTCCTGCAAGGCGGCGGGATCGAGCACCAGTCCGTCGCGTTCGGCCAGATCGACCATGTTGAGCGCGACCACCACCGGACGGCCCAGCGCGATGATTTCCTGCGCGAAAACCAGGTGCTGTTCAAGGTTCGAGGCATCGAGCACCACCACCAGCACGTGCGGCGCAGGCTCACCCGGAAACTCGCCGAGGATCACCTTGCGGGTCACTTCCTCGTCGGGACTAGTCGCTTTGAGTCCGTAAGAGCCGGGCAGATCGGTCAGTTCGATTGCCTCGCCGGTGGGCAGCACCAGCCGCCCCGCTTTGCGCTCGACCGTGACCCCGGGATAATTGGCGATCTTCTGCCGCGCCCCGGTCAGCGCATTGAACAGTGCGCTTTTGCCGGCATTGGGATTGCCGACCAGCGCGGCGCTGCGCAGTCCGGTCATCCGGCCAGCTCACTAACCGTCATCGCGCGGGCGTGAGCGCGGCGAAGTGCCACCGTCATCCGCCCGATCGTCACCGCCAGCGGATCGCGCCCGCCCAGCACGCCGCAATGCGCCAACGCCACCCGCGCGCCGACATCAAGCCCAAGCGCCTGGAGCCGCTGCGCCTCATCGGGGACAAGCGCGGCCCAATCGACCGCAGTAATGTGCGCGCGCTGGCCAACAGGAAGCAAATCGAGCGTCATGGTTGCTGCGGTGCCACAGCATGGGCGATATTGCAAGTCATTCGCAATAATCCCGACAGAATTGAACGATGGCCTATGAAAAGGTGGTCTCCATTTTCCTCTTGGACAAACGAGGAGGTGGCAGTTCCGCAGGAACTGACGGAGGAGTATCAATTCCTGCCCGATACCCATCCGTCAGTCGGTAAACCGACTGCAACCTCCCCGTTTGGGCTATGCAAAACATAGAAGATCGCGACTACCGCGCCGGATACCTTAACCGCCCAAGCAGACGCGCCGGGCTGAATTGCTCATCGCGCGGCCTCAGCAGGCGGGCTTTGGCTTTTTCGAACTTCATGATCCCTTCGATCCGGCGTTCGAGGAAGGCGCGGGTCGTCTGGTGATCGTCGCTCGCGTCATCGACATAGACCGCCAAGGTTGCCGCATAGATCGAACCGAGCGTGAGTCGCTTGGTGTAATGGTTGTAATCGGTCGCCGTATCGCCCGCGAGTCGCCACATCACATCGGCGCTGTGCCAGCCCAGTTGCAACGCGCGAACCGCATTCTGCGGCATCGCCATGATCGCCAAGGCGCGGCGCAGCGCTTCTTTCTGGTGCGCAACCGCGTCGAGCCGGAACTGGACCAGACTGCGGATGCGTTCGCGGATCTTCATCGCGGCAAGCTGCTCGGCCGGCAAGGCCTCTGCCATCGCCGCATCGACGCTGTTCACCCAAGCCTCGATCATCGCCATCGCGCCGCCGGAGAAGGCATATTGCGCAGTCGCAGGATCGGTCCCCATAGCGCTCGCCGCATTGGAGACCGCAAGCTTGCTCCAACCATCGAACGCAGCGGCATCGGCGATCGCCGGGGCCAGCGCGAAGCGTAGCGCATCAAGGCTGTCCGTTTCGCTCACTTGGGACCAAAAACCTTCAGACCCTGGCCCGACTTGGGCTTGGACTTGGCGCTGGCTTTGATTTCGGCCAGCAAGCTCTCACTCTTGAGGTCGAGCTTGGCATAATCGCGCGCACTGCGGCCCGAATTGTCAGTTCGGTCGGGGTCGGCCCCGGCCTGCAGCAACATCCGCATCAGTCCAATGTTGCGATTGTGTACGGCGGTAATCAGCGGGGTTTCGCCAGTCGAATTGCTTTCATCGACCCGCGCTCCGGCAGCGATCAGCGGCGGCACCGCCTCGATAAACCCAAGATTGCTGGCGATCACCAGCGGGGTTTCGCCATTGGAATTGCGCATGTTGACGTTGGCCCCAGCGGCAATCAGGAAGGTAATGTAGCGCAGATTCTTCTGCCGCGCGGCAATGTGCAGGCCGGTATCGAGGCTGGTCTGGTCGCGGGTGTTGACCAGGTTCGGGCCGCCTTGTTCGAACAGCTTCTGCAAATCGGCATCGTTGCGTTTGCGCACCGCTTCCAGGAATTTGTAACCATCGGAAAACTGCGCCAGCGCCGCACCGGGCAGGACCACGGCGGCAGCGATCATCGCGGCCAGTGCCATGCTGAACTTTTGGAGGGTCAACTTGCGAATAATCGGCACGGGCGAAATTCCTCCGGTTGCGTCGCGCGGCGGCAGAATCACCGCTGCGCCAGAAACGCACCTTGCGTGGCGCGGTTTAGCAGAGCATGAACCGGCGCGCCATGGTCCTGCCAATTCGTACGATTTGTTTGAGCGCCGCGTTGGCGCTGAGCGCCTGCCACCAGTCCGCTACCGACAGCAAGGTTGAGCCTGCGCCCATCGCGGGGGTTTCGCTCATCGGTGCGGCCGTCGGCGCGCCGTTTACGCTGACTGACAAAACCGGTGCGCGGATCAGCTCTGACGCGTTCAAGGGCAAATACCGGATCGTTTATTTTGGTTACACCTTTTGCCCGGATGCCTGCCCGACCGATGTGGGGGTGGTCATGCAGGGGCTGGCGCGCTTTGCCAAGCAGAGCCCAGCCCTTGCGGCCAACGTGCAACCGTTCTTCATCACGATCGATCCGGCGCGCGATACGCCGGCCAAGGTCGGGCAGTTCGCCGCCGCCTTTTCGCCCAAGCTGATCGGGCTGTCCGGTTCGCAGAGTGAGATCGATGCGCTCGCGGCCAAGTTCGTGGTGGTCAAAGCCAAAGGGCGTGAGACCCCGGGCGGCTATTTGATGGAACACACCCGCCACGCGTACCTGCTTGGCCCGGGCGGTGAGCCGATCGAAATCCTGCCGGTGTTCGACGGACCCGATGCGGTCGCCGCCGATCTCGCCAAGTCGGTGCGATAGGGGCGCAGGCCGATGGACGCCATGCGCGACCAGTTCTGGACCTTGCCGATCGAGCGCCTGACCCGGCCCGAATGGGAGGCGCTGTGCGATGGCTGCGGCCAGTGCTGCCTGCACAAGGCCGAAGACGAGGACTCCGGGGTGATTTATCCCACCAACGTCGCCTGCCGCCTGCTCGACATCCCCTCGGCGCGGTGCAGCGATTACAAGCACCGCAAGGCCAAAGTGCCCGATTGCCTCAAACTCAACCCCGCGCTGGCCGCCTCGATCAGCTGGCTGCCCGAAACTTGCGCCTATGTCTTGCGCGCCGATGGGGCCGACTTGCCCACGTGGCACTACCTCGTTTGCGGCGATCCCGAGGCGGTTCACGCCGCGGGCATATCGGTGCGGGGGAAAGCGATCAGTGAAGACCTTGCCGGGCCGCTTGAACAGCATGTAATCCTCCCGCCAGGGATGGAGCTAGCCGATGATTGACTGGCTTTTGGGGCGCGAACCAGCGCAGCCGCAGGTCGAAGTGGCCGGGCGGATGTTGCCGGTGGTGCTGCGGCGCAACGCGCTCGCCAAGCGCATGACGATGCGGTTGGCGCCCGATGGCTCGGCAGTGCGGATAACCCTGCCACAATGGGGCCGCACCGCCGAAGCGCTCGAATTTGCGCAGAAGCGCGCCGGATGGATCGCTGGGCAGTTGGCCGCAGTGCCCGCGCCGGTTGAACTGGGGCACGGAGGCGAAGTGCAGTTCTGCGGCGAGCCGCTCGCCATCCGCCATGATCCCAGCGCACCGCGCCGGGTATTGATCGACGACGGCGAGCTGGTGCTGGGCGGGCCGGCCGCGTCCGTCCCGGCCCGGCTCAAGCGCTGGCTCGAAGACGAGGCGCGGCGTTTACTGGCCGAGGACCTGGCCTTTTATTGCAGCCGCGCCAGCCAGCCTGCGCCCCGCCTGATGCTGAGCAACGCCCAGCGCCGCTGGGGCAGTTGCGCGCGCGGCGGGACGATCCGGATCAACTGGCGGCTGGTTATGGCACCCGAGGATGTGCGCCGCTCGGTGGTGGCGCACGAGGTCGCGCATCTGGTCCACTTCGATCACAGCCCGGCGTTCCACGGCTTGCTGGGCGAATTGTTCGAAGGCGATCTGCGCGCGGCGAACCGCTGGCTGCGGCGCTCGGGGCGCGGGCTTTACTTGCCCTTCGGGTAACTACTTAAACGCATCTTAACCATAGTCCGCGAAAAGTGGGACAATGGTCCGGACTCTCGCCCTTGCCGCCGCAATTATGCTGTGCGCACCCGCGCAAGCGCAAGAGAGCTGCCGCCTATGCTATGGGGATGCGAGCGCAACGCCGGGCGAACGCCCGCTGACGATCGAAATCTGGGCCGATCTCAACTTCAGCAAACTCGCCGTTACCGGGCGCACCGGTGGCAGCGCCGAGCTGTCCCCGGCCACAGGCGAGAAACGCACGAGCGGCGAGCTGATCGACCTCGGCGGGGTTTCAGTGAGCGGTCACGGCAAGATCACGGGCGTGCCGCTGCGCGCCGTGCGGATCGACCTGCCCGATACAGTTGAAATGACTACAGCCGATGGGGGCGACGCCAGATTGGCCCAATTCACCACCGATTTGCCCGCACACCCGGTTCTCAATGCCAACGGCGAGCTTAAATTCAGTTTCGGCGCGCGGCTGATCGTCAGCGACGGGCGCGGCGGCAACTACCGGGGTCGCATCCCGATATCGGTCGATTACAACTGACCACTGGCGCGAGGCGAGCGGCGCGCCTATCTTGGGGCCATGTCATTCCTGCGCAATATCAATCCCACCGGCGCGATCGCGGATTTCCGCAACGCATTCAGCGAAGCGGGCCCGGCGCGCTGGCGGTATGCTGCGCTTGCCGCGCTGTGCACCTTCGGCACCTTTGGGGTGATGGCGATCACGCAAAACTGGACGGGCGAACGCCGCCTGCCCGAGATTACCTACATCAACTCGTGGCCCGAAGATCGCACTGCGGCTGAGACCAAAGCCTTTATCGCGGCAAACCAGAAGCAGAAGGATGCTCGCGAAAAGGCGCAGGCCGCAGCAGATGCCGAAGCGCAGAAGCTGTGGATGGCGGTCGGCCGTGCTTCGGGCATGGATGTCGACACGATCAAAAAGCAGGCCGATGCCGACGCGGCGAAAGCCAAAGCCAAGGCTGACACCGCCGACCGTGCGGCCCCGAAGTCGCAGACCCCGGTTGGTCACTGATACCGATCGCGGCTGGCTCGCCGCTGCCGCGCGGCTGGCCCGGCGCGGCATTCCCCTGTCGCGTCCCAATCCTGCGGTCGCAGCCTTGGTGATCAAGCACGGCCGAGTAATCGCGCGCGGCTGGACCCAGCCCACCGGACGCCCCCACGCCGAAGCCGAGGCGCTGGCTGCGGCAGGCGCTGAGGCCGCCGGATCGACCATCTACGTCACGCTCGAACCCTGCGCGCACCCCAGCGCGCGCGGCCCGGCCTGCGCCGATCTGCTCGCGGCAAGCGGCGCAGCGCGGGTGGTAATCGGCTGCCTCGACCCCGATGCGCGCACTTCAGGCCAAGGCCTGGCGCGGCTCCGTGCCGCCGGAATCGCGGTGGAACTCGCCGATTGCGCCGATTGCGCGGCGAGCCTCTCGGGCTATCTCATCCGCACCGCGCTGCATCGTCCGCACGTCACGCTCAAGCTCGCTTTGTCCGCCGACAATCGCCTCGCGCCGCCGCTGGGCGAAGGCCAATGGCTGACCGGTCCCGAAGCCCGTGCGCATGTCCACGCCTGGCGCGCGCGAATGGATGCGATCGTCGTCGGCCGCGGTACGCTGAAAGCTGACGCACCGCAGCTCGACGTCCGCCTGCCCGGCCTCGCAGCGCGCAGTCCCGAACGCTGGTTGTTGACCGGCGGCGCAGCGCCGGACGGTTGGCGCAAACTGGCCTCTCCTGCCGCGATCGGTGCCATGGGCGCGGCGCAATACCTGATGGTTGAAGGCGGCGCACAGGCTGCCCGCGCGTTCCTGTCTGCCGGACTGGTCGACCGGATGCTGGTCTATCGCGCGCCGCGCGAAGTCGGCGGCGATGGCCCTGCCCTGCCCGAACTGGGCCAGGCCGCACTCAGCGCCGATCCGGCGTGGACGATCACTGACGGCCGCCCGCTTGGCAACGACACGCTGGACGTTTACGACCGCAGCAGAACCTGAATGTAGACCAGAACCCGCCCGTCAAGAAGTAGCGGGAATAGGGGCAAGGAAGAAGCGCACCGCATGTTTACCGGAATAGTCAGCGCCATCGGCACCGTCCACGAAGCGCGCCAACAGGGCGACCTGCGGGCGGTGATCGCGTGCCCGTACGATCCGGCGCAAATTGCGATTGGCGCGTCAATTGCGTGCTCGGGCGTGTGCCTGACCGTGGTCGAGCGCGGCGGCACAGCCGGTTACGCCTGGTTCGCGGTCGATGTGTCGGGCGAGACGCAGAATTGCACCGTGCCCGACATGTGGACCGTCGGCGCGAAGCTCAACCTCGAAACTGCGCTCAAACTCGGCGATGAACTGGGCGGACATATCGTCACCGGCCACGTCGATGGCGTGGGCACGGTGCACGAAACCAGCCCGGCGGGGGATTCGACCCGCGTGGTCATCAAAGCCCCCGCCGACCTCGCCCCCTACATCGCCGCCAAAGGCTCGATCACGGTCCAAGGCGTGTCGCTCACGGTCAACGAAGTGAATGACTTGCCCGGCGGAACCTGCTTGTTCACGCTCAACCTGATCCCGCACACCGGCGAGGTAACGACGCTTGGGTCGCTAACGACCGGCGCTGCGGTTAATTTGGAGATCGATGTGCTGGCGCGGTATTTGATGCGGATGCAGAGCCTAAGGGGGTGATGCGGCCAGGGCGGCTGAACCCGCCCGCTCTAAAAAACGCCAAGTGTCGCGTTAATTACGCTTTACCGATTGCAAGTGCCCAGACCAACCCATTGAATCTGCTTTGATACGCAGGTCACGCCGGGTGACGCCAGCCAGCCAATTGTCACCCGGCCGTTTCTTACATCCCGTCGGTAGCCTTGCTGACCAACACGTTGACCGAAACGCGGCGGTTCTGGGCGCGGCCTTCGGCGGTGTCGTTGCTCGCGAGCGGATCGGCCTTGGCCATGCCGGTCGGGGTCAACATCCGGAACGGCTTCCAGTGGCACACCTGCTGGAGATAGTTAATAACCTTGGCCGCGCGTTTCTCACTCAGCACCTGGTTGTAATCGTCGCTGCCCACCGTATCGGTGTAGCCGACCACCAGGATCAGCGCGTTGCTGGTCGCCTCGGCCTGGCTCGACGCGGCGCACAGTTCGGTCTTGCCCTGCGGGGACAGCACGGCCTTGCCCGTATCGAAGTAGACGTTGGTGGTGCTCTTGATGTTGTAATTGTCGATATCGGCAACGCGGCTGCGCAGCGCCTCGGTGGCGGCGGTCTGTTCGGCAAAGCGTTGTTCGGTGCCATTGCGGATCATCTGCGCGGTCTTGTAATCGCCGTTCTTGAAGGTGATCTGGCCCGCTGCCAGCCCGCCGGGATATTGCAGTGTCTTGACCGTAACCGGCAGCCCGTTGAGCAGCGCCGCGGCGGTCAGCTTGGGTCCGCCGCCAAACAAGCCGCCGCTGGCCTTGACCGTGGTGGCCGGGGTAATGGCGATCACGGTGCTGGTGCCGTCTGCGGCGGTGACCTTGATCTTGTCGCCAGTGCGCGCGGTGATGACACCCTTGATGTCCGGGCCTTTGGTCATCGCCGAAGGATCGGGCAGCGGCTCGCCCGTGACGACAATCGTCGGATCGGATGCGGCTTGCTGGGCAGCGACACTGCCCGGCGCGGCAACACTGAGCATGGCAAGCACCAGAAGCGCTCCCTGATTTCTCGAGATAACGCGCATATGGCTTCTCCTTTAATCTGTAACAGCGGGCCCGCCTGTTCGGGGAAACCTTTCTGACAGATGAACAGCCCGGTCAAGACTGGCGGTTGTACGGGTAACAGGAGCGCGCCGTGCGGCGAACCGATCCGCATGGGGTGCGGCGCGGTGGCCGCAAACCAGAGCGTAGGTAACGCCTGCGCGGACAGCGCGCTGGTTAGTTGACCGTGACCAGAAAGGTCAGCGCGTAGCTAGCGCCGGGGTTCAAGGTCATTGCGCTTTGCGTGAGCACTGGCGCGCTGTAGCTCAGCCCGCTCGGCGCCGAAGCCGCGCTGGCGCAATTGATTCCCGATAGCGCACTGCCGCTGACGTAGCTCGCCTGCGCTGGGATCGAATCGCTGATCGACACGCTGGTTGCAGAGCGCGCCCAGCCGTTGGTCAGGGTGATGCAGTATTGCACGCTTGCCCCCGGAATAAGTTTGGGATTGGTCGTGCCGTTGATCGGGTTCGAGACAGGTTGTGCTGATTTCTTCACGCTGATTGCGGCGGTGCTGATCAAAACGTAGCCGTCCCCGCCGCGCCCGCCCGGAGCAATTCCGCTGCCGCCGTTCCCGGCAGAACCGGCCGCGCCGCTGGCGCTGATCGCACTGTACTGGATTGCGGCAGAAATGCTGTAACAACTCGATCCGGCGGTGCCCCCGGTCGCGGTGAAGAAATCGATGGCCGAAGCGCCGGCCGCTCCGCCAAAGTAACCGCCGCCGCCGCCACCACCGCCGCCGCCGTCGCTGAAGAAATCGGGCGGCGAACCGCCGCTGGCGGAATTGCCGCAAGTCGCCGAAAGCAGCAGAGCAGTGTTGGTGGCGGCCGTGCCGCCCACTCCCGATCCGGCGCCTGCCCCGCCGCCGCCGCCGCTGGCCTGAACCAGGGTCGTGCTGCCAAGCGCAAGCGTTGTGCTGCCGCCGCCGCCACCGCCGCCGCCGCTGGCGCCCACGGTCAGACAGTCGGTCTTGCCCCCGTTCCCGCCCGGCCCGCCGCCGCTGCCGCCCGAACCCGAGCCCGCGCATGGCACCAGACCAAAAATCGCAGCACCGGTCAGATAACCCGTACCGCCGCCTGTACCGATTGTGCCCGAAAGGATTTGACCCGGACTGACCGCGATTTCTGCCGTAATCAGCAAGCCGGTTCCGCCGTTGCCGCCCACCGGGCCAGAAAAGCCGCCCGCGCCGCCGCCGCCGCCCGAAACCTTAACCCCGACCATCGTCACCCCTGCCGGGACGGTTAACGACCAGGCACCGGGGGTGGTAAAGCTCTGCGCTTGCGCTGCGGCGACCGGCCAGATCAAGGCGGCGAGCAGCACCAGCGTGCGCAGCGCAGCAGCGATGCTGCTCTTGACTGGCGGGACCGTGCACATGCGATGGACGGGTACCCAGTGCCGCCTAATTCGGTGCTAAGCTAAGCTTGCGGAAAGCCCCTAACTGGCGCGGGCAGGCTAGATGCTGACTGTCGCCAGGTCGGCGATGAATTTGCCGATATTGCCCATTGTCAGCCCGGCGGCGTTGATGCGGCCCGATCCGGCGAGGTAAATGCCATGGTCAGCCCGCAGCCGCTGGATCTGTGCGGCGCTAAGCGGGAGGACCGAAAACAGGCCGTTCTGGCTGCCCAGCGGGACCAGATCGATCGAACCGGCGTGGCCTTGTTCGGCGAGCCGGGCACGGACCTGACGCATCCGGGTCCGCATCGTATCAAGCTCGTCGAGCCACAGTGCGGTCAGCGCAGGGTCTTCGAGCACGATCCGCACCGCCGCAGCGCCGTGATCGGGCGGCATCGACCAGGCCGCGCGGGCCAGCGCGTGGCCGTTGGAAAGCACCCGGTTAAGCACTTCGCCGTCCTGCGCCATCACATAGATCGCCCCGACCCGGTCGCGGTACATGCCAAAGTTCTTGTCGCAGCTGTAGGCGACCAGCGCTTCGGGCACTGCGGCCAGCACCGCGCGCAGCCCGTAAGCGTCTTCTTCCATCCCGTCGCCAAGGCCCTGGTAAGCAAGGTCGATGATCGGGAGCAGCTTGGCTGCGGCCACGGCCCCCGCAATTTCGTCCCATTGCGCTGGGGTATAATCGATCCCGGTCGGGTTGTGGCAGCAGCCGTGGAGCATGATAGCGTCCCCTGGCTCAGCGAGGCTGATCGCCGTCCGCAGCGCATCCATATCGGGCAGACCGGCCTTGGTCGCGTGGCTGAACGGCTTGAGCTCGACCCCCAAGTCGCCGAGAATTTGCGCGTGGTTGGGCCAGCTGGGCAGCCCCATCCAGATCCGCTCCACCCCGGCGCGCTTGGCCAAGGCTACCGCAAGCCGCACAGCGCCGGTTCCGCCGGGGGCCTGCATCCCTTCGATCCGGCCGCTCATCCCAGGGTCTTCCGCGCCGAAGATGTACGGCATCAGGCCATGGACAAAGCCCATGTCGCCCTCTGGGCCGAGGTAGCTCTTCGAGGTCTGGGTATCGATCAGCCGTTGCTCGGCCGCCTTGATCGCGCCGAACACCGGCGTACCGCCCTGCCCGGTGCGATAGACCCCGACGCCAAGGTCGATTTTGTCGACCCGCGGATCGTCGTTGTGGAGTTTGATCAGCGCGAGAAGCGCGTCGGCGGGTTGTTGTTCTAGGTTGCTGAGCATGACGGGACGGCCCCTAGAGCGATTTCAAGCGAAATGGAACATTGCCCGGCTCGGAAATTGCGGAAAGCCAAAAGACCGGAGCCTTGCATGGGCGCACCAAGCCGCTAACAGCAGCGCGTGAATCGGATAGCAGGACCAGTCAGGCGCCAGGCATTTGCCATGAAGTTGCGCACCCAAACCATCAACTCGGCCAGGCTGGGCGTGGGCCTGATGACGCTGCTGACGATCGCCGCGCTTTCGCTGTGGCGCGCCGGGCTGATTCATTTGGCTTGATTGCCGTGCGCCACAGGCCGAAAGGCCGGTGATGCTCGCCCCCCTGCCCGATCCCGTCCTGCCGCACTCCCTGCGCGCCGCCTTGCTGCGCGGAATTCGCGGCCGTTGTCCGCGCTGCGGCGAGGCCAAGCTGTTCGGCAAGTTTCTGAAACCCATCGCAGTTTGCCCGCGCTGCCATCAGGACTGGAGCCACCATCAGGCCGACGACATGCCGCCTTATATCTCCATCCTGATTACCGGACATGTACTGGTCCCGGTGATTATTTATTTCGGCGCGGTGTCCGAGATGTCGATGTGGCAGGCGCTGGCGATTTGCTTGGTGCTCGCCAGCGTGTTGATGATCGCGCTCCTCCAGCCCGCCAAGGGCGGGGTCATCGCGCTGCAATGGTGGCACGGGATGCACGGCTTCATCCCGGCGGGGAAAGTTGAGGCCGAGCAAAGCATCCGGCCCCCGTCCGGCGGCGGACCTTGGAGCTAAGCGGCCAGTCCTAAAACGGCAGCCATTTATGCTTATTGCTGAATTTCATGTAACCGGCGTTGATTCCCAGGCGCAGCCCGACCCCTGAGCGTACCGGGATCAGCACGATATTGCCGCGCCGCATGTAACTGACGTTGAACCCGCCGATCAGGTAGGCCTGCCCCTCGCCCGCCGGGAAGCGGTGGTAAAGGTCGTCGGTGTTGTAAAGGTTGTAGACCAGCACAAACGTGCTGCCCGCGCTCGCCCCGGCATCGAACCCGATTGACGGCCCGGTCCAGTACACCGGCCGCTGGCCCTCAA
Source organism: Sphingomonadaceae bacterium (assembly GCA_025359445.1). Taxonomy (GTDB): domain Bacteria; phylum Pseudomonadota; class Alphaproteobacteria; order Sphingomonadales; family Sphingomonadaceae; genus Novosphingobium. Next base: position 26,997 of record JANYGB010000005.1, read on the forward strand.
CCTTGTGGAACAAGGTGCCCGAGCCATATCGCACGCCGACCACCAGCGCGCCGCCGCCTTCACGCCCGACAATATAGGCATTGGGCTCGCCCTGCTTTTTGAGAATGTCCTGAATGACGTCCGCAACGCCTTTAGCGCCTTTGCCGAACACACCCTCGGCCGCGCCGATAAGGTCATCCTGTTTGTAGGTTGTGCCGGGCTGGTTAGGATCGGCAGGGGCCACCGCCGGAGCTGGCGCGGGCGCGCCTTCGCTGACCGGATACGCCGCCGGCACCGAGCTGGAAACCGGCACAGGCGCGGGCGCAGGGACCGGACGCTTGAGATCGCCATCGATCGCAGAATCTGGATCAACCGGCTGGATCTGCGCCGGAGCGGCAACCGAACCGGCCAGCGCCAGCGCAACCATTGCCGCAATTCCGGCGCTGCGCAGCGTAGTGGCAAAGCGTATCTTCATTGGTCAGGGCCCCTCAAAATGCCCGCCGACCCGGTCATCCGGAATGCAGCAAGTGCGCCAGTGAACTGTGTGAATCGCCTGTGGTTCAAGGACAATGAACCGGCGATGAGCCGAGTCCGTTTTGCGGCAAGAGGAAGCTCAGGACGGCCTGATGCGGTGCTGACCCCGTCTGAACGGCAACACAGCAGGCAACCAAAGTCTCCCTTGCCGCCCCCGTCACCCCTCGCTATAGGCCGCGCTCGCTGCTGCGATCCGGAGACGTGGGTGAGTGGCTGAAACCAACGGTTTGCTAAACCGTCGTACGGATACATCTGTACCGAGAGTTCGAATCTCTCCGTCTCCGCCACCTAGTCCCAACACTAGTCTCCGTTTTCAGGGCGGCGCGTGAACCCCGCGCCTTTGGCGGGGTTACAGGGCCCAATCCGTTTCCAGTCACCTGATATACGCCGTCTCTGGTTGCCAATGCAGCCAAGTCTGTGCCTCAGTCTCCGCGCGTATCGCAATCGGTTCGGTTTCCCTGTTTTGAAACGATAACAGGGAAAAATGCAAAAAAACTGCCCCGAAACAGGGGTTCTGGTGACTCCGGCGTCGATTTTCTCTTGCAGAATCGCGCATTTCTGCGGGGTTTAGAGCCGAAAAACCCAATTCCCTGTTATTCGCCGGAACAGGGTATTTATTCGGCCATAACAGGGGATTTAATCGGGCGTAACAGGCTATTTGTTCGAATTAACAGGGTTGCAGTGTTGCGCTAGAATCCGAGCATTTCCCGCTGCTGCGACCAGGCGTTTGGCAAGTCCTGGCGGATCAATTGCTCGAGATTGAGGGTGCGCGGCTGGCGTCCGGCGAGGATCGCCTGCTGGATGTCGGGCGCAAGAAATGCGAGCCGCAAGAGACGCCGGTCATAGGGCGATGCCGGTCCAGTCACGATCAATGGTTGGCCGCGCTCGTCGCGCTCGACCATGGCATGCGACCGGCGCAAGGCGGCGATAATAGTGCTGTCATGAACTGCGGCATCGGGTTGCCCTGCCGCGATCGAGCGGCGCCCACCTCGGAGCGGCAGTGATATCGGGACGGTGACGACGCAATGCTCGTCGCGCGATGCCAACTGCTCCTCTCGTTCGATCCGTGCGGCAACGGCTCGCGCCAGGTTCGAGGGAAGGATCAGGTCGATAGCATCGGGACGCAAGTGGACGGAATGCAGTACGCGGCTGGCGTCTTTGCCCGGCACCAATCGGTCGAGTGTGCTCGCCACCAGTTGTTCGATCGCAGGTGCCGCAGCGCGATGCAGCTTTCCATTGCACTTCGCACCGCATTGGGCGGAAGCCGAGACGTAGTACCGATAGAGCCGCCCGGAGCCTCCCCGCGAATGCGCCGGGCTCATCGGCTCGCCCCTATCGTCAAACAAGCGCCCAGTGAGCATCGCACGCTCGGTCCGACGTTCTGCCGAAGCGTTGCGGGTTACGCGATTGGCGGCGAGATGTTGCTTCACCCGTTCGAACAGTTCGTGGTCGATGATCGCCAAGTGTTCGCCCCGGTGAACCAATTCCTTGTGTACGATCTGGCCGAGGTAAATCCGATTGCGCAGAAGGTGGAACAGCGCGCCGCGGCCAAAGGGTGTTCCGCCCAGTTCACGTCCGCTGTTAGTGACGTGGCACTTCGATAGAACCCCGTCGT
>JANYGB010000062.1 GCA_025359445.1 Sphingomonadaceae bacterium
TTTTTCCTCGAATTTTCGGTCACTGACGTCGCGTATCACGGCTGTGCCAATGTGGTGCCCATCAGTGAGCTGTCGACTTAAAGTGACCTCAACCGCAAATTCTGTGCCGTCCTTTCGCCTCCCCAGCACTTCGCGTCCGGCTCCCATCGCTCGGCGCTGTGCGACATGGCCCGCAATGAAGCGACTGTGGTCTTCGCGATGCTGATTTTGGAAGCGCACTGGAATGAGGACATCGATAAGACGTCCAAGTACTTCTGTCGATGAGTACCCGAATAATACCTCAGCAGCTCGATTAAATAATATAATATTGCCGTTGTTATCAATAACAACTACAGCATCGCCAATCAAGGAAAGTATATCTTGGACGTCACCACCGAACGGGAGTTGTGGCCCGATCAAAGGCATCCCCGGCTGCTTGGAATTATTGTCCAGCATTTTTTGTCCTCTGTAGGCCTGACAATCGACGAGGTAGCATCCCTAGTTAAAGTCGTTATGGACGTTGGCGTCAACCGAGGCGAACTTCTGCAGTGTCTACATGCGCCTAAACCTTAGCATGGCGCGCTCTCGTCGTCGGAACGACAGATGTGAGTTATCGACCCGGTTGACCGCGCGCGTAAACCACAGTGTTGGCTGTGCCAAGATCGATGGGCAGGTCGGAAGATGCAAAAGAAAACAAATCAAATACGGACATGCGAGCACTCGGTTGAGGAGCCGTCCGACAACGCCAGTTTAACTGACCGGGACGTGAACCGCTACAAAAAAGGGGCGGCGCATCTGCGCTGTCGTGCGACCGATTGCTTGAGATCTTAAACCTCCGGGTCATTCTTGGTAAATTCCAATGTCGGCGATGGGCAATGCGAAACGTCAGAAATTTCGATAAATTAGGCGAACTGTTAGGAATGGGGTGGCTTCGCTCTAAATCGCTTTTGAACAAGAAGGGGGTAAGCAGACCCAATTCCACCGTCGGGGCATGGAACGTGAAACCCTGACTATTGCTCAGATAATGCCTTGAAAGCCATTGACCTTGCGTTCTTTCTCGCGCCAGGTCTTACCATGATCAATCGAGCTGACTTTGCAGTTCACCCGACACTCGCGCCTGTCCTTGAGACAGTCCTGGATGCGGTTGTTGTAATGACCGTCAAAGGCGAAGTCTGCGGCTGGAGCAAGGTCGCTGAACAGGTTTTTGGTTGGCCTTCCCTCGAGGCCAAGGGCAGAATGCTCTCAGAACTGATCATCCCGGAAATCCATCGCGTGCCACATGCGGAAGGTGGCTAGGGGGCAAGATTCTAGTCTTAATTAAGGCAAAAGCGGCCCTCTGTCAAGCAAATTGTTGGCTTAACATACTGTATTATATAGATAACTACTCCACCGTTTGTTCGTCAACCGAGAGAGGCGGCGCGACAAAATTACCCCAGGCATCCATGAGCGCGCGGCGCATATCGCGAAGATCAGACCGTAAGTAAGCTTGCTCTGTCTTAGCGCCGATTTTGTGCGCCAAAGCCATCTCCGCAACCATCGCGGGGAAAGTAGCCATGCGCTCTGCCGCCCAGTCCCTGAAGCTTGAGCGAAATCCGTGCACGGTGGCAGTTTTGCCGGCTGCTTTCATTTGCTTTGAGAGGGTCATGTCAGAAAGAGTGGCATTTGCTCTGATGCCAGGAAAAATCAGTCCCGTGCGATCAGTCAATGCGCCCCTTTGCTTGAGGATTGCCATAGCGGCTGCATTGAGGGTGACGACATGCTTCTCACGCATCTTCATCAATCCTGCAGGTCTAGTCCACGTCTGCGCATCCAGATCGATATGATCCCATCTTGATGACCGGACCTCGCCGCTGCGAGCCGCGGTAAAAATCGTGAATAAAAGCGCAAGACGCGCTGAAGATCGGTCTTTTGCAAGCTGGGCGGCAACGAATGCCGGAACATCAGCAAACGGCATCGCTTCAAAGTTTCCCCCGCGCGGTTGCCGAGCCAGCCCCCTAGTAATATCTCGAGCCGTTGGCACTGGCTCGGAGCGCCAGCCCTTTGATTTGGCGAAGTCCAGCACCTGCACTATGCGGACGCGTACTTTTTTCGCAATCTCGGGCTTTACGGTCCAGATCGGGGCGAGCGCGGATATGATTTGCTCGGTGGCAATTTGGTCAACTCGATGGCTTCCCATCTTTGGAATGGCGTGTTGCTCGAGCGAGGATTTGAATGATGCGGCGTTCTTCACCGACCAACCATTCGCAAATTCTTCGTGCGCGCTGGCCACGGCCTCGGAGAATGTGGGGATCTGTTTGCGGTCTTTATCACGCTCTGCGACGGCATTGCCTCCCCGGCGAGCCAACTTACGGAGTCGAGCGGCATCCTCGCGGGCCTCGCCGAGCGAGCGGTCAGCAGGATATCCTCCAAGGCCAATGTCCCTCCTACGGCCTTGGAACTGAACACGTAAAACCCACGAGGCCGCACCGCTATCCTTAACCCGAAGGTACAGCCCCGCCCCGTCACCATAAACGCCAAGGCGCTTGATCGCCGACTTGATCTTAAGATCGGTAAGCTTGCCCATAACTGCTTAACCAGCTCCCTCGTTAGCTCCCACATAATGCTGCGACTTTGAGCGATTGTCAACGAACAACGGCGCGCATCAGCTCACCAAATATATCAGTTTTATGGCTGTTTTTCGCTCAAACCCGAACATTCGCGAACGCAGAAGATCTATGTGTTCGAATCCAACTCGGGGAGCCAGTTTTTTCCAACTCGCTTATGGCCCTAAGCCCCGTGCGCCCCGAGCGAAGTCGAGGGGTACTCCGTCGAGCGCAGCCGAGACGGCCAGCGCTGCGGGTTCTCGACTTCGCTCGGGACGAACGGATTTGCAAGAAAGTAAGCGCTAGAGCCGCAAACTCAGAACCACTGCCGATAAAGCAATTGCCCGCCGGCCCAGATGGTCAGCGCGGCGGTCAGCAGCCGGATCACCCGTTCGGGCAGCCAGCGCACCGCCAACAAGCTGCCGAGCTGTCCGCCCAGCACCACCGCGATCAGCAGCGGCAAGGCATCGCTCAAAGCTTCGCCAAGGGTGTTGGCGCCATTCTTTGCAAGCTGGCCAAACAGCCCGCTGATCGAATTGATCAGGATGAACAGGCTGGTGGTCGCGGCGATCGCGCGCGCCCCGGCCCAGCGCGTGTGATGCAGCAGCGGAGCAAGGAAGATACCCCCGCCGATCCCGACCAGGCCCGCTAGATACCCCAGCGGCGCGACCGCCAGTGGCATCCACCGCGTGAGCGGCGTGGGCGCGGCATCGCTATCGGTCGCGCGCGGGACAAACAGCGCGAGGCCCGCTGCGATCAGGCTCAGGCCGAGCAGCACGAGGAAGGTCGATTGTTTGATCGGGGTCAGCCCGCCCAGATAGGCAAGCGGTGCGGCGATCAGCGCCAGCAGCAGTGCACGCTGCCACGGCACAACGCCTGCTCGGGCAAAGCGGATCATGCTGCCGCTGACCACCAGCACGTTGCACGCCAGACTGATGATCGGCAGCAAACGGTAATCGTAATGCGCCAGCGAGAGGAGCGCATTGTAAGTCGACCCGCCGCCGAACCCGACCGAAGCATAAAGCAGCGCGGTGGCGAGGAAAGCAGGCGGCAACCAGTTCATGATGATCCTCCCCGGCACGAGAACGGCACCACCGCAGGTGGTGGAGGGGCACCGGTCCCGACTCACTCACGCTGCAGTGTTACGCCAAACGGCGCGTGCCCCTCCACCATGCTTAGCATGGTCCCCCTCCCCGTGCAGAGAAGGATTGAAATTTATCCCGCAGCGCCGTGGCAATGCTTGTACTTCTCGCCCGAGCCGCACGGGCACGGTGCATTCCGCGATAGCCCCATATCCTTGTAGGGATCACCGTCGCCAGGCGCTGCCAGCAATGCGGCACCTGCGCTCATCGCGCCCATCATCGTCTCGGCCCCCGGCGTGCGGGCACTGCCCGCATCGTCGAAGCTGAAGTTGTCGATGTGGCTGGTCAGGAAGTCGGGCAATTCGGGCAGCGGCGCAGTTTCTGGCATCTGCAGTACGCTGAGCATCAGGATTTTGGTCACATCCTCACGGATCGCCTCAAGCATCCGCTCGAACAGCCCGAAGGCTTCCTGTTTGTATTCGTTGATTGGGGTCTTCTGGGCATAGGCGCGCAGGAACACGACCTGACGCAGCGCGTCGAGCGTCGCGAGGTGTTCCTTCCAGTAGTGATCGAGCCGTTCGAGCAGAATCTGCTTTTCAACATGGCGCCAGACCGAACCGTCTTCGCCGACCTTTTCGGCCATTTTGTCATCGGCCAGACCGGCAAGCCGCTGTTCGATATCGTGCGGTTCGATCCCGTCTTCGCGCAACCAATCATCGATCGGCGGTTCGAGCCCTAGAACTTCGAAGGTACGAGCCTTGAGCCCGTCGATGTTCCACTGTTCGGGATAGGATCCTGGCGGGCAGGCATCGCCGACCATTGCGTTGACCGTATCGTGGCGCATGTCGAGCACCACGTCGTCGAGCGCATCGGCGTCCATGATGTCGGCGCGCTGCTCGTAGATAACCTTGCGCTGATCGTTCATCACGTCGTCGTATTCGACCACTTGCTTGCGAATGTCGTAATTGCGCGCCTCGACCTTTTTCTGCGCGGTCTCGATTGCCTTTGACAGCCAGCGCGAGCCGATTGCCTCGCCATCGGCCAGATTCGAATTCATCATCCGGCTGAACAGGGTGTCAGGGCCAAAAATGCGCAGCAGGTCATCTTCGAGGCAAAGGTAGAACTTCGACATGCCCGGATCACCCTGGCGGCCCGAACGGCCGCGCAGCTGGTTATCGATGCGGCGGCTTTCGTGGCGTTCGGTACCGATCACGCACAGCCCGCCAGCGGCGAGCACTTGGGCCTTTTCGGCTGCGACTTCGGCCCTGATCCGCTCGATCCCGGCCTCGCGCTCAGCCCCTTCGGGCAAATCGCGCAATTCGTCATCGCTGCGGAATTCGAAATTGCCGCCCAGCTGGATATCGGTCCCGCGCCCAGCCATGTTGGTCGCCACGGTCACTGCGCCGAGCCGCCCGGCCTGCGCCACGATATGTGCTTCCATCTCGTGGAAACGGGCATTGAGGACGTTGTGCGTCACCCCTTCCTTGGTCAGGTATTCGCTCAGCAATTCGCTTTTTTCGATCGACACGGTGCCAACCAGCACCGGCTGCCCGCTGTGCGCACGTTCGGCGATCAGCTTGGCGATCGCCTGGAACTTGTCTGCGGTGTTCTTGTAGAACTCGTCTTCCTGATCGTCGCGCAGTACGTCCACGTTGGTCGGGATGGAGACGACATTCATTTTGTATATGTCGAAAAATTCGGCCGCTTCGGTCGCCGCGGTCCCGGTCATCCCCGATATTTTCGGGTACATGCGGAAATAATTCTGGAACGTGATCGATGCCATTGTCTGGTTCTCAGGCTCGATCTGCACGCCTTCCTTGGCCTCGACTGCCTGATGTAGCCCGTTCGACCAGCGCCGCCCGTCCATCTTGCGCCCGGTAAATTCGTCGATGATGACGATCTTGTCCTTCTCGACCACGTAGTCGATGTCCCGCTTGAACATCACCACGCCCTTGAGCGCCTGGTCGAGGTGGTGCACCACTTGGGTATTCTCGATGTCGTAGAGGTTCGAGCCGACCAGCACTCCGGCATCTTCAAGCATCCGCTCGGCCTTTTCGACCCCGTCTTCGGTCAAGGTTATGTTTTTGGTCTTCTCGTCCGCATCGTAATCCTCGGGGACCAGCAATTTTACGATCGCGTCGACCTGGACGTAAAGGTCGCTCTTGTCATCGGTCGGTCCCGAGATGATCAGCGGGGTCCGCGCTTCGTCAATCAGGATCGAGTCCACTTCATCTACGATCGCATAATTGAATGCACGGTGGACCATTTCATCCCGATTGTGCTTCATATTGTCGCGCAGGTAATCAAAGCCCAGCTCGTTGTTGGTTGCGTAGGTAATGTCCGAATAATATGCCTCGCGGCGCTCAGGCTCGGACAGGTTGGGGACGATTACCCCCACAGTGAGCCTCAGGAACTTGTAGATTTGCCCCATCCATTCGGCATCGCGCCGGGCGAGGTAATCGTTGACCGTGACGACGTGGACCCCCTTGCCCTCGATTGCGTTGAGATAGACCGCCAGGGTCGCCACCAGCGTCTTGCCCTCACCCGTGCGCATTTCGGCGATCTCGCCGCGGTGGAGCACCATACCGCCAACCATTTGCACATCGAAATGGCGCATGCCGAGCACGCGCTTGGAAGCTTCGCGGACCGTCGCAAAAGCCTCGGGCATGATATCGTCGAGCGTGTGGCCCTCGGCAAGGATGCCGCGGAACTTGTCGGTCTGGGCAGCGAGTTCGTCATCGCTCAACGCTTCGATCACGGGTTCAAAAGCGTTGATCTGCTGGACGGTTTTCTCCAGCTTCTTGACGAGTCGGTCGTTGGATGAACCGAAAACACGTTTGGCAATGGCGCCGATCATAGACAATTCCTGAAACTATAGGGGTGTGGGCAGTGCAAACACCGGGTGCGCAAAGCAGCCGTGCAGCATGGAACTCGAAACGTCGGATCGGCGCTATTCGCGCGCGCGATCAATCCCAATCAGTACCTGCGCGTGAACCGGAGTCTGAGCCTCAAGGACAGGCTCGATGATCCCGGCTTCAGGCACCAAGGCTTCTAACGGGCGCGCTTCCGCCGTATTGGCAAGCACCGCACATTGCCGGTCGAGCAGCCGCGCATCAGCGGCAGCACCGATCTGGGTATCCTCGCACACCCGTGCCGAAGCAGGGGTCACCTGCGCGGCAAGCCCCGCGAGCAGGGCCATAAAGGCAAGGAATAATCGGTTCATCGCTCGCGCTTATAGGCACTGCCGGGCGCTCCGTCCAGTAGAGGCGCGGGGAGCAGCCACGAATTGATCTTTGGCAAAGATGCTGGTGTAACCGGGCTAGGGGAGACTTTGCGCAGATGACCGAACAAGCAGCTCAGCCAGCCGTGTCCGCGCCAGCGCCGCGCGCCGCCTCACCGCGCATGGTCCAGCTTGACGGACTGCGCGGCATCGCTGCCTTCATGGTGGTGTTTTACCACATGGACATTGTTTACCGGATTGGGGGCCCGTTCAACCGTGGCTACTTGTTTGTAGACCTGTTTTTCCTGCTTAGCGGCTTCGTCCTCGCGGTTTCGACGGAGAAGAAGCTGAAGGCCGGAATTGGCGCGATCGAGTTTACCTGGGTGCGTTACAAGCGGCTGCTGCCATTGGTCGCTGTCGGTGCCGGAGTTGCTGTCGTGCGCGCGATTATAATCGGGATGGCCGACCCGCTGACTTTGGCGCTCTGGTTGGTGCTCGATCTGGCGATGATCCCCAGTTTTACCGGGATGGGGCCGTTTTATCGCTATAACGGCCCGCAATGGACGCTGTTCTACGAGCTGCTTGCGAATTTCCTCCACGCCGCCGTGCTCCACCGCGTGCCAACCCGCTGGATTCTTGTGCTGGCCGGGGTCATGGCGCTGTGGCTGATGCATGAAGTAGACATTCACGGCACCGATACGATGGGGGTCGATGCGCCGACCTGGACCACCTGGTGGACCGCACTGCCCCGCGTCGGTTGGTCCTATGTGCTGGGCGTCTGGATCGGACGCCAGTACGTTGCCGGTCGGCGCGGGCCAGCGCTGCCGTGGTGGCTGGCGTTGGCGCTGCCCGTGATTGGGGTTATGCTGGTGCCGCTATTGCCGCTCAGCACGATCGATGGCGACCTGCTGTTTGTAGTGCTGTTCCTGCCCGCGATGATGTGGGCGATCGCGATGTCCGCTCCGCCGGCCAGCCTGCGCCCGCTGCTCGAATGGCTTGGCAACTTTTCGCTGCCACTCTACTGCGTGCATCTAACGGTGCTGGTGTGGATGTCAGAGCTGCTCGGCCGCGCAACCTGGGTATGGATACTGGCCTTGGCCACCGCGCTGGCGCTCGCATGGTTTTTCTCCAAAGTGGTGTCGTTCGCCAGCGCGCCGCTGCCGGCGAAGGCGAAAGTGTAGTTGCCCTTCGAATAACCGGACATTCCCACACCGTTCGCATCGAGCGAAGTCGGAATGCCGCGCAAAGTGTCTCGACCGCGACCAGGTCGGCAGTTCATCCTGAGCCTGCCGAAAAAACTCGACACGAACGGAAAATGAAAAGCTGCTTTCGCGCCTCAAGCAACAAAAAGCCGCGCCGGTCCTGAGACTGGCGCGGCAATTTGTTTGCAGGGCCGCACGCGGCAGCCCTGACGCGTCAATCTTAGTTGACGGCGTCCTTGAGGCCCTTGCCAGCCTTGAACTTAGGCTGGGTCGATGCCTTGATGCTCATCGGTTCGCCGGTGCGCGGGTTGCGTCCGGTCGAAGCCTTGCGCTTGGCCACAGAGAAGGTGCCAAAGCCAACCAGTCGGACTTCGTCACCGCTCTTCAATGCGCCTGAGATCGCTTCGAACACGCCCTCGACAGCCTTGGTCGCGTCGCTTTTGGTCAGGCCGCTGGAATCGGCGACTGCGCTAATCAGATCGTTCTTGTTCATTTCGGGAACCCCCTACCTTTGTGGATGCACTTACGTAAATTTGCGATTCGGCTCGTGAAGCTGGCGGGGAATTGAGCGGCTTTTGTCAGCACTGTCAAAGCGAAACGACCCAGTTCATCGCAGATTATCCACGAATTTCCGCCATTTTGAGCCTTATTCCCATGCAAACCATTGCAGGAAGCCGATGCCGCATTGCAGCATCGGCTTTGCCGCTTTCAATTTGGCTCAGCCAGCGAATCAGTGCGCGGTGACTGGCGGGGGTGCCTGAGGCGATCCCAGCGGCGCCGGCTGGCTCGCAAGGTCGTCCGCTTCGCTCCATTCGATCGCCGCCAACGGTTCGATCAACGCCCGCGCCAGCACTTCATCGACGTGCGCCACTGGAATGATTTCAAGACCCTCAATTACATTGGCCGGAATCTCGGCAAGGTCTTTGCGGTTATCTTCTGGGATCAGCACAGTGGTGATTCCACCGCGAAGTGCCGCGAGCAGTTTTTCCTTAAGTCCGCCGATCGCCAGCACCCGCCCGCGCAAAGTGACCTCGCCGGTCATCGCGATATCCTTACGCACCGGGATCCCGGTCAAGGTCGAGACCATCGCCGTGACCATCCCCACGCCCGCGCTTGGACCATCCTTGGGCACCGCGCCTTCGGGCAGATGGATGTGAATGTCCTTGCGGTTGAAGATGCTCGGGTTGATCCCATAAGCCGGCGCGCGCGATTTGACGAAACTGAAAGCCATTTGCACGCCTTCGCTCATCACGTCACCCAGCTTGCCGGTGGTTTTCGCCGTACCCTTGCCGGGAACGGTGACGCTTTCGATGGTCAGCAATTCACCGCCCACCTCGGTCCAGGCCAGCCCGGTAACCGCACCGACCTGATGCTCCTCCTCTGAAACGCCGTGTTTGTATTTGCGCACCCCGGCGTATTCACCAAGGTTTTCGGGCGTGATCGTGACTTCGGTGGCTTTGCCTTCAAGAATCTGGCGCAAACTTTTGCGCGCTAGACGCGCAATCTCTCGTTCAAGCGTCCGCACCCCGGCTTCGCGGGTGTAGTAGCGGATTAGATCGCGCAGCGCCTCGGTGGTGAGGGTAAATTCGCCCGGCTTGAGCCCGTGCGCGGTAACCTGCTTGTCGAGCAGATGCCGCGTCGCGATCTCAAGCTTCTCATCCTCGGTATAGCCCTCGAGCCGGATAATTTCCATCCGGTCAAGCAGGGCTTGCGGCAGATTGAGGCTGTTGGCGGTGCAGACAAACATTACGTCCGAGAGATCGTAATCTAGCTCAAGATAGTGGTCCTGGAACTTTGAGTTCTGTTCGGGATCAAGCACTTCGAGCAACGCCGAGGCGGGATCGCCGCGGAAGTCCTGACCAAGTTTGTCGATCTCATCGAGCAGGAACAGCGGATTGCTAGCCCCCGCCTTCTTGAGGTTGGAGATGATTTTGCCCGGGAGCGAGCCGATATACGTGCGGCGGTGACCGCGGATTTCGGCCTCATCACGCACTCCGCCCAGTGACTGGCGGATGAATTCGCGCCCCGTGGCGCGCGCGATCGATTTGCCGAGCGAGGTCTTGCCCACGCCCGGAGGGCCAACCAGGCACAGGATCGGGCCTTTGAGCTTGTTGGTCCGCGCCTGCACCGCAAGGTACTCGACGATCCGGTCCTTGACCTTGTCGAGCGCGTAGTGATCGTCATCGAGCACCGCCTGCGCCGCCGCGATATCCTTCTTTAGCTTGCTCTTCTTGCCCCACGGCAAGCCGAGCAGAATATCGAGGTAGTTGCGGATGACGGTCGCTTCGGCACTCATCGGTTGCATCGTCTTGAGCTTTTTCAGCTCCGAATTGGCCTTGGCGCGGGCCTCCTTGGACAGCTTGAGCTTTTCGATCTTGTCTTGAAGTTCGGCGATTTCGTTGGCTTCTTCGCCCTCGCCGCCGCCCAGCTCGGACTGAATCGCCTTCAACTGTTCGTTGAGGTAATACTCGCGCTGGGTCTTCTCCATCTGGCGCTTGACTCGGCCGCGGATGCGCCGCTCGACCTGGAGCACGCCCAACTCGCCTTCCATGAAGCTGAACGCCATTTCGAGCCGCTTGAGCGGATCGCTTTCAGACAGCAGCGCCTGCTTGTCCGACACCTTGGCCTGAATGTGCGCTGCGACCGCGTCCGCCAGTTCGGCAGCATCGACTACTTCGCCGAGATCTTCGCCGGCTTCATGCGGCAGTTTCTTGTTGAGCTTGGCGTATTCCGCAAAGGTTTCGACCACCGAGCGCATCATTGCGGCAACCTCGTTGCCCGATACGCTGACCGGCTCGATCATTTCGACCTGCGCGACCACCATCTCGCCATTGTCGCCCTTTTCAAGCCGCAGCGTTTGCAGGCTGGCGCGCTGCTTGGCCTCGACCAGCACACGCACCGTGCCATCGGGCAGCTTGAGCAATTGCAGAACAGTTGCGATCACGCCGATATCGAACAGATCGTCCTCGACCGGATCGTCGCAGCCCGGATCGAGTTGCGCGAGCAGGAATATATCCTTGTCGCCCGCGCTGTTCATCGCGGCTTCGAGCGCGGCAACCGATTTATCACGCCCGACGAACAACGGCACGACCATGCCGGGGAACACGACAATATCGCGCAACGGGAGAAGCGGGTAGAGTTTCATAGTCAATCCTATCGTGCAGCGGCCCAAATACCGCCGAGCGGGTAAATCCCGCGTGTTGGAACGAATATGGGGCTGCCCTTGCTGTGCTGCAATGGGGGTAAAGCGCAGGACTGTGGATGTATGAATTTGATTGGGCGTGGCGGCCACCTTGGGCGAGACCGGCGGCGATGCGCTGTCGATGACATGAGCAAAAAAACTACAAACTTGCGTTCGTGTCGAGCCCTTGGGCTTGCGGATTAGTCGCCGCGCTCAGGACGAACTTTGCCCCATAAGGCCGAATTCGAGAAAGCAGCGCGTGGCATCTCAACTGCCAACCAAAAGGCGGCAGTTCATCCTGAGCTTGCCGAAGAGCTCGATGCGAACGGCGGTGGTGCAGTGTTCCAGCTCTCATAGTGCTGCCGCCCACTGAATCCGGCGGCCGAACGCAGGTCACTATTTGTTTCTCTGCCCACGCGTCGTCGCCGGGCAGCAGACCCAGTTACATCCCCGGCAGCTTGAACCCCGGCGGCAGCCCCATGCCTTGCTGCATCCGCGCCATTTCCTGTCCTGAAATCGCGTCGGCCTTGCTCCGCGCATCGTTGAAAGCGGCGGTGATCAGATCTTCGAGGATGCCCTTCTCGCTCGGGGTGAGCAAGCTGTCGTCGATACTCACGCCGAGCACGCGGCCCTTGGCCGAACAGCGGACCTTGACCAGTCCGCCGCCCGCAGCGCCTTCGACCTCGATAAGGTCGAGCTTGCCCTGCATTTCGGTCATCTGTTTTTCGATTGTCTCGGCCGCTTGCTGCGCGGCCTTGAGCATCTCTTCCATCGATTTCACGTCAGTTTCTCCATTTTGACCCTTGGGCCACGCGCGCATCGGCGCTGGCATCGAGCAATTCGGCCTCGGGAAAGGCCGCGAGCGCGGCTTCGACCAAAGGGTCGCGCAACACTGCCTGACGGGTTTGCTCGGCCGCAGCTTCGGCGGTTTCGCGCAGCGCCGGGGAGGCTTCGCCCTCGATGCGGGTGACCTGCCAGCGTTCGCCCGTGGCGCGGAGAAGTGCATCGCGTAGTTCCGGAGTCGGGTCGCCAGAATAGCCCGGCACGAGCGCATAAGTCAGCTCGCCCGGGAGCAATGCGGCAACGCGGACCCAATCGTGCATGACTTGCGCCAGCCGCAACTGGCCCGATTGATCGACTGTGTTGATCAAAGCCGCCCAGTCCATCCCGGTCGGCGCGGGGGCCTCGGCGGGCGCCTGGCTGGTGTTGGTTGCAGCTGAAACAGGTCCGCGCGCGGCCAATTCCTCAAGCTGCTTGGCGAGCGAGCCGGGATCGGGCAGGTCGTTGGCATGCTGGACCCGCAGCAGCGCCATCTTCGCCGCAATCAGCGGATCGGGCCCGCCTCGCACTTCGTCGTATCCCTTGAGCAGCAGCTGCCACAGGCGGTGCAACTGCCCGGCCGAGAGGCTTTGCGCCCAGCCTTCGATCGCCTCGCGCTCTTCCGCCGAAGTCGCATCCGCACCGCTCTTGCCCAGCTGGCACACCGTGATCCGGTGAGTCAGTTCCAGCCCGGCACGGAGCAGCGCGAGCGGCTCGATTCCAAGTGCGAATTGCTGATCGACCAACTCGAGCAAAGTCCCGCCCTCACCCGCCAGTAAGGCTCCGAACAGCCGCCGCTGCGCGCCCTTGTCCGCCAGCCCGAGCATATCGCGGACCTGGTCGGTGGTAACCTGCGCTGCCCCACCCAGATCGGCATGAGCAATCGCCTGATCGAGGATCGACAGTCCGTCGCGGACCGAGCCTTCGGCGGCAGACGCAATCATCGCCAGCGCCTCGGCTTCGGCCTCGACCGCTTCGGCTTTGCAGATACGCGCGAAGTGCGCGGTCAATGTCGGGGCCTGGATACGGCGCAAGTCGAACCGCTGGCAGCGGCTCAGCACCGTCACCGGCAGCTTGTCGACCTCGGTGGTCGCGAAAAGGAATTTGACATGCGCCGGGGGCTCTTCAAGCGTCTTGAGCAAACCGTTGAAGGCCTGCCGCGAGAGCATATGAACTTCGTCGATGATATAGATCTTGTAGCGCGCCGAGACCGCCGAATAACGCACCGCCTCGATAATCTCGCGCACGTCGTCGATCCCGGTGTGGCTCGCCGCGTCCATCTCGATCACGTCGATGTGCCGCCCCTCGGCAATCGCCACGCACGGTTCGCACACGCCGCACGGATCGATTGTCGGGCCGCCAAGTCCGTCCGGCCCGATACAATTGAGTGCCTTGGCAATCAGCCGTGCGGTGCTGGTCTTCCCCACCCCGCGCACGCCGGTCATCAGGAAGGCATGCGCCAGCCGGTCGCGCTTGATCGCATTGCCCAGCGTCTGGACCATCGCATCCTGCCCGAGCAGCTCGGAAAAAGTCTGCGGCCGGTATTTGCGCGCGAGGACGCGGTAAGGCTGTGCGGTGGCAGTTGGCGTTAAAACAACTGACGGTGCAGCGGGTTCCGGCGCACCGAACATCGATTCCTGCCCGGCCGCCTCAAGTTCGGCAGCCGACGGCGCGGCGTCTTCAGGTGCTTCTGCGAAAGGCTCGGGGGATTCGTCCATCGCCCTGCAAGTTACGCGCGGCCCAGCGATTTGTCGAAGGGCTTTAAGCCGCGCGATCTCGGCTTTGGGAATTTGGTTCAGACCGAGCCGAAAAAGTTGAGATTCGAGAACCGGCGCGCAGCGACCATTTGGGTCGTGAGCACCGGAAGCGCAGAATATCGGCTTTTGCAGGCCGGTATGAGGCAAATTCCCAAAGTCGAGAAAGGAGCCGGCCGACCCGCCGCAACCCGTTGTGGCTGCTTCCTTCCGGACCTGACCAGGTTGGCGGGCGCAAACGTCCGACCGACTCCCGCCGGGGCCTATGGCGAGAGTGTCGCGTTTGCGCAAGTATATGTCGAAAGGTCGCGCTAATTGGGCGCATCGGCTGACGCCAATCGTGGCAGCCGAGATCGGCCATGTCCCTTCCGGATCGGCCATGAAGCGGGCTGGCCGGCTGTCTCACAGCGCGACCCAAGCCAGTCAGCCGGCTCGCTTCATACGTCCTGCAAATTTAGCGGAAATTGTCGGCGTAAGCCTGCAACTTAAGGCGGCGCGGCGGGGTGACGTGGACTTCGGTCGCGATTCCGTACTTGTCAGCATAGGCCTGTGCGGCAGCGCTGTCGGCGAAGGTCAGTTGGACCTGCGCTTGCATGTCGCCCGATCCGGCCCAGCCCATCAGCGGATCGGGGCGCTTGGCCTCGGCCGGCGCGAATTCGAGGGTCCAGTCGTCAAGCCGGGCGCGGCCCGATTGCATGGCGTTCTTGGGGCGCTGAAAGATGCGTGCTGACATGGGAACGCCTTCCCTCAATTCGGCGCAAGAATCAAGCTGGCAGCCGTGAATTGATTCACGCCAAGACGCCAAGATGTTGCGCCAGCAGGAAAGCGCAGCCTGGCCAAGTGCAAAAGCTCTTGGCGTCTTGGCGTGCGTATCACCTGGGTTTTCGCTCAAATGCGTTCTTGGTCTTGAGGCTCGGCGCCTCGGTCCACGGCGTATCGGGCCAGCGGTGCTTGGGATAGCGGCCCTTCATGTCGCGCTGCACATCGCGCCACGATCCGCGCCAGAAGCCGGGCAGATCGCGGGTGGTCTGAAGCGGCTTGCTGCCGGGATCCGTGAGCTTGAGCAGCAGCGGCTGCGGCGGTCGGCCAAAAGTGGGATGCCGGTCGAGCCCGAACAGCGCCTGCACCCGCAGCTCGACCGAAGGCCCGCCGGGATCGGCGTAATCGATGGCGTGGCTGGTGCCCGCCGGGCTGGTGAATTGCGCCGGGGCAAGTGCATCCAGTTGTTGCCGCGCCGGGTAATCGAGCCGGGCCAGCAGCGCATCATGGAGCCGCACAGGTTTGAGATCGTCGAGCCGGCGGGTCAGCAATGGGCCGAGCCAATCGTCGAGGTCGATGAGCAAGCCCTCACCGCTGAGTGCCGTTATGCCAGCATAACGGGCGCGGGTCAGCAGGGCCTCACTCGCGCTCGACAGGGGCAGCAGGCCAAGCCCGTCGGTTGCGAGCCGTTCGATCAGGAAGGTCCGGATTGCCGCCGGATCGGGCGCAGGATCAGGGCCGCGCGACAGGGTGATCGCGCCCAGCCGCGCTTCGAGCAAGGCCTCGACCCGGCGCTCGTCGGCGATCCAGCGGAGTACCGTGCGCCGCGTGATCCGGTGGGCCAGCCATTTGCTCACCTCGGCTTCGTCCAGCGCGATCGCCCCGGTGATGCGGGCACCCTTGGCTTCGCCTTGCGCTTCGCCCACCGCCAGCCATTCGGCTCGCGCCAGCGGGGAAGCAGGATCGAGGCGCAGGCCGCGTCCGCCAGCGGTCAGCCATTCCTCGCCCCCCGGTGAGCGGCGGCGCGCAATGTTATCGGGGTATGCTTCGGCGAGCAGGATGGCGAGCGGGGTTGAACTAATGCCATTTGGTTTCGCGGCGACCATGGCCGCCCACCGCGCCGCCAACTTGCGCGACGCCTCGGCCCGGCCCGACCGGTCACGATCCCATCGCTCGCGCCGCGCCGCGAGGTCATCGCCGCGCCCGCCCAGTCCGCGTTCCTGCACCAACAAGGCCAGCTTTGCCGCACTTGCCGCAACGCCATGCTGCGCAGCATACAGCAGCATATGCGCGAGCGGCGGGGCCATTGGCAGGCCCGCCATGCTGCGTCCATGCGCGGTGATTGCCCCCGCCCCGTCAAGTGCGCCAAGTTCTTGCAAAGTCTGCCTTGCTGCACCCAATGCTGCGCCTGGCGGAGCATCGAGCCAAGCCAGCGAGGCAGGCTCGGCCGTGCCCCATTGTGCCAGCGTGAGCAGCAACGGCGCAAGGTCCGAAGTCAGCATCTCGGGCGGATCGAATGCTGCACGACCCGGGTGCGCCGCCTCCTCCCACAGCCGGTAGGCGACCCCCGGTCCCTGCCGCGCTGCTCGCCCGGCGCGCTGCGCGGCGGCGGCTTGCGAAGCGCGGTGCGTGACCAGTCGCGTCACCCCGGCGGCCTTGTCGAACTCCGCGCGCCGCGACAGCCCGGCATCGACCACCACAGAGACCCCGTCAAGCGTAAGCGAAGTCTCGGCGATCGCGGTCGCCAGCACGATCCGCCGCCGTCCTTGCGGGTCGCGTTTGATCGCGGCTCGCTGGGCCGCTGGATCGACCTGGCCGTGGAGCGGCAGAACCAGCGCTTGCGGCAGTTTTTCGGCGAGCCGCTCGCGGGTACGCTCGATCTCGCCCACGCCCGGCAGGAAGGCAAGAATATCGCCCGTCTCCTCGCGCCACGCAGTCAGGATGGCGCTGGCCATGGCATTGTCCAGCCGCAGCTCTGGCCGCGCACCAAGCCAGCGTATGGTCAGCGGATGGGCCTTGCCCTCACTTTCGACCACCGGCGCGCCGCCCAGCAGATCGGCGAATCGCGCGCCGTCGATGGTGGCGGACATCACCACCAGCCGCAGGTCTTCGCGCAGCACACTGGCGCTCTCAATTGCCAAGGCCAGCGCCAGGTCGCTGTCGAGGTGGCGCTCGTGCGCTTCATCGAACAGCACTGCCGATACGCCCGCGAGTTCGGGATCCTTGAGGATCGTCGCAACGAAGATCGCCTCCGTCATCACCAGCACACGGGTCCGCGCGCTGCGTTTGCTGTCGAGCCGGGTCAGGTAGCCGATTGTCGCGCCCGCTTGCTCACCCAGCAGTTCAGCCATGCGTTCAGCCGCTGCGCGCGCCGCCACCCGGCGCGGCGACAGCACGATCACGCTGCCGGTGCACCATGCCTCACGCAGCAACGCCGGGGCCACCGCCGTGGTCTTGCCCGTGCCGGGCGGCGCGATGAGGACCGCAGCGGTTCCCGTCCGCAGGGCCGCCAGGAGGCCAGGCAGCACGGCATGGATGGGAAGCGCATCGGTCATACAATTGCGCTAATAGGAAAAGCAGCCCTTGGACAAGCTCAGGGCGAACGGAACCTGAGGTGTGCCGGGATTTGGCTCAGGCCGGAGCGAGAATGGTACGCGGGAGAACCGGAAGCGCACCGGGGTCGCGTTCGCAGCCCGGCATGGGGCAAATAGCGGCGCACCTCACCCCATCGGGTACATGATTTCTTTGCTAACCTTGTCGATCGCCTTCATCACTTCGGGTGCCAGCACAAGATCGATCGCCGCGAAGATTTCATCGAGCTGGTCTTCCTGACTGACCCCGACAATCGTGGATGCGACAAAATCGTGCTGCTTCGACCAGGCCACCGCGAGCGTCACAGTGCTCATTCCCGCGTCCTTGGCAATCTCGGCAAAGCGTGCGGTCGAGGCGAGCGACTTTTCGTTGACGAACCGCCGGCCCATCGCGGCCTGACGACCTTCCATCGAGAGGTAGCGGGTAAAGCGCGCGCCCTCGGGCCGGCCGCCGTCGTTGTACTTGCCCGACAGCACCCCGCCGCCGATCGGCGAATAGGGGATCAGGCTGACCCCTTCTTGGCGGCAGACCTGCGCCAATTCATCCTCGAACCGGCGGTTGTTGAGGCTGAAATTGTTCTGGATCGTGTGATAGCGGGCCCCGCCCACTGCGTCAGAGGCAGCGATGCTTTTCATCAGGCCCCAACTGGTCTCGTTCGAACACCCGAGCACACGCACTTTGCCTTCGCGGACAAGATCGTCGAGCACTTCCATCGTTTCCTCGTAAGGCAGATCGTGGTCGGGCCAGTGAGTCTGGTAAAGGTCAATATAGTCGGTGCCGAGCTTGGTCAGGCTGGCCTCGACCGCAGTGATGATATTGCGCCGATCAAGCGAAGTCATGCCCGAGCGCAACGGCGAGCGGAACCACACGTGGCTCGGACCGGAAACCTTGGTCGCCAAGATAATCGCATCGCGCGGCTTGGTCTTGAGCCACTTGCCGACGATTTCCTCGGTGCGGCCGACCCATTTGATGTCGGGCGGCACCGGGTAACCTTCGGCGGTGTCATAGAAATCGATCCCCGCGTCAAAACTGCGATCAAGGATGCGCAGCGCGGCCGCCTCATCGGTCTGGCTGCCGAAGGTCATGGTCCCCATGCAGATATCGGAAACGACGATAGAGCTCTTGCCCAAACGGCGACGTTGCATGCAGGTATTCTCCGGGATCAGGAAAGTTGCGGTGTGCAACCGACCTGCCGGTTTGATGCCGCTCGGTCAAGCGCGCGCAGGACAGCACCGGAATTTCCGGCACCGTCCATGCGGGCAATCAGACCGCGACCAGTTCGCGCAGCCGGCTGCTCACCGCCTCGCGGCTGTGGCGACGGGCGACACGATCCTGCTGCGACCAGGCGACTCGCAAGCCTGGCACCCCCGCGCGGTCTATCGCGTGCTGCCACGAATAGAATTCCTCAAGGCTGAGGCGGTAGCGCCGCATGACTTCGTCGATCGTCATCAGCCCGGTTTCCACCGCGGCAACGACCTGCGCCTTGCGGCTCGCCACCCAGCGCGTGGTATCGGCCGGTGGCAGGCTCTCACGGGTGAGGATTTCATGGCTCGGCCCGACAATCCGGGCGGGGCGGGAGTTGTGGTATTCGATCATTTTACGGCCCTCGATTTGAGTGGCCCCCAAGTCCGGATACTATTGGTATTGCGTGGTTAAAAAGGCCTAAACACCGTCCTCGGCTCGCCGCTTGCGAGGGGCGGAGATCGCTAAGTGGCACCCCATCCGCGACGAAGCGTTGTGCTGATAAATCAGTACCGCCGCGAAACCGCAAATTCGGCAGCCTCGACCATCGCGCTGCGGGCTTCGCTCGGCGGGAAGCCGGCAATCGCATCGATCGCGCGCTGGGCAAAATGGCGCGCCCGTTCGCGCGTGGCGCTGACGGCATCGTGATCGTTGATCAAACCAACTGCGCGGGCAAGGTCCTCGTCGGAATTGCGGTGGCCCAGGATCGCGTCGCGCCAGAACGCGCGTTCGGTCTGGTCACCGCGGGCATAGGCAAGGATCACCGGCAGGGTCATCTTGCCCTCGCGGAAATCGTCGCCCTTGCCCTTGCCCATTTCACCGGGATCCGAATCGTAATCGATCGCGTCGTCGACCAACTGGAAAGCAATCCCCAGGTTGCGGCCGTAGTCTTCCAGCGCACGCTCGACGCCTTCGCTGCGTTCCGCGACCACTGCGGCGATCCGCGTGGCCGCAGCAAACAGCGCTGCAGTCTTCGCGCCGATAATGCCGAGATAGCGTTCTTCGCTGGTTTCGATCTGGCGCTGCGCCGAGAGCTGATCGACTTCGCCTTCCGAAATAACCGAGCTGGCATGCGACAGGATCTTCAGGACCTTGAGGCTGCCGTCCTCGACCATCAGCTCAAAGCTGCGGGTGAACAGGAAATCGCCGACCAGCACCGTCGCCGGATTGCCGAAGATCAGGTTGGCCGCAGCCTTGCCCCGGCGCAGTTCGCTGCCATCGACCACATCGTCGTGGAGCAAGGTGGCGGTGTGGATGAATTCGACCGCAGCGGCGAGCTTGTGGTGCCGGGTGCCCTGGTATTCGCACAAAGCTGCGCCGGCCAGCGTGAGCATCGGGCGCATCCGCTTGCCTCCGCCTGCGATCAGGTGCCCGGCGAGCGTTGGGATCAGCGGGATTTCGCTCTGCATCCGGTCAAGGATTACGGCGTTGACCGCGTTCATGCCCGCTGCGGTCAGCGCCATAATCGGCCCGAGCGAGGGTTCGCTGGCGCGCGATTTCAGGGGAATGACGTCGGCGCTCATATGCAATCCGCATAACCACCGCGCCAGCCGCAGCGCAAGTGCAAAGCTGGCAATGGTATTGCGCAAAATGTCATGCTAGCCACCCGATCATGTCCCAACCAGCGCCCAATCCCCTAACCGACCAAACCTTGGCTGGTTTCCGCGCCAGCATCGACAACATCGACGCGGCGTTGATCCACATCCTCGCCGAACGGTTCCGCATCACCAAGGCGGTCGGGACTTTCAAGGCAGAACATGCCTTGCCGCCATCCGACCCGGGCCGCGAGGAACGCCAGATCGCCCGGCTGCGCAAACTGGCCGGAGAAGCGCAGCTCGATCCGGAGTTTTCGGAAAAGTTTTTGCGGTTTATTATCGATGAAGTGATCCGGCATCACGTTCAGGCCGCAGCGAAGTGAGCTTGGCTTGCGCAAGATAAAAACGGCACCAATCATTTTCGCCCTGCTCTTGCTGGCGTGGCTTCTGATCGAATTGATCCCAGATTCACCGCATTCCACTCGCCATCTGATTGCAGCTCCACCGTTCGCGTGGCCGCAAGGTTGCCCCAAAATGACGTTCCGGAAATTCGATGCCATCCCGATCGCTTGCGCGGTACCCGCAAACCGGGTGGTTAATCCAGCTGCCTATCGCTTCCGCATGGGCGCTGTCGGTGGAACTAAAGGCGCGGCCGCCGATTATTACCGGCTGGGCAATAACGCTACCCAGATTGAGTGTCGCCCGCAACTTGCTGACGGCCAGATCGCCTGCATAGCGGGCACCGCTTACCGGGACGTCTATTACCAATGATCGGTAATCGTATACCCATACAATTCAGCGCCCTCCCCCATTTGTAAGGGGGAGGGCGCTGTCTTTAGTTATGTTTTCGCTGCCTTAGCGCCCGATGGAGCTGCCGATGATCAGCCCGATGATCCCGCCGGCGATGGTCGCCATGACGATGTCACCGTTGTTATCGCGGTAATAGCGATAACCCTGGCGCGGTGCGGGCAAGCCGTAATTGCCGTAATCGTTCACCATGTAAGACCGGTTCTGATATTGCGAAAACCGCTGCCCGGTGCGCCATTGGCCGTCATAGCCATTATAGCCATAATTGCTGCCATAATACTGCCAGTCCCGGCCGCGTTGATCGCGCCACTGCTGACGAGCGTGCTTGTTTTTGTAGTGACCATTGGCGCGTCCACGACGCTCATCGCGGCTGTATTGGCCGCGGTCATCGTTGCGGTCATACTGGTCGGGGCGCCCGTCACGGTCACGGTCCTGGTTCCATTCGGAACGGTCCGAACGGCCATCGCGGTCGCTGTCGCGCCACTGGCTCTGCGCCTGCGCCGGGATTGCAGATGCGATGGTACCTATCGCCGTTAAAGCGGCGATCGTGGTGGTGAGAAACTTGTTCATGGCACTTCTCCTTGAGTCGCGGCGGGCCTTCGCCCGTGCGCTCAACCAGAGAAACCCGTGACTGGGGCA
Source organism: Sphingomonadaceae bacterium (assembly GCA_025359445.1). Classification (GTDB taxonomy): domain Bacteria; phylum Pseudomonadota; class Alphaproteobacteria; order Sphingomonadales; family Sphingomonadaceae; genus Novosphingobium. The sequence continues at coordinate 21,394 of JANYGB010000062.1, forward strand.
ACCGTTGCATGAACCTGAAGCAACGCGATGAAGCGTTGCGGTGCGACGTTAATGTGTTGCAGATCAGCCGTTTATGCGCGGAAGACGGAGCTTCACCAGCAGTCCGCCGAGGTCTTCACTCTCCGCCAGTTCAACTCCGCCGCCGTAAATCTCAGCCACATCGCGAACGATTGCGAGGCCCAGACCTGTGCCGGGCTTGCCGGTATCGAGCCGTGCACCGCGATCGAAGATACGGGGGCGTTCTTCTTCGGGGATGCCTTGGCCGTCATCTTCTACCCAGATTTCGCATTGCTCCGATCCGGCTACTGCATCGATCGTCACGAACACGCTGCCGCCGCCGTATTTGGCAGCGTTCTCGATCATGTTGCCGAGCACTTCATCAAGGTCCTGGCGCTCGATCGCGACCATCGCGGTGCGGCTGCCGTCGAGGTCAAACCGCGCGTTCTCGTAGAGCCGGGTCACTGCACGCAGCACCGCCTCGACGCTTTCGCTGACATTGGCGCGTGCTTGCCCGGCCGCGCGGCGGCCGACGGCGCGGGCGCGGGCAAGATGATGATCGACCTGGCGGCGCATGACGGCCGCCTCGCGGATCACCGTTTCGGGCAAATCGCTAGCATGTGCGGTGGCGGCGTTCATCACCACAGTCAGCGGTGTTTTGAGCGCGTGCGCCAAATTGCCCGCATGGGTCCGCGCCTCCTCGGCCTGCCGCTCTGAATGGGCGAGCAAGGCGTTAAGCTCCTGCACCAGGGGCTGGACTTCGAGCGGCAAAGGTTCGGTCACGCGGTTGGTTCCGGTGCTGCGCATCCGCTGGATCGCGCGGCGCACTTTGCGCAAGGGGCCAAGCCCGTACCAGGTCGTCAGTGCCGTCATCATCAGCAGACCCAGCCCGAGCACGGCAAAGCTGCGATAGAGGATCCGGCGCACGCGGTTGGTCTGCTCGTCGAGATTGCTTTTGCGCTCGGCGACGGTGAACCACCACACGGTGGGACTGCCGGGCAACGTCACCGAGCGTTCGATTACGCGGAGGGACTCGGCTGGGAATTGCTTTGAATCGTAGGCGTGCTGCTCTTTGTCGAGGTGACCAGTTTGCACCGCAAGCGAGCGGTCCCACAGCGATCGTGAGGGAAAATCGTCATGCCCGGCACCGCGGATTTGCCAGTACAGTCCACTGTTAGGTTCGAGCAGCCGCTGATCGCCCAGCGCGCGGTTGAAGAACACCTCGCCGTCGGTGCCGACCTCGGCCGAGGCGATCATGCCGTTGAGCAGGTAGGACAGCTGAGCGTCGAAATTGCGGGTGATCAGCCCGGTCAGGGTCTGGTCCAGCGCGATCCCGCCGCCGAGCAGCAACACCGAAATCCAGCCCGCCGCGATCAGCATCATCCGGCGTGACAGTGAGCCGGTGTGCGCAATGATCGCAGACTGTTCGGTCATCCGCTGGTTTAGCCGCGGCTTCCCTCGGCCGGATCGTCGAGGCTGTAGCCCAAGCCGCGGATCGTGGTGATCACGTCGGCACCGAGCTTTTTGCGGATGCGGGTGACGAACACTTCGATAGTGTTGGAATCGCGATCGAAATCCTGATCGTAGATATGTTCGATCAGCTCGGTCCGGCTGACGACCTTGCCCTTGTGGTGGAGCAGATACGACAGCAGCTTGTATTCCTGCGCGGTCAGCTTGACCGGCTCACCGGCGAGCGTGACCCGGCCCGAACGCGTATCGAGCCGCACGTCGCCCGCGATCAGTTCGGAACTGGTATTGCCCGAAGCCCGGCGGATCAGCGCGCGCAGGCGGGCGATCAGTTCCTCGGTCTGGAAAGGCTTGGCGAGGTAATCGTCGGCCCCGGCATCAAGCCCCGCGACCTTGTCCGACCAACTATCGCGCGCGGTCAAGACCAGCACCGGGAACTTGCGGCCTTCCTTGCGCCACATGCCCAGCACGGTCAGCCCGTCAATCTCGGGCAGGCCAAGATCAAGGATCACCGCATCGTATTCCTCGGTCGAGCCCATGAAATGCCCGTCTTCACCATCGACCGACAGATCGACAGCATAGCCATTGCCTTCGAGCGTGCTTTTCAATTGCTTGCCGAGGGTCGGTTCGTCCTCGACGATCAGAATACGCATTGCGGGGTTTCCCAAAGATGTGTGCCCGTCAGATGGGGCTTGCGGCCCAAACCGTCAAGGTAACGGCCAAGCGTGCCCCAGCCGCGATGGCGGCGAATTAGCGTGACTGGCGGATTACTTGTCCGCTGCGCGCATCGACATCGATAAAGATGACGTGGCCATCCTTAATGAACTTGAGCCGGTAGACGTAGGCTGCAGGATCGTATTCGGGCCCGATATACTGCGCACCCTGCATCTGCGGCACCACCGCGCGCTCGATCTCGGGCAGTGCGCGAACATTGCCCGCGCGCAGATCGCGCCGCGCCTTTTCCTGCGCGCCGCCGGGGCCGGCGTGGGCAGGTAGCGCCGGGATGACGGCCAGTGCGAGCAGCAAAGTGAGGAACGGTTTCATGACAGTTGCGGCACTACCCACCCGGGATTGAACAGCCAGTGAATGGCTTAACTCGCCTTCAGCAAGGTAATGTAGCGCTGGCGCAGCTCACTGGTGATCGTGCCCGGGCCACCGTTACCGATCGGTTTGCCATCGACCTGAGTTACCGGAAGCACCAGCGTTCCTGCTCCCGAAATGAACGCTTCGCGCGCCGCGAACAGTTCGTCCGGAGTGAATGGGCGTTCCTCCACTGGCAGGCCCATTTGGCGCGAAATCTCCATCACGCAAATCCGGGTTACGCCGGGCAGCACGCCAGTATCAACTGGATGCGAAACCAGTACCCCGCGCGCGTCGATGATATAAGCGTTGGAACTGGTTGCCTCGGTAACGAACCCGTCTTCGACCAACCAGGCATCGTCAGCTCCGGCTTCGCGGGCCTCGGCCTTCATGATCACCGCATAGAGCAATTGCGTGGTCTTGGCCGATCGCACCTGCCAGCGCAGGTCTGGCCGCAGCACAATCCGCAGGCCGTTAATGCCCCACGGATTAACCAGTAAATCGTCGGCTTGGGTGAAGGCGAACCGCGTCGCCGGGATGGCCGGATCGGGCAGCGGGAACGCCCTGTCGCTCGCCTCGCCCCCGGTGAGCTGCAGGCAAGCCCGCCCCTCGTTCAGCCCATTGCGCGCGATCAACTCGGTCAGCACCGCCGGCCAATCGGTATCGTCGGCAATCCGCGCAAGCGCTTTCGAGCGCTCCAGCCGCGCGGCGTGATGCGGCCAGTTGCGGAACTTGCCGTCGATCACCGGCGATACTTCATAGACCCCCTGACCGAAATTGAGCCCACGGTCGAAGATCGAAACCTTCGCCTCGTCCTCGGGGATGAATTCGCCATTGAGCCAGACTGTGCGCATGTGTGCGTCTCTCGGTTTCCCGGCGCGGCTTGTCAACGTGCCTAGTGGCCACTAGGTGCGCGGCAACCATGGCCGCCGCACCGATCCTTTCCTGGGAGAACCTTGGCCTGATCCAGGGCTCGGGCTGGCTGTTTCAAGGCCTTGACCTGTTCATCGGCCCGCGTGACCGGCTGGCGCTGATCGGGCGCAACGGCGCGGGCAAGACCACGCTGCTCAAGCTGATCGCGGGCGAGGTCGAGGCTGACAAAGGCCGCCGCTCGATCCAGCCGGGCACACGGATCGTGATGCTCGAACAGGACCCGTTCTTTACCGGCTACGACACGCTGATGGACTTCGCGCTGCATGGCAAAGACCCGCCGCCCCGCCAAGAAGTCGAGGCGATCGCGGGGCAACTCGGGATCGATCTCAGCCGTTCGGCGGAAAGCGCCTCGGGCGGAGAACGCCGCCGCGCCGCGCTGGCCCGCGCCTTGGCCTCGGAGCCCGACCTGTTGCTGCTTGACGAGCCGACCAACCACCTCGATCTGGCCGCGATCGACTGGCTGGAAGACTGGCTCAAGCGTTACAAAGCCGCGTTCGTCGCGATCAGCCATGACCGGACTTTCCTCAAGCGGCTGACCAACGCGACGCTGTGGCTCGACCGCGGCGCGCTGCGGCGCAAGGAAATCGGGTTCGGCGGTTATGAACAATGGATGGAGGCGATCTACGCCGAAGAAGCACGCGCCGCCGACAAGCTCGATGCCAAATTGAAGCTTGAGGCGCACTGGCTCGAACGCGGCGTCACCGCCCGGCGCAAGCGCAACCAGGGCCGGCTGGCCAAGCTGTGGGAAATGCGCGCGCAACGCGCTGCGATGCTGAACCCGCAAGGCGCGGCCAAGATTGCGCTCGGCACCGACGACGTGAAGACCAAGGCGGTGATCGTCGCGGATAAGGTCACCAAAAAATTCGGCGAACGAACCATCATCAAGGACTTCGCCCTGCGGATCACCCGTGGTGACCGGATCGGGGTGGTCGGCGCGAACGGCGCGGGCAAGACCACACTGCTCAAGCTGCTGACCGGCGAGCTTGCACCCGACAGCGGCACCGTCACCCTCGCCAAGACGCTCGACGGCGTGGTGATCGACCAGCAGCGCAGCCTGATGAGCGCCAACAAGTCTGTGCGCGACGTGCTCGCCGAGGGCGGCGACTGGATCGACGTGCGCGGGGTGCGCAAGCACATCCAGGGCTACCTCAAGGACTTCCTGTTTGAGCCCGGACTGGTCGATGCCAAGGTCGGCACGCTCTCGGGCGGGGAGCGCTCGCGGCTGCTGCTGGCGCGCGAATTTGCGCGGTTGTCCAACCTGCTGGTGCTCGACGAGCCGACCAACGACCTCGATCTCGAAACGCTCGATCTGCTGCAGGAAGTGATCGCCGATTACGACGGCACCGTACTGATCGTCAGCCACGACCGCGATTTTCTCGACCGGACGGTGACGATCACGCTGGGCCTCGATGGCTCGGGCAAAGTCGATGTGGTCGCGGGCGGTTACGAGGATTGGGAAAAGCAGCGCCAGCAGCGTGCCGCTTCCTCAACCCCCGTTCGTGCAGAGCGAAGCCGGGACACCGACGCCCCGCCGCCGCCGCAAAAGGTCAAGCTGACTTACAAGGATCAGCGCGATTACGAACTGCTGCCCAGCCGGATCGACGAACTGCTCGACCAGATCGCGCGCGGTGAAGCGGCGCTGGCCGATCCTGCGCTGTACACCCGCGATCCGGCCAGGTTCGCCGCGCTGACCAAGGCGATCGAAGACGCGCGCACCGCAAAGGACGCGGCGGAGGAGCGCTGGCTTGAGCTGGCAGAGCTGGTCGAGGGGTAAGAGGCCCCTCCGGCATTCGCTATGCGAATGCGCGCGAAGCCGCAAAGATCACACGAAAGTCACACTAACCGGTAAAATCCCGCGACCCGGTCGAGCGCCAAGCGAAGCACCAGTTTGCCGCTGCGCACGGGCCAGGCCAGCGCGCGTTCGGCCAGCGGCAGGGTTTCGCCCGCGCAGACCACGCGCCACAGGATGTCCGACAGCCCAGGGCCAGCGGCGGTTACCGCGCCATCGAAGCGCATACGTGCCGAAAGCTGGCGTTCGCTGGCGCTGAGCGAGATGTCCCCGCCGCCGCCCTGCACCCGCACCGCGTCCCAGCGCATGGTCAGGCTCGGGGCGAGCTGGGCGCGCTCCCAATCGCGGCGGAGCGCTTCGCCAGCGGCGAATTGCACATCGCTTAAATGTCCGCGCGAATGGAGGCAGGTGAGCGGACTTTCGGCCAGGTTGACGGTAATGCTCCGGCCGCCCTTGCGCGGCGGCGCAGATCTGGCGGGGCGGCGGACGGGGCCTTCGTCGGTCAGTTCGCATTCGATCAGATCGCGCTGCATCGGTTTCCCTTTGTTGTTCGATTCGGGGTTTGATTCGAACACCACTTGCCAAAAGCGGACGGTTGTAGGAAAGCGAGAAACCGATTTGGTTAAAGGATCCGCCCGATGATCAACCGCATCCGTGATATTCGCCGCCAAAAGGGCCTCACCCTTGTCGATGTGGCCGATCGTTGTGAACCTGCCACCACCGCGCAAACCATCGGACGACTCGAGACGGGCATGCGGCAATTGTCCCTGACCTGGATCAACCGGATCGCCAAGGCGCTGGGGGTGGAACCTGAACTGCTTCTGCGCGGCAACGAGAGCGAGGTGCCCAGCTTCATCGCGCGGCTGACTGCGGACGGCGCGGAAGGCCTGTCCATGCCGCGCGAAGCGATCCTGCCCAGCGCACTGGGCGGCGAAGGCGTGCTGGTGGCGCTTGAGGTTGAAAGCAGCACCGGCGAATACCGCGCTGGCGATCAGGTCTGGCTGCGGCAATTGGGGCCAGAAGACTACCCCCGCCTGCTTAACCGCGACGTGCTGGTGCCTCGCCCCGGTGGGCGCTTTGCCTTCGGGCGAATGATCGACCGCGATGCCGCGCGGGTCGCGGTTCTTCCACCTGGCGCAGGATCGCGGCAAGTGGTGGTCGATAGTCCGGCATGGATCGCGGTTGCCGAAATGCTGGTGCGCACATTGTGAAGCGCCCGTCTGGAGACAAGTTGCGCGTCCTGTCGCTGTCAACGCTATACCCCCACGCAAACGCCCCCAACTTCGGGGTGTTTGTCGAACGGCAGATGCAGGCGGTGGTGGCACGCGGCGATGTCGACCTGGTGATTGTGTCGCCGCTTGGTCTGCCCCCCTTTCCGCTCTCGTTGCACCGGCGTTACCGGGCGCTGCGCTATCTTGACCAGATTGAGCAACGCGGCGGCGTCGGCATCTATCGCCCGCATTTTACCGTGCTGCCCGGCACCGGCGGACGGTTCAGCGCCCGGCTTGAAGCCGCAGCAGTCTTGCCACTGGCGCGCAAAATGCATGCAATTGCGCCATTCGATCTGGTCGATGCGCAGTTCTTCTACCCAGATGGCCCGGCCGCGCTGCGCATCGCCCGCGCGCTCGGCCTGCCCTGTTCGATCAAAGCCCGCGGGGCCGATGTACACTATTGGGGCCATGCTCCCGCCACCGCCCAGCAAGTGCGCGATGCCGCGATTGGTGCGAACGGATTATTGTCGGTTTCCAGCGGCTTGGCCGATGATCTCGCCGCACTTGGAGCGCACCGCAGCAAAATCACCGTGCACCGCACTGGGCTCGACCGCGCAGTATTCCGCCCGCTCGACCGCGCCAAATGCCGCGCAAAACTGGGCCTGCCGCTCGGTGGGCCCGTCCTCGCTTGCGTCGGCGCGCTGATCGAACGCAAGGGTCAGCGGCTTGCGATCGAGGCCTTGGTGCAAGTGCCCGGTGCCATCCTGGTGCTTGCCGGAGCCGGTCCGGATGAAGCCGCCTTGCGCGCTTTGGCAACCAGTTTTGGCCTATCGGACCGCGTCCGTTTCCTCGGCGCGGTGCCGCACGGCGACATGCCGGTGGTGCTCAGCGCGGCCGATCTGTTCGTGCTGCCCAGCGCCAGCGAAGGACTCGCCAATGCCTGGGTTGAGGCGCTGGCCTGCGGCACGCCGGTTGTTACGACCCCCATCCCCGGCGCGCAGGAATTGCTGACCGACCCCGCCTATGGCCAAATGGTCGCGCGCGATGCGGCGGCGATTGCTGGCGCGGTCAACGAAATGCTCGCCGCGCCGCCGCTGCGCGATGCAGTGCTGGCGGGCGCAGCCGGATTCAGTTGGGAAGCCAATGCCGCCGGGCTGGTCGCCCATTGGCGCGGCCTTTTGACTGGCTAAGGCCCTCTCCATTTTCACGAAGTGCGAATGAGAAGGTGTCAGTGCGAAGCACTGACGCCTTCAGGTCGCTGAACTGCGCTCGCGGGTGAGGCGTTCCTGCCGCTCGTGTTCGGTCTCGGTGGGCACAAAGCTGTTCGAGGTGACCTTGAGCCACAGCAGCATCGGCGCCGCCGCATAGATCGAACTGTAAGTCGCCACCACAATCCCCAGGATCATCGCGGCGGAGAAAGCAAAGATCACCTTGGGCCCCAGGAACAGCAGCGCGCATAGCGCCATCAGGATCGTGACCGAAGTCATCACCGTGCGGTGCAGCGTTTCGTTGATCGACAAATCGAGCAGCTGCTCGGTCGGCATTCGGCGGTATTTCTTCAGGTTCTCGCGTATTCGGTCATAGACCACGATGGTATCGTTGAGCGAATAGCCAATCACGGTCAGAATTGCGGCCACCGCCGTCAGATCGAACTCCATTTGAGTCAGTGCGAACAGGCCGATGGTCAGGATCACATCGTGGATCAAACTGATCAGCGTGCCCACACCAAACTGCCATTCAAAGCGGATCCAGATGTAAATCGAGATGGCTATTGCAGCAAAGCCGAGCGATTTGAACGCGGTCCAGCCCAGTTCCTTGGAAACCTTGCCGGACACCGAATCCACCCCGTCGATCCGGGCATCCGCATGGTCGGTCTTGACCACGGATGAAATCCGTTTCGACATGGCGTCGGCCAGGCCCGCGTTGGTTTCCGAACCTTCGGGCAAGCGGAGCCGGATCGAAACTGCGTTGGGCGCGCCGAAGGTCTGGATGATTGGCTCGCCGTAGCCCAGCTTCTCGATCTCGCTGCGCAGCGCGCCGACCGGGGCATCCTGGCTTTGCGTAAACGTCACCCGGATCATCTGGCCACCGACAAAATCGACGCCCTGGTTAAGGCCCTGCGTGAACAGCAGCACCAGGCTGCCGATCATCAGCACTATGCTCAGGATCGTGGTCGGCCACTGCCACTTGAGGAAGTGGATGTTGGTGTTGTCGGGGATAAGTTTGAGCAGACGCATCGGTCCGGATCCTTCAGATGTGGAGTTCAGCCGGCCGCGCCCGGCGCAGCCACAACGCAACCCACATGCGGGTAAGATAGACGGCGGTGAAGACCGAGGTGGCGATGCCGATGATCAATACCACGGCAAAGCCCTTGATCGGTCCTGAACCAAAAATGCCCATCAGCGCCGCAGCGATAAAGTGGGTAATGTTGGCATCGAAAATCGTCCGGCTGGCTTCGGTGTAGCCGACTTCTACCGCCTGGACGACGCGCCTGCCGCGCTGTCGTTCCTCACGGATACGCTCGTTGATCAGCACGTTGGCATCCACCGCAGCACCGATGGTCAGCACAAACCCGGCGATCCCCGGCAGAGTCAGTGTGCCGCCGATCATCGCCATCACGCCAAGGATCATCAGTACGTTGATGACGAGCGCGATGTTGGCATAGATGCCGAACCGGCCATAAGTCAGCGCGATCAAAACCATGATTGCCCCGGTCCCGACCAGCATCGCGATGATGCCCTTGTGGATCGAATCCTTGCCAAGATCAGGCCCAACGGTGCGCTCTTCGATTACCTTGAGATCGACCGGCAGCGCGCCCGAGGCCAGGTTGATCGCCAATGCCTGCGCGCTGGCTGGCGAGAAACTGCCCGAGATGCGCGCCTGCCCGCCCAAAATCGGCTCGTTGATGCTCGGCGCGGAAATCACTTTGCCATCAAGAATGATTGCGAACGGTTTGCCGACGTTTTCCGAGGTCAGCTTGGCGAACTTTGTCCCGCCCTGCTGGTTGAACGAAATTTCGACGATCGGCTCGTTGCTTTTCTGGTCATTGCTGGCCTTCGCCTCGGTCAACTGATCGCCGCTGATCCCGCCGAGGCGGAACACTGCTAACGGGACCAGCCCATCCTTTACGGGATTGGCATAAGGCACCAGCTGGGTGCCCGGCTGGGCGATCCCCTGTGTGCGGTCGTTAGCCGTTGCAGTGCTATCGACCAGTTTGAATTCGAGCTTGGCGGTTTGACCGAGCTGGTCTTTCAGCGCCTTCGGATCATTCAGCCCCGGCACCTGAACCACAATGCGGTTCGCGCCTTCACGGATGATGGTCGGCTCGCGCGTGCCCAGGCTGTCAATGCGTTTGCGCACAACCTCAACCGCGGCACCCATCGCTTGATCGGCCGATTGCTTGAGGCCCGCTTCCGTCGGGGTCAAAACGATCAAGCCGTCGTTGATCGCCAGGTCCCAGTCGCGCTGGCCGGTGGTGCCCGCACCGCTGGTCAGGGTCTGCAATTCCTCGCGCGCGGCGTCGGCCTTGCTCGGATCGTTGAGCATGAACGACACTTTGCCGTCCTTGGTCGATATATCGCCGATCCCGATCTTCGGGTCGGCCTTGTTCATGCGCGCCTGCACGCTCTCTTCCATCTGCCCCAGCCGCAGCTGCCGGATCTGGTTGGAATCGGCTTCAAGCAGCAAGTGGCTGCCGCCAGCCAGATCGAGCCCGAGATTGATCATTGGGGCCGGAAGTGCGGAAGGCCAGGCTAGACCGGTTGCAGCAAAGACCGTCGGCAAAGTAGCAAACGCGCAAGCCGCAGTTACAAACCACAGCAATATCTGCTTCCAGCGGGGAAAATCGAGCATCTAAAAACTTTCGCTTGGCGGCTGGATGCCAGATCAGTCGTTGGCGGGCTTGGCGCCGGTGGGCGGCACGATATCAGAGATGGTCGATTTAAGCGTCTTGACCCGGACATTCGGAGCCAGCTCGACTTCGGCATAAACCTCGTCAACCTTGGTCACCTTGCCCAGGAAACCACCTGCGGTAAGGACCTGATCGCCCTTCTTTATGCTGCCGATCTTGTCCTGCAGTTCGCGCTGACGCTTCATTTGCGGGCGGATCATCAAGAACCACATCACCGCAAAAATTGCGACGAACGGCAAGTAAGTCAGCCATACCGGAGGGGCCTGGCCCGCACCGGCTGCGGCGGAAAGAACGGAGAGAATTGCGCTGTTCATGGCTTGCTGTCTGCACCTGTTATATCGCGCGCCAGCGATCAGCGGGCGGAATTGCGCGCGACTAGCAGCAATGTACCGGCGTTGCAACGCGCCGCCCCCGGATGCCGACCTATCACGCGGGCATCATTTGGCGTGTCATCGCAGCGGTTCAAGTGGTCACCTCAAGATCGCGCCGACCCGCTTGCCACAGCGCCCGGCCCTGCCTATAGGCGCGGTCCCTGCCCGGTCGGCGTTGTGCCGACGGGCGGACCGGTCGGGACGTAGCGCAGCCTGGTAGCGCATCACACTGGGGGTGTGGGGGTCGGAGGTTCGAATCCTCTCGTCCCGACCATTTTTTCTTTCGCCGACGACATTTTGCCGCGCGGCAAAGTATTTTCCTACACGAACCGTTTTGGTTATCTGTGCGCCTTCGTTCAAACCGAAGAGTAAACCAATGGCACTTCTCGATGCCCTGATCGGGCCAGTCATCTCGATTATCGACAAAGTCATCCCCGATAAAGCCCAGCGTGACAAAGCGAAGCTGGAACTGCTGCAGCTCCAAGGCACGCAGGAGCTGGCGGAGATCAACTCACGATTATCGGCGATCGTCGCCGAAGCCAATTCTCGCGATCCGTGGACGAGCCGGGCGCGGCCGAGCTTTCTCTATGTCATGTACATCCTGCTGCTCACTGCACTGCCGATGGGGGTGCTGGCGATGTTCAGTCCGGGCCGCGCCTTGGCGATCGCGGCGGGGATGAACGCCTATTTGTCGGGCCTGCCCGAGCCACTGTACGCGCTGTTCGGCACGGGCTACCTTGGGTACACTGCTGCGCGGCAGTGGGGCAAGATCGCCGGATCGGACAGCTGAGCCGCGCTTGAGTAGGACATCGACAGCTTAACAAAATGCCGCTCGTGGTTAGTTTCGGGTAATCTTTTGCCCTTATAGCTTGCTGCAGCGGCATCCACCTTTCCCGGTGCCCGGGGAGTATTCGCGTGACCATAGCGAGGCAATTCGTACGCACGAGCTGCACGAAGGCGGGGGCGGCGCTGCTGGCTTCGGCTTTGCTGCTCGGCGGCTGCGGCCGTGATGCGAACCTTGCCGAAAAGGTGGCGGCTGCCGATGCGGCAGCGCTGCGGGCCGAACAGGCGGCAAAGCGCGCAGAGCACTCCGCTGCGCAAGCCGCACGCGCGCAGCCTCCCGCCGTCGCTGCGGCCGAGCCTGACCCGAACGCAGATCAGCCTGATCCGGCCAACGCCAACGACGCTGCTCCGCCAAGTCCTGCGCCAACCACCGAAGGCTGATCCGCGCCGCATGCCGCTGGCAATGCCGCCGCTGTTAAAGCCGCCGCAGCTAAAGCCTTGAACGCCGGCCATGCGGGGTTATGGACAAACAGGTCCCGCAACAATCGGAGGTAGCCGCGTGAGCGAACGCACTGTGATGGTCCTCAACGGGCCAAACCTCAATCTGCTTGGCGCCCGCGAACCGGCGATCTACGGCCACGAAACGCTGGACGATATCAATACGAGGCTGGTCGCGTACGGGACCGAGCTGGGACTGAGCGTCGAATGCCGCCAGACCAATCACGAAGGCACGCTGATCGACTGGCTGCATGAGGCGCGCGAGCTGGGTTTGCACGCGGTGTTACTCAATGCCGGGGCCTATACCCACACCTCCATCGCCCTGCACGATGCGATCCGCGCGATCGAACTGCCGGTGATCGAAGTCCACTTGTCCGATCCTGAAACCCGCGAGCCGTTCCGCCACATTTCTTACGTCGGCATGGCGGCGGTGGATTGCGTGAAAGGCCTTGGCCCGCAAAGCTACATTGTAGCGTTGGAACGGGCTGCTGCACTTTAGGGCGCTTAGTGCTTGCCCTCGCCAGCCCCGCGCCGCATAGGCGAAAGCCCTGTTTCAGATAAGAGGTTCGCATGAGCGAGACGAAGGGCGAAAGCCGCAGCAGCGGCATGAATATCGACAGCAAACTGGTGCGCGAACTTGCCGAATTGCTGAACGAAACCGGCCTGACCGAGATTGAAGTCGAAGACGGCGGCCGCAAGATTAAGGTCGCGCGGCAACTGACTGCTGCTGCGCCGGTTCATCAGGTTGCTGCGGCACCTGTGCCCGCTCCTGCTATGCCCCTGCCTGCTGCTGCGACCGAACCTTCGGCGATTGATCCAGGTGCACTCAAATCGCCGATGGTCGGAACCTGCTACCTCTCGGCCGAGCCGGGCAGTCCGGCGTTCATCACGGTCGGACAGCAAGTCAAGGCGGGCGATACGCTGCTGATCATTGAGGCAATGAAGGTAATGAACCCGATCACCGCGACCGCCGCCGGGACGATCAAGGCCATTCTCGTTGAAAACGCGCAGCCGGTCGAATTCGACCAGCCGCTGGTCGTCATTTCCTAAGCATGGGCATTTCCCGGATACTGATCGCCAACCGCGGCGAAATCGCGCTGCGCATCCACCGCGCCGCGCACGAAATGGGGATCGAGACGGTCGCGGTGCACTCCACTGCCGATGCCGACGCGATGCACGTGCGGCTGGCCGATCACGCGGTCTGCATCGGACCGCCCGCAGCCAAAGACAGCTACCTCAACATCCCCGCGATTATTTCGGCGGCCGAAATCTCGCACGCCGATGCGATCCACCCCGGGTACGGGTTTCTGTCCGAAAACGCGCAGTTCGCTGAAATTGTCGAAGCGCACGGGCTGATCTGGATCGGTCCCAAGCCCGAACACATCCGCACCATGGGTGATAAGATCGAGGCCAAACGCACTGCGGGTGCCCTGGGTCTGCCATTGGTCCCCGGCTCGGACGGCGCGGTCAGCGAAATCGGCGAGGCCAAGCGCATCGCCGAGCAGGCCGGCTACCCGGTGATCATCAAGGCCGCGTCTGGCGGCGGCGGGCGCGGGATGAAGGTCTGCAACGGTCCCGAAGAGCTTGAAACGCTGATTGCGCAGGCCGGGAGTGAGGCCAAGGCCGCGTTCGGCGATGCCACGGTCTATATCGAGAAATACCTCGGCAACCCGCGCCACATTGAATTCCAGGTATTCGGCGACGGCAATGGCGAGGCGATCCATCTGGGCGAACGCGATTGCTCGCTCCAGCGGCGTCACCAGAAGGTGCTCGAAGAAGCCCCCTCGCCAGTGATCACGCCCGAAGAGCGGAGCCGGATGGGCGGGATCGTCGCCCAGGCGATGGCCGGTATGGCCTACCGCGGCGCGGGCACGATCGAATTCCTGTGGGAAAACGGCGAGTTTTACTTCATCGAAATGAACACCAGGCTGCAAGTCGAGCACCCGGTGACCGAAGCGATCACCGGCCTCGATCTTGTGCGCGAACAGATCCGCATCGCCGACGGCAAGCCGCTTTCGGTTAAACAGGAAGACATCGAATTCACCGGCCACGCGATCGAATGCCGGATCAACGCCGAAGACCCGTGGAACTTCACCCCTTCACCGGGGTTGGTTACGAATTATCACGCAGCGGGCGGCATGAATGTGCGAGTCGATAGCGGGCTCTACGCCGGGTACAAAATCCCGCCGTACTACGATTCCATGATCGCCAAACTGATCGTCAAAGGCCGCACCCGCGAAGGCTGCATCATGCGGCTCAAGCGGGCGCTCGAGGAAATGGTGATCGGCGGGGTGAATACCTCAATCCCGCTGCACCAGGCGCTGATGAAGGATCCCGATTTCATCGATGGGAACTACACGATCAAGTGGCTGGAGGAATGGCTGGCGAAGCGGGTGGGGTAAGCGATTAGCCAAGCTCAGTATCGATGCCGATGGCTATCCGCGAATTGCTGACTGAATGGTGGCGACAATCGAATCGCGTGTCTGGCGGCTACGCCATCCACATACAGGCAAACGATATTGTCCTCATGTCCGCCGGCCAATGTTTGGCTTTGACGTTTCGGATCGAACCGACGCACTTTGGCGCCAATAACTTCGACCTTTGCCATGCACTGGCTGGCGAAGACCGTCGATTGAATGCAACGTCGCAGGAAACCCGCCTCGAAGCGCGAAAGGTCTTTTCCTAGCTGTTCGCGGATTGCTTCGATGAAGCCATCGTCTTCGCTGCCTTCTCGCCATTTGTGAAGCGCATAGTAGCCCGCATAGTCCGAAAATTGTCCTGATCGATGGCTGTCGATCATTGAGTCCCAGCCGTCGGGAAATACTTTTTCGGGTTCGTAACCGCATTCCTTGCCGTCGGATGGCGGGATGACGGTCATGAACAGTCGTCCTGCTGGCAGTTGCGAGCGATAAGCTTGTACCAACTTGCCGATTTCAGCGTCTTTTGGAGGCAAAAGCTGGTTGCCAAAAGGCGGCATCGCCGCAGCAATTCCAGCAATCAGGACGGGTCCTAGAATCGCGCCCAATGCGAATATCACAATAAGGCGCACGAATTTGAGCACGAGCCTACTCCAACGGTACCCCAGGCATCTGCTTCGCCGTCCGGATCGTCAAACTCGTCTTCACACTCGCCACGTTGGGCGCTGGCGTAAGCTTCGAAGTCAGAAACTCCTGAAAGCTCTGCAAGTCCTTGCTGACGATCTTCAGGATAAAATCGATCTCGCCGTTGAGCATGTGGCATTCGCGCACTTCGGGCAGGTCGCGCATTGCTTCCTCAAACTGGCGAAGCGCTTCTTCGGCCTGGCTCTTGAGGCTGACCATCGCGAAGACAGTGATGGCAAACCCGAGTTTCGACGAATCGAGATCGGCGTGATAGCCGCGGATAACGCCCAGTTCTTCGAGCGCGCGGACCCGGCGCAGGCACGGCGGCGCGGTCAGGCCGACGCGGCTGGCCAGCTCGACATTGGTCACCCGTCCCTCATCCTGAAGTTCCGACAACAAGCGCCGATCGATTGAATCGAGATTGGCCATCCATCCACCCTTTTATGCCGCATCGCGCAGCAGAATGCCCATATTGGGCAACAATTGCCGTGATGCCTATCCCGGACTGCTAATTTTATTGTTTATGCTCGCAACTGTCCCGCTTTGCAACGCACCAATCGCGCGCGGTTTGGACTGGGGACAAGTCTGCTACCCCGCCTCGCGTGCACCCCGCACAAGAGTTTAGAAGCCGCCATGCATTTCGATGACCGCCTTGAAACCGTGCTGCGCATGCGCGCTGACGGGGCCGGGTTGCGGCGCATTCAGTTCCGCCAATTGCTCGATTTGCTCGGCACTTCGCCCGCCGAGGCACGCGGCGACCAGATCGACCTCGCCTACCTGTGCATGGCCGAGATCGGCGGCGTAATCCCGCCCGATGAGCGCATTGCCATGCTGCGCGATCCCGCCCTGCGGCTACGCTCACCGCGGTTGGTGGCGGTGCTCAGTGCCACCGAACCGCAATTGGCCCAGGCCACCCTGCAACGCGCGCAGCTGAGCCCGGAGCAATGGCTCGACCTGATCCCCGCCCTGCCCCCCGGCGCGCGCCCGGCGCTGCGCCAGCGCAGCGATTTGCCCGGCGTGGTCAAAGCGTTGCTGGTCCGGCTGGGGATCAATGATCGGGGGCTGCCCGCAGCCGAAAGCGCAGTGGTTGCCGTCTCAGCCAACGATGATGAACAAGATGCAATAACCGAGCCTGAGCCCAACGAAGGCATCGGCGCGATTGTCCGCCGGATCGAGGCCTATCGCCGCGCCAAGACCGTGGTCGATCTCCGCGTTCCTGGCGATTCGCCGCGGTTGCCGCTGGGCGAAGACCATGTCCTGAGTGTGCCCGACACCGTTCGCGCTGCCGATTTTGCCAGCGACGCACAGCTGCGGATCGTGTGGAGCGATGCGGGCGTTGCGCCGATGCTGGTGGGTATGCGGCTGAACCGCACCTCGGCCATTGACCAGACCTTGCGTCAGCGTCAGCCGCTCACCTCTCAGCCGCTCGAATTGCTCGGCGCACCAGCCATCGCGGGACAATGGCAAGTCGACGCCGCGCCCTGGTTCGATCCGCTGACCGGGCAATTTCGCGGCTATCGCGGGCGCTTGCGCCGCCCGGCTACGGTCACCGCGCCGGCGCCTGCCAATCCGCCGGTGACAGACAGCGCCGCCGACCGCATCCGCCAGATGCTCCACGAACTGCGCACGCCGGTAAACGCGATCCAGGGTTTTGCCGAGATCATCCAGCAGCAGCTGTTCGGCCCGACCCCGCACGAATACCGCGCGCTGGCCGCAGGGATTGCGGGGGACGCGGCGCGGATTCTCTCAGCGTTCGAAGAACTGGAGCGGCTCGCCAGGCTTGAAAGCGGGGCCTTGGACATGACTGCGGGCGAAACCGATCTGGCGCAGCTAACCGCCGCCACCGTAGCCCAACTTGGTGCACATACCGCCAGCCGCAGCAGCGGCTTTGTGTTGCGCGTCGATGGCGAGCCCCTGCCCGTTCCGCTTGACCGGCTGGAGCTTGAACGGATCGTCTGGCGCTTGCTGGCGACCTGTGCGGGGACCAGCGCTCCGGGCGAACAACTCAAATTGCGGCTCAAGGCCAAGGATGGTGTGGCGCGGCTAGACCTTGCGCTGCCCGCCACCCTCGCCGTCATGCTAGGCGACGCGCCGTTCGAAGCGGCCGTGGGCGCAGTGCCGCAGGTTATTTCCGCTGGCGTGTTCGGGATCGGATTTGCACTGCGGCTGGCCCGCGCCGAAGCGCGCGCCGCCGGGGGCGATCTGGTTCGCAAAGGCGATCGGTTGCGGTTAACCTTGCCGGGGTTGACCGCCACACTCCCCGGCCATACCCACAGCGCCGATGGGGATTCAATCGGCAACGGCTGATCAATTTGGGGAATAAACAACTTGGCAGAGACGCGGATCACCGACCTGCCTAACCCGCCGGATTTCGTTGCGTTCAAGCCCGGGTTCGGTCAGCGCTTTCTGCTGACTGTCGACACCGAAGAAGAATTTGATTGGGACAAGCCGCTCGCGCGCGAAGAGCACACAGTCCTCACCGTCGCGCGGCTGGCCAAATTTCAGGAGTTCTGCGAAGGCCAGGGCGTGGTGCCGGTCTATCTGATCGATTACCCGATCGCCACATCGTCCGCCGCCGCAGAAATTCTCCGCCCGGCAATTGCTGCGGGCAAGGCTGAAGTCGGCGTCCAGCTCCACCCCTGGGTCAGCCCGCCGCACGATGAAGAGGTCAACCAGCACAACAGTTTTGCCGGAAATCTTCCCGCTTCGCTGGAACAGGCCAAGTTCCGCAAATTGCGCGATGCCATTGCTGAAAACTTCGGTGCGCCGCCGCTGATCTACCGCGCGGGACGCTATGGCGTCGGCCCCAACACCGCCGATATTCTGTCGAGCGGCGGGATCGCAATCGACAGTTCGGTCCGCTCATGCTTCGATTATTCATCGCAAGGCGGTCCCAATTTTCGCGAGTTTCCGCTCCGGCCTTATTGGTTGGACCGCAGCAAAGGCCTGATGGAACTGCCGCTGACCACGGTTTACTGGGGCGTGCTGCGCCAGATCGGGGGGTGGCTTTATCCCCAGATGTGGCGCGTGCCGCGGCTGCGCGGGCTGCTCGCGCATGTCGGCTTGCTCGAACGAATTCCGCTCACCCCGGAAGGCGTGACGGTCGAAGAAGCGGTGCGCGGGATCGATATAGCGGTTGACCACGAGCTGCCGGTGCTGGTGCTGTCGTTCCATAGTCCGTCGCTCGCGCCCGGCTACACTCCCTATGTGCGCAGCGAGGATGATCTCGATGCGCTGTACGACTGGTGGCGGAGGGTTTTTGCCTACCTGAAGCAGCGCGGCGTCCAGCCCACGACGGTGCGCGAGCTGGTTGATGCAGCAGCGCTTGCCTAACCGCGCTTGCTTAAGTGATCGGGCCGAGCTAACGCGCGCCGTCGCTTCGCCTGATGGGCCTGTAGCTCAGTTGGTTAGAGCTGGCCGCTCATAACGGCTAGGTCGCGGGTTCGATTCCTGCCGGGCCCACCACGGCGACAGAGATACCCCAGGTCGGGGAGTGGCGCAGCCCGGTAGCGCGCTTGCTTTGGGAGCAAGATGTCGCAGGTTCGAATCCTGTCTCCCCGACCACATTCCTAAACCCGCAGAAACCGGTCGTTTCGATCGACGATGATGTAGCACATCATGTTGCAACTGGCGTAGCAAGAAAACTTCCCCTCAAGAGCTCTGCCAATGCGGCCTGAGAGCACCCTGGTTTCACCATTCACCATGCCATCGACAAAGAAGCTTACTAATTATCGCAGGAGCCAGTTCAAGGGCCCCAGACGTGCAAAACCGAAGGTCCGGGAGTTGAATCAAGGCATCCGTGACAGAATCAAAAACGAAAAAGAGTTGCTGGAACGGCTCGTTCGCGATGCGGATGCCCGTCGGTCACTGTTGCAGGCGATCGGCACGCCCGCACCCTTCGTAGTATGGAATGATTTTGACCAGCGCTGTGTGGACCTTACCGAGGTCAATCTCAATCAGCTGCCGAAGTGGGAAGACATCGGCGAGTTCCTGAAATTGCACCTCCTGTTCCAGGTTGCGCTGGAACTTGGTGGCTACTCCTTCACCGTCAGGGTGCGGCCAGACTTGGAAGCAAAGTGGGATGCTGAAGGCAAGGACCCGATGGATCGCATCAAGCGTGCGACGGGGAAGACTCTTCAGGAACAGGGTCTCAAGGGTCTCGAATACGCTTTTGTCCTCGAAGCACACACACGGCGTGGGGGAAGCCGGACACCACTTCACCTCCATGGCTTCTTTATTGCGGACGACCCTCTCGATTCTCCGCGGTTCCTGGTGGCGATGGAGAAGGCTATCGCTGCTCACCCAAAAGGACGCGCAGCGGCTGGCATTAGACCAAAGTCAGGTCCGGCAGTGAAGTCCGAGCAATCCTATGACAAGATCGATGGCAGTCCTCACGGGCGGGGGCGTTGGGCTACCTATATCGCCAAGAATGCCACTCGCTGGCGCGCCGGTCTCAGTCGCCGCATCTACATTTCGCAGCCGGCAACGCAGACTGCGCGTGAATTCTGGGCGTTGATCCGCGAAGATCCGATTGCATGACCACTCACCTCCGGTGCGCACATAGGTCTTGAAGCTCAGGGATTCGCTTGGTGGTCATGCCCCTAGGAAACCTTGCACTGAACCGCCTTACCGGCTTGATGAAAGGTTTTGCCATCAAGCCGCATACCTTCCATCCTCGAGCCGGCGTGCCATGCCGATGCCAGCGAGTGCATCGAGCACCGGGCTGAGGCTTGCTGTGCGCTTGCCCTTGAAGGCCCGTGCGACGTCTTGGGGAGCGAGTGGGGCCCCTGCGCCCAACAGCACACCTGCTGAACCGCGCTGACCTGCTCAGGGAGCGTTACAGGCCACGGGATGACATTGTCGGGCAACACAGTTGCACCATCAACACCAATCAGCTGACACAATCCGTTGATGAAGCTTTGTGTGTTGGCGAGTTCGCTGCCCCCGGTATCGCGCCACTGGGCGATAAACTGTTCTATATCGCCGGAGTTTCCCATCTATCCGAAGCAAAGCACAGCAATGGCCGACTGGCAACTTACCTGGGCGGTCGGTAGTCACTCAGTTTGAATTTGGGCGGTCGAGAAGCGCAGTTTCGATCCGGCGCAGTGTCTCAGCCGAGATCGCAGTGTTACGAGCAGTTTGAAAAACTGCGACCATCACAAGGAGGTTCAGTGCAACGCCAATTAGAATCGCGATTTCCATTGCTTCCCTTTCAAACTGCCCGTTTCTTGTATGGTCCACGAGGCTTAGACGCGGGAGCGTCTGCGTCAATGCGCGCGATCACGTCCTCAAGCGACCAGAGCCGGATACAGTTGCATTGCCACCCACTTAACTGAATTGCCCACCCGCATCCCGTCATAAGACTGTTCATGGTGCTCTCAACGACAACGAAGTGAGAACACACATGACAACTAATGTTTTTCTGATTTGGTCCGCAACCTCCTCGGAGCCCCTGACGGTGTATGCGGGGAATGCCGAAGACGCTGATCTCGTTTACCGGGAGTGGCGCACAATCCACAACCCGGCGTGGAGCATGGACCCAGCGCGGTTGATGGAGGTCAGTAAGGTATGGCTTGCTGAACGTCCCCAGCTTGCAGAAGCCGTCCTGGAAGCCAAAAAGGTTCCATTGGACTGGGTGTTCTATTTCCTTGGTCACGAAGTCGGTTGGACATCCAGGACGTCCTATATGGACCCGGTTGGTGTGATCGCTCCGAACGTGCCCCTAGTGCACTACTACCTTGCCGAAACCGACGGTGATGGCGACCAAACCCACATCTTCGCGAACAGTATGGTCGACGCGATCCAGATGTATCGCGACCACTATGAGACTGCCTACACCAAGTGCGACCACGCATACACGATCACTGAAAGGTCGCGGTGGTTGCTCATGGGCGACAAGACTTCACTCCGCGAAGAGATGGATCGTGAGACGGTTGGGATCGCTGGTTGGGACATGAGGGAAGGGTGGCACATCTACCCCTTCGATCATAAGATGGCGGGGGAGTGATTGTTCTGGGTCGACCGTCTGAGTCGACCCACTCTCCCTAGATAGAGATGTCCTAGCTTTGAAATTTAATCGCCACTCGGATGACGCCGATTCGCCGAGCTCCCGGATCACTCCTAACCCTTGCAGACTGCTTTGTGCGCCAGCAACACCTGTAAGATGCGCTCGAAAAGCAATTACACTTGTAGATGCCTGTCGAGATTCTTGAACACTAAGAATGGCGGATCGCAGCCATTAAGCGCCAATTTGTGGGGATCTGCATGTCTTTGCTTATTGCACATTGGCGGTTCAACAGGTTCGAGACGGCAGAGGCACAATTTGTTGGCAGGTGACTAACAATCATCATTGCGGCGGCTTGCCTGTTGCAATCGGTTGCTATTGACGTGTGTCTAATTCACTGGAAAACCACGCACTTAATGCGCCGGCGTGCTAGACATGGCCCCGACGTGGGGCATGCAAGGGGCAACGAATGGCTAATTATCAGCCGCTGCAGGGGTCGTATCATGCTGCCAAGCTAACGGTCGCGGGTTCGAACGAAGATGCCTTTACGCGCTCACTCACTTCGGCGCGTGTCGAGATGAATCCGCATCAGGTAGATGCCGCGCTCTTCGCTCTCAGATCGCCGTTGTCGAAGGGGGTCTTGCTGGCAGATGAAGTCGGCCTTGGAAAGACCATCGAGGCCGGACTGGTTATGTCACAGCGCTGGGCTGAGCAGCGCCGCCGGATATTGCTGATTGTGCCCGCCTCGCTGCGCAAGCAATGGCAGCAGGAACTCTTCGATAAGTTCTCCATCAAGAGCCGCATCCTGGAAGCCAAGACCTATAATGATATGAAGAAAGGCGGGATGAATCGTCCCTTCGAAGCGACAGGTTCAGTGATCATCTCTTCCTATGAGTTCGCAGCACGAAAGGCGGACGAAATACGGATCGCCGGGTGGGATCTGATCGTATTCGACGAAGCGCACCGCCTCAGAAATGTCTATCGCAAGAACGGTGCGAAGGGAGCAAAGGCGCTCAAAGAAGCAACCGGCGCGCATTTCAAGATCTTGCTCACGGCAACGCCCCTGCAAAACACGCTGATGGAGCTTTTCGGCATCGTTTCGATGATCGATGATACCCACTTTGGCGGCGAGCATGCCTTCAGGGCCCAGTATGCTGGTGGCAACGCTACGATCGCGTCGCAACAGATCCTACGAGAACGCCTCAGCTCCATATGCCACCGCACACTGCGCCGGCAGGTCCAAGAGGCGGGTCACATCAACTTCCGGCAGCGTCATGCGGTGACGTTCAAGTTCGAGCCCTATGACCAGGAAACCACCCTTTACGAGATGCTCTCGGAATACCTGCAGGACGGCGACACGATTGCTTACGGCGGACGACAGAACGCTCTCGTCGTATTGCAGGCGCGCAAAAGCCTTGGATCGTCGACATTCGCGGTCGCGCGCTACCTCGACACCCTCCTTGAACGGTTGCGAACGAAACAGCGCGCGGCTGCGGACATGTTGGATGACCTTGAAGAAAGCCTGGCCGACGAAATGGAGGCCATGGACGAGGAAGAGGACTTCAGCGAACCGATCGATCCAGCAAAGCTTACCGCGGAGATAGCCTTGGTCGAGGCCATGCGCGACCTGGCCCAATCGATCGGCATCAACGCCAAGGGTGAGAAGCTTATTGCAAACCTGCCGACCGTCCTCGCGGAGATCGAGTCCAAGGGCGGCAAGCGCAAGGCCGTGATTTTCACCGAGAGTGTTAGGACCCAGAAGTATCTCCACCAGCTGCTGACCGAAAACGGTTACGCTGACCGCATTGTGCTGATGAATGGCTCGAACAACGACGATGCATCGAAGCAGACTTATGCCGAATGGAGGGAACATCACGCCGGCACTGACCGGATTTCGGGGTCTCGCACGGCCGACATGAAGGCCGCGATCGTTGAAGCATTCAAGAGCGACGAGAAGACCATCCTGATCGCGACGGAGAGCGGCGCCGAGGGCATCAACCTCCAGTTCTGCTCGCTATTGATCAATTATGACCTGCCCTGGAACCCCCAGCGGGTTGAGCAGAGAATTGGTCGCTGTCACCGTTATGGCCAGCTGGTCGACGTCACAGTGGTCAACATGCTCAATCTCAAGAACCGGGCAGAAGCGCGCATCCACGAACTGCTCGAGCAGAAGCTGCATCTGTTCGACGGCGTGTTTGGGTCGAGCGACGAAGTTCTCGGTATCCTGGCCGATGGGATCGACTTTGAGCGCGAGGTGCTGCGGATTGTCCAGACATGCCGGTCGGCTGAAGCCGCGGACCGCGAGTTCGACGAATTAAACGAGCGCATCCAAGGCAGTATCGATGCCGACATGCAGGACGCTCGGGCCAAGGTGCTTGAGAATCTGGATTCCGAAGTCGTCGCCAAGCTGCACCGGCGTGAGAAGGCGCTGGCGGACATCGTGCCAGAATTTGAGCAGCGGCTGTTGATCATGGCCAAGGCCGAGCTACCGGAAGCGCAGTTTCCTTCCCCTGACAGCACCCGGTTCCATTATGACCAGCGCGAATGGTCGACCCGGTGGTCGGAGGCGGACTCGAACGATTGGCAGTTCTTCCGGGTCAATGATGGCCTTGGCGAGCAACTCATTGAGCGAGCTCGAAAGCGCGACACCTTGGCCATAACCGAGGCTCTCGAATTTCATCCAGCTGAGTATCCTTATCCCGGCCGGCTGAGCGGAGTGCCGGAGCTGAGCGGTCAGTCCGGTTGGTTACGGGCGTTCCGGGCAGTCATGCCGACTCCGGGTGCAACACGCGAAGACATCATCGTCGTGGCTGAAACTGACGGAGGTCAGCCGCTCCCAAGAAGCATCGGTGATCGCCTGATGTTGGCTCCTGCGACATCGCAAGGCCCCCTTGATCAGTCGGTTCCGAAGGAACGGCTGGACAGGCTCCAGGCCGGTGAGTTCGACACGTTCTCGACCGAGGTCAAACAGGAGAATTATGAGTGGCTGCTCCAGGAAGAAGACCGCCTCAGCCGCTACGCCCGCGACATGGAGATCGAGATCGAGGCGCAGATCAATGATCTAGATGCCGAGCTGAAGGACCTGCAGAAGCAGAAGCTGTCCCCGCACCTCGGGATGGAGGAGAAGCTGGCCGTCATGCGCGACATCCGCAAGAAGGAAGCCGCGCGGGACGAACTAAAGCTGAGCCAGTTCGAAACCAAGAAGGCGGTCAACAAGGACGTCAGCGACCGTCTCGACGAGTTTGCAAGCTTGCTGGATAGCGAACCGCAGGCAGAGGAGATGTTTACCCTGCGCTGGTCGGTCGCCTGACCGGTGTTCGAAGGGATTGGCCTTGCTCCGGTCTGCCTGAAACTCGACCTCGATAGCTACGATGGCCCATGGACGCACGTCGAGCGGTTCCAGCGTTCCTCGGGCTGGCTGACAGCAGTGCGCGCTACGATCCAGAGCGAGCATGACATCTTGAGCACCCGACTGATTGCGGCCTGCGATGAGCGTAACAACCCGATCGAGTCGTGGCGGGCGGTGCACTTGACCAATTGCAGTTGGGGCGACCTTGCGGAGTGCGACGAGCACCCTCCCGAAGTGCTGGATGATCTGCTGTGCGAAGAAGAGGGAGCTTTTTATGCGCGCTGGCAGCGCGAGATAAATGCCGATCTTTCGGTCATGTGGGAAGGCGAACAACGTCGCATAGAAATGCTTGAAGCCAAGTCGTTAATCAGAAGTCGGCTGTTGCAAGACCAAATAGCGGACCTGCGGCGACGGCGGCGCATGCCAGGCGTCACCACAGACGATCAGCTCGCAATTAACGCGACTATAGCCGACATTGAGGCTGAGCATGACGCGACGATCGCACGACTGGTCGAACAGCGCGCCAAGCTTCGGCGCGAAGCCGATATTGCAGAAGAGGCTATGTGGCTGCGCAGCGACGTGTTGATCGAATTTGATGGCATCTACACGGTCCGCTGGACCTCAGGTCAAATACGCCCCGAACGTGCGCCCGCAAGGATTTGGCGATGCGGGGAGTTCTACCAATCGCCCAACACTTCCGGCTGGGCCGTCCTTGAGAACCCATCGATTGTGATTGCCAAGGTTCAAGCCGCGCCGATGGTCAATACTGCCAAAGCGGAGCAACAGAGGCCCCCCGAGCAACCGGTGGCCTTTGATGCGGGAGATCTACCAAAGGCGTCTCCTGTCCTCCGTAATCTGGAGGGTGGTCAAGCGATCAGATGTCCTCGGACGATAGTATCCAATGCAGTTCACGAGGCGAACGCGCGCGCGAATGTGCTAAAGCGGAGGGGCAAGCTCAAGGCGCGCGCGGAGCGCTTACGCGGTGCCCTAGAGCTGCCGGGATCGCATCCCAAATGGCGGCATACCACCCAAGGCAACCTTGACCGGCTTGCACGAACCATCGCCGATATCGACGAACGGATCGCCCGAACTTACCCCCCAGTTGAACAGTCGGCCAGAGAGATCGAAGCGGACCGCTCGAATGAGAAGTGTGCACTGCCACCGAAAAGCGAGAACGATTTAGAACGCGCCATGCTAATCGCCTCGCTTGAGGAACTGACCGAAAAGTGCGCGAAGTTCCTGCCCGGTTCGCCTAAGACGCAGCGCAATCTGGAAGAGCGTGTCGAAGTCGGGCGGCAGATTGCTGCGCTGGACCAACGCCAGACCTTCGCGAGCGGCAGCTTGGGCGATGACCAGCGCAACTGGACGCAGATTGAGATCGATGCACTGCGGCGCTTGTGGTCGGAGGGAAGGACGGCAGGAGAGATCGCGCACTCCATCGGCCGGGTCAGCCGCACTGCGGTGATCGGCAAAGCCGAGCGGCTTGGGCTGCCCTTCCGTGAACAAGGTGCGGCCCGGCCGAGACATGAGGACGAAGACCAACTAACAGGACCGGCATGACCAAGAAGACCAAACTCGAATTGACCTGGCCTGGCAAGGAAGAGCGCCCCCGGTTGGAGCCGCGCATTCTGATTGAGCACCCGGACAAGAGCTTCCACGCCTCAGCTCGGCGAGCGGGGGATCTGTTTGAGAACCTTCTGATTAAGGGAGACAATCTACTGGCCCTCAAGGCGCTGCAGGCGGACTATGCTGGAATGGTAAAGTGCATCTATATCGATCCACCATTTAACACCGGTAACGCCTTTGAGCACTACGACGACGGTCTGGAGCACTCCCTTTGGCTGAGTCTGCTACGGGAACGCCTTGTTCTACTTCGATCACTGTTATCCAGCGATGGATTTTTTTGTGCACATATTGACGACAGCGAAGGTCATTATTTAAAAGTTTTACTCGATGAGGTGATGGGCCGAGATAACTACCTAACAACTTTCTACATTCAGGTGCGTTATCCGCAAAAAACTCTAAAGCAGGACATGGATTTCCACAAAGAAGTGGAAATGGTGCACATTTACCGCAAGCAGTGGGGGGCTACTCCTAATTTGCCAACAAAAGAATGGTCTGATGAAAAATTTTGCTACTACGTTGAAGAACTTTCGGAGGGTAAAGAGATATCTCTAGGAGGAAAGAAAGTTGTCGTATTTTCTAGTGATCAATTTGTTATAAAAAAAGGCGATCCATCCCCAAATGGATTGAAGGAGATTTGGGCGACGGGGACAATTCTCGATGGAAATTCATCAGGTCGATATTTTCGAGACTTCCTAGATGGCCGAGTTGCCGAAGACGGCCTCGGCGTTCTGTATAAGGTCTCTGGCATCGGCGACGACAATCTCCCTCATCGGTATTTTACCGGACCGAAACGAGAAGGTGCTACGAAAGGTAAATATTTTCAAGGCGTTCCAGCGGGTAAAGGAAATGCATCTGCCAAGCCAGAAACAGTGCCAATCGAAAACTTCTATGACCTTGCTGGTAGCTTCGGCAATTGCCGACACGAAGGAGGAGTAGAGTTTCGCAGCGGCAAAAAGCCTGAAAAATTACTTGAGATAATTCTGCGATATTTTAGCGAAAAGGACGATCTCGTAGTCGACTCTTTCGCAGGGTCCGGCACCACCGGCGCAGTCGCCCACAAGATGGGTCGCCGCTGGATCATGGTCGAAATCGGGGACCATGCTGATACCCATATCGTGCCGCGCCTGCGCAAGGTGATCGACGGCACCGATCAAGGCGGAATCTCCAAGGCAGTCGATTGGCAAGGCGGGGGTGGGTTCCGCTACTACACGCTGGCCCCGTCGCTGCTCGAGCAAGACCGCTGGGGCAACTGGGTGATTGCGAGGGAATACAACCCGGCGATGCTCGCCGAGGCGATGTGCAAGCATCTGGGCTTCACTTACGCGCCATCACAGGACGCCGCCGAGTATTGGCGCCACGGCCAATCGAGCGAGACCGATTTCATCTACGTCACCACTCAGGGCCTGACTTATGAAGCGCTGCGTTTGCTGGCGGACGAAGTCGGACCGGACCGCTCGTTGATGATCTGCGCCCGCGCTTTCAGTGGCAATTGTCCCCCGTCAGCACCAATGGCACAGATTTGAGGTTGTGATTTAAGGAGGATTGGG
>JANYGB010000070.1 GCA_025359445.1 Sphingomonadaceae bacterium
ACGATCGCGGTCGAGGTCATTGAGGGCGGGTTCGTGTGGGAAGGGAAAACCCACCGCTCGCTGAGCGAGATCGCCCGCGAGGTCACCGGCGCACACTGGTCGGGGCCGCGGTTCTTCGGACCTACCCGCAATGGCTGACAAGGTGCTCAGATGTGCGGTCTATACCCGCAAGTCGACCGAGGACGGGCTGTTACAGGAATTTAATAGCCTCGATGCCCAATACGAAGCCTGCGCCGCCTATACGCTGAGCCAGCGCCACGAGGGCTGGATTGTGGTGCCTGATCGCTACGACGATGGCGGGTTCTCGGGCGGCAACATGGAACGGCCCGGGCTCAAGCGCCTGATGGCTGACGTGGCTGCAGGCAAAGTCGACATCATCCTGCTCTACAAGATCGACCGGCTGACCCGCAGCCTTGCGGACTTCGCCAAGATTGTCGAGGTGCTGGACAAGGCCGAGGCCAGCTTCGTCTCGATCACCCAGTCGTTCAACACCACCACCAGCATGGGCAGGCTTACGCTCAACATGCTGCTCAGCTTCGCGCAGTTCGAGCGCGAGGTCACCGGCGAGCGGATCCGCGACAAGATCGCTGCCTCGAAGCGCAAGGGGATGTGGATGGGCGGACCGGTGCCGCTTGGCTACGCGGTTGATAACCGCCGGCTCATAGCAGTGCCCGAGGAAGCCGACCTCGTTCGTCACATCATGCAGCGCTACCTCGTGTTGCCCTCAGTCGTCGCCCTAGCATGTGAACTCAACCAACAAGGCCACCGCACCAAGGTCCAGAACCGCACCAGTGGTCCGCACAAGGGCGGCTGCACCTTCCGCCGCGGCACGCTCTATCACCTCCTCGCCAACCCGATCTACCGCGGCAAGATCGTCCATAAGGGCGAGGTGTTCGAAGGCGAGCATGACGCCATCGTACCGCAGGAACTGTGGGAGCAGGTGCAGAACCAGCTCCGCGACCAGAGCAGTGGCGGCACCAGACGAAGCAAGGTCGTTCATCCAAGCCTGCTGATCGGGATGCTGACCGATGGCGAGGGCAGGGCGATGACTCCGACCCACGCGGCCAAGCCAGGCAAACGATACCGCTACTACATCACGCGCTCTGACCTGATCGATGGCGAACCGGCATGGCGGGTGTCGGCGTATGATCTCGAGGAGCTGGTCTGCGGCCGCATCGCTGAGCATCTCGTCGATCAGCAGGCGATGCTCGACCTGATCCCCAAAGATGATGCGCAGCTAGTCCAGCGTCTGCTCGCCGAAGCGGATCTCACCGCAGCCAAGCTGCGCAGCGGGACTGCGCATGTTCGTGCAGCTCTGCTCGAAGGACTTGGGCCCGCAATCCAGCTGCATAGCGATGCGGTCACCATCCGTATTGATCACATGAAGTTGGGCAATGTTCTTCAGATTGTCTTGGAGGATGGCGGCCAACCGATCGAGCTCACATGCTCGGCAACCAAGGTGCGGCGCGGGCATCAGTTGCGATTGGTTGTTCCTGGACCAGAGGCGGCGATGGCCACACCAGCCAATCGTGATCAGAGGTTGGTGAAGCTGATTGCCGAAGCGAACGAGGTGAGGGGGCTGGTGCTCGCTTCGCCGAACAATTCGATCGCTGCCATTGCTGCTCGAGCAGGTCGTTGCCGCGCGCGGATGGCGAAGCTGATTCCGATTGCTTGTCTTGACCCGGGCATCGTCAAGGCGATTATCGAAGGTCGGCAGCCGCCTTCACTTACCGCGCGCACGCTGCTCGAAGCGCAGCTGCCATTGGCCTGGTCCGACCAGCGCCGCGTACTCGGCTTCAGCTGAGCCTTCTCCAACTGCAGTCAGTATTTTTAGGGCAGAGACGTGGGGGTATTTTGCGCCTGAAGTTGGCCTGCCCCACAGAGTTTCTGGCTTCAGTCCAACTTTGCGGCTCGCCAGAACGGCGCAGAACTGCGCCATTCCCGGAGCGGTGCCTCGGAAAATGGTGCAGTCTCGTTCTTTCATGGACTGTTTGGTGCGGTCGAGAAGACTCGAACTTCCACGGGCTTTCGCCCACAACGACCTCAACGTTGCGCGTCTACCAGTTCCGCCACGACCGCTAAATCAACGGGAGGCACCTGTGTAAGTGGGGGCCGCCCGGGGGGGTAGGAGC
>JANYGB010000045.1 GCA_025359445.1 Sphingomonadaceae bacterium
GGCGTTTGTTCACATCGTCGATTCCATGTTCAACCAACACGCCAAATGGCTGAAGGTGTCGCGTGAGATCGAATGGCGGCGACCGGTCAGCTCGTTCAACTATCTGCTGTCGAGCCATGTCTGGCGGCAGGATCACAACGGCTTCAGCCACCAGGATCCGGGCTTCCTCGATGTCGTGATGAACAAAACGGCCGATGTAGTCCGCGTCTATCTCCCACCCGACGCCAACTGCCTGCTCCGGGTCGCCGACCATTGCCTTGGGACTTACGGGCGGATCAACGTAATTGTTGCCGGAAAGCAGCCGGCACCGCAATGGCTGAGCGCCGCCGAGGCCGAAGTACATTGCGAAGCGGGCATCGGCATTTGGGAATGGGCCGGCACTTGTCCGAATGGCGAGAAACCGGATGTTGTCCTGGCCTGCGCCGGCGACGTGCCGACGCTGGAGGCGATCGCCGCCGCCGGCTTGCTGCGCGAGAGTGTCCCGGACCTTAAAGTGCGGGTCGTGAACGTGATCGATCTAATGGTGCTCCAGCCCGACAGCGTTCATCCGCACGGGCTCAGCGACACAGAATTCGACAGGCTGTTCACAACTGACCGCCCGGTGATTTTCGCCTTCCACGGTTATCCCCAGTTGATTCACCGGCTGGCCTACCGGCGGACCAACCACTCCAACTTTCATGTCCATGGGTTCCGGGAAGAAGGGACCACCACGACGCCGTTCGACATGGTCGTCCTCAACGAGCTCGATCGCTTCCATTTGGCGCTCGATGCGATCGCCCGCGCGCCAGGATTGCCAGAAACTGTCGCGGTCCCGGCAAAGAACCGGTTTCACGATCGGCTCGACGAGCACAATCGCTACATCACCACCCATGGCGAAGACATGCCCGAGATCCGCGACTGGAGCTGGCCAAGCAGCACAGCCATCGAACCGAGGGGCTAGGAGAGTGGCTGAGGCGATCCTCGCGCTGAATGCAGGTTCGTCCAGCCTCAAGTTCGGCCTTTTCCGATGTCCAGCTGGTCAGGAATATCCTCGTGCGCTGGTCATGGGCACCGTCCAGAGCGCCGACGGCATCGCACCGCATCTGAGAGCATCGGCTCCCGACGGCTCAATTCTTGTCGACGAGCATATGTCGGAAAGCGCCGACCGATCATCGATCGGGCACTTGGTTGAATGGGTGGAGGCCTATCTGAGCGATACGCGCTTGGCGGCGGTCGGTCACCGGATCGTCCATGGCGGCCCGGAGTTCAGCCATCCGGTAAGAATCGACGATCACAATCTTGCCCGGCTCGATGCTCTGACACCGCTGGCGCCGCTCCACCAGCCCGTCAGCCTCGCGCCCGTCCGGTACATACGGGGTATGCGTCCGGGCTTGCCGCAAATTGCCTGCTTCGACACCGCTTTTCATCGAACCATTGGACCACCGGCAAGCCGCTACGCGCTGCCTCGGTCCCTCGAAGCGGAGGGAATTCGCCGCTACGGCTTTCACGGCCTTTCCTATGAATCCATCGCCGCGCAACTGGAGGCGGGCAAGGATCATACGGCTTCACGGCCCGCGTCTCGTATCATCGTCGCACATCTCGGCAGCGGCGCCAGCCTATGCGCAATGCGCGGGTTGAAGAGCGTTGACACGACGATGGGCTTTTCAACGCTCGACGGCCTCGTGATGGGAACACGGCCAGGAACCCTCGATCCCGGCATCCTGCTGTATCTGTTGCAGCAAAATGGATATGACCCAGCGCGACTGCAACAGCTCCTCTATCGTGAATCCGGCCTGCTCGGCGTCTCGGGTATTTCGGCCGACGTTGCGATTCTCCTGGCCTCTGTTGCGCCTGCCGCCGCCGAGGCTCTCGAACTGTTCGCTTTTCAGGTTGCCCGACAAACTGCGGCGCTCGCCGCGACCCTGGGCGGCATCGAACGGGTCATATTCACGGGCGGGATTGGCGAACATGCGCCGGCTGTCCGGCGGATGATCGTCGATCGCCTCAAATGGCTCGGTGCCGAACTGGACGAACAGGCGAACGCGTCCGGTGCGACCACGATTTCGACCGGCAGCAGTTCGATTCTCCTCGAACGCCGGGAGACACAGGAGGAACTCATGATCGCGCGGCACGCAATTTCGTGCCTTCACGGGTGACGCCGAGCAAAGTCCAGTCGCGCAAGGCCGTGAGCCTGCTGACAACGGAACGGATCGGGCATGCTGCGAATGCGATTTGTCTCACGGCTCATTGCAGTATCCGCAGTAACTGGTGCTCGCATTGGTTGCGCAGCACTTCGCGTTTCCCTTGTAAAGGGCGAGCTTGCGCAAGTGTCGCTTCAAGGCCAGGGAATGAAGCTGGCTTTCCGTTCGCTGTAGGGGTGGAGCTGGAAGGGGTGCCATCGATATGTGTTTTTCCGCCACGGCTAGTTTCACTGCAGGGGCTGGACTCCTCGCCATCGGCGCGATCACAACAAGCCGTATTAATCGCCCGGCGGAGCTGCCGTTTGCGCTCATCCCCGCCTTGTTCGGGGCCCAGCAACTGATCGAGGGCGGATTGTGGCTGACTTTTTCGGACAGTGCGCTGCTCGGAAATTCGGTGCTAACCCACCTCTATTCATTTTTTTCGCATGTGCTCTGGCCGATATATGTTCCGATTGCGGTCTTGCTGCTCGAACCGGAGGCATGGCGGCGTAAGGTGCTGAAAGCCATTGCCTTGGCCGGCGCTGCAGTCGGGCTCTATCTGCTCTATTTCCTTGTGACCGAGCCGATCGTCTCCGAGGTTGTCGGCAGGCATATCAGCTACCAATCGCCGCATTTCTACACTGCGGTAGTCATGACGCTTTACGTCCTGGCAACATGCGTCAGTTCGCTCGTTTCGAGCTGCAAAACGATCAGATGGTTTGGTGCGGCCACTTTTACGGCGCTGGTCACAGCTTATGTCTTTTTCGACTTCTGGTTCATTTCCGTCTGGTGCTTCCTTGCTGCGATCCTCAGCATGATCGTCCTGTTCCATTTCCGCCGAGGAGAGGCGCGGTTGTCGCCGGGTTAAGCGTCGAGGTCGGGCGAAATGGGGTAGCGCGCTGCGCCAATTCGCTGCGACGGTAGCGGCATTGCTAGCGAACGGTGGATCGCTTCGGCGATCACGGCCGAAACGTCGATGGCGTTCGATCCATGCACAACGGTGTTCGTGCTGACGATGATAGCCGGCCCCGCTTCAAGAAGTTCTTGAAATGCATCGCCGGCGAACAGGGCATGGACAGCGATGCACAACGGCGCTTGCGCGCCCTTCTCCTTGAGCATGCGAACCGCTTCGATCATGGTCCTTGCGCTGGACGCAATGTCATCGACGATCACAGGCGTCGCACCGTCAGGAATGGGCACCTTCGTGCCCTCGATGCGGACCTCCCGGTCCCCTTGCCTCGTCTTGTGGAACACGGTGAACGGCGCAGCTGCAAGCCGGGCGATCTTCTCGACCCACTGCTCGCTTTCGATGTCGGGGCCGATCAGGAACGGCCGCTCGCCATTCTTGGCGATCCATTCCGCGATCGGCGCGACCGCACTCGCGGCGATCGCCGGGATTGAATAGATTGTGTCGAGACGCGGATAGCGGTGGAGGTGGGGATCGACCGTTACCAGCCAGTCGAAGTGGCTCGATAGCAGGTGCGAGTAGGTGACCGAGGTCACTGCCTCTCCCGGTTTGAACACCATGTCCTGGCGCATATAGGCCAGATACGGGGCGGCAATTCCCACGCTTCGGGCACCTTGCGTCCGGGCGACATCGGCGGCGAACAACAGCGGAAGGGTCTTGGTGTCGGGCCGATCCAGCGAACAGAGCAGTACGACATCCCTGCCCTTCACGGGCGTCAGCAGCCGCAGGTAGCTTTCGCCGTCCGGGAACTGGCGCCGCTCGATCTCGCCACTGTCAAAGCCGGCTTGTTGCAAGAGATTATCCGCCAGGTCGTGGGCAGCTTCGAGCACAAACAGAAGGGGCTTCATCGCGGGCTGACCTGCAGGACGCCAGGATTCGCCTTGGCGAAGTCCCATGCATATTCGAGCTCTCCGGGACTTTCGCCATGGAGCGTCATAAGCGGTTGCCCGCGTTCGACCCGATCCCCCAGCTTGACGTGAAGCTCGAGGCCCGCCGAAGGTGAACGCGGCGCGCCGGCAAGCTTGGCGACGCGCGCCAGCAGCCGGTTGTCGATGCCGGAAAGTAATCCACTGACCGGTGATTGGATGACATGCTGCAACGGGGCGATCGGAGGCTCCCGAAAGCCTCCCTGGGCTTCGCAGATGCCCATGAATTTCGTCAACGCACGGCCGTCCGCAAGGATTTCGGCGGCGACTGCCTCACCCCCGCCCTCGGCCACCGCTCCCCCGAGTTCGAGCAGCGCGCCTGCGAGGCGAACCGCGCGCGAGCGCAAGTCTTCCGGCGCCTCACGGTCACGCCGGAGCACCGCAAGCACGTCGCGCGCTTCCAGCGCCGGACCCAGCCCGATCCCTACCGGTTGGCTGCCGTCGCCCAGCAAGGGTCTGACCTTGAGATTGAATGCGGCTGCCACCGCCTGGAGATGAGCGCTAAGCTCCGCCGCTTCCTCCGCGGTTCTGAGTTTCGCTGTCGGCCCGACAGGCAGGTCGAGCAGCACATGAGTCGATCCGGCGGCGATCTTCTTCGACAAGACCGAAGCGACCAGCTGGGCCGGGCTGTCGAGATCAAGCGCGCGCTCCACCCGGATGAGGATATCGTCGGCGGGGCTGAGGCGAACGCTGCCGCCCCAGACGACGCAGCCGCCTTCACGCTCGACCACCCGGCGCATCGCCGGGATGTCGAGATCGACTGGCGTCATTGTTTCCATCGCGTCGGCGGTTCCGGCCGGCGAGGTGATTGCCCGCGATGAGGTCTTGGGGATCACCAGCCCTGCGGCGGCGACAATCGCCACGACGATGGGCGTTGTCCGATTGGCGGGAAGTCCGCCGACCGAGTGCTTGTCGACGATAGGGGTGCCAGGCCAGGTCAGGCGATCTCCTGCTTCCACCATGGCGCGTGTCAGCGCCACCATTTCGGCAAGCTGCACGGGCTGGCTCGAAAAAGCGGTGATGAACGCCGCAAGCTGTACGTCCGAGTAGCGTTCAGCGACCACATCCTTGATGATTGTCCCGAGCCGCTCGGCATCGAGGCGATGTCCATACACCTTGGCCCGAACGAAGCTCATCGAATCGAGCGGCTGGGGATGCCGCACTTTGATCACCGTACCTTCGGACACGCCGAGGCGATGCCAAACGGTCTCCGACAGACCCACTTCATCGACCGCAACGATGTCGCTCGAAACCTGATAAAGCGTTGCCAATGCGGAGCGGCCGCCGGCACTCAGCTGGACTTGCGCGCGAGCGGCAAACCCTTCCGACCGTGCGACCGGGCAATCCGCATGCGTAAATACGATCGGCTCATGCTGCGTCTCGATCCCCAGCCGCTTGGCTCGAAGCGGATGGAGCGTCGATCCGTTTCGCGCAGGCGTCGCCGGGTGATGGTTCACGGCAGCTCGACCCGCTCGCCGTGTTCGGGCACGCGCGCGTCCCATCCGAGCTCCTCGGTGATGGAGTGGCGAAACGTATCGGACGCTTCGAGCTCGCCGTGCGTGACGAACGTCATCCGCGGCGGCGCCTCGAACCCGCCGAGCCAGCGCATCAGCTCGTCCCGATCGGCATGGGCAGAGAACATGCCGAGGCTAACGACTTCCGCCAGCACCGGCACATATTCGCCGAAAATCTTGATTTCCTTCGCGCCGTCCCGCAGCGCCGCCCCGCGTGTACCGCCCGCCTGAAATCCCGCGAGCAGAATCGTGTTTCGCCGATCGGGCGCGTAACTCTTCAAGTGGTGAAGAATTCGCCCTCCCGTCGCCATGCCGCTGGCTGAGATGATGATCTTGTGCGTCGTATCGGCGTTGAGCTTCTTTGATTCCTCGACATCCCGGACAAAGGTGGCGATGCCGAAGGCTCCGTTACATTGCTCAGGCGTCAGACGGTGCTCGCCGAGATGTTCGTGGAAAATTTGCGTGGCTTTCACCGCCATCGGGCTGTTGAGAAAGATTGGAACGTCCGGAATTCTGTTCCGCTTGCGAAGCTCCGACAGGTGAAAAAGCAGTGACTGGGCCCGTCCCACGGCAAAGGCGGGTATGATGACCGATCCGCCGCGACGCACGGTCCGGTTGATGACGTCCTCCAGCGCCTCTTCCGGATCGGTCGGGTCGTGGCGCCGATTGCCGTAGGTGGATTCGACCACGAGGTAGTCGGCCCGG
>JANYGB010000069.1 GCA_025359445.1 Sphingomonadaceae bacterium
TAGGATTTCGCAGGAAAGAACAGGATTATTCCTACGGCGATTCGCCCGGAGTACTCAATGAAGGGGGGACCAGCATGTTGATTAGCCGGATCGAGCGCTTCTTGCGCGAAACCGGAATGCCCTGGACCAAGTTCGGCCGGCTTGCGACGCATGACCCGCGCTTTGTCCAGGATTTGCGTAACGGCCGCTCACCTCGTGTTGCAACCGCGAAACGTGTGGAACATTTCATGAACATTTACCGCGAGGATGCCCGTGCAAATTGACCCTATCGCCGATGCAGCAATGCTTTCCGCCGCCCGTTGCCACAGCCGCCGCACCCCCTGGATGCCGCTGCTTTCAGCCCTGCTCGAACTTGCCCAGGGCAAGGCAGAGCTGCTCCGCCATAGCGAACGGAACTGGGCCAGTGTCACGTTTTCGGGCACCCGTCATACTGTTGTGCTAGCTTTTGCAGGGGTTGAACCGGTTGCTGCCGGTGAACAATTCATCGACGCCCTGCCCGACCATGAATTCACCGTTCCCCGCCAGCTGGTCGCCGATGCGGCTGTAATGCGAGTCGAGCAAACCATGCTGCCCGAACCTCGGCTGGAGGTCGAAGTAGAACTCCTGCTGCTCGATGAGGCTTAACGGCTTTGAGCTCCACCCCCCAACCCCGTTATAGGCTGGGAGTGAGGCGTTCGCCTTAGTACCCCGCCGCATAATCCACGGTGGGGATCAGCGGCTCGCCGGCACGATACCGCGCTAGATTGGCCAGGAACCGTGTCGCCGAGCGCTGGAACATCAGCGTCTGAGCATTGCCTGACAAGTGCATGGTGACCTGCGCGTTATCGAGCGTCCACAGCGGGTGCTCGGGTGGCAGCGGTTCGGGCGTGGTCACGTCGAGCAGCGCACCGCCGATCTTGCCCGCCTCAAGCGCGGTCACCAGCGCGTCCTGATCGATCACGCTGCCGCGCGCGATGTTGACGATCACCGTGTCGCTGTTCATCGCGGCGAGCTCGGCGGCGGCGATCATGTGCTGCGTATCGGGCGTCGCCGGGACGGCCACCACGATCCAGTCGAACCGGCCAAGTTCACCGCGCCAAGCGTCTGGCCCCAGTGTGCCCGGACCCGGTGAGCGGCGCACTTTGGTGACTTTCGCACCAAACCCGGTCAGCCTCGCCTCGACCTCCTGCCCGATCGCGCCGTAGCCAAGGATCAGCACCTCACTACCGAACAGCTCGCGCTTGCCCGGCGATTGGGTGAGCCATTCGCGCCGTTCCTGCGCGCGCACCACTTCGCGGTAACCCTTGGCGTGAGCGAGCATCAACATCACCACATATTCGGCGATCGGCACCGCGTTAATTCCCGCGCCGTTGGTCAGCACCACCCCGCGCGAGGCGAGCACATCGAGCGGAAACGCCTCCACCCCGGCATAGATCGAATTGAGCCATTTGAGCCTGTCCGCGCGGCGAAACACTTCGGCCATGTCGTCCTTCGAATGCATATCGAACCAGGCGATCTCGGCCGCGGGCGCGAGCGCAAAGGCTTCGTCCTTGCTGGCATACCAGCGCGCATCGACCCAATCCGGCAGGCGCGGTTCGAGCAGTGGTTTGAGGATGGCGTTGAGCACGGTGACGGTCATAACGGATCCTTGTAGCGCGCCAGCATCGGCGGAGTGTGGAGGCATTCGGCAAAATCGAACGGCCGGGTGGTCAGGGGCGCGACCAATGCGGCGTCTGGGTGCGCGGGGTTGAGCAGAACGACGTCAGTCTCGGGCAGGACCTTCGAGCGGACCGCGGCGAGTAACGAGCGTTTCGTCGCCAACCATTCACCGACGAATGCGCGAATGGCATCTTCGTCAGGATCGGGCACCCGTTCGGGAACTGCATCGACCTCAGTCCAGCCGAGCACGAAGTCATCGGGAATTTCCTGCAAATCCCGCGGCAGATACCGCAGCGCCACCAGCACCGCGAGCCCGGCCTCGGAAGCGAGGCTGACCACCGGAACCCCCGCCGGCGCATAGCGCGCCCCGTTAAGCAGAGCCCCCTGCCCGTCGAGCGGCACGAACGGCGCGCGGGTCAGGCGCCAGAGTTTGATCAATGCCGCCGTTCGATTTCGTTGCGCGCGGCGTCGGCAAGAAATGCGCTGCGGGTGAGACTGCGCTCGGCGGCGGCCAGGTCAATCGCGTCAAGCATCCCGCGATCGAGCGAGATGTTGGCGCGTACCTGCTTGCCCATGCGGCGGATGCGCGGAACAGCGATCAGGAACGCGCCTTCGACCAGGTCGGCAGCGACCATTTGCCGCACCTGATCTAGCC
The DNA here is from genome assembly GCA_025359445.1 of Sphingomonadaceae bacterium. Classification (GTDB taxonomy): domain Bacteria; phylum Pseudomonadota; class Alphaproteobacteria; order Sphingomonadales; family Sphingomonadaceae; genus Novosphingobium. The sequence goes on from JANYGB010000069.1 coordinate 2,294, forward strand.
GCATCGGCGCGACATTCGCGGCGTCTTCGAACCACAACTCGAGCGCTTCGCAGGCGTTGGGCAGCACCTCGTCAGTGCGATCAGCGGCCGAAAAGCAGCCCGGCAGATCGGGGAAAGTCACCCCAAACGCGCTGCCCTCATCCTTGTGCACCACGGCATAAAAATACTGCATCATTCCCATCCTGCCATCTTGGCGATACTGCGCGCGGTTCCCAGCGGCAGATCCTTTTTCGGGTGAGGCACGATCACGGTGAGTTCGCCGTTACGGAACTTGTGATGCGAACCCTTGCTCGAAACGGCGACAAATCCATCCGCGAGCAGCCGCTTGACGATCTTGCGGCTATCCCGCTCCATGCGCAGTTATTTACACACGCGGGGATACGATGTCAAGAGTTGTGCGCAACATGATGCGCACAACTTCAAACCAGTTTCCAGTCCCAACCAAGCGGATCGCCGTCCATCACTTCAACGCCCTTTGCGGCGAGTTCGTCGCGGAGGCGGTCAGACATCGCATAGTTTTGGGCAGCACGTGCTTCCTTCCTCATCGCTAGTGAAGCTTCGATATGCTCTTCGCTTATGGTGGCGGCTTTGGGGCGAATGCGCAGATCGGCGCGGGTTAGCTTGAGGAGGCTTAAGCCGAGGACACTATCGACTTCGGTGATGGTCACTAGCTTATTTTCGGCCGAAGCCTTTTTCATAACAAAGATCGCTTCAAGCGCAGTGAGCACAACCGATGTGTTCAAATCATCAGATATGGCGTCATCAAAAAAAGCGACGACTGGCGCATGAGTTGGGCCTCCGGCTGCCTCTGCCTTCAGCCTCTCAACCCCCATCACCAACCGCTTCAACCTTACCAACGCGGCCTCCAGCCCTTCCCACGAAAACTCCAGCTCGCTCCGATAATGCGCCTGCAGGCACATCATCCGGTAGGCCAGCGGATGATACCCCCGATCGATCAGCAATTGCAGGCGCAGAAACTCGCCCGACGACTTGCTCATCTTGCCTGAGCGTTCGACCAGGAAGTTATTGTGCATCCAGATGTTGGCGCCTGAATTGGCCGCCACGTCGAGGCCATTGGTGCAGCAATGCGCCTGGTTCTGCGCGATTTCGTTGGGGTGGTGGATTTCGCGGTGGTCGATCCCGCCGGTGTGGATATCGAACGGGAAGCCCAACAGGTCGCCGCTCATTACCGAGCATTCGAGATGCCAGCCCGGCGCACCTTTGCCCCACGGCGAATCCCATTCCATCTGGCGCGTCTCGTCCGGCGGGGTCTTGCGCCAGATCGCGAAGTCGGCGGCGTTGCGCTTGCCATCGACCGGCGCGATGCGGCTCTCGCCCTCATCGGTGTGAGCGCGCGCGAGACGGCCGTAGTCGGATACCGTCGTGACGTCGAAATAGAGCCCGCTGTCGAGCTCGTAGCAGTGCTTTCCAGCAATGCCCTGAGCAAATTTGATCATCTGCGGGACGTAGTCGGTCGCGATCGACCATTTCGCCGGCTCGCGAATGTTCAACGCCCTGATGTCCGCCCAATAGGCCTCAGTATAATGCCGCGCGATTTGCCAGATTGACTGGGCATTTTCCGCCGCCGCCTTCTCCAGCTTGTCCTCGCCTGCATCGGCATCATCGGTCAGGTGACCGACGTCGGTGATGTTGATAACGTGAGTGAGTTTGTAGCCCTTGTAGCTGAGCGTGCGCCCGAGCACGTCGGCAAAGACATAAGCGCGCATGTTGCCGATGTGCGGGTAATTGTAGACCGTCGGCCCGCAGGTATAGACGCGTGCCTCTCCCTCGCGGACCGGCTTGAAGGTCTCGATTTCTCGGGTCAGGCTGTTGAACAGGCGCAGGTCAGTCATGGGAAGCGCTTTGCCTACCTCGTCGTCCCCGCGCAAGCGGGGACCGCTGGCCGGATCATTCCTTGGTTGCGATTGGAGGCCAGCGGTCCCCGGTCAAGCCGGGGACGACGTCAGGCTTAAAATCCCTCCCAGCGCACCGCTTCATCAAGCGGGGCGCGGGCGACCGGGAAGGTGTTGACCGCATGGCTCCTGTCGCCCCAGCCGATCGCCATGCCGCAGAAGAAGATGTGGTCTTCGGGAATATCGACACACTCGCGAATCTGCTTCGAATAGACCGCCCAGGCCTCTTGCGCGCAGCTGTCGAGGCCCGCCTCGCGCAGCAGCAGCATCACCGTTTGCAGCCACATCCCCATGTCCGACCACTGCGGCGGGCCCATGTATTTGGGGGTATGGACCAGCATCAGCACCGGCGCGCCGAACCCCTGAAAATTGCGCGCGAACCAGGCCAGCCGTCCCATCTTGTTGTCGCGCGGGATCTCGAGCGCAGCATACATCGCCTCGCCGATGCCTTGGCGGCGGGTTTCGTAAGCCCCCTCCAGCTCGGGCGGATAAACGTGATACTCAGGCGCCATCGCCGCGCGGCCCTGCGGCAAAACCTCGGCGACCTTGGCGAACAGCGCGGCGAGCGGCTCGCCCGTCAGCATCACCGCGTTCCACGGCTGGGTGTTCCCGCCCGAAGGCGATCGCTGCGCGGTTTCGAGGATGCCACGAAGCATGGCTTGATCCACAGGCTTGTCCTGAAAGGCGCGGATCGAGCGGCGGCTGGTAACGGCATCTGTGACGTTCACTTGGGGTCATCCTCAAACAGTCCGGCGAGCTGTTCGATCATCGTGCCGCCCAGTTGTTCGACGTCCATGATCGTCACCGCGCGGCGGTAATAGCGAGTTACATCATGGCCGATCCCGATCGCGACCAGTTGCACCGGGCTCTGGCGTTCGATCCAGTCGATCACTTTGCGCAAGTGCAGTTCGAGATAGCCCGCGTTGTTCACGCTTAGCGTCGAATCGTCGACCGGGGCGCCGTCGGAAATGACCATCAGCACGCGCCGGTCTTCGGTGCGCGCCAGCAGGCGCGAGTGCGCCCACAGCAGCGCTTCGCCGTCGATGTTTTCCTTGAGCAGACCCTCGCGCATCATCAGGCCCAAGTTCTTGCGCGCGTGGCGATACGGCTGATCGGCCTTTTTATAGACGATGTGGCGCAGGTCGTTCAGCCGCCCGGGCTGCGCCGGTTTGCCGCCGCCGAGCCAGGCCTCACGGCTTTGCCCGCCCTTCCACGCGCGGGTGGTGAAGCCGAGGATCTCGGTCTTGACCCCGCACCGTTCAAGCGTGCGCGCCATCACGTCGGCGCTGATCGCGGCGATCGAGATCGGCCGCCCGCGCATCGAACCCGAATTGTCGATCAGCAGCGTGACCACGGTGTCCTTGAACTGGACCTCACGCTCAATCTTGTAACTCAGCGAATGACCCGGCGAGATCACGACCCGGGCGAGCCGCGCGGCATCGAGCATGCCTTCTTCCTGGTCGAAATCCCAGCTGCGGTTCTGCTGCGCCATCAGCCGCCGCTGGAGCCGGTTGGCAAGCTTGGTGACCACGCCTTGCAGGCCCTTCAATTGCGCGTCGAGATAAGCGCGCAGCCGGGTCAGTTCTTCCTCATCGCACAGCTCGGAGGCGCTGACGACTTCATCGAACGCTTCGGTGTAGGGCTTGTAGTTGAACTTGCTGGGCAGCTCGGTCCACGGGCGATTGGGGCGGACGGGGAGCATGCCCTCCTCTCCCTCGTCGCCTTCCTCGGCGTCGGCGTTGTCGTCATCGACCTCGCGCTCAGCCTCTGAATCGCCGTCTTCCTCGCCTTCGCTGGGTTCAGCGGCGACTTCGCTCGGCGATTGGTCTTCGGACGATTCGCTATCGTCGGCGTCCTGATCGTCCTGATCCTCACCGGCGGCATCGTCGCCCTCGTCGGCCTCTTGCTCGAGTGGGCTGGCCTGCGTCAGCTCGAGGTGCTGGAGCATATCGAGGGTGAGCGACTGGAACGCTTTCTGATCGTCGAGCAGCAACGCCAGCGCATCGAAATCGGCGGCAGTGCGCTGTTCGATCCAGTCGCGCAGCATCGCGACCCCGGCCTCGGCCGCTTCGGGCACCGGCTGCCCGGTCAGGTGTTCGCGCAGTAGCAAGGACAGCGCCATCGGCACCGGCACTTCGTCGGGCCGGGTCGCCCGCGTGATCGGATCGCCGCCGATCCGCACCGCATTGGCCGCATCGAGATTATCGCGCATGCCTTCGTAAGCCTTGGACCCGAGCGCCTCGAACCGGACCTGCTCGACCGCATCATAAGCCGCGCGGGCGGTCGGTTCAGACGGGGCGTGGCGGGCGTGAAGCGCTTCCTTGTGGTGACGCAGCTTGAGCGCCATCGAATCGGCGAACCCGCGCGCTTCCATCGCTTGTTCGAGCGGCAAGTTGCGGCCGGGCATCGGCACGCGCAGGTTCTTGCCGTTGGCGATCGGCGTATCGGCGGTCCAGGCGATTTCCAGCTCCGGCTCGCGCGCGATGGCGCGCGCGGTGCCGGTGAGTACCGATTTGAAGCGATCGAGGGGGGTTTCGTCGGACATCTTTACTCACGTCGTCCCGGGTCAAGCCCGGGACGACGCATAAATCAACCCCTAAATCGCCTGCCCGGTCTTGGCCCAGTCCGCCAGAAACCCTTCGATCCCCTTGTCAGTCAGCACATGCTTGACCAGACCCTTGATCACCGCAGGTGGCGCGGTCATCACGTCGGCACCGATTTTCGCGGCCTGGAGCACGTGGATCCCGTGGCGGACGCTGGCGACAAGGATTTCGGTGCGGAAATCGTAGTTGTCGTAAATCAGCCGGATATCGCCGATCAATTCCATCCCGTCGAAGCCGTTATCATCGTGGCGGCCGACGAACGGCGAAACGAAGGTTGCTCCAGCTTTCGCCGCAAGCAACGCCTGATTGGCCGAGAAGCACAACGTGACGTTGACCATGCTGCCATCGCCGGTCAGCGCTTTGCAGGCTTTGAGGCCATCCAACGTCATCGGCACTTTGATGCAGACGTTATCGGCAATCTTGCGCAGGATCGCGGCTTCACGCATCATCCCGTCATAATCGAGCGCGACGACTTCGGCACTGACCGGGCCGTCGACAATTCCGCAGATTTCCTTGGTCACTTCTTTGAAATCGCGGCCTGACTTGGCGATCAACGAGGGATTGGTGGTCACCCCGTCAAGCAAGCCAAACGCGGCCAGTTCCTTGATGTCGGCAATCTCGGCGGTGTCAGCGAAAAACTTCACGGGGGTGCGCTCCTGGATATGAACAGACGAGCGCTATAGCCCGTTAGAGAACCTTGAACACCCCGATCAGCAGCGGATCCCTGGTGGTTTCGGGATGAGCGCGAATGGTGCTTTCTTCGTGCCCGATCTGGTACCAGATCGAATTGTCTGCGCGGTTAGCGACCGATTGCGCCATCTGGCCCAGATCGACGCCGGACAGTGCGCGGACTGCCTCTCCCAGTACAGGGTCGTTGCTCACCCGCAGCGCGTCAGTCAGCCCCGGGATCATCGAGTTGATCAGCGCCGGTCCCATTTCCGCGCGCAGGAAAGAGGTCGCCGCAGTCGGCCCGCCGCGTACCAGCCCCAGTGCATCGGGGACCGAGATCTTGCGCGCCGCGGCATAGACCACCGGAGCGGCGCGGGCTGCGCCCTGTTCGGCAACGATATTGAGCTGATGCTGGAGGTTCTGCTTGAACACCGTTGAAGTAAGGAGGTTTTTGAGCAATCCTGTACCCGAAGCGCCGAATAGTACAGGCGCTTCGAACCGCGCCACTTCGCTGTCCCAAAACCCGCCCGGCGCGGTCAGCAATGCGAAGGCAGCCTGCGATGACAGCGTCAGCAAGCGGCGGATCGCATCCACCATGCTGATCCCGCCACCCATCGATTGGCAGCCCGGCAACAGCATTACCCCGGCTGCGGCGGTCCCGGCCAGAAACGACCGGCGCGCCATGATGCCAGTTTCGACGTTAAGCCCCGTTTCGATGCTTGGCATTTGACCCCTGCTCCTAAATTTGCGGCTGTCGCGCGTGTCTGTTTGTCGGCATAGAGACGGGCCGATGAACCGCGTCCGCCTCCTCGTCTTCAATCCGGTTCTCAGCGTGCTGGACTATCGGCTTCCCGAAGGCATGGCGACTGAATTCGGCAGCCTCGTCATCGCTCCCCTCGGTCCGCGCCAAGTCCTCGGGATCGTCTGGGAAAAAGAACGGTTGGCGGGGGAAGAAGTTCCCGAAACCAGGCTCCGCCCGATCCTCGAAGTGCTACCGGTGCCGCCACTGAGCGCGCCCTTGCGCCGCCTGATCGAATGGACCGCAGACTATTACGTCGCGCCGATGAATGCGGTGGCGCGGATGGCGCTGGGCAGCACCGCAGCGCTGCGCGGCGGCGGGACGACCACCGAGTACCGCCTTTCGGGTCATGAACCCAAGCGGCTCACCCCGCAACGGCTGGCGGCGATCGATGCGCTGCACGGCGAACAGGCGAGCATCCGCGAACTGGCCGAGCTTGCCAGCGTTTCCGACGGGGTGCTGCGCGGATTGGTCAGCGCCGGCGTGCTAGAACCGGTGACGGTCGACCTCGACCGGCCCTACCCGCGCGCCCGCGCCGATCACGATGTGCCTGAGCTTTCGCCCGACCAACAAGCCGCAGCGGACACCTTTATCGCTGCGGTCAAGGCGCAGGAGTTCGCGCCGTTCCTGCTCGACGGGGTGACCGGATCGGGCAAGACCGAATGCTATTTCGAGGCGATTGCCGAGGCGATCCGGATGCAGCGGCAGGTGCTGGTGCTGCTCCCCGAAATCGCGCTGACGCAAAACTTCCTGCGCCGCTTCGAGAGCCGCTTCGGGGTGCCGCCGGTGCTGTGGCATTCGAGCCTGAAAGCCAGCGAGCGCCGCCGCGCCTGGCGGGCGATTGTCAGCGGTCATGCGCAAGTAGTGGTCGGGGCGCGTTCGGCGCTGTTCATGCCCTACGCCAAATTGGGTTTGATCGTGGTCGACGAGGCGCACGAGGTGTCGTTCAAGCAGGACGACGGGGTGCGCTACAATGCGCGCGACGTGGCGGTGATCCGCGCCCGGTTTGAGAGTGTGCCGGTGATCCTCGCCAGCGCCACCCCCGCGCTCGAATCGCTGCAACTGGCGGAGGCCGGGGTCTATACCAAGGTCGATCTCCCTGCGCGGTTCGGCGGCGCGGAACTGCCCGAGGTCAGCATTGTCGACCTGCGCAGTGAAGTCCCCGAGCGTGGCCGCTGGCTCGCCCCGCGGCTGGTCGCGGGCCTGCGCGAACGGCTGGCGCGCGGCGAGCAGTCATTGCTGTTCCTCAACCGCCGCGGCTATGCCCCGCTGACCTTGTGCCGACACTGCGGCTACCGGTTCCAGTGCCCCAATTGCAGCGCCTGGCTGGTCGAGCACCGCCTCTCGCGCCGCCTCGCCTGCCACCATTGCGGCCACCAGACCGGCATTCCCGACGAATGCCCCGAATGCCACACCCCCGATTGCCTGGTCGCCTGCGGCCCGGGGGTGGAACGCATCGCCGACGAGGTCGCCGAGCTGCTGCCCGAGGCGCGGGTGGCGGTGGTCACTTCGGATACGCTCAACAGCCCCGAAAAGATCAGCGCCTTCGTGCAAGCGGCCGAGGACAAGCTGATCGACGTGATCGTCGGCACGCAGCTGGTGACCAAGGGCTATCACTTCCCCGACCTCACCTTGGTGGGCGTGGTCGACGCCGACCTTGGCCTTGAGGGCGGTGACCTGCGCGCGGCCGAGCGGACGTACCAGCAGGTCGCGCAAGTCGGCGGGCGCGCCGGGCGCGGCGACAAGCCGGGCGAAGTGCTGATCCAGACCCGCCACCCCGAAGCCGCGGTAATCGCCGCGCTCGCCGCCGGGGACCGCGACGCGTTCTACGCCGCCGAGGCCGAAGGCCGCCGCGATGCCGGCGCGCCGCCGTTCGGGCGCTGGGCCGCGATCATCGTCTCGAGCGAGACCGAGGCCGAAGCGCGCGACGCGGCCAAGGCGATCGGCGCTATGGCCCCCAACCTGCCCGACGTGATGGTCCTTGGCCCCGCCCCCGCGCCGCTGTCGCTATTGCGCGGGCGCTATCGTTACCGGCTCTTGATCAACGCCCGGCGCACGGCGCAAGTGCAGGACATCATCCGCGAATGGCTCGGCGGACTGAGCTTCCCGCAAGGGGTGCGCGTGGGGGTCGATATCGATCCCTACAGCTTCGTATGAGCAGCCGCCCGGTCCTCATCCCGGTGCTCGGCGACCAGCTCTCACCCGGTCTGGCGAGCCTGCAACGCGCCGATCCGGCCAATGCCATCGTGCTGCTGGCCGAGGTGTGGGACGAGGCGACTTATGTGCGCCACCATCAGGCCAAGATCGCACTGGTATTTTCGGCGATGCGGCATTTTGCCGAAGAGCTGCGCGCTGGCGGCTGGACGGTCGATTATGTCAAGCTGGATGATCCCGCGAACACCTGTTCCTTGCGCGGCGAGGTCCAGCGCGCACTGACGCGGCATGATGCGCGGGCGATCCTCGTGACCGAACCGGGAGAGTGGCGCTTGCAGCAGGATTTTGCGCAATGGAGCGCGGCGCTCGGTTGCCCGGTCGAGATCCTGCCAGACACGCGTTTTCTGTGCAGCAAGACCCAGTTCTACACCTGGGCCGCCGCGCGCCGCGAACTGCGCATGGAATACTTCTACCGCGACATGCGCCGCCAGACTGGCCTGCTGATGGACGGTGACAAGCCCACCGGCGGCAAGTGGAACTTCGATGCCGAAAACCGCTCCGGCCCGCCCGTAAAGCTCACAGTCCCGCCGCATCCGCAGTTTGCGCCCGATCGGATCACGCAGGAAGTCATGGCATTGGTCGCGGCCCGGTTCGGCAACCACTTCGGCGCGCTTGACGGTTTTGCGATGCCCGTCACCCGCGCCAATGCGGAAGAAGCGCTCGCTGATTTCCTGCACAACCGCCTGCCCACTTTCGGACAGTATCAAGACGCAATGATCGCAGGCGAGGACTTCATGTTCCACGCCAACATCGCGGCGGCGATGAACCTTGGCCTGCTGGGTCCGCTGGAGGTCGCGCAAGCGGCTGAGGCTGAATACCGCGCGGGCCGCGCCCCGCTCAACGCCGCTGAAGGCTTCATTCGTCAGGTCATCGGCTGGCGCGAATATGTCCGGGGGATGTACTGGCTCGATATGCCGGGCATGGCCGAAACCAACTTCCTGGATGCCCGGCGTTCGCTGCCCGATTTCTACTGGACTGGCGACACGGCAATGGCCTGCCTCGCCGATTGCGTGCGCACCACCCGCGACAACGCTTACGCGCACCACATCCAGCGACTGATGGTGCTCGGCAACTTCGCGCTGCTGGCGGGGCTCGATCCGGGCCAAGTCGCCGACTGGTTTCTGGTGGTGTACGCCGATGCCTATGAGTGGGTGGAATTGCCCAATGTCGCGGGCATGGCGCTCCACGCGGACGGCGGGCGGCTGGCGAGCAAGCCCTACGCCGCCAGCGGTGCCTACATCAACCGGATGAGCAATTATTGCCGGGGTTGCCGGTACGATGTGAAGCAGAAAGTCGGCCCGAATGCCTGCCCGTTCAACGCATTGTATTGGGACTTTCTCGCAAGGAACGAGGCCAAGCTGGGGCGCAATATGCGCCTCGCCAATCCTTACGCCACCTGGCGCCGGATGAGCGACGACCAGCGCGCGGGGTATCGCGAAAGCGCGGCGCAGTTTTTGCTGACGCTGGAGTCCGCCAAGCCCGGCTGGGCGCGGGAGCAGGTTGGCCCCGAGTAATTCTTCCGCCCGTTGGTGGCGCGCTTGCCGGATGAACGCATTTCACTTAGCCCGTTCCAAGACATCGCTTCGACTGGATCAGCACCAAAGGGTGGGCACACAATGCCGCGTAACGAACTCTAATACGGCGACAATCTCGACCTGCTGCGGCGCAAGATCGCCAGCGCCAGTGTCGATTTGTGTTACATCGACCCGCCGTTCAATTCGAAGCGCAACTACTTCCAGATCTACAACAACCAGGGCAGCGAAGACCGGGCGCAGGCGCAGGCGTTTGTCGATACGTGGAACTGGGGCGATGAGGCGATCGAGGGGATTGCGTTCACCACTATGGAGAAATTAATGTGAGGACCAAGCTGCCCCCACATGAAGATTTGATGCTGCCGACGCTGAAGGCTCTTGATGCGCTGAGCGGATCGACGTCAATCGAGGAGATCAACGATAAATTGGCATCGACCTTTCCGCTGAAGGGCTCAAGACGAACGGGCTTTAGCTGCGGCCCACATCGGCGGGACAATCGCGCCGCGCCGGGTGGCCAGCACCAGCAGCGCCAGCCCCGCCCCAGTCGCCACCACCAGTGCGACCACGCTGGCCTCCAGCCCGAAGTCGCCGCCGGTCAGCCATTCTAGCCCCACGCGCCGCGTGATCAGCAAGCCGAGCGGCGTCTCGCCGCCCGAGACCGGGACCGAGAAGATCCACCCTTGCGTAAAGTTCCACGCCGCGTGAATGCCCACTGCGAGCCACAGCCGCCGGGTCAGCAGATAGGCCGCGCCGAGCATGATCCCCGCCTCCATCGCGATGGCGAAGGCCGCGAACAGCGTCGCTCCCGGGTTGAACAGATGGCTCGCACCGAACAGCAGCGAAGTGATCGCCAGCGCCCCCCAGGTGCCGATCAGCGCCTCAAGGTGGCGCAGCAATATGCCGCGAAACATGATTTCCTCGATCGTGCCGCTGGTCACTGCCATCGCCAGCATCGCCCACAGCGCGCCTTGTCCGCGCACGCCGAGTACTTCGAACCCGCCAAGCAATGCGACGATCCCCGTTGCCGCGCTGAACAGCAGGAAGCCCAGCAGCAGCCCCAGGCCAAGCTCCCTGCCAGCTCCGGCCAACGCAAATTCCCGGTCGGGGCGGCGTTCGAGCCAGCGTTGCAGTCCCTTCCACGTCAGCACCAGCACACCAGCGAGCAGCAAGCCGCCGGCGAAATAGGCGGCACCGTCGGACTTGGCGATCAGCAAGTGCGCGGCTTGCGTATAGCCCGAGCCGACCAGCACGATCACAGCGAATTCGATCACCAGCATGGTCAGGGGGAAGGCGATGATCCGCCGCACGAGGCCGGGTTTGCTTGGGTCAGCCACAGGCTGGTGTGTTATCTTGTTCATACACCCTCATCGCGCAGTATGACGCGGCTGGCAAATGGTTTTGCGAGACGTAATTCCCAACTTCTCAGACCCGTTGGTGGTGAGGAGGGACTGAGCTCTTGCGAAGGCCCGTCTCGAACCGCTGGTGCGCGCGGTCCTTCGAGACGCGTCTTCGCTCCGGTCAGCCGCTCCTCAGGGCGAACGGGTGGTGGAAGATGGTCCCGGCCTCACCGCCCGTAAGGCACCACCTCACCCGCGTACACAGCCCCGGCCTGATCCGACAGCCAGTTCATCGCCGCCGCCCACGGACCGTGGCCATAGCTAATCCGGGCCACCCCCAGCGCGGCCAGATCGGCGGTGGTGCCGCGCCCCGGGCCCCACAGAATGTTGACCGGCAGCGGTGATCCGGCGCAGATCGCCTTGATCGCCGAATGATCACCCAGGAACGGCACAAACAGCCCGCCCGCTCCCGCATTTGCGAAAGCCTCGGCCCGTTCAAGCACCGCGTCGATCAAGTGTTGCCCATAGTTTTCCGGTTTGAGCCCGCGATAAATATCGGTGCGGGCGTTGACGAATAAACCGCTCGAAGCCGCCGCCGCCACGCGCTCGGCCGCCTTGGAAACCGGCAAAAGCGCGGTTTCGCCGGGCATTCGGTCCTCCAGGTTAATCCCCGCCGCGCCGGCCGCAAAGGCCAGCTCAGCCGAGCGTTGAACCCCAGCATTATCAATACCATAGCCCGATTCCAGGTCGAACGTGACCGGCACATCGACCGACCCGATCACGCTTTTGACCACATCGAGCGACCGCTCCAGCGGGAAGCCCTCACCATCGGCAAAGCCCTGCGATTCCGCCACGCCGAAGCTGCCAGTGGCAATGGCCTTGGCCCCGGCCTTGGCCACCGCCTTGGCGCTGCCGGCATCCCAGATGTTGAACAAAACGAGCGGATCCCCGGGGACATGAAGCGCGCGGAAAACGGCGATCTGGTCGGTCATTTGGCTTCCTTTTCCAGTAACTTGCGTTTGATTTCCAAGCCGTAAGCGTAACCGCCCAGTCCGCCACCGGTGCGGATCACGCGGTGGCACGGGATCAGCACCGCGACGTTGTTCGCGCCATTCGCAGAGCCCGCCGCGCGCACCGCTTTGGGCTTGCCCACTGCAGCCGCGAGCTGCGCGTAAGTCCGCGTCTCACCCCCTGGAATGCGCTGCAATTCACGCCACACGGCTTCCTGGAAGGCGGTGCCTTTGACGTCGAGCGGGATGTGCCCGAAATCGCCGGGCGCTTCGACCGCAGCGACCACATCGGCGAGCAGCGCGGCGAACTTCGCATCACCTTGGGCCAGTTCAGCATTGGGAAACCGCGCTTCCAGCGCTTCGACTCCCTCGTTGAACGAGAGCCGGCACACGCCCTTTTCAGTCGCGGCGACCAGCATCTGGCCCAGCGTGGTATCGACCACCGCCCAGGCTATCGTCACGCCCTTGCCGCCTGCTGCCCATGCCGAAGGTGCCATGCCCAGTCTCCCCTGATTGGCCTCGTAAAACCGCGATGGGCCTGAATAGCCCGCCGCGTAAATCGCCTCGGTGACGCTGCCTGCGCTTAATGCTTGCGCCGCCCGTTCGGCCATCAACGCGCGGCCATAGGCCGATGGCGAGAGCCCGGTGTGCCGCGCAAACACCCGCTGGAAATGCGCTGGCGAATATCCGGCCTCCGCCGCCAAGGCCCCCAGCGCGAGCGGCTGCTCGGCCGCCTTGATTGCCGCGATCGCGCTCAGCACCGCACGTTCATCGCGGCTGACGTCGTCGGGCGAGCAGCGCAAGCAGGCGCGCAAGCCCGCCGCGCGCGCTGCCGCACCATCGGCAAAGAAGCGCACATTCTCCCGCTTGGGATGCCGCGCCGGGCAGCTCGGGCGGCAGTAGATCCCGGTGGTAAGCACCCCGGTAATGAAGCGTCCATCATAGCTGCGGTCGCGAGCAATCGCGGCGTTCCAGCATTCATCGTCGGGGATCATCATGGCTTCGATCATGGCACAGCTCCTTGCAGCCGCAAGCGATGCCAGCATAATTCTGGCACCGCTTCCCGCCCCATGCGGTCAAAGCAGCTCCATCAGCCGCACCGCCAGCGTCCATGCGTCCCCCGGCCAGCGCGCCGACAGGTAATGGCCATCGCGCAGCACGAACCCGGCATCGGGCGTTTTGGACCCGGAGTAGCGCGGGAACAGGCCGCCTCGCTCGAACCGGCCGCCCGGCCCCAACCGCTGGCGCACTTCGTCTTCGACGCTGATGGGATAGGTCCGGTAATGCCGGGGCAGCGCTGTGGCGGTCAGCCGCACCGAGATTTCTTCCATAATGTGCGTCAACGCGGTGGTGCGCCGCCCCTTGAGCACGCCGGCGCGCGCGAGCGGGAGCACCCCGTGACAGATCGCGCTGACCGGCTGCCTGGCAGCAAACGCCTCCTTGGCGAGGCGGTATACTTCGGCGCTCTCGCAATAAGGCTTCATCCCGGGGCCATGACCGCCCGGGAAATGCAACGCGGCAAAGTCAGCGGCGCGCGCCTTGGCCCAGGTCAGCGGATACTTATAGCGCGGCGCGGCGACCATCGCGGCGTAGGCCGATTCAGCCTCAAGTCGGCATTTGAGGGTGGCAGCAAGTAACGGCAGCCCTTTACCGCTCAGCGTGATCGGATCGCAGGTCGCAGGCTTGCCGGTTTCGGTTGCGAACCAAACGTCCTGCCCGGCCTCGGTCCACACCCGCCACGGCAGCGCTACTTCGGTCGGATCATAATCGGACTGGGGGAGGATGATCAGAATTTTGGCCACGCTCAGCCGCCCAGCGCCTTGAACAGCATTAAGGTCCGCTCCTTCGCCAGCTCGGCGCTTTCGGGGTGATAGTCCTTGCGCCGGTCCGAGTTGAACCCGTGCCCGGCTTCATAAACGAAGATTTGCGCGGTCGGGTGGTGCTTGGCGATCAGCAGCTCGACCGGGGCGATCTCCACCATCGAATCATAGCGGCCAAAGTGGCAAATCGTCGCGCACTTGGGCGCTTCGTCGGCGAAGCGGGTAGCGATGTAGCCGCCGTAGTAGCAAGACGCCGCGTCGAGATCGTCCGATAGCTGCGCCATCCGCCACGCGACCGAGCCGCCGAAACAGTAGCCCGTTATAAAGACCGGCCCGCCACGCTCGTTCATCCACGCGATTACCCGGGCGGTATCGTCGAGCCCTTGCTCCCAGTCATGCTCCTTGCGCGCGATCTCAACCGCACGCTCCCAATCGGCACCCGAATAGCCCAACGCGCAGCCGGGCTCCTGCCGGTCGAACAGCCCTGGGCTGATCACCTCGTAGCCATCGGCAGCATATTCATCACACAGTTCGCGGATGTGGTCGGTGACCCCGAAGATCTCTTGCACCAGCACTAGGCCGCCTCGGCGCGTCCCGACAGGCACGGCATGATAACACGGCATTTTGTGGCCATCGGCCATTTCAAGGTGGATCGTCTCGCCCATTTCCGGTCCTGTCCCCATTCGCGTCTTACGAACTTCCTTGCCCCACCTTGCATCGCAGCACAATCATGGCTATGCGCGCCCCCGTCCCCGGGGCCGTCGTGCTTTCTTGCATGGCATCCGCCCCGACAACGCACCCGATGTAAGGAAGCGACACGCGTGGAGAATTCCGGCGGTATTACGGCCAGCTTGCAAGGGCGCTATGCGTCTGCCCTTTATGAGCTGGCTGCTGAGAACAAAGCAGTCGCTACGGTCGAATCCGACCTTGCCGGGCTTGGCCAGGCAGTTGCCGCTTCGGGCGATCTGGCGGCGTTGATTCGCAACCCGCGGCTGACCCGGGACGGCGCGCAGGCGGCGATGACCAATCTTGGCGCTCACTTGAAGCTGTCGCCGCTCACTATGCAGTTCCTCGGTGTGCTGGCGCACAATCGCCGGCTCGCGGCGCTGCCGCAAATGGTCACGGCCTTCGCGGGGATCGCCGCTGCCGCGCGCGGTGAAGTCAACGCCACGGTCACCAGCGCGCATCCGCTCAGCACCGATCAGATTTCCGCCATCGCCGCCAAGTTGAAGGCGCGTGAGGGCAAGGACGTAAAACTTACCGCCGCGGTCGACCCCGAGATTCTCGGCGGCTTGGTCGTCCGGATCGGCTCGACTCAGATCGACAGCTCGATCCGCACCCGTTTGAACACCCTCGCTAACGCGATGAAAGGCTAACCATGGATATCCGCGCCGCAGAAATTTCGAAGGTCATCAAGGACCAGATCGCCAGCTTCGGCACCGAGGCGCAAGTCTCGGAAGTCGGCTCGGTGCTGTCGGTGGGTGACGGTATCGCCCGTATCCACGGGCTCGATCAAGTCCAGGCCGGTGAAATGGTCGAGTTTTCGAACGGCATCAAGGGCATGGCGCTCAATCTCGAAGCCGATAACGTCGGCGTCGTGATCTTCGGCTCGGATGCCGAGATCAAGGAAGGCGATGTCGTCAAGCGGACCGGCACCATCGTCGACGTTCCCGTCGGCAAGGGCCTGCTCGGCCGCGTGGTCGATGCGCTGGGCAACCCGATCGACGGCAAAGGCCCGATCGTGGCCGAAAGCCGCCAGCGGGTCGAACGCAAGGCGCCCGGGATCATCCCGCGCCAGTCGGTCAACGAGCCCGTGCAGACCGGGCTTAAGGCAATCGACGCGCTCGTTCCCGTCGGCCGCGGCCAGCGCGAACTGATCATCGGTGACCGCCAGACCGGCAAGACCGCCGTCGCGATCGATACCTTCATCAACCAGAAGGGCGCCAACGCCGGCGACGACGAGAAGAAGAAGCTGTATTGCATCTATGTTGCGGTCGGCCAGAAGCGCTCGACCGTGGCGCAGATCGTCCGCCAGCTCGAAGAAAACGGCGCGATGGAATATACCATCGTGGTCGCCGCGACTGCGTCGGAGCCGGCCCCGCTGCAGTACCTCGCACCTTATACCGGCGCGACGATGGGCGAATTTTTCCGCGACAACGGCATGCACGCCGTGATCGTCTATGACGATCTGTCCAAGCAGGCCGTGGCTTACCGCCAGATGTCGCTGCTGCTGCGCCGCCCGCCGGGCCGCGAAGCTTATCCGGGCGACGTGTTCTATCTGCACTCACGCCTGCTTGAACGCGCCGCCAAGATGAATGACAGCCAGGGCGGCGGTTCGCTCACCGCACTGCCGATCATCGAAACCCAGGCGGGCGACGTTTCGGCCTACATCCCGACCAACGTGATCTCGATCACCGACGGCCAGATCTTCCTGGAAACCGGGCTGTTCTATCAAGGCGTCCGTCCGGCGATCAACGTCGGCCTGTCAGTGTCGCGCGTTGGCGGCGCTGCTCAGACCAAGGCGATGAAGAAGGTTTCGGGCTCAATCAAGCTGGAGCTGGCGCAGTACCGCGAAATGGCGGCCTTTGCGCAGTTCGGTTCGGACCTCGATGCTTCGACCCAGAAGCTGCTCAATCGCGGTGCGCGTTTGACCGAGCTGCTCAAACAGGCGCAGTTCAGCCCGCTGTCGTTCGAAGAGCAGACGCTGTCGATCTTCGCTGGGACCAACGGCTATCTCGATGCCCTGCCGGTGGGCGACGTGACGCGCTACGAAGCTGAGATGCTCAGCTTTATGCGCGATAGCCATGCCGACACACTGAAGCTGATCCGTGACACCCGCGATTTTGGCGACGACGCCAAAAAGCAGACCGTCGCGGCGCTTGACGCCTTCGCGAAGCAGTTCGCCTGATCCACTTGAAAGGGTAAGGCTTCATGGCCTCGCTTAAGGAACTCAAAGGGCGGATCAACTCGGTCAAATCGACCCAGAAGATCACCAAGGCCA
>JANYGB010000059.1 GCA_025359445.1 Sphingomonadaceae bacterium
AGACGGGCCATCAGACGCTCGGTATCGTCGAGCGACTTGTCGTCGGCCTGGGCCTTCAGCGCGGCATACTTGCCGGCATACTGCTTAACGAGCTTCTTGCGCCGCTCGTTCTTGTTTACGGAACTCAGTTTCGCCATGGACTTAAGCTCTCTTCCTCAGATTATCTTTACGCGGCCTGCTGCTCGGGAGCAGCTTCCAGCGGGAACGGGAAACCGAACAGGCGGAGCAGCTCGCGCGCTTCGTCGTCGGTGTTGGCAGTGGTGGTGACAATGATATCCATGCCGCGCACCTTCTCGATCTGGTCGTAGCTGATCTCAGGGAAAATGATCTGTTCCTTGAGACCCATCGCATAGTTGCCGCGACCGTCGAAGCTCTTGGGATTGAGCCCGCGGAAATCGCGGATGCGGGGCATTGCCACGGTGATCAGGCGGTCGAGAAATTCGTACATGCGTTCGCGGCGCAGGGTAACCTTGCAACCGATCGGCATGCCTTCGCGCAGCTTGAACTGGGCGATCGACTTCTTGGCCTTGGTGATGACCGGCTTCTGGCCGGCAATCAGCGCCATTTCGTCAGCGGCCGTGGTGACCTTCTTCTTGTCCTGGCTGCCTTCGCCGACGCCCATGTTGAGCGTGATCTTCTCGATCTTGGGCACTTCCATGACGTTCTTGTAGCCAAACTTCTCGATCATGGCCTTGGCCACTTCCGTGTCGTACTTGGCCTTCATGCGGGGGGTAGTGGCATCAACCATCGATTTTCTCCCCGGACTTGACCGCAATACGCGTCTTGGTGCCGTCCTTGGCAGTTTCAAAACGCACGCGGGTGGCCTTGCCGGTCTTGGGGTCGGCGAGGCCAACCTTGGAAATAGCCATCGGAGCCTCGCGCCGGTCAATCCCGCCCTGCGGGTTGGCCTGGCTCGGCTTGCGGTGACGGGCAGCAACATTCACGCCCGCGACCAAGACCTTGCCGTCTTTCGGCATGACCTGCAGGACAGTGCCGCTGCGGCCCTTGTCCTTGCCCGAACGGACGACGACGCTGTCACCCTTCTTGATTTTTGCGGCACCCATTACAGCACCTCCGGCGCAAGGCTGATGATCTTCATGTAGCCCTTGCTACGCAGTTCGCGGACCACCGGGCCAAAGATACGCGTGCCGATCGGCTCGGCGTTCTTGTTGATCAGCACGGCAGCGTTGCTGTCGAACCGGATCACGCTGCCATCGGCGCGGCGCACTTCCTTGCGGGTACGCACGATCACCGCGCGGTGAACGTCGCCCTTCTTTACGCGTGTGCGCGGCTGAGCTTCCTTGACCGACACTACAATGATGTCGCCCACGCCAGCCACACGGCGCTTTGATCCGCCCAGCACCTTGATGCACTGGACGCGCTTGGCTCCGCTGTTGTCAGCGACCTCAAGCTGGGATTGCATCTGGATCATTGATCCGGTTCCTTCATACTGGCTTGCCGAAACCTGCCCGGCAGTTCCAAAAAATGTTACGTCAGCCCGAAGGCGTCAGCCCTTAAACGTCAGCTTCGACTGCGGTACCCTTGCTGGCGGTGACGCGTTCAATCACCTTCCAGGTCTTGAGCTTCGAGAGCGGGCGGGTTTCTTCAATCCGCACAGTCTCACCGGTTTTGAAGGCATTGTCTTCGTCGTGGGCGTGATACTTCTTCGAACGACGAATGATCTTCCCGTAAAGCGGGTGCTTCACTTTGCGTTCGACCTTCACGACCACAGTCTTGTCAGTCTTGTCGGAAACCACGGTCCCGGTCAGGATACGCTTGGGCATCGTCGGGCTCCTTACTTAGCAGTGCGGGCGCGTTCGCCCTGCAACGTTTTGACCCGGGCAATACCGCGGCGCACTTCTTTGATGCGGGCGGGACGCTCAAGCTGGTTGGTCGCTGCCTGAAAGCGCAGGTTGAATGCCTCGCGCTTAAGGTCACCGAGATCGGAGGTCAGCTGATCGTCGCTCTTGGCGCGCAGATCGCTGGTCTGGTTCGAAATCTTCTTGGCCATTATTCGCCTCCCAGATGGCTGGTGTCGCCCAGGCGGGCAACGACCTTGACCTTGATCGGCAGCTTCATGGCTGCACGGCTGAATGCTTCGGCAGCAAGGGGACCCGCAACGCCGTCAAGCTCGAACAGGATCCGGCCTGGCTTGACCCGTGCGGCCCAATATTCGACCGAACCCTTGCCTTTGCCCTGACGGACTTCGGCCGGCTTCTTAGATACCGGCACGTCCGGGAAGATCCGGATCCAGAGACGACCCTGGCGCTTGATGTGGCGCGTGATCGCACGGCGAGCCGCTTCGATCTGACGCGCGGTGATCCGCTCAGGCTCGAGCGCCTTGAGGCCATACGAACCAAAGTTCAGATCGGTGCCGCCCTTGGCGTCGCCTTTGATCCGGCCCTTGAAGGCCTTGCGGAATTTGTGCTTTTTAGGCTGCAACATGGCTTAGTTCCTGCGGTCTTCGCGAGCCGGACGGACGCCCGTGGTCTGGGCTTCGAGCATCAAGCGATCTTGCGCCATCGGGTCGTGGCCAAGGATTTCGCCCTTGAACACCCAGACCTTGATGCCGATGATCCCATAAGTCGTCAGCGCTTCGACATCGGCATAGTCAATGTTGGCGCGCAGCGTGTGAAGCGGCACGCGGCCTTCGCGGTACTGTTCGACGCGAGCGATTTCGGCCCCGCCTAGACGGCCGCCGCAAACGACTTTAATGCCTTCAGCGCCAAGCCGCATGGCCGATTGCATGGCCCGCTTCATCGCCCGACGGAAAGCAACGCGGCGGATCAGCTGATCGGCGATGCCTTGAGCGACCAACCGAGCGTCGACTTCCGGCTTGCGGATTTCGACGATGTTCAGCTTGACGTCGCTGCCGGCTGTCATCTTGGCGAGCTGCGAGCGCAGCTTTTCGATGTCAGCGCCCTTTTTGCCGATGATCACGCCGGGCCGTGCAGCATAAATCGATACGCGGCATAGCTTGGCCGGACGCTCGATCACAACCTTGGAAATAGCGGCCTGCGGCAGCGTATCCATGATGAACTTGCGCATCTTGAGGTCTTCCTCAAGCAGCTTGCCATAATTCTTGCCTTCGGCGTACCAGCGGCTGTCCCAGGTGCGGTTGATCTGGAGGCGCAGGCCGATCGGATTGCTCTTGTGACCCATCTCAGGCCTCCCCAGCTTCAGCTTGTTCGCGCACCACGATCCGCAACCGGCTGATTGGCTTGAGGATCCGGGTCGACTTGCCGCGACCGCGGGTGTGGAAACGCTTCATCGTGATCGATTTGCCGACGCTGGCTTCAGCCACCACCAGCGCATCAACGTCGAGGTTGTGGTTGTTTTCAGCGTTGGCGATCGCCGAAGCGAGCACCTTGCGTGCGTCAACCGCCATTGCCCGCTTTGAAAACGCCAGGATGTTCATGGCGTCTTCGACCTTGCGACCGCGGATCAACGCAGCAACCAGGTTTAGCTTCTGCGCCGAACCACGGATGGTGGTGCCGATCGACAGCGCTTCGTTGTCAGCAACGCGGCGCGGAGACTTTTCCTTGCCCATCAGCGTTTGCCCTTCTTGTCGGCAGCGTGACCCGGGAAGGTACGCGTCGGCGAAAATTCACCAAGTTTGTGACCAACCATGTCTTCGTTGACCGAGACAGGGATGAACTTGCGGCCGTTGTAGACGTTGAACGTCAGACCAACGAACTGCGGCAGGATCGTCGAACGACGCGACCAAGTCTTGATGGGACTGGCGCGCTGACCCTGATCCTGTGCGGCTTCCGCCTTCTTCAACAGGTGCAGGTCGACGAAGGGGCCTTTCCAGACGGAACGTGCCATGGTGGCTTACCTCTTCTTCTTGGCGTGACGCGAACGGATGATCATCTTATCCGTCTGCTTGTTGTTACGGGTCCGGGCACCCTTGGTTGGCTTGCCCCACGGGGTAACCGGATGGCGGCCGCCCGAGGTACGGCCTTCACCGCCGCCGTGCGGGTGATCGACCGGGTTCTTGGCGACACCGCGGGTTAGAGGACGACGGCCCTGCCAGCGAGTACGCCCGGCCTTGCCGAAATTCTGGTTCTGGTTGTCGGGGTTCGAAACCGCGCCAACAGTGCCCATGCAATCGCCGCGCAGGTAACGCTGCTCGCCCGAGTTGAGGCGGACGATAACCATGCCTCGGTCACGCCCGACGACCTGCACATAAGTGCCGGCTGAACGCGCGATCTGACCGCCCTTGCCAGGCTTCATCTCCACGTTGTGGCAGATGGTGCCGACCGGCATCGTGCTGAGCAGCATCGCGTTGCCCGGCTTCACGTCGGTCTTTTCACCGGCAACGACAGAATCGCCAACGGCGAGGCGCTGTGGCGCGATGATGTAGGCCTGTTCACCGTCAGCGTACTTGATCAGCGCGATGAAAGCGGTGCGGTTCGGATCGTATTCCATCCGCTCAACCACTGCAGGGGCATCCCACTTGCGGCGCTTGAAATCGATGAAACGGTACTTCTGCTTATGACCGCCAGCGATCCCGCGCGAAGTGACGTGGCCTTTGTTGTTGCGTCCGCCGGTCTTGCTCTTACCTTCGGTAAGTGCCTTGAGCGGCTTGCCCTTCCACAGCGCGGACTTGTCGACCAGAATCAGCGCACGACGCGCCGGGCTGGTCGGGTTGTAGCTCTTGAGTGCCATGGCTTAACCCTGCGCTCCTTCGGTGATGTCGATCGACTGGCCTTCGGCCAGACGGACAATCGCCTTTTTCACATCCGAGCGCTTGTAAGGACGGCCCTTCCAGCGCTTGGTCTTGCCCTTCTGGGTCAGCGTGTTCACGCTGACGACAGTCGTGCCATAGATGGCCTCAACCGCTGCTTTGATCTGCGGCTTGGTGGCTTTGGTGGCGACCTTGAACACAACTGCGTTGTGCTCGCTGGCCAGCGTCGACTTTTCGGTGATGTGGGGAGCCACAATCACATCAAAGTGACGCGTGTCGATTGCGTCCTTAGCCATTACTTAGCCTCTCCCGGGAGGGCGAAACGCGCCTCCAGCTGTTCGACCGCGGCGCGCGTCAGCACCAGCGTGTCATGCTTCAGGATGTCATAGACATTGGCGCCCATCGCCGGGAGGACGTTGATGCCGACGAGGTTGCGCGTGGCGCGGGCAAAGCCCTCGTTCACGCTGGTACCGTCAATCACCAAGACCTTCTTGCCCCAGTTGGCTTTGGCCAGCTGGGCCGCAGCACCTTTGGTCTTGGGGTCGTTCAGCTCAAGGCTGTCAACAATAACCAGACCGCTCATCGCCTTCGATGACAGCGCCATCTTCAAGCCGAGCGCACGCACTTTCTTGTTGAGTGACACGTCGAACTCACGGCGGCGGGCCCCGTGAGCCTTACCGCCACCGATAAAGATCGGAGCGCGGCGATCGCCGTGACGGGCAGTACCGCCGCCCTTTTGGCGACCGAACTTCTTGCCGGTACGGGCGACTTCCGAACGCTCACGGGTGGCGCGGGCAATTCCGCGGCGGTTTTCGAGCTGCCAAGTGACAACGCGGTGAAGGATGTCGGCGCGCGGCTCAAGGCCAAACACGTCATCGTTCAATTCCACGTCGCCCTTCGCAGCCGAACCATCGAGGTTGAGGACTTTGACTTTCACGACTTAGCCCTCCTGACCGTCGGTGGCTTCGACCGCTGCGATATCTTCCGCAGGCGTATCGGCAGCTGCCGGGGTTTCTTCGTTGGCGGCACTATCGCCATGTGCGGCAGAGTTTTTGATCCCCGCCGGGTAAGGCGCATCGCCATGGCGTACGACCTTCACCGAATCCTTGATGGTCATCCAGCTGTTCTTCGCGCCCGGGACTGATCCCTTGACGAAGATTAGGCCGCGCTCGTCATCGACGCGCACGATTTCAAGATTTTGCTGGGTGCGCTGCTTATCACCCATGTGGCCGGCCATCTTCTTGTTCTTGAAGACCTTGCCTGGATCCTGACGCTGACCGGTCGAACCCAAAGCACGGTGGCTGATCGAGACGCCGTGCGTCGCGCGCATGCCGCCGAAGCCCCAACGCTTCATACCGCCCTGGAAGCCCTTGCCCTGGGTGTGACCCGAGACATCGACCAGTTGGCCGGGGACAAAGTGCGATGCTGCGATGCTCGAGCCGACCGCGAGCAGCGCATCATCCGCTACGCGGAATTCCGCGACACGGGCTTTGAGCGATACCTGAGCCTTGGCAAAATGTTCACGCTGCGGCTTGGCAACATTCTTCTGCTTGGCAGTGCCTGCACCCAGCTGAACCGCCACGTAGCCGTCGGTATCAGCAGTGCGCACGGACACCACCTGGCAATCTTCCAGCGCCAAGACGGTAACCGGCACGTGCCGTCCGTCTTCCTGGAACAGGCGAGTCATCCCCACCTTCTTGGCGATCACGCCGGTACGCATGATCCATCTCCTCACAGAGGCCCCAGGAGGAAATCCCCGGGGGCGTGTCCAGCCCAAGTTCGATACGAGCCCCGTCCGGGCTAGGTGCCACCAACAGACCCGGGATGGGTCAAAGCGGCAAGACGGGGGACGCATGCCCGGATAAATCCGGCGGTATCCCTATGTCTGCGCGGAGATTTCTCTCCGCGAAGCCGGCCGAGGCCGGAAGGTTCGCTCGCTTACGCGAGTTTGATTTCTACTTCAACGCCAGCCGCTAGATCGAGCTTAGAAAGCGCCTCGATTGTGCTCGGCGTGGACTGCACGATATCGAGCAGCCGCTTGTAGGTGCGCACTTCGAACTGCTCGCGCGACTTCTTGTCGACGTGCGGTCCGCGGTTGACGCAGAACTTTTCAATTCTCGTCGGCAGAGGAATGGGACCCCGGATCAGCGCGCCGGTACGGCGGGCGGTATCCGCAATTTCGCCGGTCGCCTGATCGAGCACGCGGTGATCGAATGCCTTCAGGCGAATGCGGATATTCTGAGCTTCCATTATGTTCTGCTACCGATGAGAAAGAGCAAGGGAGCCCATACGAACTCCCGAAAAACCGAACCGCCGAGGAACGAATCCCCCGGCGGAAGTGGGCCTATATTACTTCGTGATCTTGCTGACAACCCCCGAACCGACGGTGCGGCCGCCTTCGCGAATTGCGAAGCGCAAACCTTCATCCATCGCGATCGGTGCGATCAGCTTTACCGACAGGCCGACGTTGTCGCCTGGCATCACCATTTCCGTGCCTTCAGGCAAAATGACTTCGCCAGTGACGTCGGTGGTGCGGAAATAGAACTGCGGGCGGTAGTTGGCGAAGAACGGCGTGTGACGACCGCCTTCTTCCTTCGACAGCACGTAGACTTCAGCCGAGAATTCGGTGTGCGGCGTTACCGAACCGGGCTTGGCCAGAACCTGCCCGCGCTCAACGTCTTCACGCTTCAGGCCGCGCACCAACGCACCGATATTATCGCCAGCTTCACCCTGATCGAGCAGCTTGCGGAACATTTCGACGCCGGTAACGACAGTCTTCTGCGTATCGCGGATTCCGACGACTTCGACTTCTTCGCCAACCTTGACGATGCCGGTTTCGACGCGGCCGGTCACAACCGTACCACGGCCCGAAATCGAAAACACGTCTTCGACCGGCATCAGGAACGGCTTGTCGGTCGGGCGCGGCGGCTGCGGAATGTATTCATCGACCGCCTTCATCAGGGCGTAGATCGATTCCTTGCCAATCGCGTCGTCGCGGCCTTCAAGGGCGGCCAGAGCCGAACCCTTGATGATCGGAATGTTGTCACCGTCGAAATTGTAGTAGCTGAGCAACTCGCGCATTTCGAGTTCGACCAGTTCAAGGATTTCGTCGTCGTCGACCTGATCGACCTTGTTCATATAAACGACCAGCTGCGGCACGCCGACCTGACGAGCGAGCAGGATGTGCTCGCGAGTCTGGGGCATCGGGCCGTCAGCGGCGTTCACCACCAAAATCGCGCCGTCCATTTGCGCTGCACCGGTGATCATGTTCTTCACATAGTCAGCGTGGCCCGGGCAATCGACGTGCGCATAGTGGCGATTGGCGGTTTCATACTCGACGTGTGCGGTCGAGATCGTGATGCCGCGTTCGCGCTCTTCAGGCGCCTTGTCGATGTTGGCATAATCGGTGAAAACTGCGCCACCCGTCTCAGCGAGCACCTTGGTGATCGCGGCGGTCAGCGTGGTTTTGCCATGGTCAACGTGACCGATGGTCCCGATGTTGCAGTGCGGCTTGGTCCGCTCGAATTTTGCCTTGGCCATTGTCTCAAACCTTCTTTCGATTGAATTAGAATCTGCGGGATTTGGGCGGTGCCCGCTGAATCAGGCGCCGCCACTAGTCCGATCTTGCTGCTTACGCAAGCTTCTCCTTGATCTCGGTCGCGACGTTCGCCGGGACCTCGTCATAATGGGAGAAGAACATCGAATAATTGGCCCGGCCCTGCGTGAACGAGCGCAGCTGGTTCACATAGCCGAACATGTTTGCAAGCGGAACCAGCGCCTCGACCGCCTGGGCATTGCCCCGCGTATCGGTACCCTGGATCTGGCCGCGGCGGCTGTTCATATCGCCGATGACGTCGCCCAGATAGTCTTCCGGGGTAACAACTTCGACCTTCATGATCGGCTCGAGCAGCTTGATCCCGGCCTTCTGCGCAACTTCGCGCATTGCACCGCGCGCAGCGATTTCAAACGCCAGCGCCGAGGAGTCGACGTCGTGGTAAGCGCCGTCATACAGCAGCACTTCGAAATCGATGATCGGGAAGCCGATCAGCGAACCCGACTCTGCGGTTTCACGGAAGCCCTTTTCGATCGCGGGGATATATTCCTTGGGAATATTGCCGCCCTTGATCTCGTCCTTGAAGACGAAGCCAGTGCCGCGCTCGCCGGGGTTGACCTTGACCTTCACGCGGCCAAACTGGCCGGTTCCGCCCGATTGCTTCTTGTGGGTGTAATCGACGTCCACCGGCTTGGCGAGGTATTCTCGGTACGCCACCTGCGGCGCACCGACGTTGGCCTCGACCTTGAATTCGCGGCGCATGCGATCGACGATGATGTCGAGGTGAAGCTCGCCCATCCCCTTGATGATCGTTTGGCCCGATTCGTGATCGGTCGATACGCGGAAGCTGGGATCTTCGGCTGACAGGCGATTAAGCGCGATGCCCATCTTTTCTTGGTCGGCCTTGGTCTTGGGCTCCACTGACAGTTCGATCACCGGCTCAGGGAATTCCATCCGTTCGAGCACGATCGGGTACCGTTCGGAACACAGCGTATCACCGGTCGTGGTTTCCTTCATGCCGGCCAGCGCGATAATGTCGCCCGCAAACGCTTCATCGACGTCCTTGCGGTCGTTGGCGTGCATTTCGAGCATCCGCCCGACCTTTTCTTTCCGGTCCTTGACCGAGTTCAGATAAGTGCCCTTGTTAAGCGTACCCGAGTAGATCCGGATGAAGGTCAGGCTGCCTACGAACGGATCGTTCATGACTTTGAAGGCGAGCGCGCTGAACGGCGCTTCGTCGGTCGGCGGACGGCTGTCCTTCTCGTCGCTGTCCATCTTGACGCCCTGGACGTCTTCGATGTCGAGCGGCGAAGGCAGATAATCGACCACGGCGTCGAGCAATGGCTGGACGCCCTTGTTCTTGAATGCCGAACCGCAGCACACCGGAACGAAGGCCTGCGCCAGCGTGCCCTTGCGGATGCACGCCTTGAGCGTGGCAACGTCGGGTTCCTTGCCGTCGAGATAAGCTTCCATCGCGTCATCGTCTTGGTCGATCACCAGTTCGATCAATTCCATGCGATATTTGGCAGCTTCCTCGGCGAGATTGGCGGGGATTTCTTCGTAGAAGAATTCGGCACCCAGCGCTTCGTCCTTCCAAATAATCGCGCGCATTTCGACCAGATCGACCAGACCGCGCAAGTCGGCTTCGAGGCCGATCGGGATATACAGCACGGCCGGCTTGGCCCCGAGACGCTCGATAATCGACTGCACGCAGTACTTGAAGTTTGCGCCGGTGCGGTCGAGCTTGTTGATGAAGCACATCCGCGGGACGCCGTACTTGTCGGCCTGACGCCACACGGTTTCGGACTGCGGCTCAACGCCGGCAACGCCGTCGAAGCACGCGACCGCACCGTCGAGCACGCGCAGCGAGCGTTCGACTTCGATGGTGAAGTCGACGTGCCCGGGGGTGTCGATAATGTTGATCCGGTGATCGTTCCAGAAGCAGGTCGTCGCGGCTGAAGTGATTGTAATCCCACGTTCTTGTTCCTGCTCCATCCAGTCCATCGTCGCCGCGCCGTCATGGAC
>JANYGB010000067.1 GCA_025359445.1 Sphingomonadaceae bacterium
CACTGTACCGCTGTCCTTCGTGACCGGGCTGGCGTTAACGCACAATGCGCACATGCTGATCGGCAACGCGGTGACCGTATTGCTCGCAGTGCCCCTGCCAGCACTATTGGTGCGGCGCTATCATGATAGCGGGCGCAGCGGAGCATGGGTGTGGCTGGCGGTGATCGGCTTTGCGATCTGGCTGGCCCGAGCGGTTATTTCGACCACTTGGGGGATGAACGCGCGGCTCAGTTTCGATGCGTGGACCTGGCTGATCGACTGGGCCGTGATCGTCGCGAACCTAGCGACCATGATGCTGGCGCTGCTGCCCGGCACCGCAGGCCCTAACCGCTTCGGCACCGATCCGCGCGCGCGGAACTAGATTGGCGCGGCCAGGAGTTCACCGATTTGCGCAATGGTGGCGGGTGATCGCGCGAGCGACAAGTGCCGCGACTGCACTTCGATTTGCCAGTCGCTTTCCGCCGGGAGCCCGCGTGCAGCGTCAGGAGCAACCACCCCGTCCCTCGCCGACCATACCGCGAAAGTCGGCACCGGCGGTTT
Source organism: Sphingomonadaceae bacterium (assembly GCA_025359445.1). Taxonomy (GTDB): domain Bacteria; phylum Pseudomonadota; class Alphaproteobacteria; order Sphingomonadales; family Sphingomonadaceae; genus Novosphingobium. Next base: position 541 of record JANYGB010000067.1, read on the forward strand.
AACCGGCGCGTCGATATTCAAGGGCGGCGCATCGACTGGATGGTTATTGATGAATTCGTACAGCCACCAGCCATTGTTGGCGCGTGGATTCCCTGAAAAAGGTGTCCCCAAAGTGATCACTCTGTCGACCAGATCTGGACGGAGTTTGGCCACCTCGCGCGCGAAAATCCCGCCCAAGCTCCATCCTATCAGGCTCGCCTTGTCGCCCAGACCATTGGCCCGGCTTGTCGCTATTGCGGCCGAGAGCCTTTGCACCAGCTGCTCCAGCAAACTTTCGCGTACGATCAGATTGGATCCCAAGCCCCACCCTTGCGCGGCATAATTGGCAGCCCGCAGCGAGCGGCGCAAGCGGATCGTGGCGAGATCATTGGCCAAAAACCCCGGATATACCAGCACAGGCCGTCCGTCCCCACGCGCCATCGGCGCGGCGGGTTGCACCAGGCTGAGCAGCAGCTTGGGCCACTCAAGGCTCTCCGCCAGCAGCGATGGCAGCGCCGGAGCGCCGGTCGCGGAACCAATCACCGGCAATGTCAGGCGTTCGGCCACTGGCTAGTCACCCGTCAAGATTCGATCCACCAGTTCCTTCACCGTCGGGGTGAACTTGTTTGAGTAGAACGGATCCTGCTTGAACCGGTACGCGGCGTGGCCGGCGAACATCAGGTTCTGGTCAATATCGCCGCCGTGAGCGATGTCCTGCAGGGTCTTCTGGATGCAGAAGCTGCGCGGATCGACGAGGCGGCCGGTGGTGTAATCGTCATGGTCCTTCCACGCTGAGAACGCGCAGTGTGACAGGCAGCCCATGCAGTCCTTCTGGTCCTGCTGGATCATGCTGCGTTCGGCCGGCGCGACGAAAACGATCGTATCGTCGGGGGTGCGCAGCCCGTCGGTAAACCCTTGGGTCACCCATTCCCGCGCGTGCTCTAGATCCTTGGGCGTTACCCAGAAATTCTTGCCTTTGACCCCTACGTCGAGCCGCACGGTATGCTCGCCAGCCTCGACCTTGGAATAAGGGATCTGGCGGTGCGAGCGCGCCTCAAGACTGCGCAGGAAAGTGGTGCGAACTGCCGAGGAATAGAAGCCCGTGGGCGAGAACCGGTGCAGCAGCACATCGCCTTCATTGATTTCGCGCAGGGCATCCTTCCAGCCCTGCGGGATCGGGCTTTCTTCGGTCAGCAAAGTCCGCGTGCCAAACTGGAAGGCAATGCTGCCCAGCTCGGGATTATCGACCCAGTTGTCCCATTCGCGCAGGAACCACACGCCGCCGGCCATCACGATCGGCACGTTATCGGACACGCCCTCGGCGCGCATGACATCGCGCAGAGCTTTCACACGGGGATAAGGATCCTCGGGTTTGAGCGGATCTTCGGCGTTGGATAAGCCGTTGTGTCCGCCTGCCAGCCACGGGTCTTCGTAAACCACCGCGCCCAGCAAATGCGGAACCTTGTGATAAGCGCGCTTCCACAGCGCCCGAAAGGCCCGCGCGGAGCTGATGATCGGGAGGTAGAGGACGTTGTAGCGCTCGGCTATTTCGCTCAACTTGTAAGGCATTCCGGCGCCGCAGGTGACCCCGGTAATCATGCCCTGCGTTCCGGCCAGCACGCCTTCGAGAATTTCCTGCGCGCCGCCCATTTCCCACAGCACGTTGATGTTGATTGCGCCGTTGCCGCCCGACATTTCGTAAGCGCGCTTGACCTGCGCGACCGCCCCGTCGATGCCGTAACGGATCAGCTGTTCGTGGCGTTCCTTGCGAGTCAGGGCTTCGTAAACCTGGGGTACGATCTTGCCTTCGGCATCATAGCTATCGGCATTGACCGCGCTGACCGTCCCGATCCCGCCGGCCGCCGCCCAGGCGCCTGAGCTCATGCCGTTGGTGGCCGACACGCCCTTGCCGCCTTCGATTACCGGCCAGACTTCGCGTCCACCATAAAGGATCGGCTTCAAGCCTTTAAAATTCGTACCAGCGTTCATTGCGATCCGGTCTTCCCACTTGCCGTGTTGCACGGCTTTATGTCTTTTGGTGCCGGGCGACTTCCGGTCACTTCGAATGCGGCAAAATAGCCATTGAGTTCAGGCTTACTGACAAATTGGACCAGGCGAAAGCCTAGCGCTCCAAATTCGCAGAACAGCAAGCGCGGCGGGATCCCGTGCTGGTCGGTCGGGCGATCGACATCGACCACCACAACCTGCCCGCCGGGTTTCAGCGCTGGGCGAAGGTACCACAGAAACGCGTAAGGTTCACCCACTTCGTGGTACATGTGGACCATCATGATCCGATCAAAACTGTTCGCTGGCAGCTTGGCATCCTCAGGCGAGCCGGTGCGGATTGAAATGTTGTCGAGCCGTTCGTGCTCGACCCGGCGGCCAAGCCGCTGGATCGCACTGGGATCGATATCTTCAGCCAGCACGCGGCCTTTGGCCCCGACCCGCTGCGACAACCGCACCGTGTAATAGCCCTCACCCGCGCCAATATCCGCAACCGACATCCCGGGTGCGGTCCTCGCCAGGTCCATCACCGCCTTCGCTTCGCCCAGGTTGTCGCGCTGATCTTCGGCAGCGTATTCGGTACCAACCGCCGAAACTGGCCGAAACGCTTGCGGAAAATCACGCGCTGCCTCGGCCCGAACGTCATTAGAATGGGTGAGCTTACACCCGGTCATCGTGACCAGTGCAGCTAGCATCAAACCTGCTGCGAAACGGAATTTTCGTGGCGCTGCCATGTCAGAACGTTGCCTTAGCCGAGCCTTGTGCGCTTGGCAAAACTAGTCGACATCCTCGACTTCAATCGTCTCGCCGCTGACTCGCTGCGCCAAGGCCGCCGCCATGAACGGATCGAGCGCGCCGTCGAGCACGTCGGCGGGTGTGGGGCTGGTCACCCCGGTGCGCAAGTCCTTGACCATCTGGTACGGCTGCAAGACATACGAGCGGATTTGGTGGCCCCAGCCAATGTCCGATTTGCCCGCATGTTCGGCGCTGGCGGCGTCCTCACGCTTGCTCATCTCGGCCTCGTAAAGCCGCGCTTTCAGCATCCCCATCGCGATCTCGCGGTTCTTGTGCTGTGAGCGGTCAATCTGGCTGGCGACGACAATGCCTGATGGAATGTGCGTCATCCGCACTGCCGAATCGGTGGTGTTGACGTGCTGGCCACCAGCGCCCGAAGCGCGGTAGGTATCGATGCGCAGGTCGGCCGGATTGACTTCGACCGCGAAGTTATCATCGATCACCGGATAGACCCAGACCGACGAAAAGCTGGTGTGGCGCCGCGCCGAGCTGTCGTACGGCGAAATCCGCACCAGCCGGTGCACGCCGCTTTCGGTCTTGGCATAGCCATAGGCGTTTTCGCCCTTGCACAGGATCGTCGCGCTTTTGATCCCGGCCTGCTCGCCCGACTGGTATTCGATCACCTCGACCTTGAAGCCGCGCTTTTCGGCCCAGCGCGAATACATCCGCAGGAGCATTTCGGCCCAGTCCTGGCTTTCGGTGCCGCCTGCGCCAGCGTGGATCTCAATGAAGGTATCGTTGCCGTCAGCCTCTCCGCCAAGCAACGCCTGGACCTTGTCGCGGTCGGCGCGGTCAGCCAGCGCGGAGAGGTTGGCAAGGCCTTCCTCGACCGTCGCTTCGTCGTTCTCGGTCTCGCCCAGATCGATATATTCGACCGCGTCGGCCATCTGGCTCCCAATGTCGCGCACCGTCCCGATTGCCGCCTCAAGCTGGCGGCGTTCCTTCATCACCGTTTCGGCGTCCTTGGGATTGTCCCACAGCTTGGGATCCTCAACCCGCGCGTTAAGCTCGTCGAGACGGCGCAAGGCGCGGTCCCAGTCGAGGAACTTGCGGACCAGCGCGAGCGCCTTTTCGATCCGTTCAATATGGGCCTGCCCTTCGGCACGCATGGCGAATATCTCCGATAATTCAGCGAGCCAGCGCCCTAGCCGGATTGCCTGGCTTGTAAAGCGTCTAGCGGCGCGCGGCCTTGAGCGCGCGGACGACCTCAAGCGTCTTGCGAACGTGATCGTTGGGATTCATATCCGTGAACACCAGTTTGACCCGGTGATCGCGTCCGATGACGTAGCTGGTCCGGCTAGTAAGCCCGGTGGCGCTGCCATCAGCCTTTTTGAGGTGCACATCGTACCCGGACATGATTTCCGGGGTGGCAACGCCCACCGAAAACTTGTCCCGGCAGCCTTCCCGTGAAAACTTCTTCTGTCGATCGATCGTGTCAGCCGAAAGTCCGATGACGGTCGCTCCGGCCGCCTTGAAATCCTTGGTTGCCTCGGCAAAGGCATGTGCCTCGATCGTGCAGCCATCGGTGAAGCTCTTGGGGTAGAAATAAAGCACGACCGGCCCCTTGCGCAGCGCCGCCTTGAGGCTGAAGCTCTTCTCTTTTCCGGCCAGGGCAGATGCGGTCGTAAAGTCCGGCGCCGCGGCTCCTTGCGGCAGGTCCGCGGGTGCAGCGGCAGGCACCAACAACGCGGCGACCAAAGCAATTGGCGCGATCATAAGCTTGTTCATCGTGCATCTCCTGGGCGGCAAATAGCCGAATTATTGAATAGTCACACCGCTGTCGGCAGCGATGGTTGGTGCGGAATTGGGATCGGCTGTATCGCCAGGATTAGCATTGGCGGCTGGAGTCCGGTTGCGGCTGGTCTCGCCGCGTTTGATTGCATTGATCAAAGCGCTGCGCTGCGCTTCGATCTGCTCGGTTCCAAGCCCCGGCCGCGCTTCGCTTTCGGCCTTGAAGGTTTCCCAGATAACCGAAGCCTTAGGGTCGCTACCGGGCTCGCCAGTAAACACCCGCTTGCCGCTGATCCGGTCCACCTTGACCCAATGAATATCGCGCGGAGCGACAAACGGCCTGGTGCTCCAGCGTGGTTTGGTGGCGATCACCAGTTGCTTGAAAATCGGTGCGGCGATGGTCCCGCCCTGAGCATAGCCACCAAGCGAACGCGGTGCATCGTAACCGAGATAAACCCCGCCGACGATATCCTGGTTGCCGCCCACAAACCATACATTGGTCGGGCCGCTGGTCGTCCCGGTTTTGCCGAACAGTGGCAAGCCAAGATCGCTGAGCGTAATCGCCGTGCCGCGCGTAACCACGCCTTCGAGCATATGAACCACCTGAAACGCGGTGCGCGCATCGAGCACTTGCTTGCCGCGCGAATCAAACCGGGGCATCGGCTTTCCGTCCCACTCGGCCATTTCGCAGCGATCACAGCGGCGGTTGTCCGCGCGCCAGATCACCTTGCCGCTGCGATCCTGAACATAATCGATCAGGCTCGGAGGAAATTGCAGGCCATTGTTGGCGAGCGCGGCATAGGCGTTGACCATTTGCTGCACGGTTGTCTCGCCAGCGCCCAATGCGAACGACAGGTACGGCGGATACTTGCCGATCCCAACCCGCTGAAAGGTGTTGACCACGTGGTCCATGCCGGTGTCGCTGGCAATCCGCACGGTCATCAGGTTGCGCGATTGCTCAAGCCCCCAGCGCATCGTGTGAGTGGCATTGCCGCCGCCCTGCCCGCCAAAGTTCTGGAAGCATTTCTTGCCCAGGCTTGCGCCTTGGTAAACGCAGAATTGGCCGTCAACGACTTCGCTCGACGGGCTCATCCCGAAATCGAGCCCGGTGCCGTAAACGAATGGCTTGATCGTCGATCCCGGCTGGCGTTCGGCCTGCGTGGCGCGATTGAAGCTGCCGAGCCCGGCGTCGAACCCGCCCTGCATTGCCAGCACGCGGCCCGAATGAGGATCCTCAAGCAGCATCCCGCCCGAAATTTCGGGCACCAACCGCAGCGTGAAGGTATTGCCCCCCGCCGGGCCGACCGCGATCACATCACCTTTGCGCAGTGCCGCCGGCGGCGACAGCAAAACACCCTTGGTGCCGTCTGCAAAGCCGAGCGTGGGCTGTGTGGTCCCGCGCACGATTACCATCGCCACGCGCCAGTCCTGATACGAGATCGAGCGGTTGAGTCCGGCCAACTGGGTCTGCCACGCTTCGTCATCGACATTGACGTGATCGATCGGCTTGTCGAATGCCCGCCCGCCGCCATAGCGCAACAGCCCGGCACGCAGCGAGTCTTGCGCCGCCTTTTGCAGCTGCGGATCAAGCGAGGTGCGCACCCACAGTCCGCCGGCATAAACGCTGTTCGGGCCAGTTTCGGCTTTCTCACCGTACTTGCCGATCAGCAGCCGCCGCACTTCCTCGACGAAATAGCCGTTGGCCGGGTCCCAATTGTCGCCGCGCCGTCCGATCAGGCCAAGCGGCTCGGCCTTGGCGCTCTCAGCCTCGGCCATTGTGGCTTTGCCGTTCTTGACCATCTGGTCGAGCACCCAGTCGCGCCGTTCGATCGCTTCGGCGGTATGGTTCGAGCGCCCGTAGATCTCCGGCCCGCGCGGCAGGGCGGCCAGGAATGCATCCTGCGCCAGCGACAGCTGGTCGACGTCTTTGCCGAAATAGGCCTGCGCTGCTGCCTGCACGCCAAAGGCCTGACGGCCGAGCGGGATCTCGTTCAGATACAGCTCGAGGATCTGCGGCTTCGACAGCACGCTTTCGATCCGCCGCGCAACAATCATTTCCTTGAACTTGCGGGTGACCGAATATTCATTGCCGATCAGGATGTTCTTGGCGACCTGCTGCGTAATGGTCGAGCCGCCTTTGGCGCGTTTGCCAGAGCCGAGCTTCGTCGCGTAATCGAACACCGCGCCGGCCAACCCGCCGTAATCAACCCCGCCATGCGACCAGAACGTCTTGTCCTCGGCGGAGAGATAAGCATTGATCAGTTTTTCGGGAAAATCGACAAAGCGCAACTGCACCCGCCGCTCACGCGCATAGCTATAAACAATTTCGCCGCCATTGCCGCGCACCATAGTCGGCAACGGCGGCTGGTACGTCAGCAGAGTTTCGGCCGAAGGCAGATTGCGCGTTACCGTTACGTAAACCAGCAGGTTGGCGGCAAGGAAGGCAGCCAGCAGATAGTTGGCAAAGCGGAAGCGCGTGCTGCTTGCCCAATGCTCTGAATACCATTCGCGCAGCCGGGTATTGCTCCACCATGCTAACGCGGCGCTGGGCCAGCTTCGCACCCCCGCCCACAGTCCGCCCGCTTCGCGCCGGATGCGCAGCTTTACGGATTCGGGCGCGTTGTCGTCAGGTTCAGCCATGTCGGATACGCTTTAGCATGGCGCCGCGCGGCTTTGCCAGCGGGTTCCTGCATACCTTGGCGCAATCATTTGCGGCCCACCGAAGCCCGGGCGAAATAGACCTTGATCGCCTGCGCCACGGCGGCGGCAAACGCCTGCTTGCCGCTTGGCGAGGTCAGCCGGGCCACATCGCTTATGTTGTTGATATAGCCAGTTTCGAGCAGCACCGATGGCACGTCGGGCGATTTGAGTACGACAAATGCCGCCGATTGCAGCGCAGGCAGCTTAAACGGCATGGCGCCGCGACTTTCGCGCACGATCAGCCCGGCAAACTGCGCCGAGGCATCCTGTGTTTCGCGTTGCGAGAGATCGACGAGGATCGCATTCACTGCATCGCTTTGACCGATGATCTTCACCCCGTTAATCTGATCTGCGGCATTTTCGCGGGCGGCAAACCGGTCCGCAACCTGGCTGCTGCCCTTGTCGGACAGTGTGAACACCGTCGCCCCTATCGCGCTGCCATCGCCATCCGTGCTGTCAGCATGGATGGAAATGAACAAGTCCGCGCGAAGCCGCCGCGCGATCGCCGGACGCTCGTCTAGCGTCACATATGTATCGTCGCGGCGGGTTAGCGCGACGCGCACCCCGCCCTGCCTGAGCAGCTCGTCACGCAGCGCCAACGCGAGCGCAAGAGTAAGCGCTTTTTCCTTGATCTCGCCAGTGCCCGCGCCCGGATCCTTGCCGCCATGCCCGGCATCGATCATCACCAGTGGACGGCTCGCATCCATCGGCCCGTCGATTTTCGGCAGGCCGGTCAACGCGCTAGGCGGCGGCAGGTCAACCGTGACTACATATCCATAGCCCCGCCCCGGACCACCGAATGCACGATCCGCCGCAACCATTGCGGCAAGTACCGCAACCGGGGCGAGGATGATTGAACCTATCAGCAAAAAGCGGCGCATTGTCTTTATACCTAGGGCGCAGTGGAGCATCGCGCAATCGCTGCTTGGGCGTCAATCACCTATCTCCAAGCGACTTGCCGCGTTAACAAAGCGGTGCTAACTGTAGCGCCATCGAAGGCAGGCTTGGCCGCTTTCGGGGGAGAAACCGGACACAATCAGAGCCGGTTCATACAGGTTGATGCACCAAATGAAGAGCCTTCCATCGTTTTTGCCGCAGCGGACCCAAGGGGTTCGGGTGGCTGAGACGCTGGGCCGTGCGCGCGATACAAAGCCGCACCTGTTCATCGGGGCAGACACACTTATCGCCGCCGCTGCCAGCTCTGGCCGCGGTCTCACCGATCCATCCGCGCAATTTTTCAAGGGCTTTCCGCCCCTGCGCGGAGGTACCGCACAAAGCCGCGCCTGCTGTGGAGACCCCCGTTTCGGGCTGGTCTTGCCGGGGCGCGCACGGAGAATTAATAATGACCATGCGCATGCTAATCGATGCGCGCCACCCGGAAGAAACCCGGGTGGCGGTGCTCAAAGGCAACCGGATTGAAGAATTTGACTTTGAATCGGCCGAACACAAGCAGATCAAAGGCAACATCTATCTCGCGAAA
>JANYGB010000007.1 GCA_025359445.1 Sphingomonadaceae bacterium
GCCAAGTGCCATCCCGAAGTTTTGGCGGAATTTCAGAAGATTGCCCACCTTCGGGCAGCGGCATGACGGGAGCGACCGATTCAAACGAACGACCAAAGCTTCATGGGGTTATAGCCGACGTGAGCATGTTGACGCCTGCGGGCAAACCCGCACCACGCTCTATTCCGCCAACCCGACTGCGCGGGTTCGCTTCACCGAGCCGCCCCTGGCGTCTCGGCCTGCCGGTGACGATCACTGACGCAAGGGCGGGCCTGACGGCCCGCTGCAAATGAGCGGGAATTGTCGATAGTCGCACTCTTTCCCGCTGCGCTCCTTGAGGGTGCGGCGTTTTTTGTGCTGACCCTCAGGCGCTCTTGCCTCTCTCCTGGCCGGACGCCCGCTGGCCCACAGGCCCGCGCGCAGGACGTCCGGCTGGCGTCGCGCCGGCAAGGGTGCCGTTTCTGTTCGGCCGCTGCGCGGCGATTTTCTTTCAATGATATTCGACTGATTGTTGACGGCGCGGATGCGCCGGCGTTTTCGTGGTCGTCCCCGAAGAGGGGAATGGGCGGCGCTTCCGGCTAGGCCCGCCGCGCTCAGGCGCAACCCGGCAAGCCGGGTCTTTCACCTTGTTACAGCCTTACAGGTGCGCCTGATCGCGGCGGGCCTCTTGGTCGCTCTTTGCCGCCCACCCCCCTCTCCGGGGTCGGTGTGGTTTTGGGGCGAGGAGGCTGTGATGGCGGTTGGCAATCGGAAACGTGGTTTTGGCGGCCCAGCTACAAAGAGAACCAAGGCGGCGCTGCACGCCGCGCGCGGGGGCGATACGCCCCGCGCTTCGCTTTACGATGAGGTGACGGCGAAGATCATCGCCCAGCTTGAAGCGGGCCGCTTCCCGTGGGCGCAGCCGTGGAACTCGGCGGCAGCGGTGCCGGGACTCCCCCGCAACGCAGTTTCGGGGCGTCCCTATTCGGGCGTCAATGTTCTCATTCTGTGGGGCGCGGTCATTGAAGGCTGTTACCCGTCGCAGGATTGGTTGACCTTCCGGCAGGCGCTGGCCGCTGGCGGATGCGTTCGCAAGGGTGAGCGCGGGCATACGACATTCTATGCCGACCGCTTCACCCCCGAAGACGGGCGCGAGGGCGGCGACACACCCGAGGGCGAACCCCGTTCGATTCCGTTCCTCAAACGCTTTGTCGTGTTCAACGCGGCGCAGTGCGACGGACTGCCCGAGCGGCTAACCGCCGACCCGACACCGTTACCGCCCCGCGAACAGCACGAAAGCGCGGAGGCACTGATTGCCGCGACCGGTGCCGATTTCCGCATCGGCGGCGCGCGGGCCTTCTATGATGTGGGCGGCGACTATGTGCAGGTGCCGCCGCAACCGGCGTTCACCCACCAGATCGACTTTTACCGGACGGCGCTGCACGAGCTAGGCCACTGGGCTGGCAGCAAGGCGCGGCTGGCGCGTGACCAGTCGGGGCGGTTCGGTTCGGCGCTTTATGCCCGCGAGGAACTTTGCGCCGAATTGACATCGGCTTTCTTGTGCGCCGCGCTCGGCATCGTCCCCACCGTGCGCCATGCCGATTATCTCGGCTCTTGGCTGACCGTGTTGCGCGCCGACAATCGCGCCATATTCAAGGCGGCAAGTCAGGCCAGCAAAGCGGCTGATTTCTTGTTGGCCTTCGTTCGTGAGAGCGAATCCACCTTGGCGCGCGCGGCATGAGCGCCGCGCCCGTCCTTGAAGTGGAAGTCACGGCCATCGGCAAGCAGACGCTGGTTCCCGGTGTCGCGCCGATCACCCCCGCGCAGCGGCTGAGCCTTCGCGCCAACGCGCCGATGGAGCCGCGCAAGGCGCAGCGTCCTGCCGATCTCGGCCTGTTCGACACCAACGCCCGCAACCAGATCGAAATGTTCTGACGGAGGAATCCCCATGCTTTTGCTCACCCAAGATCAGCGCGCCCGATTGATCGCTAACGGCCAGAGCCGTGGCGATCATGTGCCGGTCGTTAAATTCTTCAATCCTTTAGGGTCCGGCACTTGGCTGTTTTCCGAACTGGACGAGGACGGCGACACGCTGTTCGGGCTGTGCGACCTTGGTTTCGGTTGCCCCGAAATGGGTTCGGCCAGCCTTGCCGAGATTGTGGCGGTGACGCTGCCGTTCGGGCTCGCCATCGAACGCGACCTTCATTTTGAAGGGCGCTTCCCGCTGATCACCTACGCCGACGCCGCCCGCCTGTGCGGCGGCATCACCGAGGACGGGGCGCGGCTTGAGGCCGCAGCTGCTGCCCGCGCCAAGGAAGATTCAGAGCTTCCGCCACCTTGACCCCCAAGGCTGCGGCAGACCCCGCGCGGGATCGTCCCGCGCGGAAAACCGGCCCCATCCTCACCGCCCCCCAAGATGCCCCGAGGATGGGGCCACCACCGAAGCGAAGGAGTAACATGCCATGCACATCGACCAAATTCCGCTCGACCACCTTTCAATCTCCAAGGCCAACATGCGCGCGGGCAAGAAGCCGCCCGACATTTCGGACAT
>JANYGB010000019.1 GCA_025359445.1 Sphingomonadaceae bacterium
CTTGTCCATCGCCTCGCCCGGGTGGATCTTGTTCTTGATCCCGTCGAGCCCGGCCATCAGCAGCGCGGCATAGCACAGGTACGGGTTGGCCATCGCGTCGGGGAAGCGGAATTCCACGCGCTTGGCCTTGTCGCCGGTGCCGTAAGGAATGCGGCACGAGGCCGAGCGGTTGCGTGCTGAGTAAGCCAGCAGCACGGGGGCTTCATAGCCCGGGACCAGCCGCTTATAGCTGTTGGTGGTCGGGTTGGTGAAGGCGTTCAATGCCTTGGCGTGCTTGATCACCCCGCCGATGAAGTACAGGCACATGTCGCTGAGGCCGGCATAGCCATTGCCCGCGAACAGCGGCTTGCCGCCATCCCAGATCGAGATGTGGGTGTGCATGCCGCTGCCATTGTCGGTCTTGATCGGCTTGGGCATGAAGGTGGCGGTCTTGCCGTAAGCCTGCGCCACCTGCTGCACGACGTATTTGTAAACCTGCATCCGGTCAGCGGTCTGCACCAGCGTGCCGTACGTCAGCCCCAGTTCGTGCTGCGCCGAGGCAACTTCGTGGTGGTGCTTGTCGCAGGGCAGGCCCATCTCGATCATGGTCGAGACCATTTCGCCGCGGATATCGACGCATGAGTCGACCGGCGCGACCGGGAAGTAGCCGCCCTTGGCGCGCGGCCGGTGGCCCAGATTGCCGCTGCCGGTTTCCGACATATAATCGCGGTTGCCGTTGGTCGGCAGTTCGATGTCGTCGATCTTGAAGCCGTTGCCGTCGTAGCCGTCGTAAAAGCGGACGTCGTCGAACAGGAAGAATTCGGCTTCGGGGCCGACATAGACGGTGTCGCCCACGCCGCTCGATTTGACAAAGGCTTCGGCACGTTTGGCAGTCGAGCGCGGATCGCGCGAATAGAGATCGCCGGTCGAAGGCTCGACGATGTCGCAGCACAGGATCATCATCGGGGTCGCGCTGAACGGATCGATGTAAACCGCATCGAGATCGGGCTTGAGGATCATGTCGCTCTCGTTGATCGCCTTCCAGCCCTCGATCGAAGACCCGTCGAACATTAGTCCGTCTTCCAGCTCATCCTCGCCGATCAGCCCGGCAACCATGGTCAGGTGCTGCCACTTGCCCTTGGGATCGGTGAACCGCAGATCGACCCATTCGATCTCTTCGTCCTTGATCCGCTTGAGAATGTCTTTTGCCTTGGCCATCGTTCGTCCTTCGTTAGGCCCCGCCCGCCCGGGCCAGGGAGTGACTGTGGTTGGGTGAAATCAGATCGCGTCGTTATCGCGCTCGCCGGTGCGGATGCGCAGTGCGCTTTCGACGTTCATCACGAAGATCTTGCCGTCGCCGATGCGGCCGGTCTGCGCTGCTGCGGCAATCGCCTCGACCGTGCGCTCGGCCAGGTCATCGGGGACCACCACCTCAAGCTTCACTTTGGGGAGGAAATCGACGACGTATTCGGCGCCGCGATACAGCTCGGTGTGGCCCTTCTGGCGGCCAAAGCCCTTGGCTTCGGTCACAGTGATGCCCGATACGCCAACTTCGTGCAGCGCTTCCTTCACTTCATCGAGCTTGAAGGGTTTGATGATCGCTTCGATCTTCTTCACGGCGGTATTCCCCTGCGCAGCAAGCCGGAGCCGCCTGTCCTTTGCCGGGACGGCGGCCGGGATGGTTCAACGCCCGCGCCGCTCCTGGTTATCCAAGAATCGTGCCAGCGGTATGGACATGGCCCTAGGCCATGTGTGCGCGGGCGAAAAGGGGCGAAATCGCAAGATTTGAATCGCGCGGCGTGTCCTTGCGTAACAAAGGTGCAGAGGGAGTAGCCAATGCTTGCTTAATTTTTCAGCAACCGCTGCTCAAGATTTAGGCAGAAGAGTGGTTCACCCGAAGAACCAAAGAGCTCGGTTTGCGCCGCAGGCTTGGCATTTTAACGCCGCCGCTTTGCAATATCGATGCTTGACGGAGTGCGTCGCTACAAGCGGAACATCTTCGGTTCTTCGGGTGAACCACTAACCTAAATCACAACACCAGCCCCGCCGTCTCGGGCAACCCAGCCATCAGGTTGAGGCTCTGCACCGCCGCGCCGCTGGCACCTTTGCCTAGGTTGTCGAGCGTGGCGACGAGCCGCGCCTGTGTCCCGTCCCTTGCACCGAACACATAGAGGTCGAGCCGGTCGCTGGGGCTGGCCGAGCGGCGCAGCAGCAGTTCGTCTGGATTGGCTTCGTGGACGCGCACCACCCCACTGTCCTTGTAGAAATCCACGAGCAGATCGCGCAGGCCATCAGTGGGCGCGGCGCGCTCCATCTGCTCAAGATGCAACGGCACTTCGACCACCATGCCGCGGTGCGCGGGAACGACCGCTGGCGCAAAGATCGGGGCGAACGAGAGCCCCGCATACTTCTGCATCTCGGGCACGTGCTTGTGCCCCATGGCAAGGCCATAGTCGCGGTAAGCCAAATCGGGATCGGCTTCGAACCGTGCGATCAATGCCTTGCCGCCGCCCGAATAGCCCGACACCGCATGGCACACGTAAGGCCAGTCGGCAGGCAGCAGGCCGTGGCGCACCAGCGGGGCGAGCAGGGCGAGGAAACCGGTGGGATAGCACCCGGGATTGGTCACTTGCCTAGCGCTCGCAACCTTGTCGCGGCCGATCAGTTCGGGAAAGCCGTAAGTCCAGCCCGGCGCGGTGCGATGCGCGGAACTGGCATCGACGATCCGCACCTTGCTGCCCTGCGCCAACGCGACCGCCTCGATCGCGGCATCATCAGGCAGGCACAGCACGGCAAAATCGGCGGCATGATAGGCCTCGCGGCGGGCATCCGGGCTTTTGCGCTGCTCGTCGTCCAGCACCAGCAGCGCAAACTCGCTGCGCCCCGCCATCCGCTCGATAATCTCGAGCCCGGTGGTTCCGGCGGCACCATCGATGAAGAGTGTATGGGTCATTATTTGTCTCGGATCAGGCAAACTCCCCTCCCCGGCGGGGAGGGGTTGGGGGTGGGGGATCGGCGCTCGATAGGGCAGAACCCCCATCCCAACCCTTCCCCACGGGGAAGGGCTTATCGGCGTTACTCCTTGCCGCAAAGTCAGCTTCGTCGCTCTTCCAGTGCTTCGAGCGGCAGATACCCGACAAACCCGTCTTCACCGACTTGCCCCCAAGCCCAGCCGCCCGCCATGTCGAGCACATTGAACAACGTGCCCCCCGGCAGCTGGTCGCGCAGATCGGCTGACGCAGTCCCCGCCACGCGCAACCCGGCACCGCTTGCTACGACTGTATGCTCCATCGGCGCGGCATAATGCGGGACGAACACCTGGCCCGCCAGCCGCACATGCGCCAGATCACCGCGCACCGGCCAATGCGGCGCGTCGAGCTTTACGCTCGGCCCGGACAGGCTGAACTCTCCGGTCGGATGGACGCTAACAGTCAATTCTTCATGCCCCGGCAATGTGAAGAGCAGGCGCTTAGCCCCGCCCGGTCCCGGTATCAAGTTGTCCATCATGCGCCGTTTGCGTTCAAAAATCGCTTAACCCGAACCGCGCGATGCCCTGATTGACCCCCGGCGGGTCAAGCACGGTCAGATCGAGCGTCACCGGCGCGCCGATCCACTGACCCAGGCTGGTGTGATCGGCGAGGTCGTCGGGCGTGAGCGGATGGACCAGCGCGGTCAGGCCGCTCGCCGCGATCATCGCGCGGACCAGATCGAGTGCGCCGTCAAGGAAATGCACCTCGTATTGCGGAATCGGGTGCGGCCCGGCTGGGCCTTTGGTCATTGATCCGACGAACAGGATCGCTGGTTGGGCCGCGAACGCACTGCGCAAGACCTCCGCCGCAGCGCGGTCGCGGTCGGTGAAGTAGATATGCGCGTGCCATGGCGCGGCGGGGTCAGCCATACCGCGCCTGCAGCATCCCCCACGCCGCCCTCAACCCCAGGGCGTCGCCGCCTTTGGGGCGGCCGGGCTTGGCGGCGGGGCGCCAGGCGAAGGTATCGAAGTGGGCCCAGTCGGTGCCTTCGGTTACAAAGCGGTCGAGGAACAATCCGGCGACCGAGGCCCCGGCATAGCCGTTGGTGCCGCTGTTGTTGAGGTCGGCGATGTCAGACTTGAGGTATTCGCGGTAACTTTCGGGCAGGGGCAGCCGCCAGCACGGATCGTCGGCGGCGAGGCCGGCCTTGAGCAGTTCTTCGGCGGTCTCGTCGCGCCGGGTCATCAATGCGGGCAGGTCTGGGCCGAGGGCAACCCGCGCCGCGCCGGTCAGGGTGGCGAAATCGATCACCAGTTCGGGCGCTTCCTCACCCGCACGGGTCAGTGCATCGCCGAGAACCAGCCGGCCTTCCGCGTCGGTATTGCCGATTTCGACCGAGATACCGGCGCGGCTGGCCAGCACATCGCCGGGGCGGAAGGCATTGCCCGAGATCGCATTCTCGACCGCGGGGACCAGCAGGTGCAAGTGCACCTTGAGGTGCGCCGCCATGATCAACTGGGCCAACGCGAGGGCATGTGCCGCGCCGCCCATGTCCTTTTTCATCAGCAGCATGCCCGAGCTGGGCTTGATATCGAGCCCGCCTGAATCGAAGCACACGCCCTTGCCGACGATGGCAATTTTGGGATGCTTGGGGTTGCCCCAGACCAGCTCGATCAGGCGTGGGGCATGGCTGCGCGCGGCGGCACGGCCGACCGCATGGATCATCGGAAATCCGCCCTCGAGCGCGTCACCGCTGGTCACCGTAAGTTCGGCGCGATGGGCTTTGGCGAGCCGCTGCGCCTCGGCTTCGAGCTGGGCCGGGCCCATGTCCTCGGCGGGCGTATTGACCAGATCGCGGACCAGCGCGGTCGCCGCAGCTTCAGCCAGCACCGGATCAATCGCCTTGACCGCGCTGGTCAGCAGAATGCGCGGGCCGTCTGGCGCAGCATCCTTGCGGTAGCGGTCAAATCGGTACTGCCCGGTGACCCAGCCGAACATCGCTCCCCCTGGCTCACCTATGGCCAAGCGGTAAGTCCCGGCTGGAAGCAGTTCGGCAAGGCGGGCAAGGCACCAGCTCGATAAGACCGCCGGATTAGCCACGCCGGAGATCACAAACCAGCCGTCGCCATCGGGCACAATCGCGTGGCTGAACCCCTCACCGGTGAACTTCTGTGCGGCCACCGCCGCGCGTTGACCCGCCGACAAGGACTTTATCAAAGCCTCAAGGCTCGACTTGTCGACGAGGTGGATCGGAATGGCGTGCTGGCCCTTGTCGGGCTGGATCAATGCGTGCTTGTCGCTCATAAGAGTGGTGCCATAACCCCAGCCTTGCCGATGATGCGAGCGGAAAAGACGATTATGCGACTTGTCCCGATTGCCTGTGTGACTTTGATCCTTGCTGCCTGTTCGGGATCGAGCCCCGATCAGGCAGTCCAGCCGTCAGTGAGCCCGAGCGCCGAATTGGTCGGGCCGACCGCAGCTGCGACAGCTGCTGCGACGGCGGCGGCGGCTCCGATTGCCGTGGTGAAGCCCATCTTGATTGACGACAGCACGCCGCTGTATGAATTCAGTTATACCTACCCGGCGCAGGTTAAATCATTCCCGGCGCTGGCCGCCTGGTTCAAAGCCGATGCGGCAAAGCAGAAGCGCGAACTGGCCGTGCATGCCAAAGAAGGGCAGGGCGAAGCCAAGGCGGACAAACGGACCTATTATCCCTTCGGTCACAGCACCAAGTGGGAGGTGGTGACTGACTTGCCAGGCTGGCTCAGCCTTTCGGCGCAGCGCTGGGAATCGCTCGGCGGGGCGCATGCCAATCCGTGGCAAGAGGGCCTGGTGTGGAACAAGGCTGCGGGCAAGCGCATGAAAGCCGCCGATCTGTTCAGCTCGCCCGCTGCGCTGTCGGCTGCGATCCGCCTGCCGTTCTGCGCCGCGCTCGACCAGCAGCGCGCGGGCAAGCGCGGCGCCCCGGTCAATCGCAAATCGGGCAATCCGTTCGATACCTGCATTGATCCAGCCGCGCAGACGGTAATCCTGGGTTCCACCGACAAGGCGCATTTCACCCGCATCGGCGTGCTGGTCGATCCGTACGAGGCAGGATCCTACGCCGAAGGTAACTACGAGGTAACGGTGCCGGTGACCGCAGCGGTGCTCCGCGCGGTCAAACCGCAGTACCGACGCGCCTTCGCCGTGCCGCGCTGATGGTGCACTCAGCCCCTCGCAATTTGCTGCATTTGCCGCTATATGGGCAGGCATGAACCTCTACCAGACAGTCACCGACGATGAGACCCTGCTGCGCGACGGCACGATCAAGCTGCACGGCCCCGCCGCGTTCGAAGGCATGCGGAAAGCTGGTCGGCTCGCTGCCGAAATCCTCGATGCGCTGGTCGATCACGTTGCTCCGGGGGTGACCACCGGCGCGCTGGACGACATCGTGCGCGAGATGACGATTGCCGGCGGCGCGGTCCCGGCGACGCTGGGTTACCGCGGCTATGCCCACAGCTGCTGTATTTCGATCAACCACGTGGTGTGCCACGGAATTCCGTCGGACAAGGTGCTCAAAGACGGCGATATCGTCAACATCGACGTCACCCCGCTGCTCGATGGCTGGCACGGCGATACCAGCCGGATGTTCCTGGTTGGCGATGTGCCGTTGAAGGCGCGGCGGCTGATCGACGTGACGTATGAATGCCTGATGCTGGGGATCGAGCAGGCCCGTCCCGGCGCGCGGCTGGGGGATATCGGCGCGGCGATCCAGCACCATGCCGAACACCAGCGCTACGGCGTGGTGCGCGAATTTTGCGGGCACGGGGTGGGGCGGCTGTTCCACGATGCGCCCGAAGTGGTCCACGCCGCGCGGGCCGGGACTGGGCCGGAGCTTAAACCCGGCATGTTCTTCACGATCGAACCGATGATCAACCTTGGCAAGCCCGGGGTGAAGCTGCTTGAAGATGGGTGGACGGCAGTGACGCGGGATCGTTCGCTCTCGGCGCAGTTCGAACATTCGATCGGGATTACCGAGACCGGGTGTGAGGTGTTTACCGCGAGCCCCAAGGGGCTGAACCAGCCGCCTTATTGACCAACGGATTTTGATTGGCGTTGTGGTCTAAATCAAACCGTAGCTTCGAAGCTTTTCTCTATATGTGGCATTTTTCATCCGCGTTTTCGATTTTCCGATGGCTCTTCTAAAATAAAAGTAAAGTCTTCCAAATCCAACCAAGAGAAACGCAAAGGTTATCATCATAACTGTAGAGAAATTTTGAATTTTGTCTGCGCTGAGCAAAAGCACACCACCAAAAAATGCGACAATCCCGAAGTAAAATGCTGTGGACCAGCTTAATATCGTAACCAGCCAAATCTTTCGACCTGGACTCATTAGATCCCACTCGGTGCATTTTGCTTCATGACTGTTGGATGCACCACAATTCGTGCAGTCGATAAATGGTTCGCCGATTCCAGCATAGTCCCTAATGTAGCCTCCAGTAAGGCTCTTGCCACAGCTCCGACACTTAACGTTAACGTACACGCCCACACAGACCTCCAGTCACTTCCGATTAAGGCAATCAAAAGAACCGTTTGCACGTAACTAGGCGATTAGGAAGAGCGGAAATCAACCCCGCCCGCTCCGTATTGCCGACCCTGCCGCAAACGGCGTAATTGCCAACAGCGCCAAGCTTACCGCCCCGGTCAGCGCGAGCCCTGCCTCGCCCCCGGCCGAGAGGCTGCCCGCGCCGAACACCAGCAGCGGCACCGCCAGCGGGATCACCAGCAAGCCGCTGAGCGCCGCGCCGCCGCGCAGGCCGGCGGTGATCGCGGCGACCAGCACGCCCAGCGCGGCGAGGCCAGGGGTTCCGGCGAGCAAGCCCAATTCGATCAGCCGCAATTGTTCGCCATCGATCCCGACCAGTGCCGAGGCAGGGAGCGCAGCAAGCATCAGCGGCGGGCCGAAGCTCAGCCAGTGGGCCAGCACCCGCACCGTCACCACCAATTCCTCGCTGATCCCGCGCAGCGCCCACTGGTCAAACAGGCCCAGCTCCAGATCGGGCTCGATCAGCCGGTCAAGCGGGAGAATCGCGGCGAGCAAAGCAGCGACCCAGATCACCCCGCCGCCGGTCTTGGCCAGCAGCGGCGCGTCAGGGCCGACCGCGAACGGGTAAAGCATCGCCACCGCGAGGAAGAACAGTACCGGCAGCAGCGCCCCGCCACGCCTGCCGCCAAGCAGCAGTTGCGCACAGTCGCGGCGCAGCAGGGTCAGGAAGGTGCTCATCCGAGCCCCTTCCCGGTGGCGAGGGGTTGGGGTGGGGGATCCATGCCGGCGTCGAGCCCCCATCCCCGGCCCTTGCCCGACGGGGAAGGGGGAAAGTCCCGCAAGTCGAGGATCTGAGCGCCGGGCAGGGCGAGTGGCTGGTGTGAGGCAACCAACACAACGCCGCCCGCCGCGCGCTTCTTTGCAATCAAGCTCTCGACCAGCCCCGCGCCGTCGCTGTCGAGGCCGTTAAGCGGTTCATCGAGCAGCCAGTGATCCGCGCCTTGCCCGATCAACCGCGCGAGCCCGGCGCGCTTGCGCTGGCCGGTGGAGAGGAACCGCACCGGGATGTCGTTCAACCGGGCCAGCCCCAGCCGTTCGAGCGGCACTGCCGCCGCATGGTCAAGCTTGGTCCAGAACGCGAGCGCTTCGCCGAGCGGCAGATGTTCGTCCAGCGCAGGCCGTCCATCGAGATAACCGCAGGTGCCTTGCCACACGATCGCTCCGCTGGGCGGGGTGGGCCGCAACAACCCAGCGAGCAGCCGCAGCAACGAAGTCTTGCCGGTGCCGTTCGGCCCGACCAGATGCAGCGCCGCGCCCGGCGCAGCGCGCAGGCTCAGCGCGCCGAACAGGAAGCGATCCCCCCGGCGGCAAAAAAGTTCGGTCGCAGTCAGGCCGCCAGCTTGCATGGGAGATGCGGATAAGGGAAAGCTGCCCGCGTGCCAAGGAGCCTGCCAAGGAGAGCGCTATGTCCGTCACCCGCCTCGATTCTGCTGCCACCCAGGCCTTGTTGGCGGAACTGCCCGGCTGGAGCCTGCGCGGGGACGGCAAGGCGATCAGCCGCAGCTTCAAGTTCGCGGACTTCAACGAAGCGTTCGGGTTCATGACCCGCGTCGCGCTTTATGCCGACAAGCACGATCATCACCCAGAATGGTCGAACGTTTACAATCGCGTCGAGATTACCCTGACCACGCACGACGCGGATGGCCTGTCCGCCCGCGATGCCGCGATGGCGCGGGCCATCGCGGCGATGTTGTGAGCGGCTGGGCGGCCTTGCTCCGCGCAGTCAACGTCGGCGGCACCGGCAAGCTGCCGATGGCCGAGCTCAAGGCGCTGTGTGAAGCTCAGGGACTGGAGCGGGTCCAGACCTATATCGCCAGCGGCAACGTGGTGTTCGAATCCAGTCGCAGCGAGGCTGAACTGCAACAGGCAATCGATGCGGCGCTGGCCAGACAATACGGCAAACCGCTCGGCGTAATGGTCCGTAGCGCGGCCGAACTGGCTGGCCTTGTCGCACGCAACCCCTGGCCCGATCGCCCCGGAAACCGAGTCGTTGCGATCTTCATCGACGGGCCGCTGTCGCTTGACGGCATGACGGGGCAGCGCGGCGAAATTGTCGCGCTGGGCAGCCGCGCGATCTACGTCGATTACCACGACGGCATGGCCGACACCCGGCTGCGCATCCCGGCGGCGAAGCTGGGCACCGCGCGTAACATGAATACTGTTACGAAGCTGGCGGCGATGACCGCTGCGCTTTAGTGCTCGGGTCCGGACAAGGTCGTCCGGCTCATCGTCCGCAGCCGACCGGGTAGCCAGCGAGCGGCAAAGGCCAGGCGGCGCGCGGTTTTGCCCACCAGGGTATGGAGCTTTTCGCCGTGCACCGCCGCCCACGCCGCGTCGGCCACATCACTTACCGGTGAAATTTCCAATCCGGCTTCGGTGACCCGCCCGCGAATATCCTCGTTGCTGGTTTGATTGGGGGCATGATCGAGCAACGGGGTATCGATGAAGGCTGGCATCAGGTCGCGCACCATGATCCCGTCGGCGTGCCATTCGGCATCAAGGCTTTCAGTGATTGCCCGCACCCCGAACTTGGTCGCCGCGTAAATCGAGGTATTGGCTGCCCCGTAAATCCCCGCCGCGCTGGCGGTGTTGAGCAGGCACGATCCCGGCGCGCTCGCCTTGAGCCACGGATGCGCGGCCTGCGCGCCGAAGATCACGCCCTTGAGGTTAATATCAAGGCAGCGCTCGATTTCGGCCACGCTGTGTTCGATGATCTGCCCGCCGAGCGGAATTCCGGCATTGTTGAACACCACGGCGATCCGCCCGCCGGATGCTGCGGCACAGGCGGCCAGCGCGGTGTCCCACGCGGCGCGGTCCCGCACATCGAGTTTGTGGATGGAGCTTGCCCCGGCAGGCAGCAGCGCCGCTGTGCCGCGCATCCCCGCCTCATCGATATCCGCCAGACCGACAAACCAACCCTCACCAGCAAACTTCTGCGCCACTGCCCGCCCGATCCCCGATCCGCCGCCGGTGATGAAAATGGTTTTGCGTGTCACGATAGGTGCCCTCCCGAATCGCGCTTACACGCTTGTCAGCAAGGCTTACAGCGCCGGGTTGTTATAGCAATGCCAGTGCTCGGCAGTAAATCGTCGCAATTCCGTGGTCGTTTGTCCTACATCGACGCGGACTGCTAAAGCGAGATGCGCTAGATCCGATCCGTTGGGATATTGCGGCATTTCGCGCCACGTTTGCAGCGGCTCTTTGAAATTGCAGGAACACCGTGCCTTGGATTGGGCTATCTAAAGTCACCCAGCCGACCGGCTCTAAAAAGCGCCAAGTGTCGCCTTTTGTGACCTAACCAATTGCATATGCTTAGAAAAACAGGGTTACACGGTGTAACCCACTGTCACCCCACGTTGAGGCTAATCGATTGGATTGGATGAAATGGGGGGCGACGCCGGGTGACACTGGCCAGGCTGCGGAGCTGCGCCAGAACCGCCACGTGTTCGGCATGGCTTGGCAAAAGCAATTGTTTTGTCATGTACAGCGCCAGCAGCGCGGACATCCCGTAATAGGAAAACCGCTCCCACAGTTCGGTGAAGGCGAGGTAGCCGAGCCCGCGCGGGTGACCGAAGAACGCACGGTCATTGTTCAACACGGACAGGACCGGCGGGGCGATTGCAGCCATCTCAATATCCTGCGTTGGTAGCAAGGACGACCCGCCGCAGCCGGTTCCGGCGCATGAACAGGACCAGCCCAAGCGGAACTAGCAGGATGATCGGGATCGCGCTCAGGGCCAGCTGGAAGCTGCCGGTCGCGGTGGCGGCATAGCCCCACAGCACTGGCCCCAGGAAGTTGCCTGCCTGCGCGATCGTGTTGATCGCGGCGAAACCAACCGCGCGCGTTGCTGGGTGCAGTTGGGTGCTGGCGGCCGGCATGGTGAGTGGCCCGACGACAGTACCGGCCGCGTTGAACAGGCAATATGCGGCGAGCATCGCGAAGGTAGCCACTCCGGCTGGGGCGTGGAAGGCCCAGGCCATGCCGATCGAGCCAAATAGGGTCAGCGCGATCATTGCCGCAATATGCAGGTGCGGCGCGCGGCGAAGATCCGAATGCCAGCACACCAGAAGCATCAACAACACGGTTGGGATATTGGCCAGAGCGGCCGCAAAGCCGACGGTGCCGAGCGACCAGCCAGAAACCTGCATCAACAGTTTGGGGGTCGAATAGGTCAGGGCATTGCCGCACATGAACACCAGCGCACAGGTCAGGCCGATGCCCAGCACCACCGGGTTCGCCAGAGTGCGCCAGAAATCATGCTCCACTGCGCCGGAAGCCGCGTGATCGGCGGCGTGATGGTGCAGCAACCAGTCCTTTTCCGCCGCTGAGAGCCAGGTCGTGGTTTCAATCCGTTCGGGCAGGAACAACAGCAGCATGGCCGAGACGACCAGCGCCGGGATGGATTCGACCAGCAACATCCATTGCCACCCGGCCACGCCAATTGTCCCGTCAAGGCTCATCAACAGGCCCGCGATGCTGCCCATCATCATGAAGCTAATCGGATTGGCGATGTAAAAGCGGCTGACCGCGCGGCACAGCCACACCGAGGGAAACCACTGCGAAAGATACAGCAGAACGCCTGGGTAAAATCCGGCCTCGGCCATCCCGAGCAGGAAGCGCATGATGTAGAACTGCGCCGGGGTCTGGACGAAGGCCATCAGTCCTGAAATCAGCCCCCAGGTGAGCATGATCCGCGCGATCCAGCGACGCGCACCAAACCGGACCATCATCAGATTGGACGGAATCTCGAACAGCGAATAACCGACGAAGAACACGCCCGCGCCAAAACCATAGACCGCCGCGCTGAATCCCAGGCTGGCGTTCATCTGGACCGAGGCATAAGAGATATTCGCCCGGTCCATCACTGCGACCAGATAACTCAGGAAAATCAGCGGCAGGATCCGCCAGCTGAGCTTGGCGATAACGCGGCGTTCGATTGAGCGAGCGGCTGATGCTGGGCTTGTCTGGGCCATCTCAGCGACCAACCTTCGCGGCGAAGGCGAACCCGGCCGCGATCAGGCTGCTCACGATCATCGCGATGTACATGGCGGGTATCCCGCCCATACTGTCAAGCCAGCCGAGCGCAGCCGAAGCCACTGACCGTCCCAAGTTCATCAGCGCCATGAACACAGCGAATTGCGTGGCGGCAATCGCTGGAGAGCATAGCCGCATGGCCAATGCGCCCGAAGTGACCGCCCTGAAGACGGACAGTGCCGTGAATGCAAAAATTGCAGTGATGAACAACACCGGATTGGACCATTGCGCCTGCATCGCGAACATCGCGCACGCGAACGCAGCAGTTAGCAGCGCGCAAGCGATGAACATGCGCCGTGCGCCCCAGCGCCCCGCAATGACCCCGAACACCAGCCCACCGGCCACCCCGGCGACCAGGCTGGCCTGTCCGCCCCAGCCGCTGTAAATGTTCTTTTCCCAACCGAGTACGTTGGCTGCGAACAACGGTGCTAGCCCCAGAAAAATTCCCCAACCCGCTTGCGATGCGACAAACGAGGGAACCAGGAGCAATGTCTGGCGCGTGAACATCGCGCTCAAAAGGTTGCGCAGGATCGGACCGAACGCACCGAGATGGAGCGCAAGGTTGCGCTGGGATGCCGCACCGCTGGTCCACGGCAACAACCGTTCGCCGTCGCGTTCGCGCACGATCAGCACCAGAATCAGGATGGCTGCGATAATCGCCGCCAGCGCCAGTGCTGCTGCCGGAAGACCGACATAGGCGATCAGATAACCGCTGGCTGCGGCCGCCACCGCCGTGCCGATGGCTTGACCGCCGAACATGTAACCGTTGACCTGCTCGATCTCATCGGCTGGCAGAATATCGACCGCCAGCCCGTCAACCGCCACGTCTTGCACCGCAGAGAACAGACCGAGGGCGAATGCAAAGGCAGAGATAACGCTGATCTGGCTCGCGCCGGGATTAACCACAGCCATCGCCACCAAAGCAGCGACCAGACCGGACTGTCCGATGATGATCCAGGGCCTCCTGCGCCCCATGGCGAGGAAGGCATAACGATCCATCAGCAGGCCGTAAGGCAGCTTGAACGTCCACGGCAGGATGATCATCGCCAGAACGCCGCCGATAGCGGCCGCCGAAGCGCCTTTTTGCGCAAGCCAGGCGAGCAACGAGTAATCGATCAGGCCAAATGGTACGCCTTGCGCGAAATAGAGCAGGAACAGCGTCGCAAAGCGCAGGTTGCGATGCTCGCTCAGCGCAAATGAGCGCGGGGCGGGTGGCGCAAAGGTGGCGTCAAGCATAGAAATATCGCTCCTCAGCGATCTGGCCACCGCGCACGGTGTAAAGGGCTATTTCGGTGAAGGGCTGGCCAAGGCTGCCCGCTGGGTCGGTGATCACGAGATCGAGGAACAAGGCGAACTGGTCGCCGGTAACGAACGGGCCGTCGATGCTGATTTCGTCGATGCCGATGTCCTCGATTGAGGCTGCGCCAAAGCGGGCGGCGCATTTGCTGCGCAGCGCGGCGATACCCGAAACCGCTCCGCCAATTCCGTCCGGCAAGTCCGCCGGTTCGGTGCTGGTTACGTCAGAGGACCAATACTGCTCGCCTGCCGCCGCGAATTGTCCGGCGCGCAGCAGCGCGGTAAAGTCGCGGGCGACCTCGTGGATAGTTTGCATGGCTGGTTCCCGGTCCCGGGCTGACGCCGAAGGTTTGGCAGGCGGCGCACAGTTGCGCGCCGCCTGCCATGATCCTGAAGAGGGTCGCTTACTTCAGAATCAATTCCTGATATTCGACCGAGCCTTGCTGCTCCCGCATCGGGCCTCGTGCGGCGCTGGCGGCGGCTTGCTTGCGATCGTCGGAGGCGAGGTACGCGTTCATCTTGTCGTTGAACGCATCCTGCTGGGCAGTCGTCATATAGTCCTTGGTTTCGATCAGCAGGATCAAGTCAGGCTCATCCTTGCGGGCGTTGTTGACCGACAGGACATGATAGCTGAGCACCACGCCTTCCTTCTTGCCGAATTCCTGTACCCGCTTCCACTGACCGCCCAGGAAGTCCATGTAGTTGTCGAACTGCCCCGGCATCACCTTGATCCGCGATGCGGTCCACACCGAGCCGGGCTTATAGCTGCGCTCTTGAGTCATGGCGGGCCCCGCCATCGCCATGGTTGCCGCGAGGACGGTTGTGGTCAGGATCGATTTGAAGTTCATCATGGTCTTCACTCCCCTTTGTCGCCTCACCTGAGACGCTTGCTGAAAATCGACGCTTACCGGATCAGGTCAGGCAATAGCTGGCGCAGGCACAGCTCTCCCGCTGGCGAACCGGGTAATTACCGGCCTGCCTGAAGCGTCAAAAATGTCTGCGATCCCCGGCCCGGATAGTGCGACGCCGTAGCGTCAGGCGTCAATCCGCCCAACCGTCAATAAAGCGTCAATAGTGCAGCAATTTTACGTGTCGGACCGATTGTCCGGCGGCGGCGGCAGCAGGTCGGGCCAGCCGTACTTTTCCCAGGCCGCAGTCATCCCGATCCGCCGGGCAAAGGCGATGAATTCGCTATGCTGCCAGATCTGCCGGATCGGTTCGATGTTGGCCCACAGCGGCACCAGCGCGATCAGATTTGAAGGGCTGATACTGTGTCCGATCGTCTTGAACACCAGGTCTGCATGACCGGTCAGTACGGCAGGGCCGCTAATCGTGAGATCGGATTTATCGGCCAGGACAGCAAACAGCATTTCAAGCACTTGCCAGTACGCCTGGCGATCTTCCAGGCTGCCACCGCAAATCGCCGCGGCTGCCATCTGCCAATAGGCGTCCATCGCTTCGGGGGTCTGAACCCCGATCCCGACCGGAGGCAGTAGGATACTGTTCATCATCTGCTGGGTCAGCAAATATTGCCTGATCGCCAGATCGCGAGCGCCGAGTGCTGCCGATGTCACTGCCAGCAAGGTGGACGGCATGCCAAGATCGACCATCCGCCTGCCGGAATCGTTGGCTGCTGCGAGTTCCCCTGCGCAAAATTGCACCCCGCACAACAGCGCATATTTTCGCCCATCCGCAGGATCTTGGTCCAGCGCCGCACTGATCAACGGCACGGCATCGCGCGTCCGGCCGATGAAGATCAGGAATGACGCGAGACGCATGGTCACCGCCGGATTGCTCGGTTCAAGGCGGTACGCCTGATAAGCATAATCCAGCGCGCCAACGAAATTGAACCGGGTCAATTCATACAAGCCGAGCAGTGAATAGGGATAGGCCAGTCCCGGTGACAAGGCGATGGCCCGCTCCGCACATTCGGCCATCCGCGCAGCCTCGCCATTGCGGTCCAAGCACTGCGTATAGACCGACACCAGCTGGTGTGCCTCGGCCAGCGCGACCCAGCATTCCGCGAAGTCCGGGTCGAGTGCCAGGGCCTGTTCGAATAGCGTGACCGCCGTATCCAGAACACCATCGCCAAAGCGCCGCGCGCATAGCGCCTGGCCCTGCAAATATAACTCATAGGCCGCCTTGCTGTGCGTCATCCCGCGCACCCGCGGCAATTCCATGGTAATACCAAGCGCACTGCCGATCGCTGCGGTGATCGCCTGCGCGACCTGCTCCTGAAAGGCGAAGACATCGTCCAGCGTACCGTCAAAGCGGGCGGCCCACAGCTCCACTCCCGTTTCGCCAGAAATCAGGTGTGCATGAATGCGGACCCGGCCGTCCTGGCGCTGAACCGATCCTTCGATCAGATGCAAGACGCCCAGTTCTGCCGCAATCTGCGCAGGCGACAAGCTGCTGCCACGGTAATGGAATGACGACGTTCGCCCCGCCACCATCAGCTGCGGCACCTGGCCCATCGCCGTAATCAGCTCATCGACCATCCCATCGGCAAAGTAGTCCGGCCCTTCGTGCGCGCCGACCGACTGGAACGGCAGGACCGCGATCCGCGTTTTGACTGGAGCCCGTGCCAGCGCGGCCGCCGGCTTGCGCAGCGCCAGTAATTTGCACAATTCCTGCGCCGCGGTGCTGTCCGTCTTTTGAAGTTCGACCAAGCCGCGCTCGACTACGTCGTTGAGCCGCTTCTCGGCATCGCTGCTGCGCCGCGCAATCCATTGATTGAACGTATCGCCAAAGTCCATTTGATCGAGGATCGGCTGTGTCCCGATCGCGGCGAGACGGGCTGTCGCTGCGGTATGATCTGCGTCTGCAAACGCTTGTTCGAGGGCATCGAGGTCGGTGGTAATCGCGCCTGAGCGCAACCCGATGCCGGACCGCGTGGCGACCAGAAAGTCCGGCCCGAAAACTGCGAGCAGCTTCCCCAACTCCAGCAAGCACTGGCGCAAACTGGCCTTGGCGTGAGCTTCAAACCTGCCGGCCCACAAAACCTTGCTGACAAAATCGCGATCGAGCACTTCGCTATCAACGAGGCACAGCATCGCCAGCAATGCCCGGGCGCGGCGGTTTGAGATGACTATTTCGGAACCGTCTGCCGCGCAAAGCCGAAACCGGCCAAACAGCGTTGCAGAAGGGGAAGTGCAGGCCCGGCCTGACGATTGCACCGGATCGGCCTGCTTCATGTTCGCTCGTTCCCCAACCCGCGCAATGTTATCTAGCGCAACCAGCCCGCAGCACAAACCGACAATTGGTAGTACGCGCGGGTGCTGCATAAACATGCGTGCCGCGAGCCGGACAACTTGCGCGAGGGTGACTGCCGCCCGATTTCAGCCTCATAGGGCTGGATTGTTATAGCAATGCCAAGTGAAAATCGCTGCCGCGCCGCGATAGGGGCGCCAGCCTTCGGCGAGTTCGCGGGTCTGCTTTTCGCTCGGGCGCGCGTCGAGGCCGAGGATTTTGTGCAGCCCGGCTTGTACCGCCAAGTCTCCAGCGGGCCAAATGTCGCCGCGGCCTTCGGCGAACAGCAGGTAAATCTCTGCTGACCACCTTCCGATCCCCTTGATCCGGGTGAGCTGGGCAATGGCTTCCTCGTCGTCGGCCGGGAGCGATTCAAAATCGAGATCGCCGCTGACCACAAGTTCGCACAATGACCGCATATAGCCCTGCTTTTGCCGGGAAAGCCCGCAGGCGCGCAGCGTGTCAAACTCGGCGGCGAGGATCTTTTCAGGGTCCAGGTCTTCTCCGGCGAAGGCTTCGAACTTGCGCCACATCGATGCGGCGGCGGCAACGCTGACCTGCTGGCCGACGATGGTCCGCATCAAGGTGCCATAGCCGCGCGGGCGGATGCGCGGTTCGGGATAGCCAGCCAGCTTGAGCGCCTTCGCCATACCCGGCTCGATTGCCGCCAAAGCATCGAGATCGTGCTTCATCTGCTTTGCGCTTATCCCCATCGTCCGTCCCGCTTGCCAAAGGAAAGCCGGTTGGGTAGCAGCCGCGCCAAGGCGCGAACAGGCGCTATCTTGCGAAAAGGATGATGCGGAATGCCCAAGCTCATTGTGGTCAATCGTGCCGGCGTCGAACAGGAAGTCGATGCCGCGAGCGGCGTTTCGGTGATGGAAGCGATCCGCGACAACGGGTTCGACGAATTGCTTGCGCTGTGCGGCGGGTGCTGCAGTTGCGCAACATGCCACGTTTATGTCGATCCCGCCTTTGCCGACAAGGTTGCGCTGCTAGGTGAGGACGAAAACGATTTGCTCGACAGCACCGATCACCGCCAGGACAATTCGCGGCTGTCGTGCCAGTTGCAAATGAGCGACGTGCTTGACGGGCTCAAGGTAACGATCGCTCCGGAGGATTGATCCCACTCTGGTCCTCTCCATTTTTGGCGAATGCCACAAATGGGGAAGTGGCATTTGCACAGCCAAAGACGGCGGCGTATCCGGCCCCGCTGCATTACCCCTCCGTCAGCCGCTTCGCGTCTGTGACCTCCCCGTTTGGCTTCGCAAAACGGGGAGAACCTGATTGCTGCAAACCTTACTTGCGGGCCGCGAAGTGCATTTGCGTTGCGCTCGGGCCGAGCGCTGCCTAACTCGGGCCGCATGACCGATACCCGTTCTTCCACGCTCGATCTGATCGGCAACACGCCGCTGGTGCTGCTGCAAGGGCCCAGCGAAGCGGCTGGCTGCGAGATCTGGGGCAAGTGCGAATTCGCCAATCCCGGGGCCTCGGTCAAAGACCGCGCGGCGCTGTGGATCGTCCGCGATGCCGAAGACAAGGGCACGCTCAAGCCCGGCGGCACGATTGTCGAAGGCACAGCCGGCAATACCGGGATCGGGCTGGCGCTTGTCGCCAATGCGCTGGGCTACAAGACCGTGATCGTCATGCCCGAGAACCAGTCCAAGGAGAAAATGGACACCTTGCGCGCGCTGGGTGCCGAGCTGGTGCTGGTCCCGCCCGCGCCGTTCTCCAATCCGGGCCATTTCGTCCACACCTCGCGGCGGCTGGCCGAAGAGACTGAAGGCGCGGTCTGGGCCAACCAGTTCGATAATGTCGCCAACCGCAAGGCGCATATCGAAAGCACCGCCGTTGAGATCTGGGACCAACTGGAAGGCCGGATCGATGGCTTCACCTGCTCTGCTGGCACTGGCGGGACCATCGCCGGAGTCGGGCTGGGGCTTAAGGCATTCGACGACAACGTGCGCATCGCGCTGACCGACCCGCATGGCGCAGCGCTGTACAACTACTACGCATGCGGCGAGCTGCGCGCGGAGGGTTCTTCGGTCGCCGAGGGGATCGGGCAGGGACGGGTTACGGCCAACCTCGAAGGCGCGCCGATCGATACCCAGTTCCGCGTCTCGGACGAAGAGGGCCTGGAATGGGTCGGGCGGCTGTTGTCCGAAGAAGGACTGTGCCTCGGGCTGTCGTCGGGGATCAACGTAGCGGGCGCGATTGCGCTGGGGCAGCAGCTGGTTGGCGAGGGCCGCGAAGACGTGCGCGTCGCGACGATCCTGTGTGACACCGGGTTCCGTTACCTGTCGAGCCTTTACAATGCGGAGTGGCTGCGCGCGAAAAACTTGCCGGTCTTCCCTTGGCTCACCTGATCGGCTAGAGTTGCCCGCAGATGGCAACACAACCGCCACTTCGGGTCTTGCAACCACTTGTCGCCCCGCAGCACTATGTGCCGCCGAGCGCGCGCGAATTGCGCGCGCAGGCCGTGCAGCGCTTGCAGTCCGGGCTGTTCGGGATTGCCGCGATTGTCATGGTGGTCGGGCTGGCCAACATCATCAACGATCGCGCCCGGCAGGCCGATGCCCGCCCGCAGAGTTCGGCAGGGTCGAGCGTAAATGCGGCACAAGGCAGTGATCCGTTGGCGGACATCGGGGTAGTCCCCTCGCAGCAGCCCGAAGCAGCACCGCGGGCCAAGGCTCCGGCGACCACCGTTCCGCCGTCCGTGGTGCAGCATTAACAAAGCTAGGTTTTGGCTGATAGCTACCGGGCTGGCGCTGGTGCTGGGCCTGATCGGCTGGTTCAGCCTCCAGCGGCAACAAGCCCCAATCCAGCCGATCGGGCTGTTTACCTCGCTTCCGCTGCTGTGGAGCGACCAGACCGATCTCGGCAGCGAAGTGCGCCGCGACCAGCCGCCCCATTGGGCCAAGGCCGTGCTGGCGCGGCACGGCCAGATTGTGCCGCTCGATACGCTGACGCTGGCACCGGGACCGCGCTCGCTCACCGGGATTGCGCAGCTGGTCATTGCGCAGCCGCGCGTGCTCAGCCCGGCCGAGAATGTCGCGCTCGATACCTGGGTGCGCGGTGGCGGGCACCTGCTGCTGTTCTCCGATCCGGCATACACCGAGGAATCGCCTTATCCGGTCGGCGATCCGCGCCGTCCGCAAGCAGCGGCCATGCTCTCACCGATCTTGGCGCGTTGGGGGCTGGATTTGCAGTTCGATGCCGGACAACCGCTCGAACATCGTGACCGCGACGTGATGGGCGTAACCGTCCCGACGATCCTGGCCGGAACCTTTGCGACGCGCGGGCAGGCCAATTGCCGGTTGTGGGGCGAGGGGCTGGCAGTCACGTGCGCGATCGGCAAGGGCCGGGTGGTCGCCCTAGCCGACGCCGCATTGCTGGAGCGGAGCGATCCTGCGGGCGCGGGCGCGCAGGCATTCGGGCTGCTGTTGGACGGTGCCTTTCTGGCCAGGTAATCACTGTTCGCGGGATTTGGCGGGACAGTTCGCGACTCGTCCCAGAGTCGCCCGGTAAACCCTTGATTTCTGTATAGAACATATTAGAAACATCATCAAACTTGAGTTTAATGGCGCGGTTTGAAACGTATAGTTTTCAACAGCTTAACGGGTTATCCCGTAAATTCCCGCAATTTTCCCTTCCATCCCTGCAAAAGCAGGGTTAATGCTTCGTTTCATCGACATGCAGACTTGCCGACGATCCCGATGTGGATTGCTCCGGCCGCGTAGGCGCGCGGACGGGGAAGGCTGGTTTTTACTTGGGGCGCCGGGACACCGGCATAGGCGGGACAGATCGTGGAGGCGGGCAAGGCGATCACCTACAGCGGTCAGGGATTTTCGCTTCTTGGCGAAAAGGGCCGCTTCGTGCTGCCCCCCGAACTGCGCAAGTCGGTCCGTGAATCCGGTCAGGGCGAACGGTTGTTATGCCTCGCCAAACATCCCCGGTGGAAATGCCTGACCGGCTTTGGCCTCTCCCGCGCCGATCAGTTCGAAGCTGAACTCGACCGCGAGGAAGAAATCGCGCTCGAACGCAAGGAAGATTTTGACCGCGATTTTCGCGCGCAGCAGCTCTACGGCTTTGCCCGGGTGCCGTTCGACGAGAGCGGGCGGTTCGTCATGCCCGAACGTTATTTCAAGTTGGGCGGGCTAACCACCAGCGTGTTCTTCCAGGGCGGCGGCAAGATGTTCACGCTGTGGAACCCGGCCGAACTTGCCAAGATGGGAGCGGGTTGGGACGATGCGCAGGAAGCCTGCGCCGACCTTGAGACGCAGGCCCTGGCCGGGAGGGCGCGCAAGTGACCACTGCGCCACATGTCCCGGTGCTCCTCGACGAGGTAATCGCCGCATTTGCGCCGCTCGATGGCGCAGTGATCATTGACGCAACTTTTGGTGCGGGTGGCTATACCCGCCGGCTGCTCGATGCCGGGGCCAGCGTCCACGCGTTCGACCGCGATCCCGATGCGATTGCAGCGGGACAGGGCTGGGCTGAGGCTGCAATGGACCCGCCCCGGCTGGTGCTTCATTCGCGGCGCTTTTCCGAGATGGTCGATGCCATGGCGGCGGCGGGCGTTGCGCAGGTTGACGGCGTGGTGATGGACATCGGCGTATCTTCGATGCAGCTCGATCAGGCGGAGCGCGGGTTTGCCTTCTCGCTCGAAGGGCCGCTCGACATGCGCATGGGCCAGGAAGGCGAAAGTGCCGCCGATTTCCTCAACGCCGCCGCTGAAGCCGAGATTGCCGACGTGCTTTATACCTACGGCGAAGAACGCCAGTCACGCCGTGTCGCCCGCGCCATCGTCGCCGCGCGCCCGCTCGAGACGACCGGGCAGCTGGCGGGCATAGTACGCAAGGCGTTGGGCTATCACCCCGGCGCTCCGAAAGATCCCGCGACCCGCAGTTTTCAGGCGATCCGGATCCACATCAACGCCGAGCTCGACGAGCTGACCGCAGGGCTGAACGCAGCCGAAACGCTGCTACGCCCTGGCGGCAAGCTGGCCGTAGTCAGCTTCCACAGTCTCGAAGATCGTATCGTCAAACAGTTCCTGCGCGATGCCAGTGGCGCGGTGGCCAATGCCTCGCGCCACTTGCCGCAAAGTGCCCCGGCCTTTGCGCCAACCTTTGCGCAACTGTCGAAGGCGATCCGTCCATCAGTAACCGAACTGGCGCGCAACCCCCGTGCCCGCTCAGCTACCTTGCGTGCCGCAACGCGCTCTGACGCCAGCCCACGCCACAGGAGGGCCGCATGAACGTTACCCAGGATCGTTTGCGCCAGGTCGGCTGGTTTGCCGTGCTGCTGATTTGTTTTACCTTTGCCGTGGTGCTGACGTTCAAGGTTAATGCGGTCAAAAGTCAGGTACGTCTGACCGAACGCCAGATCGCCTCGACGCGGCAGCAGAAACTGTTCCTCGAAACCGAATTCGAAGCGCGCGCCAACCAGCAGCAGTTGAAGTCGCTCAACGATGTCGAGTTCGGCTATCAGGCGCCAACCGCCGGGCAATACCTTGAAGGCGAGCGCCAGCTTGCTGCGCTGGGCAAAGCACGCGGG
Organism: Sphingomonadaceae bacterium; assembly: GCA_025359445.1. Lineage (GTDB taxonomy): Bacteria > Pseudomonadota > Alphaproteobacteria > Sphingomonadales > Sphingomonadaceae > Novosphingobium. The sequence goes on from JANYGB010000019.1 coordinate 22,666, forward strand.
CCAGATGCGCCGAGCCCGATCCGCGTGGCCAGCGCCGCAATCGCCGATGACGCCAGCGGCATCCCGGCGATGGTCTCACCCTTGTCAGGCAAGGCGATGGCCGCCGAACCGCCCCGGCACGGCGAAGCCAAAGCCACCACCGCAACCACCCTGCGCGACCGCTTGAGCCGCGTCGAACCGCGCGGAGCGCGCAGCGAATGAATTCGATCGCCGTCTCAACTGCGATAACTTCGGGCCGCCGTGAGCTGGTCAATGTCCGCACGCGCAGCTTGCTGATGGCCAAGTGGCGGGTATTGTGGGTGGTGCTGGGGTTCGGCACAATTGCCGCGGCGGCATTGCTCCGGCTGGCGTTCCTCGGGCTATTCGCGGGCCTGCCCAGCGCCGCCGATCTGGCCGCCGCGCTGCAGCCGCAACGCGGCGACATAACCGATCGCAACGGCGTCCCGCTGGCGCGCGCGTTCCCGGCTTATTCGCTGTGGTACAACCCGGCGGCGCTGGGCGGCGATGGCCCGCCGCTGGTGCACAGTCCGGCGCTGGTCGCAGCAGCGCTGGCCAAAATATTCCCCGATCTTGACGTTGCTGCGATGACCAAGCGGCTGGCCGAGGGCAAGCCCGGCTATTTGCGCCGCCGGATCATGCCGGAAGATGCCAACAAGATTCACGCCATGGGTGAGCCCGCGCTCGAATTCCCGCGCGAAACCGAGCGGTTCTATCCGCAAGGATCGATGGCGGCGCATGTGCTCGGGTTTGTCGGGGCCGACGGGCAGGGGCATGTGGGCATGGAGCAGGTCTTCAACCAGCGGCTGACCGATCCTGCAACGCGCGGCAATCCTGCCATGCTGGCGATCGACACCCGGGTACAGGGCGCGCTTGAGGACGAAATGTCCCGCGCGATGCTCGATACCAATGCCAAGGGTGCCGCCGGGGTCATCCTCGACGTTGAAACCGGCGAAGTGGTCGCGTTGGCTTCGCTGCCATCGTTCAACCCCAACCTGATTGATGGCGCGGGTGAGGCCAACATCTTCAACCGGGTGACCAACCAGGTTTATGAACTGGGTTCGGTGATGAAGCCGATCACCGTTGCTGCGGCGATCGATGCCGGCACGATAACCAACCTCGGTCGCCGCTATCAGTCTAACCAGCCGATCGCGATCGGCCGGTTCAAGATCCACGACAGCCACAGCTTCGGAGCATCGCTTAATGTGCCCGAAGCGCTGATCCATTCATCCAACATCGTCACCGCGCAAGTCGCCGATGAATTGGGCGGGGTTCGGCTTAACGCAACCATGCGCGCGCTGGGGATGAACGAACGCCCCTACATCGAACTTCCGGCGCGGGGTTTCCCGATCTGGCCGCGCGGCGATTGGTCACGGGCGACCACCATGACGGTCGGCTTCGGCCATGGTCTGGCGATCACTCCGCTGCACCTCGCAGAGGCCTATGCCGCGATGGTCAACGGCGGGATCTGGCGCCCGGCCACGCTGATCAAGGTCCAGCCCGGTTCAGAAGTCGAAGGGCGGCGCGTATTCAAGGCCTCGACCAGTGCGCGGATGCGCCAGTTGCTGCGGCTGATTGTCGATCTGGGCACCGGACGCAAAGCCAACGCGGCGGGCTACCGGGTCGGCGGCAAGACCGGGTCGGCTGAAAAGCCCGGGCTTCATGGCTACCAGAAGACCAATATCATCGCGACTTTCGCCGCCGCGTTCCCGATGGACCATCCGCGCTATGTGATCATCGCAATGCTCGATGAGCCAAAGGCGACCGCTGCCAGTTCGGGCCAGCGCACCGCCGCGTGGAACGCTGCGCCGCTGGTCGGGCGGCTGGTCCCGCGGATCGGGCCGCTGCTGGGGATTATGCCCGACGCGACGCGCGACGTGGATATCACCGACCTTGCCCCGCTGGTCGGCAGCGGAGATGGTGAGTGAAGCTGGCCGCGCTGGCACAGCGCGCCGACATAGCTTTGCCCAGTGGCAGCGGTGACGCGCAGGTCACCGGCTTCGCGATCGATCACCGCAAGGTCGCACCGGGCACTGTGTTCGGGGCGTTCGTGGGCATGCAAGTCAACGGCGAGAGCTTCATTCCCGCTGCCGTGGCTGCCGGTGCAGTGGCGGTGGTCGCTCGCGCTGAGGCGCAGGTAGACGGCGCGCTGCACATTGTTGCCGACAATCCGCGCCGGGCCTTTGCCCAGCTGGCGGCGGGGTTCTTTACGCCGGTGCCCGAAATCATCGTGGCGGTAACCGGAACCAACGGCAAGACTTCGTGCGCCGAGATGACCCGCCAGATCTGGCGCATGCTGGGCGAGCGCGCGGCCTCCATCGGCACCCTGGGGGTGACCACCGCCGATGAAAGTATCTCGACCGGGCTGACCACCCCCGACATCGTCACATTCCTCGCCAACATGAGCGGTCTGGCGCGCGAGGGAATTACCCATGTCGCCTACGAGGCTTCGAGCCACGGGCTGTCGCAGTACCGCAACGAAGGGCTGAAGGTGATGGCCGGGGGCTTCACCAACCTTAGCCGCGACCACCTCGATTACCATGTCGACATGGCTGACTACTTCGCCGCCAAGATGCGGCTGTTCGATGAAGTGGTGGATGCAGGCGGCACTGCGGTGGTTTGGGCCGATGACGAATGGACAGACAAGGTTTGCGAGCATGTCCGACAGCGGGGGCTGCGGCTGCTCAGCGTGGGCGAGAAGGCGGGTAGGACAAAAGACAACAAAAACGGGTCGTCCATCCGCCTTCTCGCTCGTTCGCCCGGCCAATTGGGCCAGACGTTGCAAATCGAGCATGACGGTACCGCTTACACCGTCAAACTGCCGCTGATCGGGGCTTATCAGGCCGCAAATACGCTTGTCTCGGCTGGTCTCGCGATTGCCAGTGGCAGCGATCCAACCCGCGTGTTCGATACGCTCGCTCGGCTCCAACCCGTGCGCGGTCGCCTTGAACGCGCCGCGATCAGCCGCGCCGGAACGCCGCTTTACGTCGACTATGCGCACACCCCCGATGCGCTTGAAGCGGCGATCGCTGCACTGCGGCCGCATTGCACCGGCCGCCTGATCGTGGTGTTCGGCGCAGGCGGTGACCGCGACCAAGGCAAGCGTCCGGAAATGGGCCGGATCGCCGCCAGCCAGGCCGACCTTGGCATCGTCACCGATGATAATCCGCGCAGCGAAAACCCTGCCGCAATTCGTGCCGCGATTCTCGCTGGCGCCCCGGGCAAGCTGCGCGATGGCGGCGAGCGCCGCGCCGCAATTGCGGCCGCGATTGCCGAAGCCGGGCCGAACGACATCGTCCTGATCGCGGGCAAGGGCCATGAACAGGGCCAGATTATCGGGGCGGGGGACGCAATGCGCGTCCTGCCGTTTGACGACGTTACCGTTGCCAGGGAGTGCGCAGCATGAATGCTCTAGCCAAGATCCTCGCCTGGCCAATTGAGGATGACGACGAACTGGGACTGGCGTTGTGGGACGCGGTCGAAGTTGCGCGCGCAGTGCGCGGGGTCGCGGTCGGCCAGTTTCAAGTTTCCGGCGTCGAGATTGACAGCCGCGATGTGATGCCCGGCGATCTGTTCTTTGCGCTCAAGGGCGAAGCGATGGATGGGCACAAGTTCGTTGCCGCGGCCTTTGCGCGCGGTGCCGCAGCGGTGGTGGTCGACCGCCCGGTCGATGGCCCGCATGTCCTCGTGGACGATACGACTGCCGCGCTCGCGCTTCTGGCGAAAGCGGCACGGCAGCGTAGTTCGGCGCAGATTATCGGAGTAACCGGCTCGGTCGGCAAGACCGGGGTCAAGGAAGCGATCTTCGCCGCGCTCGACCGTTCCAGCCGGGGCCAGGCGCACCGCTCGGTCAAGAGCTACAACAACCATGTCGGCGTGCCGCTCAGCCTGGCGCGAATGCTCGCCCGCGCCAAGTTCGGCATTTTCGAAATGGGTATGAATCACGCTGGCGAAATCGCCGCGCTGACCCGGCAAGTGCGGCCCAATATTGCCGTGATCACCACGATTGCGCCGGCGCACATAGAGATGCTCGGCAGCGAAGAGGCGATTGCCGACGCCAAGGCGGAGATCTTCCAAGGCCTGGAACCCGGAGGCATTGCGATCGTTCCGGCTGACAGCCCGCATTACGCCCGGTTGAAAGGTGCCGCAGATCGCTTGGGGGTGACGCTTCAGTCGTTCGGCCGGTCGGCGCATGCAACGGTCCGTTTGCTTGACGCGGTGCCAGCTCCGGGCGGCGGCTCGCTGATTACCGCCGACCTTGGCGACCGGCGGATCTGCTACACCGTGGCCGAACCGGGCGAGCACTGGATTGCCAATTCGCTTTGCGTGATGGCGGTAGTTCGCGCGGTCGGCGGCGATCTTGGCGCGGCCGGGCTGGCCCTTGCGGAAATGCAGGGGCTCAAGGGCCGGGGCGCGCGCACGGTGCTGACCGCGCGCGGCGGCGATGGCTCGGGCCAGGCCTTGCTGATCGACGAAAGCTACAACGCCAACCCCGCATCAATGCGCGCCACGCTTGCGCAACTCGGTCAGACTTCGGCGCGGCGGCGGATTGCGGTACTGGGCGCGATGAAGGAACTGGGCGAACTTGGCCCGGCATTTCACGCCGCACTGCTTGAGCCGCTGGTGGTCGCCAAAATCGATCAGGTCATCCTGGTGGGCGACGAGATGCAGGTGCTGGCCGATGAACTGGGGAAACCCGGTAAGTCATTGCTTGGCAAGCTACCAGCCATCGCGCATTGCGGATCGGCCCGCGATGCGCTTGCGCGCTTGCGAGAGCTTGGGGTGGAAAGCGGCGACGCAATTCTCGTCAAAGGGTCGAATTCGGTCGGGCTGGGAACTGTAGTTGCAGCTCTGACGCAACAAAAGGATTAGGATCAGGCATGCTTTACCTGATCGCACATTACTTTCATTTCGAAGGCGTGGCGAACCTGATCCGCTACCAGACGTTTCGCGCGGGCGCAGCACTGATGACAGCGCTTGTCGTCGGATTGGTCATCGGTCCGCGCTTCATCAACATGCTGCGGTTGCGGCAGGGCAAGGGCCAGCCGATCCGCGCAGACGGTCCGCAATCGCACCTCGCCAAACGCGGCACGCCGACCATGGGCGGGCTGATGATCCTGGTGTCGTTGCTGTTTTCGATGCTGCTGTGGATGGACCTCAGCGATCCGTTCGTCTGGGCCTGCCTTGCAGTGACCGGCGGGTTCGGGCTGATCGGGTTCCTCGACGATTACGACAAGGTCAAAAAGCGCAGCTCCGTCGGGATTTCCGGGCGGGTTCGGCTGCTGGCAGAATTTGCGGTGGCGGGGGTCGCCAGTTGGATCATCGTCAGCCATGTCGGGACCAATCTCTATATCCCGGTGCTGAGTTATCACTACATTCCGCTGGGTTGGCTGTATTACCCCTTCGCCGCACTGGTGATGGTTGGCGCGGGCAATGCGGTTAACCTGACTGACGGTCTGGATGGTCTCGCCACTATGCCGGTGGTGATCGCGGCAGGCGCATTCGCAATCATTGCCTACCTCGCCGGCCGGGTCGATTTTGCGCATTACCTGGGCATCCCGCATGTCCCGGGTGCGGGCGAGCTGGCGATCCTGTGCGCGGCGATCATGGGCGCGGGGCTGGCCTTCCTGTGGTTCAACGCGCCGCCAGCGGCAGTGTTCATGGGCGATACCGGCAGTCTTGCACTGGGCGGGGCACTGGGCGCAATCGCGGTCGCGGCGCATCATGAGATCGTGCTGGCCATCGTCGGCGGGCTGTTCGTGCTCGAAGCGGTTTCGGTGATAATCCAGGTCGCGGTGTACAAGCGCACCGGCAAACGCGTGTTCAAGATGGCGCCGATCCACCATCACTTCGAACAATTGGGCTGGCAGGAAGCCACCGTGGTGATCCGCTTCTGGATCGTCTCGATCGTGCTCGCGCTGATCGGGCTGTCGACGCTCAAGCTGCGATGATCACCACCCCCGCCTTTGCCGGACAGCGGTTTGCAGTGCTGGGCCTCGCCCGGTCGGGCATGTCGGCGGTGAACAGTCTGCTCGCGGGCGGAGCAAGCGTCACCGCGTGGGACAGCCGCGAGGAACCGCGCCGCGCGATCGGCGATCGCTGCGCGCTGGCCGATCCGGTCGGGATGAACCTGAGCGGATTTGCCGGGGTGGTGGTGTCCCCGGGGGTACCGCTTAACCAGCATCCGATTGCCGGGCACGCGGCGAGCTTCGGCGTGCCGGTGATCGGCGATATTGAACTGTTCGCGCAGGCCCGGCCCAATTTGCCCGCGCACCGCGTGGTCGGAATTACCGGGACTAACGGCAAATCGACTACCACTGCGCTGCTCCACCATATCGTCCAGAGCGCCGCACTGCCGACCCGGATGGGCGGCAATATCGGGTTGCCGATCCTGGGGCAGAATCCGCTCGACGCCGGCGGGGTCTATATCCTTGAGCTGTCGAGTTATCAGCTTGATCTCACGCAGACGCTGCAATGTGACGTTGCGGCGCTGCTTAACGTAACGCCGGACCACCTTGACCGGTATGATGGATTTACCGGCTATGCCGCGTCCAAGGCGCGGCTGTTCGCGATGCAGCGCGCTGATCAGTTTGCGGTGTTCGGAACGTCGGATGCGATGACCCAAGGGATCGCCGCGCGCGAAAGCCAGCTGCGCGATCCCGCCAAAGTCCGCATCGTCGATGGTACTGATCTGGCTGCGCTGCAGGCCGACTGGCCCTCGCTTCAGGGCCCGCACAACCTCCAGAACGCGGCAGTGGCAGTGGCGATTGCCGACGCGCTGGGGCTGACTGCGGCGCAGTGGCGTCCAGCGCTCGCCAGCTTCCGGGGCCTGCCGCACCGCATGGAACGCGTCGCCGATGTGAACGGGGTGATGTTCATAAATGACAGCAAGGCAACCAATCCTGCCTCGACCGCACCTGCGCTCGCCGCGTTCCCGCCGAATCCGCGCCGCCGGATTCACTGGATCGTCGGCGGACTGCCCAAGGACGATAGCCTGGGCGAATGCATGCCGTTCGTCGGTAATGTCGCTGCGGCTTATACCATCGGGGAGGCCGGGCCGCTGTTTGCCGATTTGCTCGAAGACCAGGTTCCGGTGACTCGCAGCGAGATGATGTGTGAGGCGATCCGCCAAGCGATGGACGTGGCGCAGCCGGGCGACGTGGTCCTGCTCTCGCCCGCTTGCGCCAGTTTTGACCAGTTCCGCGATTACGAGGCCCGCGGCGATGCGTTCCGGCAAATTGTGCAGGCGCTGTCCGCACCCGCAGCACCGCTGCGAGCCAAGCGCTGATGGCTTCAAATCCCCCTCTGGTGCCGCGCGGCGGACGGCTTGGCACCGAAAGTGCAGCCCAGCGTCACAAGCAGCGCCGCCGCAATGACCTCGCCATCTGGTGGCGCGAGATCGACCGCGGGCTGCTGCTGATCGTGCTGATCCTGATGGCAATTGGCACCGCTGCAGTGGCGGCCGCAAGCCCGGCAAGCGCCCGGCGGCTGTCGACCAGCAAAGTGCGGCTCGATGAGCTACACTTCTTTTACATTCACCTGCGCTGGCAGTTCCTTGGCCTTATCGCGATGTTCGGGGCGAGCATGATGCCGCGCGACATGGCGCGGCGGGCGGGGATTTTGCTCGGCTTTGCAATGCTGATCGGGCTGATGCTGGTTCCGGTCGCGGGGTTCAGCGTCAACGGCGCGCGGCGCTGGCTCAATTTGGGCATGTCATTGCAGCCGTCTGAATTCCTCAAACCTGCTTTCGCGATCATCCTCGCGTGGATCCTGTCGTGGCGCGTGCGCGATCCGGGTCTGCCGGCGATCGAGCTTAGCACCGGGCTGATGGGGATGATCGCGGTGCTGCTGATGGCCCAGCCCGATTTCGGATCGACCATCCTGTTTGGCGGGGTATGGTTCGTCATGGTGCTAATGTCGGGAATTTCGGTGAAACGCATTGGCCTGGCTGGCGGGGCTGGAGTGGCCGGCGTGGTGCTGGCCTATATGTTCTATGAAAACGCGCGCAACCGGATCGACAGTTTCGTCGGCGGCGGCACTGCCTTCGATCAGGTTGATCTCGCGCAGCGCACTTTGCTGGGCGGCGGCTGGACCGGCACCGGGATGTGGCTCGGCACCCGCAAGCTTGGTCTGCCCGAAGCGCATACCGATTACATCTTCTCGGTCATCGGCGAGGAATTCGGGTTGATCGCCTGCGCGATAATCGTGGCCTTGTATCTTGCGCTCGTTACCCGCGTGCTGTTGCGGCTGCTTGATGAGGAAGACTTGTTCACCACCCTTGCCGCAGCCGGATTGACCGCGCAGCTGGGCGGACAAGCGTTTATCAATATCCTCGTCAACCTCCAGTTGTTCCCGTCCAAGGGGATGACCTTGCCGCTGATCTCCTACGGCGGTTCCTCGACTATCGCGATTTGCCTGGGCGTCGGGTTCCTGCTCGCGATCACGCGGCGCAATCCCTATATCAAGCGCGAGCGGTTTTCGCTGCGCCAGTTGGGTGCCAAGCCACGGGAGCAGCGGCGATGAGCAGCGTTTCGCGTCATTATGTCCTCGCCGCTGGGGGCACTGGCGGGCACTTGATCCCGGCCTTCGCGCTCGCGGCCGAGCTTGAGGCGCGCGGGCACCATGTTGCGCTGATCACCGATGATCGCGGCAACCGGTTGCCGGGCAAGCCGCACGCGCTGGTCAGCCATGTCCTCCCCGCCGGGCGCTTTGGCAAAAACCCGCTACTGTGGCCCAAGGCTGCAGAGGCGGTTTACGAAGGCAAGCGCATGGCGTTGCGGTTGTTTGAAAGCTTTCAGCCCAGCGCGGTGATCGGGTTTGGCGGTTATCCGGCTCTGCCTGCGCTGTGGGCGGCGACAAGCGTGGGCGTGCCGAGCGTCATCCACGAACAGAACGCCGTGCTTGGCCGGGTCAATCGCCTGCTCGCCGGGCGCGTCGATGCGATCGCGACTTCGTACCGCGAGGTCGCGCGCCTTGCACCCAAGCATGCCAGCAAGGTCCATCTGGTCGGCAATCCGGTCCGCGCTGAGGTCCTCGCGCTGCGCGATCAGCCGTTCCCGCCGTTCAGCGAGGAAGGCCTGCTGCGCGTGCTGGTGACCGGCGGGAGCCAGGGCGCAAGCGTGCTGTCGGCGGTCGTGCCCGATGGGCTGGCGATGCTCCCCCCGGCCTTGCGCGGCCGCTTGCAAGTCACCCAGCAATGCCGCGCCGAGGATATCGACGCGGTCCGCGCGCGCTATGCCGGGCACGAAATTCCCGCTGAGCTTGGGACCTATTTCGAGGACATGGCAGCGCGGCTCGCGGACTCGCACCTGTTCATCGGCCGCGCCGGGGCCTCGACCATTGCCGAGCTGACTGCAGTCGGTCGCCCGGCGATCCTCGTGCCGCTGCCGATTGCGACCGACGATCACCAGGCGGCCAACACCCGCGAAGTTTGCACAATGGGCGGGGCGCGGATGATCCGGCAGGACCGGTTCACGCCGGTGGAACTCGCCAAGCAAATCCAGGCGATCGCGATGAACCCCGAAACGCTCGCCACAGCGGCGCATGCGGCGTGGAATTGCGGCTATCCGAACGCCGCCAGCGACCTTGCCGATCTGGTCGAAGGCTTCGGCGGCGCGCCGCTGATGGATGTGATCCAGGTCGCGCGTGAAGTGGCGGCAAGCGGGCAAGAGCAGGTCGCGTGATGGAGCCGCAATCCCGTCATCCCCGCGAAAGCGGGGATCGCTGGCCGCTTGATCCGACCTGGAGGCCAGCGGTCCCCGGTCGAGCCGGGGACGACGGACGATGAAAGGCGTCGGCACTGAAATCGGCACCATTCACTTCGTCGGAATCGGCGGGATTGGCATGTCGGGCATCGCCGAAGTGATGCACAACCTCGGCTACACCGTGCAGGGCAGCGATATTGCTGAAGGTTATGTGGTCGAAGGGCTGCGCGCACGCGGGATCAAGGTGATGATCGGCCACGTGGCTGAGAACTTGGGCGATGCTGCGGTGGTAGTAACCTCGACAGCGGTCAAGCGCAGCAACCCCGAAGTCGCCGCCGCTCTCGAACACCGGATCCCGGTGGTGCGCCGCGCTGAAATGCTCGCCGAGCTGATGCGGCTCAAGCGCACTGTCGCGGTCGCGGGAACGCACGGCAAGACCACCACCACCTCGATGGTCGCAGCGCTGCTCGATGCGGGCGGGATCGACCCGACCGTGATCAACGGCGGGATCATCAATTCCTATGGCTCGAACGCGCGGCTCGGCGCGAGCGACTGGATGGTGGTCGAGGCCGACGAAAGCGATGGCTCGTTCCTGCGGCTCGACGGGACCATCGCGGTGGTCACCAACATCGATCCCGAACACCTCGATCACTACGGCAGCTTCGACGCGGTGAAAGAGGCCTTCGTCGAATTCATCGAGAATGTGCCGTTCTATGGCTGCGCGGTGCTGTGCATCGATCATCCCGAAGTCCAGGCCGTGATCCCCCGGGTGCGCGATCGGCGCGTGGTGACTTACGGCTTTTCCGCGCAGGCCGATGTGCGCGGTGAGAACGTTACGCCTTATCCCGGCGGCAACACGTTCGACGTGATGATCCGCCAGCGTGATGGCAGCCAGCGCCGGATTGCCGCGATCGACCTGCCGATGCCGGGCCGTCACAATGTCCAGAACGCGCTGGCCGCAGTTGCGGTGGCTTCGGAAATGGGCTGCGCGGACGATGTGATCCAAACGGGCTTTGCTAAATTTCACGGGGTCAAACGGCGCTTTACCAAGGTTGGTGAGGTCAACGGTGCCACAGTAATCGACGACTACGGCCACCACCCGGTTGAAATCCGCGCAGTGTTGGCTGCTGCGCGCGAAGGGGTCCAAACAGGCCGGGTTATCGCGGTGGTCCAGCCGCACCGGTTCACGCGGCTGCGCGATCATCTCGAAGACTTCGAAAGCGCCTTCAACGACGCCGACATCGTCTTCGCGGCGCCAGTTTACGCCGCAGGTGAACAGCCGATCGACGGGATCAGTTCTGACGCGATGGTTAAGGGCATGAAAGCGCGCGGGCACCGCTCGGCGCAGGTTGTCTCGGGGCCGGAGGAACTGGCGCAGTTGCTCGCCGAAGTGGTCGAACCGGGCGACATGGTGGTGTGCCTTGGCGCGGGGGATATCACCAAGTGGGCGGCTGGTTTGGCCGATGCTGTTGCAGCGCGGAGGGCGGCATGATGGCCGATACTCTGCCGCGCGTTGCAGGCAAACTCACCCCCAACGCCCCGCTCGCGCCGCTCGTCTGGTTCAAATCGGGCGGCACGGCTGAATGGCTGTTCGAGGCTAAAGACGTGGCTGACCTGCAAGCTTTCCTGCGCGATCTCGATCCTGCAGTGCCGGTGATGGCGCTCGGGCTGGGGTCCAACCTGATCGTGCGCGATGGCGGCGTTCCGGGAGTGGTCGTGCGGCTGGGCAAGGCTTTTGCCAAAGTAACGCTTTCCGCCGACCACACGCTCGCTTGCGGCGGCGGTGCCTCGGGCATCCTCGTCTCCTCGACCGCGCGGGATAACGGCATTGCGGGTCTTGAATTCCTCCGCTCGATCCCCGGCACGGTTGGCGGGTTCGTGCGGATGAACGGCGGCGCTTACGGCGGCGAGGTCAAGGATATCCTTGTCGATTGCGACGTTGTCCTGCGCTGCGGAACATTGCAAACCCTCAGCAACACAACGCTCAACTATACCTACCGGCACTCGAGCCTGCCCGAAGGTGCCATCGTTGTGGCAGCCCGGTTCAAAAGCCACGCGGGTAAACCAGACGAAATCCAGGCCGAAATGGACCGGATCGCCGCCAGCCGCGAAGCCAGCCAGCCGCTGCGCTCGAAGACCGGCGGCAGCACCTTCAAAAACCCCGAAGGCCACAAGGCTTGGCAACTGGTCGATCAAGCCGGGTGCCGGGGGCTGACCATCGGCGGGGCGCAGGTCAGCGAGAAGCACTGCAACTTCCTGCTCAACCTCGGCGAGGCCACCAGCGCCGATATCGAAGCGCTGGGCGAAGAAGTGCGGCGGCGGGTGAAGGAGAAGTCGGGCGTGACGCTCGAATGGGAAATTCAGAGGGTGGGTGCGGCATGACCCTCCCCAAACTTCACGTCGCGGTCCTGATGGGCGGGTGGTCGAATGAACGGTCGGTTTCGCTGATGAGCGGCGAGGGCGTGGCCTCGGCGCTGGAGGAACGCGGCCACCGGGTCACCCGGATCGACATGGCCCGCGATGTGGCGCAGCGGCTGGCGGAGACTGCGCCCGATGTGGTGTTCAACGCGCTCCACGGCTCGCCGGGCGAAGACGGCACGGTGCAGGGCATGATGGACTTGATGGGACTGACTTACACCCACTCGGGCCTCGCCACTTCGGTGATCGCGATCGACAAGGAACTGACCAAGCAGGCGCTCGTGCCGCACGGCATTCCAATGCCCGGCGGGCGGATTGTCGACACTGCCGAGATCTATGAGCGCGACCCGCTTGAGCGGCCGTACGTGCTCAAGCCGGTCAACGAAGGCTCGTCGGTCGGCGTGGCGATTGTCACCGATGAAGGCAATTACGGCAATCCGATCAGCCCCTTGGCCAAGGGGCCGTGGCAGGAGTTTGATCGCCTGCTCGCCGAGCCGTTTATTCGCGGGCGTGAGCTGACCACTGCGGTGCTGGGTGATCGGGCTCTGCTGGTGACCGAGCTCAAGCCCAAATCAGGCTTCTACGATTTCGACGCAAAATATACCGACGGGATGACCGAGCACATCTGCCCGGCCGAAATTCCCGACGATATTACAAAGGCTTGCCTCGATCTTGCATTGCGGGCACACCGCATTTTGGGGTGTAGCGGGTGCAGCCGGACCGATTTCCGCTGGGATGACGAGCGCGGGCTCGAGGGGCTGTTCGTGCTTGAAACCAACACCCAACCGGGCATGACCCCGCTAAGCCTCGTCCCCGAACAGGCGCGGCATCTCGGTATCGAATACGGCGAACTGGTCGAGATCATCATTGCCGATGCACTGGCCCGGAAGGATGCGCAAAAGTGAGCGGGACCAAGATCAAACGCGGCGGCAAAAGCGTGCGGCGGGTCGCCTCGGCGCAAGGCAAGGCGCGGCAGGTGCGCGCAGCCAAGGCGCGGACCGGCTCGGCGATCGATACGATCATGGCGATCCAGCCGTTCAGCGAACGCCAGCTGCACCGCATTTTCCTCGCCATGATCCTGGGCGGCGCGGTGGTGCTGGCGTGGATGGCGGCGAGCTTTGCCGGGGTGCCGACGATGGCGCAGGAGCAGCTGGCGCGCCTGGCGCATCAGGCCGGGTTTGAGCTGCACAATGTCAACGTGCGCGGGACCAAGCATCTCAACGAATTGAAGGTGTACCAGATCGCGCTCGCGGACCGTGACCGGGCTATGCCCTTCGTCGATCTCGATACGGTGCGCGGGCGGTTGATGGCGCTGTCATGGGTCGAGGATGCGCGGGTTTCGCGGCAGCTCCCCGATACGCTGGTGATCGACATTGTTGAACGCAAGCCGGTGGCAGTGCTGGCCAAGCCTGACCGGTTCGTGCTGATCGATGCAACCGGACGCGAGCTTGAGAACGTCTCGGAAGAGCGCACCAAGGGCAAGCTGGTCCTCTCCGGCCCCGGCGCGGGGCAGCAGGTTGCCGCGCTGTCTGGGTTGCTTGATGCGGCCCCGGCGCTACGTCCGCAGCTGAGGAGCGCTGAATGGGTCGGCAACCGCCGCTGGAACCTGACCTTCAAGACCGGACAACTGCTCGCGCTGCCCGAAGGCAAGGACGACAGCGCCAAGTCGCTGGTCACTTTTGCCCAGCTTGACGGGCGCAACCGTTTGCTCGGCGGCAAGGCGGTGGCCTTCGATATGCGCGCAGGCGACCGGATTTATATTCGCATGCCCGATCGCACCGATCCGGTCGAATCCGCGCACCTGGCGCCGACGCCCAAGGCAACGACGGCACCGACAACGCTGCCCACCGGCAACCCGGCCAAACCGCCGAAGAAGGAAGTCGACTGATGCCGCCACCCCGCATTTCGCGCGTGTTCGGCGCGGTCAACATCGGTTCGTTCCGCATTTCAGCGATGATCGCCGGGCTCACTGAAACCGGTGAAATGCTCGTGCTCGGCTCGGGCCACCGGGCTGCGCAAGGGATCAAGCGCGGCTACGTCACCGATATGGCCGCCGCGACCTTTGCGGTGCGCGACGCGGTCGAGCGCGCCGAGAAGATGGCCAACACCTCGGTGTCGAGCGTGTGGATCGGCACCTCGGGCGCGGGCCTGGCGAGTTCGGTCGCGCAAGTTGAGGTCGATATCGGCGGACGCCGGATCGAGGCTGACGATATCGATCATCTGCTGGTTTCGGCGCGCGATGTGATCCAGCCCGACGGGCGGATGGTACTTCACGCGCAGCCCGCGCACTACACGCTCGACGGCGCGGATGGGGTAGCCGATCCCAAGGGGCTCCATGCCGAGCGGCTCGGGGTGGATATTCACGTGATGCTCGCCGATGGTGCACCGATCCGCAACATCACAGAAGCGGTGCAGAACGCCCACCTCGATGTCGAAGCTGTCGTTGGTTCGCCGATTGCGGCGGGCTATGCCTGCCTGTCAGCCGAAGAGCGCGAACTGGGTGTGGCGCTGGTCGAATTCGGCGGCGAGGTGACCAATGTCTCGGTTTATGCGGCAGGCATGCTGCTCGGGCTGGTGACGATCCCGCTGGGCTCGGGCGACATCACCGATGCGATCGCCTCGGCCTTCGGGATCCGGCGGTTCCAGGCCGAACGGCTCAAATGCGTCCACGGCTCGGCCATCGCCAGTCCGTCCGACCACCGCGAAATGATCCCGGTCAATGCGCCCGGCGAGGAAAGCAGCGGACCTGCCGCACGCCACGCCGATGACAAGAACCGCGTGCCGCGTGCCGAACTGGTCTCGGTTATCACCACGCAGCTGGCGGCATGGACCGAGGAAGTCGGCAAGGCGCTCAAGGGCTTGGGCTTCAGCGGACAGCGCGGCCAGCTGGTGGTGCTGACCGGCGGCGGAGCCGAGCTGGCTGGGCTGCCTGACTACGCGCAATCGGCGTTGGGCAAGCCGGTCCGGATCGGCCGCCCGCAGCAAATGAAGGGTTTGGCCGAGGCTCACGCGACACCCGGGTTCACCACACTCGCCGGGCTGGTGCTCTATGCGGCGGCCGATCCGATCGACATCCGCGCGGTCGGACGCGGCTTCCAGCCGGTGATCCGCTATCGCGGGTTCAAGCTGGTTGGACGCCTGTACCACGCCATGCGCGAGTATTTTTAGGATGGGCTGCGCTAAGGGCTGGCCCTCATCTGCATTTTGGTGACTGTGGACAAAGGCTTCGGCGGCTTTGATTCGCCGATTCTATGTGTGCAAGACCCGAATTAACTGTAATTAACGCGTCCGCCGTCACGGCCAGGAGACATTCAAATGAGCATCAATATCGGAGCGCCCGCTGTTGAAGAGCTTCGTCCCCGCATCACAGTGATCGGGGTGGGCGGAGCCGGCGGCAACGCCATCGCCAACATGATCACCGCCGGGATCGAAGGGGTCGACTTCGTCGTTGCCAACACCGATGCGCAGGCGCTCAACAATTCGATCTCGGATCACCGGATCCAGTTGGGCTCGGACATCACCCAGGGCCTGGGTGCCGGGGCTCGCCCCGAAGTCGGCCGGGCGGCGGCAGAAGAAAGCATGGCCGAAATCGAGCGCGCGCTCGAAGGCGTGCACATGTGCTTCATCGCAGCGGGCATGGGCGGCGGCACCGGCACCGGCGCTGCGCCAGTGGTTGCCAAGGCGGCGCGTGACAAAGGCGTGCTGACCGTAGGCGTGGTGACCAAACCGTTCCTGTTCGAAGGAACCCGCCGGATGCGCGCGGCTGACGCCGGGATCGAAGAACTGCAAAAGCACGTCGATACCCTGATCGTGATCCCCAACCAGAACCTATTTCTGGTCGCCAAGGCGGAAACCACTTTCAAGGAAGCCTTCCAGATGGCCGACGAGGTGCTCCAGCAGGGGGTGCGCTCGATAACCGATCTGATGGTCATGCCCGGGCTGATCAATCTCGATTTCGCAGACGTCCGTTCGGTCATGGCCGAAATGGGCAAGGCGATGATGGGCACCGGCGAAGGCAGTGGCGAAAACCGTGCGCTTGAGGCGGCGGAAAAGGCGATCGCCAATCCGCTGCTCGACGGTGTCTCAATGCAAGGCGCCAAGGGCGTAATCATCTCGATCATCGGCGGCGAAGACATGAAGCTGCTCGAAGTCGACGAAGCCGCCAATCATATCCGCGAATTGGTCGATCCCAACGCTAACATCATCTGGGGCTCGGCGTTCAATCCGGACCTTCAGGGCAAGATCCGCGTTTCGGTGGTCGCCACCGGGATCGAACAGACCGCCTCGATGGCCGAAGAAGCTGCGCGTCCGTTTAACATGGGCAGCTCACGCGGGCCAGCGCGGCCGTCGATGGCAATGCCTGCGGCCGAACCGCTATTTGACCGCAACCCCGCGCCCGAGCCTTTGGCCGAGATTAGCGAGCCGGAACCGGTCGCCGCTATTGCAGATGACGATTGGGATATGCCCGGCACTTCCGCCAGCGAAGAGACTGCCACCGATCCGCTCGAACTCGAGCTTGAAGCAGACACCGGCAGCGACAGCGATGCCCCGCAAGGCTCCGGCGGCGACGATGAGCTGCTGCTTGATGCGTCGCGGCTGGCTGATGAAGATGCGCCTGTCGGCAGCGGTGGGTTCATGCCCGGCCGTCGCCGCGGACTTGTCTCTAGCGACGATGACTCGCTGGGCGATGGCGGCGACGGTGCTTCCGATGCGGCACCCGAACCGGCAGCGCCTGCGCCGCCGGCCGCAAACCCTGTTCGCAATACCCCGCCCAAGGCCGGCAGCGGGGCAACGCTGTTCGAACGCATGGCCAACTTGTCGCGCGGCGGACGCAGTGCCACCGAAGACGATGATGATGACGAAGAAGGCCCCTCGATCTCGATCCCAAGGTTCCTTGGCCGCCAGAACAACCAATAGATTGTTGCGATCGCATTAGGACGCGGTTCAGCCGGGGCGGGGTATCCGCCCCGGCTGCCGCTTGCCAGCGGCCGTCAAATGAGTGAACCCGCGCCAATGTCCCAGCCAGTCGGCCGAATTTCGGGGTTCCGTAGCAAGCTTGCCGGTGCTGCGCTCGGCTGCGCGTTGATTGGCGGGGCGTTGGTGCCGCAAACGGCCCTGGCCGATCCGGTGGTCCAGTCTTTGCCGGTGCAATCTGCCGGGATGAAGCTCAACGATGCGCTGGGCTTGCTGGCGCGCAATCCGCAGGACCTTGAAGCCTTGATCGCTGCCGGGCGGGCCTCGCTAGAGCTGGGCGATGTGCAGGCGGCAATCGGCTTCTTCCATCGCGCTGACACGCTGTGGCCGGGCTCGGTGCGAGCCAAGGCGGGACTGGCCGGGGCGTTTGTGCTGGGCGCAGACCCGATCGCGGCGATCAGCATGTTCAAGGATGCCGAGAAGTTCGGTCCGATCGACGCCGCGCGGGTGGCCGATCGCGGGCTGGCTTATGATTTGGTGGGCGATAATCAGACTGCGCAGGCGTATTACCGCCAATCACTCGCGCTGACGGCAAGCGACGAAACTTCACGCAGATTGGCGCTGAGCCAGGCGATTTCCGGCGACCGGCGCGGTATGGAAGCTACGCTTGGCCCGCTGCTCCAGCGGCAAGACAAGGGTGCCTGGCGCGCCCGGGCGTTTGCGCTGGCGATCCTGGGCGTGCCCGACGAGGCTGAAAGCATCGTGCACCAGACCATGCCCGAGGAGATGGCCAATTCGATGACCGCCTACTTGCGCTATATGCCCAAGCTGACTGCGGCGCAGCAGGCCGCAGCGGGCAACCTTGGCCAGTTTCCGCGCGCCGCCGAAATTGGTCACGACGATCCGCGCTTTGCTGCTTACGCCCGCCCGCGCGTGGTGCTGGCTGCGGTTGCTCCGCCGCCGGTGCTGGGCAAAAACGACGGCAAGAACAAGGGCAAAGATAAGGATAAATCGCGGGACAAGCCGAAGGACCGCGATAAGCCCCCGCAACTGGCAGTGGCGGCCCCGGTGCCGGTGCCAAGCCCGCCAGTCAGCCGCGAGCTCGACGCGATACCGCCGCGGGTAATCGTCGCCCCACCGCCTGCGCTGCCCAAACCGTTGCCGTTGCCGTTGTCGCTGCCTGCGCCGCTGCCAGCTCCAGCTCCAGCTCCAGCTCCAGCTCCAGCTCCAGCTCCAGCTCCGCAGCCGGTACCTACGCCCCGGCCGTTGCCGATCCCGGCCCCGAGCCCCGGCTTGCCCTCAATCAATTCCGGCCCGGTTTTCAATTTGCCTCCGCAGACCAAGCCGCCAGCGACGCCCGTTGCCAATCCGCCCGTCCGGCGCGCTGCTGCGGAATCGATCGATGAAGCCTTCGCCGACTTTACCCCGCCCAGCCGCGAGATTGAGCCGCAAGCTGGCGCGGTCGATTTGCGCCGTCTCGACCGCTCGGCCAAGCCGGCTGCGGTCTCCGTGGTCAAGGGCAGCGACAAGGCAGCGGACAAGGCCAAACCGGGCGCAAAACCCCAGCCGGGTGACAAGGCCAAACCCGGCGATAAGGCCAAGCTGGACGACAAGTCCAAAGACAAGTCCAAAGACAAGGCCAAGGACAGCAAGCTCACCCAGCCCAGCCGGGTCTGGGTTCAGGTTGCCACCGGCCGCGACAAGGCTGCGCTGGGTTCTGACTGGCGGCGCATGGTCAAAGACGATCCGGCAGTGTTCAAAGGCAAAAAGGCCTATCTCACTGCCTGGGGCCAAGCCAACCGCTTGCTCGCCGGTCCGTTTGAAAGCCAGAAAGACGCCGCTGCGTTCCTCGCCGCGCTCAAGAAGGCTGGCGTTTCGGGGGGCTTTGCCTGGACCAGTGCGGCGGGCCAAGTGGTTGATCCGCTCGGCGGCAAATAAGCGCGGCAGGCGTTTTCAACCGCTTTTCCACACTTTGTGAACAGGCTTGTCGAGTTATGCGCAGGCCAGCGCCATGGCGTCATTGTCCTTGGGGGCCTTACCGCTGCATCCAGCAGCGATGATGCAGGTCACCCATGACATGGAACAAGGCGACGACGACGACGCCCCCGTCGATATGCTCGCGTCGCTGTTCGAGGCGCGCGGCTGGCCGTGCGAATTCGTCGGTGAGGACGAAATCTCGGGTGAGATCAAGGGCAGCTGGGCGACTTACACCTTGCGCGGGGTGTGGCGGCGCGAGGATCACGTGCTGCAGATGCTGTGCCTGCCCGATATCCGCGTCCCCGATGACAAGCGCGCCGCGATGTTCGAACTGCTCGCGCTGGTCAACGAACAGCTGTGGGTCGGGCATTTCGACTTGTGGTCGAGTGGTAGCGTGCTGCTGTACCGTCACGGCCTGCTGCTTGGCGACGATGGCCTGCTCAGCCTGAGCCAGGCACAGGTTGCAGTCGAGGCGGCGGTCGAGGAATGCGACCGGTTCTATCCCGCGTTCCAGTTTGTGCTGTGGGGCGACAAGAGCCCCGCCGATGCGCTCGCCAGTTCGCTGGTTGACGCTGCGGGCGAGGCTTAGCCCCCTCTCCAAGCTTCGCTAGCTCCAAGCGGAGCAAGCTGTGCTATCCTCTCCCGCAAGGGGAGAGGAGCACGGTTGCTATTCCTCTCCCCTTGCGGGAGAGGATACGCAGGCTTGGCGGCTTGCCGCCTAGCCGCAGTTGGAGAGGGGTTTTCATGCAATCAATTCTCATCCTGGGCTGCGGCAATATGGGCGGGGCGATGCTGGCCGGGTGGCTGGCTTCGGACTTGTCGCTCAAGCTGACGGTGGTCGATCCGGCATTAACCGAAGTGCCTGCCGGAGTGCGATTGCTGCGTCAGGTCCCAGCCGAACCGTTCGATATGATCCTGCTCGGGATCAAGCCGCAATTACTGGGCGAAGTTGCTCCCGCGCTCGCCGCTGTCATGACTGCTGACACCGTGCTGCTCTCGATCCTGGCGGGCGCTGAGATCGCCAGCCTGGCCGGGCATTTTCCGGTCAATGGCGGGATCGTGCGGGTCATGCCCAATCTTGCCGCAGCCATCGGCAAATCACCGATCGGGTTGTTCGGTGCGGGCTTGACCAAAGAATCCCGCGCCGCCGTCACCGAGCTCATGGTTCCGCTCGGCACCCCTGAATGGCTCGTGCGCGAGGCCGATCTTG
This sequence comes from Sphingomonadaceae bacterium, assembly GCA_025359445.1. Lineage (GTDB taxonomy): Bacteria > Pseudomonadota > Alphaproteobacteria > Sphingomonadales > Sphingomonadaceae > Novosphingobium. The sequence continues at coordinate 42,886 of JANYGB010000019.1, forward strand.
AGGCAGTGACCGCACTTGCCGGGTCGGGTCCGGCGTTTGTCTACCGGTTTATTGACGCGCTGGCTGCGGGCGGCGCATCGCTGGGCCTCGATCCGGCGCAGGCGCAGCGGCTGGCACTGAGCATGGTCGAAGGCGCGGCACTGCTCGCTGTACAAGCCAACGCGCCGCCTGCCGCACTGGCGCGGCGGGTGACCAGTCCGGCCGGCACGACTGCGGCCGGATTGGCGGTGCTGGACGATCACGCGGCGCTGGAAAGCCTGATCGCAGCCACCCTGGGCGCCGCGCGCGATCGCGGGGCAGGGCTGGCCGCCGAGGCGCGCGGCGAGAGCTGATACAATCTGCGACATCCATTTGTCCGGTTTCGCTTGAAACTGCGCCCGGCAAAGCCGATATTCATGGACAGCCGCCCGCCTTGGGCGCGCTAACAGGAGTTTAATCCATGGCTGAATGGAATGATCCGCAGTCCACGCGCAGCCCGTTCGGGGCGCAACCGCAGCTCAACGGCGAGCTGATCGGCGCAGCGCGTGACGAAGGTTTGCGCGCCTACATGCTGTCGATCTACAATTACATGGCCTCGGGCGTGCTGCTTTCAGGCGTGGTCGCGCTCTTGTTTGCGCGCTCCGGGCTCGCGCTGCAGGTCCTGCAAACCCCGCTGCGCTGGCTGATCATGCTGGCCCCGCTCGGCTTTGTGATGGCGATGAGCTTCGGGCTCCAAAAGATGCAGACCTCGACACTGCGGGCACTGTTCTGGGGCTTTTCGGTAACGATGGGCTTGTCGCTTTCGTCGATTTTCCTGGTTTACACCGGAACTTCGGTCGCGATGACCTTCTTCGCTACTGCTGGCGCCTTTGGTGGCCTCAGCCTCTATGGCTACACCACCAAGCGTAACCTGTCCGCAATGGGCTCGTTCATGGTCATGGGGCTGATCGGGATCATTATTGCGATGGTCCTGAACCTGTTCCTGCAATCGAGCGCGGTTGCGCTGGCAATCTCGGTCCTTGGCGTGCTGATCTTCGCCGGGCTGACTGCGTGGGATACGCAGCGACTGCGCGCTGCCTACTACGCTGTACGGGGCACCGAAATGATGCAGAAAGTCGTGATCATGGGCGCGCTCAGCCTTTATCTCGATTTCATCAACATGTTCCAGTTCCTGCTCAGCTTTATGGGCGATCGCCGCTAAGCAAATCGATCTGACGTCAAACTTGCCCGGTGCGCTTTACGGCGCGCCGGGCATTTGCTTTATTACGTCAAGCGGTTACGGAATTCAGCTTCACGAAATATCTGACCTGCCAAGCGGCTGGTAACGCCATCAGGGACGGCCATCATGGGTTCGCAATATAACAAGTTTTTAATCGGGGCAGCGCTGCTGCTGATGGCCGCCGAGCTATCGGCCAAGCCCAAAAAGGCCCCGCCGCCGCCGCCGCCCCCACCACCTCCGCCGGTGATCATTTACATTCCCCCGCGCCCCACCCCGCCGCTGGGTGCATCCCCGCTGTTCAAGGTGCCGCCGCTCGGCATCAATGGCACCCGCCAATCGATCAACACCAATATCGCGCCGTTCCAGACGGTGTGGAATTTGCGCTCGGCCTATAATGTTGCCGCGCTCAATTGCCTGCGGCCCGAACAGGCTGACATCCTGATTGGCTACAAGCGCTTCCTCAAGATCTACAAGGTTGGTCTGCTTAAGGCGAACCGGGCGGTCGATGCCGATTATCGCAAGCGCTTTGGCGCAGCATATATCCGCCCGCGCGAGGCCTATATGACCCAAGTCTACAACTATTACGCGTTTCCCCCGACGGTGCGAAATTTTTGTGACGCGGCGCTGATCATGGCGCGCGAATCGATGACGCTCAAGCCGGCCGGGCTGACCGAATTCGCAGTGCGCTATATTCCCCAGTTCGACGGCGTGTTCGAGAATTTTTACCGATCATACGATCAGTACGGCGCCGATGCAGCAGCCTGGGACGCCAAGTATGCGCCGGTTGTGGTCGCACCTGTGATGGTAGTTGTGCCGCCCATCGGCGCAGCGGGGCCGGTGATTGTTCCTGCCCCCGGCACCGTGACGCCAATGACGGTTCCGGCGCCCAAAGCCGTCATTCAGGCACCTGCGGCGACCGCGACCGCGCCGGGCCGCTGATTTGGACCAATGCCTTCGATTCCGCCTTTAGTGGGTGCTGGCCGTTCATTAGAGCGAGCCCACGCGCCTGAGCCGGTCGAAGGCTACGCGCGACATTTCTCTTATTATCCGCTAGTGGCCCCAAATGCATTTTCTCGATCAAGCCAAAGTATTCATCCGCTCGGGTCAGGGCGGCCCCGGTCAGGTGTCGTTCCGCCGCGAAATGTACGTCGAATATGGCGGGCCCGACGGCGGTGACGGCGGACGCGGCGGGGATATCATTTTTGAAGCGGTTGCCGGGCTCAACACTCTGATCGATTTCCGTTACGCGCAGCACTTTAAAGCCCAGCGCGGCGTTCCAGGCATGGGCAAGAACCGCACCGGCGCGGCGGGCAAGGATCTGGTGGTCAAGGTTCCGCTGGGCACGCAAGTGCTCGATGATGACCGCGAGACCGTGCTGCTCGACATGACCGAAGTCGGCCAGAAGGTCGTGCTGCTCAAGGGCGGCATGGGCGGACGCGGCAATGCTTCGTACAAGACCAGCACCAACCGCGCCCCGCGTCAGCACCAGCCGGGCGAACTGGGCAGCGAGATGTATGTCTGGCTGCGGCTGAAGCTGCTCGCCGATGCGGGGCTGCTCGGCTTGCCCAATTCGGGTAAGTCGACCTTCATCAACCAGATCACCAACACCAAAGCCAAGGTCGGTGATTACGCCTTCACCACGCTGACCCCGCAGCTTGGAGTGGTGCGGCACAAGAACCGCGAATTCGTCCTCGCCGACATTCCCGGTCTGATCGAAGGCGCGGCTGACGGGGCCGGGATCGGTGACCGGTTCCTGGGCCACATCGAACGCTGCCGGGTGCTGATCCACCTGATCGACATCAACGGGCATGACCCCGCCGATGCCTTGCAGGTGATCGAGGAAGAACTCGCGGTTTACGGCAACGGTCTCGATGAAAAGCCGCGGCTGATCGCGCTTAACAAGATCGATCTGGTCGATACCGAACTGGTCCGCGCGTTTACCAAGGAACTGAAGGCGGCGGGGGCGAACAAGGTCTATCCGATTTCGGGCGCGACCGGCGCGGGGATGGACAGGCTGCTTGACGCGGTGATCGAACACCTGCCCGCCGCGACCGTCACCGAACGGCCGATGGGCGAGCAGGAAGAGCTTGGCGTGGCCGACTGGTCGCCGCTCTGATGTCATCCCCGGCTTGACCGGGGATCGCTGGCGGCTTGACGCGAGCTTGACTTAATCCGGCCAGCGATCCCCGCTTTCGCGGGGATGACGGGTGTTGCATCGCGCGGACATTGCCGTAATCGCATTTGCAATGTTGATCACGCGCCTTTCCGACCTGGCCGATGCCAAGGTTTGCCCCCGGCTGGTGGTCAAGATCGGTTCGTCGCTGCTGGTCGGGCGCGATGGCGTGCGGCGCAGCTGGCTCGAAGGGCTGGTCGGCGAGCTGGCTGCGGCGCGCGCACGCGGGCAGGAATTGATCGTGGTTTCATCGGGCGCGATTGCGCTGGGGGCATCGAAGCTGAACCTCGACAAAGGCGGGCGCGGCAACCTGGCCGATGCGCAGGCGGCCGCTGCGGTGGGCCAGATCGCGCTGTCGGGGCTGTGGGCCGAGCTGCTTGCCGCGCACGGGCTGATCGCGGCGCAATTGCTGCTGACGCTCGATGATCTTGAAGATCGCCGCCGCTACCTTAACGCGACCGCCACGCTGACCCGGCTGCTCGATATGGGCGCGGTTCCGGTGATCAATGAGAACGACAGCGTTGCGACGCAGGAAATCCGCTTTGGCGATAATGACCGGCTGGCCGCGCGGGTGGCGCAGGCGGCAGGCGCAAGCGCAGTGCTGCTGCTGTCCGATGTCGACGGGCTGTTCGATCGCAACCCGGCACTGCCCGGCGCGCAACTGCTGCGTGAAGTGCGCGGGGTAACGCCGCAAATCCTTGCCATGGCGAGCGGTGGTAGTATGTCGGGGATGGGCTCGGGCGGGATGACCAGCAAATTGCAGGCCGCCGAAATTGCCGAGCGCGCCGGGATTGCACTGGCGATCGGATCGGGGCTGGTCGAGGCACCGCTAGTGCGCATCTGCACCGACGAGGTCGGCACGTTGTTCCTCCCGCTGCGCAAGGCCGGCGCGCGCAAGGCGTGGCTGGGCGGGCGGCTCAAATTGAAGGGCGCGCTGGTGGTCGATGCCGGTGCGGTGGCCGCGCTGGGCAAAGGCGGTAGCCTGCTCGCCGCCGGAATCACCGGGATTGAGGGCGAGTTCAAACGCGGCGATGCGGTTGCGGTACGCGGGCCAGACGGCAGCGTGATTGCGCATGGCCTGGCGGAATATGACGCCGCCGACAGCGCCAAGCTGGTTGGCCGCAAGAACAGCGAGCAAGCGGCGCTGCTCGGCTACGCGCCGCGCTCGGCGGTGGTCCACCGCGACCAGATGGAATTGCTGTAATGCTGGCAGTGACCGGCGCGACCGGGTTCGTCGGGCAGGCGCTGCTTGACCGGGCGGTGGCAAGCGGCATCCCGGTGCGGGCCATGGCGCGCAAGCCGCAAGCCGCGCGGGCCGGGGTGGAATGGATCGTCGGCGATCTTGAAAATCGCGTTGCCCTGGCCACCTTGCTGGACGGCGCAGAGGCGGCAACCCACGTCGCCGGGGTGGTGAATGCGCCCGACGCAGCGGCCTTTGAAACCGCCAATGTCGGCGGCACGCTGAATGTGATCGAGGCCTGCCTTGGAGCCGGAGTGCAGCGGCTGGTCCATGTCTCCTCGCTGTCGGCGCGCGAGCCCGAACTGTCAGCATATGGGGCCAGCAAAGCCCGCGCCGAAAAGCTGGTGCGCGCCAGCGTGCTTGACTGGACGATCGTGCGCCCGCCGGGGATCTACGGCCCGCGCGATGTCGACTATTTCGAGATGTTCCGGCTCGCCAAATGGGGGATCATGCCGGTCCCGCCGCGCGACGGCCGCGCTTCGATCATCCACGTCGACGATCTGGCCCGGCTACTGCTCGCGCTGGTGCCCGGCGGCGAAGACGTGTCGCATCAGGTGTTCGAACCTGATGACGGGCACAAGCACGGCTGGAGCCATTACGAACTGGCCCGCGCGGTCGGCTGGGCGATGGGGCGGCGCCCGTGGGTGGTGCATCTGGGGCGCAAGTCGCTGGAGCGTGCCGCCCGCGCCGACCGCTTCGTGCGCGGTGCGAGGGCCCGGCTGACCCCCGACCGCGTCGGCTACATGAGCCACCCCGATTGGGTAGTCAGCCCGTTTTGCCGCCCGCCGGCCGAGCTGTGGCAGCCCCAGGTAGCGACGCGTGAAGGGCTCAAAGCCACCGCCAAGTGGTACCGCGACAACAAATGGCTCTAGGCCCGCGATTCGACTCCCCCATCGTGCAGGCATAGTCTCACCCTCGGGGTCGCGAGTCGTATTGGCGGAAATTTTCGCCATTCGAAACGCTGGAGAGGAAGCTCACAATGAAAAAACTCGTGCTGGTCGCCGCATTGGCGACACTGGCTGCCTGTTCGAAACAGGATGCCGCGCCGCCCGAAGTCGCCACCGAAGCCGTTGCGGTCCCTGCCGCAACCCCGGCCGCGACCGTCGCTGCCGATGGCAAGCCTTCGGTCGGCAAGTTCAAGATCACCTCGCACGACGGCAAGATCTATATGGAAGAGGACAAGGCCGATGGGACCTATGTCACCGCTCTGGACGGCAAAGTGATGGACACCGGCAAGTGGGAGCAGAAAGCTCAAGGCACCTTCTGTTTCACCAAGGACGCCAAAGACGCGAAGCAGGAATGCAACGCCGAGAAGGTCGAAGGCGGCAAGTGGACCACCACCAACGCCAAGGGTCAGGTCTCGACCGTCGAACGCGTCGGCTGACCGGCGCGAGTTGGCGGCGCTGGCGAGGCTCGCCGGTGCCGCCGATCGATTACAGGAACGGCTCATAACCCGGCGGGAGTTCGGCTGAAACAGCCTCGCCGTGGATACCGCATTCGGTCTTGTCCCAGCCCTTCCACCGGCCCGAACGCTCGTCTTCGCCGGGGGCGACTTTTGCGGTGCAGGGCGTGCAGCCGATCGAGGGGTAGCCAAGCGCAACCAAGGGGTGGCGCGGCAGATTGTGCTCGGCGAAATAGGCTTCGAGGCGGTTTTTTGGCCAGTCCGCCAGCGGGTTGAGCTTCAGCTTGCCCTCGTCGATCTCGAACCGGGGCAGCGCGCTGCGGCTTTTGCCCTGAAAAGCTTTGCGGCCCGAAATCCACGCGTCAAACGGGGCGAGCGCGCGGCGCAGCGGGGCGACTTTGCGAATCTCGCAGCAGCCGTCGGGATCGTACGACCACCTGAGGCCAGTCGCATCGCGCGCGGCAAGATCGTAGGGATCGGGGCGATAGACCCGCAGGTCGGTGAACCCAAGCCGCTCGGCCAGTTCGTCACGGTAAGCCAGCGTATCGCCGAACATCTTCTGGGTGTTGACGAAGATCAGCGGAATTTGCTTGTCCACTGACGCGACCAGATGCAGCAGCGCCGCCGATTCCGCGCCAAATGAGGAAACCACCGCGATCCGGCCCTTGAGTTCGCCTGCCAGCAAATCGGCAAGCATCTCCCCGGTGTCGACACCTGCGAAGCGCACATTGAGCGCGTCGGCTTCAGCCTGGACAAAGGCCGGCGAGGTGTCGATTACGTCGCGCAGGCGTCCAGCTTCAGCCACCTTGAACCTCGGGATGCCGCTTTGCCCAGATCGGGACGCGGCCATCGGCGGCGGGCTGATAGACATCGGCGAACCGGTCTAGTGCAGCCTGCGCATCGACCGGATCGAGCGGTACTTCGGGGGCGAATGCATCGAACCCGCAGCGCCGCATGAAGCCGATCTGGTCAACCAGCACATCGCCCACCGCGCGCAGTTCGCCGGTATAGCCCGCCTCACGCAGCACCCGCGCGGCAGTATAACCGCGCCCGTCGCCAAACGAAGGGAAGTTGATTTCGATCAGGCGCAGGCGCGCCAGATGCGGCAACAGGTCGCGCGCTTCGTCGCCCGGTTCGAGCCGGACTGCGGCGGCGTTCGACTGCGCGCCGAACGAATCGACCGTCACGCCGGGATCGCCCACGGCTTCGTCATCGCGGAACCGAAATTGGACTTCAGCCATATAGCGCTTCCTTGAACGGGGCCATGCCGATCCGGCGGTACGTATCGAGGAAGCGTTCGCCGCCCTCGCGCGTGCTCAGGTAAAGCTCGGTGGCCTTTTCGACCGCATCGACGATGCCGTCTTCATCAAACCCCGGGCCGGTGATCTGGCCGAGCGAAGTATCGGCGCCTTCGCACCCGCCGAGCAGCAGCTGGTAATTTTCGGTGCCTTTGCGGTCGACGCCGAGGATCCCGATGTGCCCGGCATGATGATGCCCGCAGGCGTTGATGCAGCCCGAGATCTTGAGCTTGAGCTCACCGATTTCCTGTTCCTTCGCGGCGAGGCGCTGGCCGATCTTCTGCGCCACCGGGATCGAGCGGGCATTGGCGAGGCTGCAATAATCGAGCCCCGGGCAAGCGATGATATCGCCGACTAGATCGAGGTTGGCGGTGCCAAGGCCCGCTTCGTCGAGCGCCTGCCACAGGGCATAAAGCTGGTCCTTGCGGACATGCGCCAGCACGATGTTCTGCGCGTGAGTGACGCGCAGTTCGTCGAACGAATACTGCGCCGCCAGCGCCGCCATCAGCCGCATCTGGTCGGCGCTGGCGTCACCGGGGATCCCGCCAATCGGCTTGAGGCTGATCGTCACTGCGATGTAGCCCGGGGTCTTGTGGGTGACGCAGTTGTTGTCCACCCACAGCGCAAAGTCGGGGTCGCTGCGGTCGAGCTGGTCGGACAGATCGGTTGCAAAGGCGGGATCGGCGAACTGCGCCTTGATCCGCTCCAGCTCGGCCAGTGGCGGTTCGATATTCTGGCTCAGCAGTTGCGCGAACTCAGCCTCGACCTGGCGGGTATATTCTTCTTTGCCCAGCTCATGGACCAGGATCTTGATCCGCGCCTTGTACTTGTTGTCGCGGCGGCCATGGCGGTTGTACACGCGCAGGCAGGCCTCGGCGTAAGTGATGAACTGGTCGAGCGGCACGAATTGCTTGATCAGCGGCGCGATCATCGGGGTGCGGCCCATGCCGCCGCCGACGTAGAACGCCGCGCCCAGTTCTCCGTTCTCGCCGCGCACGATCTGCACCCCGATATCGTGGAGCCGCATCGCCGCGCGGTCCGTCTCGCTGGCGATCACCGCGATCTTGAACTTGCGCGGCAGATAGCAGAACTCGGGGTGGAAGGTACTCCACTGGCGAATCAGTTCGGCATAAGGGCGCGGGTCGGTCACTTCGTCGGCCGCAGCCCCGGCGTATTGGTCGGAGCTGGTGTTGCGGATGCAATTGCCGCTGGTCTGGATCGCGTGCATCTCGACCTTGGCAAGATCGGCAAGGATATCAGGTGCTTCGTCGAGCTTGATCCAGTTGTACTGGATGTTCTGGCGGGTGGTGAAGTGGCCATAGCCGCGATCATACTTGTCGGCGATGTCGCCCAGCGCGTGCATCTGCGCACCGCTCAGCGTACCATAAGGCACCGCGACGCGCAGCATATAGGCGTGCAATTGCAGGTACAATCCGTTCATCAGCCGCAGCGGCTTGAACTGGTCCTCGGTGATGTGGCCATCGATGCGGCGACGCACCTGGTCGCGGAATTCCTCGACCCGGGCATCGACCATCGCCTGGTCGTAAGTGTCGTATTTATACATTCAGATTACCCATTGCCCGGCTTCAGGATCGGCCGGTTTCAGTGTCAGGTCGGGGCGCACGGTCGGGCCGAGCGCGCGGATGCGCTCCTTGATATGCCCCGGGCGCACGCCGTTTTCGTCTTTGCTGGCCTCGATCGCATAAGCCGCGTTGACCCGCTGGGCGGCGCTTTCGCGGGCAAGAATGCTGTCGGCATGGTCGCCGACATCGATCGCATCGCCGACATGGAGCGACCATTGCACCCCGTCCCACCAGGTGACTGCGCCCGATTTCAGGTCGTTGCCGGTCAGAAGCTTCATGACTGCGCCTCCAGCGCCAATGCGCGCAACCCGGCGGGTTCTTGCGCGGCGCAAACCTCGCCGATCACGATAAGTGCCGGGCTTTTGACCCGCTCGTCCGCGATCAGACCAGCCAGACCCGCCAATGAAGCACGCAGCACGCGCATTTCCGAGCGGGTCGCGTTCTCGATCACCGCCACCGGAATTGCCGGGGAGAGGCCGTCCGCGATCAGCTTTTCGGCTATTGGCTCCGCGCTTCCCACGCCCATATAGATCACCAACGTGCGGCCCTGGCCGGCGAGACCGGTCCAGTCTTGCTCGGCCAGACCCTTGCATTGGCCCGCCACGAAGCTGACGATCGAGGCGCTATCGCGGTGCGTCAGCGGCATTTGCGCCGCCGCCGCCGCACCGATTGCGGCGCTGATCCCCGGGACCACTTCAACCGGAACCCTGGCTGCGCGGCACGCTTCGGCTTCTTCGCCGCCGCGCCCGAAGATAAACGGATCGCCGCCTTTAAGCCGCACAACTTCGCGGCCCGCCAGCGCCTCACGCACCAGCAGTGCGTTGATCGCGTCTTGCGGCACGGTATGGCGGGCGCGCTGCTTGGCGACCGAAACCAGTTCGGCGTCAGGGCTCGCCAGCGACAAGATCGCCGGATCGACCAACCCGTCGTGCACGATCAGCCGCGCGCCCTTGATCAGCCGCGCCGCGCGCAGCGTCAGCAAATCGGGATCGCCCGGACCAGCGCCGACCAGCCAAACCTTGCCAGTGTTAATCGTGTGCATGCTCATCCTCGCACTAATTAAGCGGCGCACGCCGCACTGCCAGCCAGAATGGCTTTGCCTTGGCCTAGATCAGCTTTCCGGGGGCGCCTCGGCGGCGGCATCGGGAGCTGCTTTCGCCGCAGCATATAGCGGGTCAAACGCAACCTGGATTCCCTTGGAACTGAATTTGCGCCAAATTGCCTTGAGTAGATCGGAGCGCAGATTGCCGACGCCGTCTTCGGGGTCTTCGATCCACATCCGCAGTTCGAACACGATCGCCTTTTCCCCGAACGACGACAGCCAGACTTGCGGGGGCGGTTTTTGCTGAACCCGGGGATGCGCTTTGGCCGCTTCGATCATCAGCGTCTCGGCCAGTTCGAGATCCGAGCCGTAGGCGACCGGAATCGGCACTTTCACCCGGACATTGCGGCTGGAATAGCTCCAGTTCTCGACCGTGGACGTCATCAGCTGCTCGTTCGGGATCAGGAACTCGATCTTGTCGCGGGTTACCACTGATACCGCGCGGATGCCGATCTTGCTGACCTGCCCGACCACCTTGTCCGCGCCAGTGCCCACCGCGATGACGTCGCCAGGCTTGATCGATCGGTCCATCAGCAGGATGATGCCCGAAATGAGGTTGCCGAAGGTCTTCTGCAGACCGAACCCGATCGCCAGCCCGAACGCGCCCGAAAACACCGTGAGTGCGGTCAGGCTAATCCCCAGAAATTCTATTCCCGCCAGCGTCAGAATGATCCACGCGGCAATATTGAACAGCTTCTGCCCTAGCAATTGCTGCGCCGGATCAAGCCGGTGCATCCGCCCGAAGAAGCGGCCTGAAAACGATGCTGCGAGCCGCCCCAAGGCAAACACTGCAACCACCGTGACCACGATCAGCAGCGCGCGGTAGAGCGAAATATGGTAAGTCCCGACATCAAACCCGATGGCATCGAGCTGAGCAATTACCTCGCCGAAGCTTGAGGCCACGCTCATGCTGCGCGCCATGCGGCGAGCCCGCGGGTCAGGTCGGCAATCAGGTCGGCCGGGTCTTCGAGCCCGATCCACAGCCGCACCGCGTAATTGTCGCTCGGCCAGGGCATGACGCTGCGGTCACGCTCGGGGTGGACGCCTAGCGCCAGGCTCTCAAACCCGCCCCAGCTGTATCCGATCCCGAACAGCTCCAGCGCATCGACCAGCCGGTCACGTGCTCCTGCGTCGCCGCCGGCCATTACCACGGTCAGCAAGCCGCACCCGCCAGTGAAATCGCGCTGCCACAGCGCATGGCCGGGCGATCCTGGCAGCATCGGGCAAAGCACCGCGCCAATCTCGCTGCGGCTTTGCAGCCATTCGGCAATCGCGAGGCCGCTGGCGGTGCTCCGTTCGAGCCGCACGCCCATCGTGCGCAGCCCGCGCAGCGCCAGCGCGGCATCGTCGGGTGAGGCCTGCTGGCCCAGCATTAGCGACCGTTTACGCAGGCGGGGGTAGTATTCGCTCGTTGCGGTAACGCTGCCCATCATCAGGTCCGAATGACCGCCAACATGCTTGGTCAGCGCCAATATCGAGAGGTCCACCCCGTGGCGCAGCGCCTGAAACCCGGTCGGCCCGGCCCAGGTGTTATCGAGCAGCACCGCCAGCCCGCGCGCCTTGGCTGCCTTGGCCAGCGCAGGGACATCGCACACTTCCATCGTCAGACTGCCGGGGCTTTCCAGCAGGACCGCGCGGGTCTTGTCGCCGATCATCGCTGCAAAGCTTGCGACGTCGAGTGGATCGAAGAACCGCGTGGAAATTCCGTAATCGCGCAACGCTTTCGTCGCGAATGACCGGGTCGGATCGTAGGAATTGTCCGCCACCAGCAATTCATCGCCAGCTTTGAGCACGCTCAGCAGGGCCATCACCGGCGCGGCGAGCCCGGTCGGATAAAGCATGGTCCCCGCAGCGCCGGGCTCGAGCTGGGTCAAGGCATCGGCCAGCGCCCACTGGGTCGGCCCGCCGCGCGCGCCGTAATGGAACAGCCCATCAGCGTTGGGGTGGCGGTCGGCCTCTTGCGCGGCAGTGTCTGCGTAAAGATATGTGCTCGCCCGCCAGACCGGCGGGTTCACCGCCACGCCGGTCCATTCAGGCTTGCGTCCCGCGCCGACCAATTGGGTGCCAGTGCCCCGCTTCCCTGAGCCAGTCCCCGCCATAATCCTCAGGCAGTGGCCTTGGGTGTATCGGCATCGGCGCCCCATTCGGACCAGCTGCCATCGTACAGCGCAGTGTCTTCCTTGCCGAGCAGGCTCAGCGCGAACAGCAGCACGCTGGCGGTGATGCCCGAACCGCAGTTGGTGGTTACCGGCTTGCCCAGATCGACCCCGGCGCTTTCAAACGCGGCTTTGAGCCCGGCCTTGTCCTTGAAGGTGCCATCGGCGTTATACAGATCGGTGAACGGCACGTTGAGCGAGCCGGGGATGTGCCCGACAGCAATGCCGGGGCGCGGATCGGGATCGGCACCCGACCAGCGCGCGGCACCACGGGCATCGACCACTTGCTCGGCCTTGGAATGCAGATTGGCGAGCACATCGGCCTTGGTCCGCACGCTGCTGTCATCCTGCCAGGCCGTGAAGTGACGGTGGCGCAGCTGTTCCTTGCCTTGCGCGAGCGGGCGACTTTCGGCTTTCCACTTGGCGATCCCGCCATCAAGCAGCGCGACATCGTGCGCGCCAAACATCTTGAGCATGAACCAGGCCCGCGCCGAGGTTTTAACCGCGCTATCGTCATACAGCACGATCCGGCTGCCATCGCCCAGCCCGAGCGATTGCATCCGGCTGGCGAATTTTTCCGCAGGCGGCAACATGTTGTCGACCGGGTTGGAGGTATCGGTCAGATCGGCCAGGTCCATGAAGACCGCGCCGGGAATGTGCCCCGCTTCGTATTCGGCGAGCGCATTGCGGCCCGTGCCGGCCAGATGCTTGGTGCAATCGACGATCCGCAAATCGCTCGCGCCCATTTCGCCCGCAAGCCACTCGGTCGTTACCAGACTATCCATATTTCTCGCGTCCTTTTCACGCAGGTTTCCAGCCGCCCGCGCCGCTCTCGTTGCAGTTGCGAAAAGCCTAGCGGTGCCGGGCGCGCCCGTCGAGGGGCTTAATGGGGCAATTGAAGAAGCGAAAACGTCTTGCGCAATTTTTGGGCAATCCGGCATCCCGGCGAAGGCCGGGGCCCAGTCCAGTCAAGAAAACAGCGACGGTTCGCGGGTTTTTAAAAAAGCGCTGGGTCCCGGCCTGCGCCGGGATGATGGTTTTGATTTAGAGCAATGGTCCTAATTCACCGCGCGCTGGCCGATCCGCGAATAGGTCCGCGGGCCAAGGTCGAGCCGGAACGGGCGCAACCCCGCGCCCGGCGTGTCGCCGGTTTCGCCGACCACATAAGTCTGCACTTGTACCAGCGCCTGCCCGCCCGTGCTGCTCGCCTCGACCCGCAGCCGGGCGAGTGGCACAAAGAATGCGGCATTACCGGCGCGGATCGGGTTAAGCGCGGCCAAGGGAAGGCGGAAATCGCCGGAAAACTGCGCGCTTTCGCCCGGCGCAAGCGTCACCAGCGCGTGGCGCAGCTCAAGCCGCTGGCTGCCTGAAGCGATCTGCTGCTCAGGCGGGAGCGAGGCATGCGCCGCGATCATGTCACCCTCGACCGCCAAAGCCGATAGCGTATCGGGCGAATTGTTGGTCAGCGTCAGCGTGTAACTCAGCGTCGTCGCCATCAGCGAAGCGCTCATCCGCCGAGCTTCGAGTGCCATGCTGAGCCCGGGCAGCACGGCGCTGAGCTGTGGTTCGGGCATGCGCGAAACTGGCGTGGCGGCTGGTTGCGGGGCAGGTGGCGGAGCCGGGGCCGGGACTACCGGTGGGATAAATTCGAGCTGCGGCGTCTGCTTGCCGCGCCTGCGCCAAATCAGTCCTGCGAACACCAACGCCAGCAAAGCAACTGCGCCTGCCAGCCATGGCCAGATTGAGGCTGACGAGGCCTGTGTGGGTGCGGGCTCAATTACATTTGTTGAAGCGGGGGCGGCGGGCAGTGCAGAAGTGCTGGGCAGCGGGACTGGCGTAATGGTCTGGCTTGCCGGGATCGGCGCTGCATCACTGCTGGCGGCTGGCTGCGGGGTGACGTTGGTGCGCGGCAATGGCGCAACCGCGCGAGCCGGTGCTGGGCCGCGCGGGGGAGGAACTGCGGTGGTCGGCGCGCTCGGTCTTGCGGTCGGGCTGGCAACCGGGACCGGCGCGGGTGTCGGCGCTGGGGTCGGCGCAGGGCGCGGGCTGGGCGAGCGGATGATCGGGGCGTCGCTATCGACCGGGCCTTGCGCGCGCGGATTGTTGGTCGGGCGCGAACTGGGAATCGAGAAATCGGGGACCGACTGGGCCGGCGCGGCAGCAGGCGCAAGCAAAAGCCCCAGCGCCAAAGCGCCGGTTGCCGCTTTCACGCTGCCCCCGAAATCCTGCATCGATCGTTCCATTTTCCTGCGCCCCGCGCGCTAGCCGCTCTGGCACTGAATAGGAAGTGAACTTGCGCCCCTGTGCCGCTGACTTGTGCAAATGCAGCGATCGGGGCATGGCGCGTTGCATGGCAGACACACCTCTACACCTGGGCCAGACCAGCAGCTTGCCCGCCTCACCGGCGGCGGCGGTGCTCGACTACGTCCCCAATCCGCGTCCCGATACGCTCTATCTGGTGCGCTTTGCCGCGCCCGAGTTCACCTCGCTGTGCCCGGTGACCGGCCAGCCGGACTTCGCGCATCTGGTGATCGATTATGCGCCGGGCGCAACCATCGTCGAATCCAAAAGCCTCAAGTTGTTCCTGGGCAGCTTCCGCAATCACGCCGGCTTTCACGAGGACGTAACCGTCGGGATCGGCCAGCGCCTGTGCGGGGAAATGCAGCCGAAATGGCTGCGCATCGGCGGCTATTGGTACCCGCGCGGCGGCATTCCGATCGACGTATTCTGGCAATCGGGCCTGCCACCCGAAGGCCTGTGGGTGCCCGATCAGGGCGTTTCGAGCTACCGCGGGCGCGGCTGATGCCATTCCTCCCCCTCCCCGGTGGGGAGGGGCTTTTAGGTTTTCAAAACACCGCCTTGGGTTTGTCTTCGCCCATCATCGCCTGACGAACCAGTGGGATCGGCGGGCCGCCGTATTCGAGGAAGGCATCGTGGAACGCCTTCCAGCCGTCACGACCGCCGTGAGTCGCGGTCCAGTCGGCACGCAGCTTGCGGATCATCAGCTTGCCCAGTGTGTAGTTGAGGTAGGCCGGATCGTAGGCCCCGCGCCGCGCCTGCTGCTCGGCGGTCCCGGCATCCTGGAAGCACGCGGTCTGGAAAAACTGCGTCGATTGCGCGATGGTCATCCCCGCGGTGTGCAGCCGGATCGCCGAGAGGAACCGGCAATCGCGCAATAATGCGTTGCTGAGCTGGCCGATGTGCACTTCAGGATCGCCATCGCCGAGGCCAGCTTCCCACATCATCTCTTCGGAATAGTGCGCCCATCCTTCGGCATAGGCATAGCCAACGAACATCCGCCCGAACACCGATGGCGCGCGGTTGGCGTGGAGGAATTGCAGGAAGTGCCCCGGCATCACCTCATGCACCGAGGTGAACATCAGATCGTCGACCCCCGGGATATATTCGTTCTGCTTTTCCTTGGACCAGCTGGGGTCGGGCGCGGCGATGTAATAGATCGACGGGATACCCTTTTCGAGCGGTCCGGGCGGATCGATATAGGCCCCGTTCTGCGCGTTGTACGCCGGGCTTTGGCGGACCAGTGCCTGCTCGGTTCCGGGTATGGTGACAAGGTCCTTGGTCTTGATGAACTGGGTCAGCATCGGGATCTGCCGGGTCGCTTCGGCAACAACATTGTCGGCCGGTTTGTGCGCGTTCATCTTGGCCATGCAGGCGGGAACCGTGGCGCCGGGCGCAAATTGCGCGCAGGCCTGGGTCAGCGCATCTTGGTTGCGCTTCAGATCAGCCTCACCGACCTTTTCGAGGTCCGCCAGCGGCACGTTGACCGCCTCGGTATCGTTGAGCATCTGCGCGAACTTGTCCGATCCCAGCGCGAACGAGGCTTCGCCGCCCTGCTGGCCCTTGAGCCACGCCGAAAGGTCAGCCATCGCCGCCGAGGCCTTGCCCGCTGCAGCGGAAAGCCGGGCCTGCAGAGCATCGTCCTTTACGTCGGCAAAGGCCGTCAGCACGTCCTTGGCATAAAACTCGGCGTAGCCAGTAAACGCCGAGCTTCCGTAGATCACCAGCGGTTCCGCGATCGGCCCCTTGAGGTTGGTCTTGATCGCGCCAGCTGCAGCAGGAACGCCTTCAAGGAAGGTCGCCAGAGCGGCGGCGCGCTGCGGGCGCGGGGCGTATTCACGGGCGAGGTAAACGTTAGGATCGAACGCACCGACGTACCATGCCGGGTTGGTGTGCGGCTGATCGGCCACCTCGAGCCAGAACAGCTGCCCCTTGGCGACTTGCACCATGTAATCACGCTCAAACTTGTCCTTGCCGGTGACGGCAGTGTAGGCGCCCGCGTCCGAGATCACCTTGCGCAGGAAATCGCCGCGCGCCTTTAATCCCGCCGGGCTCCAATCGGCGAACTTGCCGTCGTACTGATGCGCGCCCTGATAGACTGCGAAATAGGGATCGGCCTTGAGCCAGCCATCGATCGTGCCTTGCGCGAACTGCGCCCACGGTTGCTGCGGCGCGGTTTGCCCGGTCATGCTGCACGAGGCGAGCGTGGCCGAAGCCAAAAGTGCGAAAACTGTGCGGCGAAATGCCATGTGTCTGCTCCCGAGGGCGATTTTGTTGCGCAGCGAAACTGCGCGCTTATCGGCTCTGGGGCAAGTGCCGCCAGACCCGGACGGGCAAATTGCGCGTATTTTTCACTTTCCTACACATGGCCCAATCGCATACCTCGCGAATCGTCCGGCTGCGCTGCAGCGCGATCGGATGGACCATCCCGCGATGATCGCCTTCGGGCAATCAGGCGCGGGAGACGACCGGCGCGGGCGTCCCGGCATTACAAGCCGAACGTTCGCCAAGCAGGTCCGCCACGTTTGCGCCTCACTCCGCCGCGTTTTTGATGGAGGGGGGACATCGGCTGGCGGCATAAAATCTCGGCGCGTTATAGTAACCTACAACCAGCGCCGCCGAGTCCGGGCACAAAATGCGGCAAACCCGCGCCGGTCATCAGTCCCTTATTTCCCCCGACAGCCAGCGGCTGGCCGGGTTATCTGGGTACGAATGGCTTATTTTCCTGATATAACAGAACCCTAAAGCCCTTCCCCGTGGGGGAAGGGTTGGGATGGGGGGGCAACCCTCGCGGGTGTGGAACCCCCACCCCCAACCCCTCCCCACCGGGGAGGGGAGAGTCTACAATCGCCGGGTTGGTCTCTAACGCGTACCCAGGCCCCGCGCGATAATCCCGCGGAGGATCTCGCGGGTGCCGCCGCGCAAGCTCCAGCTCGGCGCGTTGAGTGTGATGTTGGCGAGCACCGAGGCATAAGCGCTGGCCGCAATCGGACCGGGCTCCGCATCGATCAGTTCGCGCGCGATATCGGGCATCGCTTGCTCGAACACCGCGCCGACATCCTTGACGATGGCGGCTTGCAAGGCGGCATCCTGCCCCGACTGCAACATCGCGGTAACCGAGCGTGACAAGCGGCGCAGCACCGCGAGCCGCGCGGTAACCCGGCCCAAGGTGATCTGCGCTGCATCGCTGTCGATGCCCTTGAGCGCTTCGATCACCTGGTACAGCAACTCGATTGACGAGAGGAACCGTTCGGGGCCGGAGCGTTCGAACGCCAGCTCGCTCATCACCTGGTTCCAGCCGTTGCCTTCTTCGCCGAGCAGCATATTCGCCGGCACGATCGCGTCTTCGAAATGCATCTCGTTGAAGTGGTGTTGCCCGGCCAGATCGATGATCGGCTTGATCGTGAGGCCCGGGGTGTTCTTGAGGTCGACCAGCAGCTGGCTGGTGCCTTGCTGGCGATCGGTCGGGCCGCCGCTGCCGGTCCGGCAGAACAGGATCACCCAGTCGGCCTCATGCGCAAAGCTGGTCCACACCTTGGTCCCGGTGACCCGGTAATTGCCCCCGTCACGCACCGCGCGGGTGCGGGTTGCGGCAAGGTCCGAGCCCGAATCCGGTTCGCTCATCCCGATACAGAACGCCAGTTCCCCCGCCGCGATGCCGGGGAGCAGAAGTTCTTTTTGCTCTTCGGTGCCGAACTTGATGATCGACGGGCCGCTTTGGCGGTCGGCAATCCAGTGCGCGCCGACCGGAGCGCCCGCCGCCAGCGTCTCTTCGACCACGACGTAGCGTTCATAAGCCGAGCGTTCGTGCCCGCCATATTGCTTCGACCAGGTCATGCCAAGGTATCCGGCTTGGCCCATCGCGCGGCTGAACCCGCGATCGAACCCGTACCAGTTGTCCGAACGCGCGCGCGGGCTGCGCCCGGCCAGCTCCTTATCGAGGAAGGCGCGGAATTCCGTGCGCAATGCGATGACTGCGGCGGTGTCTTCAGGCGGGCGGGGGAAAGCTATCGAGCTCATAATGCAGTCACCATCGGCCAATATCCGGTTCCGCCCGCATCCAGCGCCGCCTGCCCGAGCAGTTTGGCCCATGACACTTGCCCGCCAAATTCATCGCGCCAGGTCCACAGCGATGTGGTGAACAATTGCAGCCGGTGCTCGCGGGTGAAGCCGATCGCGCCGTGCATTTGGGTGGCGATCGAAGCTCCGCTGCCCGCCGCTTCGCGCGCCCGCAGCGAGCCTGCGGCAACCCCCAGCAGATCGCAGCGCGCCAGGGCTTCGGCGGCAAGATCGGCCGCGGCGGTGGCGCAGGCGAGCTCGCCCGCCAGCTTGGCCAATTCGTGCTGCACCGCTTGGAATTTGGACAGCGGCTTGCCGAATTGCACCCGCGTTCCGGTATGCTCAAGCGTCATGTCGAGCGCGGCTTCAAGCGCGCCGGCGATCTGGAATGCGCGCAAAGTTGAACCCTCAGCCAGCGGGCAGTGGGGCAGCGGGGCGGACACATCGGCCGTCCAATCAATCTGCAACGTGGGCCGCGGCTGGAAATTGAGCGCGAGCCCCGCCTCGGCGACCGTCCAGCCCGAGCGCGGTACGCGGTACAATCTGTCGCCCACCGCCAGCGCGAGGCAATCGAGCTTGTCGCCCCAGGCAATTCGCGCGACTCGCCCAGTCAGGCGGCCCTCGTTGAGCGTCAGCGCATCGGCGCGGGCCAATCCGGCGGCACCCTCGGCCAGGGGCAATCCGGCGGCAGCGAGCAAGCGGTTCGCGCCCATCGTCTCGGCCACCGGCAGCGGCACCGCGTGGCGGCCGAGCAGCCGCAAGGCTTCGCCCTGATCGGCGGGATCCAGCCCGAACCCGCCTTGTTCTTCGCTGAGCAGCGCCAACGGCAGGCCCATCTCCTCGAACTTGGCCCACAGTTCGGGCAGCCATTCGCCGCCGCGCGCGCGCGCCTGCGCGCTATCATCGAGGTGCCGTTCAAGCAGCCGTTCGATCATGTCCGCCAGCATCGTGATGCGCATCCCTTGCGAGTGGTGCCGGCTAGAGGATTCGAACCCCTGACCCCCTGATTACAAATCAGGTGCTCTACCAACTGAGCTAAGCCGGCAACGTGGCCTTAAGTGCAGGCGTCCTTAGCCCTAGGCAGCGCCAAAGGTCCAGCCCTCGGTTTGCGCAATCTGCTCCGTGAGCAGTGACGGGGACCAGGTTGCCGAATCGTGCGCAATGGTACGCAGCCAGGCCGCCGAAATCAGCGCATCGGCGGCATGGTCGGTTATCGCGCCGGTTCCTGGCACTGGCTTGCTGCTCAGTGCGGCCAGCGCTGCAGTAAGGTCGGCAAAGTCGCGGATTTTCGAACGGGCTGCGCTGCGCCCTGCGGCTATCGCGGCCAGCGTCGTGTAGATTTCCACCAGCACCGAACCACTGTCCGGCAGAGCATCGAACGGCCAGATCGCATAATGGTGCTGCAAGCGGTGAAGCAGCCGCATTCCCGCGAGCGAGCCCTTGCCGACTTGCGCGGCGCCGACGAGGTTGAAATTGCTGTAAGGGCGGCACCCGGCGCGGGCCTGCGCATGCTCGGTCTGGCGAAAGCGCCCGCGCCCGCCACCGAAAACTGCGCCCTCGCGCCCGCCATGGCGGCGGAAATGCGGCGCGATTTGGGGGTGATCGGCGAACTTTGTGGCTCCCAAGTGGGGTTCGTCGGCGCTGATTTGCTCGACCAGCGCCCACAATTCGCGCGCGCTGTGCGGACTGTTTGCCCAACCCGGAAAATAGGCGCGCGTGTCAGCGCAGGCGAACGAAAAGCTCATGTCAAAGCCGACCAAGGTATCGGGCGGCAAGTCATTCAGCAGCCAGTCGAGCACCTCGCCGCGCGACCAGCAGTGGCCAGGGCGGATCAACTCTGGCGCAGCATCGCCGCCTGCACACACCGCCAGCGCAATCCCGCGATGCCGCTCCCCCGCCGCCCCCGACCAGTCAATCGCGGCGTAATGCTTGAAGCGGTCGGGCTTCATTCCCCCTGCAGTTCGGCCCGCCGCTTGTCCCACCACTCCATTCGCTTCAATACCTCGCGCTCGAATCCGCGTTCGGCTGGCTGGTAATATTGCTGCGGTTCCATTTCCTCGGGCCAGTAGTCTGCGCCCGAAAAGCCGTCCTCGCTCTGGTGGTCGTAGGCGTAGCCCTTGCCGTAGCCGATGTCCTTCATCAACTTGGTCGGAGCGTTGAGGATGTGCGCGGGCGGGGCCAGGCTGCCGGTCTGGCGCGCGCTGTCCCAAGCCGACTTTTGCGCCATGTAAGCCGCGTTCGATTTGGGTGCGGTGGCGAGGTAGAGGCAGGCCTGGACGATTGCCAGTTCGCCCTCGGGACTGCCGAGGAACTGGTAGGCATCCTTGGCCGCGAGGCACTGGATCAGCGCTTGCGGATCAGCCAGGCCTACGTCTTCGCTGGCGAAGCGGACCAGTCGGCGCAGCACATACAGCGGCTCCTCGCCTGCGGTGAGCATCCGCGCCATGTAGTACAGCGACGCTTGCGGATCGGACCCGCGCAAGGCTTTGTGCAGCGCCGAGATCAGGTTGTAGTGCCCGTCACGGTCCTTGTCATAAACCGCGACCCGGCGCTGGAGGAATGCGCCAAGTGCGGCAGGATCGAGCGGCTCCGCGATTGCCGCCGCGTAGAGCGTCTCGGCCTGGTTGAGCAGGAACCGTCCATCGCCATCGGCTGAGGCGACCAGCGCCTCGCGCGCAGCCGGCGTAAGCGGCAGCGGCCCTTCGAGCGCTTCGCCGCGCGCGACCAGCGTATCGAGCGCCGCCGCATCGAGCCGGTGCAGGATCAGCACTTGTGCGCGGCTGAGCAAAGCGGCGTTGAGGGCAAAGCTGGGGTTCTCGGTGGTAGCACCGACCAAGGTAACCGTGCCTTTCTCCACGAACGGCAGGAACCCGTCCTGCTGGGCGCGGTTGAAGCGGTGAATCTCGTCCACAAACAACAAAGTGCGCTGGCCGGCCTTGGCCATGGTCTCGGCCTCGGCGAAAGCCTTTTTGAGATCGGCCACGCCCGAGAACACCGCGCTGATCGCCGCAAAACGCATGCCGACCGCCTTGGCCAGCAGCCGCGCGATGCTGGTCTTGCCAGTGCCGGGCGGGCCCCACAGGATCATGCTCGACAGGCGGCCTGCGGCGACCATCCGGCCGATCGCGCCAGCGGGGCCGGTCAGGTGCTCCTGCCCGATAACGTCATCAAGCACGCGCGGGCGCAACCGGTCAGCCAGTGGCGCATCGGCGCGGGGTTCTTCTTCAGGACTCTCGGGAAGGTCTGCAGCAAACAGGTCGGCCATTCCGACAAGATAGCGGCTGCGAGAATTTTTGCACCAAGAGGCTTGCATGATCGATCTGCAGATATATCTTAGAGCAATCATGAAAGGAACAAGACACATGAGAATGCACGGATGCGGCCCACGGGGCCACCGTTATGGCCCAATGGCCGCAATGATAATGACCGGTATGGGACACGGCTGGGGCCGCCACTGGGGCTCTGATTGGGGCGCTGGGTTTGGCGGCGAAGGCCGTGGCGGTCCGGGACGACGCGGTCCTGGCGGGCGCGGCCGGATGTTCGGCTCGGGCGAATTGCGGCTCGCGCTGCTCGGTCTGATCGCCGAAACCCCGCGCCACGGCTACGAACTGATCAAGGCGATTGAGGAACTGTCGGGCGGCAACTACGCGCCAAGCCCGGGGGTGGTCTATCCCACGCTCAGCCTACTGACCGACGAGGGCGTGATCGAAGACCAGGCGGGCGAAGGTGCGCGCAAGTCGTTCGCCGCAACCGATGCCGGGCGCGCTGAATTGGCCGAACGTCAGGAGGAATACGGCGCAATCGTCGCGCGGCTCAAAGGCCTCGCTGAAGAAAGCGAACGAACCAGCGCGCCGCCGCTCAAGCGCGCGATGGGCAACCTGGTTCACGCGGTAAAAAACCGCATGGCAGCCGGCGACTTCGACCGCGAAACGGTCCACGCAGTAGCCGCGATCCTCGATGAGGCAGCACAGCGGATCGAACGGCTGTGAGCTACGGCGCAGCAGCCAGCGTGCCGACCGCCAGCGCGAGCAAGTACCTCCAGCAGGTGTGCAAGCACTGGGCCCACAACCTCACGGTCGAATTCGATGAGGCCAAAGGAACCATCGTGTTTCCTAAGGACGCACGGGGCGCGAACTGGCCTGGTGACGGCGTGGTCACCTTGACCGCCGGGCCTGAAACGCTCGGTTGCCGCATCGAGGCGAGCGAAGCTGTGCAACGCGACGGCCTGAAAGGCGCGCTTGCCCGGCACATTGACCGCTTCGCGTTCCGTGAGGCGCTGGCTTGGGATTGGCACGACGGCTAAGCGGACCCGGCTCGCGGGGTGCGAAGCGACCGCAAAATCGGCGTTTCCTATTGAACCGGCGCGGGTTTGGTCCCGCGCCGGTTTCGTGTTAGCAAGTCCGCAAATGTCAAAAGACATCGGGAGTGGGATATGGACGAGCTGAATTGCGGCGCAAGGGTGCCATTGAGCTTCTGGGTCGTTGCCGGGCTTGGCGTGCTGTGGAACGGCTTTGCCGTCATGGGCTATTGGCTGACCGCGACTCATAATCCGAGCGCGATGGCGCAGACTCCGGCCGAAATGGTCGAGGCGCTCAATCATACGCCGACCTGGGCGATGGCCGCTTGGGGCTTTGCCGTATGTGCTGCACTGGCCGGATCGGTGCTGCTTGTCCTGCGCCGCCGCTGGGCGGTGCCTGCTTTTGTTGCTTCGCTTGGCGGACTGCTGATACTGACTATCTATCAAGTCGCCGTGAACATGCCGATGAGCATACCGCAGATCATCACGATCTGGCTGGTCGCGCTGTTCCTGCTGCGCTTCAGCAGCAGCGAAGCGGGTAAAGGCTTGCTGCGCTAAGCGGGCCGCGTCGATTTCTTTGCAATAAGACGCAGATAGCTGTCGGCAACCGACTGGTTGATCTGGTCCCAATCGTAGTCTCTGCTGCGCAACTCTCCCGCTTGGCCGTGGCTTTTGCGCAGCTGCGGATCGAATGCATAAGCTCTAAGCGCTGTGGCAAATTCGTCCACCGCGCCGGGCGGGATCAGTCGGCCAGACTGGCCATCGGCGATCAAATTCTCACTGCCAGTCGCCGCCGCCGCCACCACTGGCACGCCGCAGGCCATCGCCTCCAACGAGACATTGCCGAACGCTTCAGTCTCGGACGGAAAGAACATCGTGTCCATCGAGGCAACCGCGCGGCCAAGGTCTGCTCCGCCAAGAAACCCGGTAAACACCGCGCTGGGCAACCGGCATTCGAACCACTCGCGCGCAGGACCTTCGCCGACGATCAGTACGCGGAATGGCACACCGGTTTCAGCCAGCCGGTCAATTGCATCGCAAAATACGTCAAGTGCCTTTTCCATCACCAGGCGGCTGAGGAAACCGATCACGAATTCTTCGTCCGCGATGCCGAGGCCGCGCCGCCAGGCCAGATCTCGGCGCTGCGGATTGAAGGTTGTCCGATCCACCCCGCGCGACCAGATCCCGATATCGGAATTCATCCGTTCGTCGCGCAGCACTTGCGCCATCGATTCGCTTGGCGCGATCAACGCGTCGCAGCGCCGGTAAAACCGGCGTTGCAACGCCACAGCTGCCGGTGCGAGGAAGCCGATGTGGTAGTATTTGAGGTAGGTTTCAAACCGGGTGTGAACCGAGGCAACCACCGGCAAGTTCCGTTTTCGCGCCCACGTTACCGCGCGGTGCCCGCTCGCATCGGGGGCTGAGACATGGACGATATTGGGCTTGAACGCCGCCAGGTCGCGCTTGATCCGCGCGTTGACGCCCGATGACAACCGGTATTCGCTGCGAAACGGGATTGGCACCGACGGCAGTGAAACCAGATCGCCGGTGGGTTCCATCTCGGGTTGGTCAACCGTCGGCGAATAGACCCGCACTTGCGCGCCCTGGCGGATCAAGTAGCCGACCAGACGGTTAAGCGCCTTGTTCGCGCCATCGACGGTGATGTTGTAGTTGCCTGAAAACAGGGCAATGCGCAGGTCGCTGGGCTTCATCGAGCGGACTTAGCGGCGAAAGGGCCGGGGGGATAGCCGCCCCCGGCGCTCCTTGTTCAGGCCGCTTCCTTCTTGCGGCCCGCCTTCTTGCGCTCGTTGGGATCGAGCAGCGCCTTGCGCAGCCGAATCGACTGCGGAGTGACTTCGACCATTTCGTCGTCGTCGATATAGGCAATCGCTTGTTCCAGCGTCATGATCCGCGGCGGGGTCAGCCGGATCGCGTCATCCTTGCCGGTCGAGCGGAAGTTGGTGAGCTGCTTGCTCTTCATCGGGTTAACTTCAAGGTCAGCGTCCTTGGCATTTTCGCCGATGATCATGCCTTCGTAGATCTTGTCCTGCGGGCGCACGAACAGCACGCCGCGCTCTTCCAGCATGTTAAGCGCATAGCCGACTGCTTCGCCGGCGCAGTTGGAGATCAGCACGCCCACCGGACGGCCCTCGATCGTGCCCTTGTAGGGACCGTATTTCTCGAACAAGCGGTTCATGATCCCGGTGCCGCGCGTGTCGGACAGGAACTCGCCGTGGTAGCCGATCAGTCCGCGGCTGGGGGCGGAGAAGGTGATCCGGGTCTTGCCGCCGCCCGAGGGGCGCATGTCGGTCATCTCGCCCTTGCGGAATGCCATTTTCTCGACGACTACGCCGGCATATTCGTCATCGACGTCGATCACCGTGGTTTCGTATGGTTCGGTGCGCTTGCCGTTTTCATCCTCGGCATAGAGCACGCGCGGGCGGCTGATGCCGAGCTCAAAGCCTTCGCGGCGCATCGTCTCGATCAGCACGCCGAGCTGCAATTCGCCGCGTCCAGCCACTTCGAAGCTGTCGCGGTCAGCGCTTTCGGTAACGCGGATCGCCACATTACTTTCGGCCTCGCGGGCGAGCCGGTCGCGGATCATTCGGCTGGTGACCTTGGTGCCCTCCCGCCCGGCCATTGGCGAATCGTTCACCGCAAAACGCATCGACAGCGTCGGCGGATCGATCGGCTGGGCGTGGAGCGGCTCGGTCACCGACGGATCGCAGATGGTGTTTGACACGGTCGCCTCGGTTAGCCCGGCGATCGAGATAATGTCCCCCGCCTGCGCTTCTTCGACAGGCACGCGTTCAAGCCCGCGGAACGCCATCAGCTTTGAGGCGCGGCCGGTTTCGACCACGTTGCCGTCGTTATCGAGTGCATGGATCGGCGAATTGACCTTGATCTTGCCCGACTGGACCTTGCCAGTGAGGATGCGGCCGAGGAAGTTGTCGCGATCAAGCAGAGTGACGAGGAACTTGAACGGGCCATCGACATCGGCTGCGGGAGCCGGAACGTGGCTGACGATCTTTTCGAACAGCGGGGTCAAAGTCCCGGCGCGCAGGCTCGGGTCTTCGTTGGCATAGCCATTGCGGCCAGAGGCGTAGAGCACCGGGAAATCGAGCTGCTCGTCGGTCGCATCGAGGCTCACGAAAAGGTCGAACACTTCGTCGAGAACTTCCTGGATGCGCTCGTCCTGACGATCGACCTTGTTGACCACAACGATCGGACGCAGCCCCAGCGCAAGCGCTTTGCCGGTGACGAATTTGGTCTGCGGCATCGCCCCTTCGGACGAATCGACCAGCAGGATCACCCCGTCGACCATCGACAGGATCCGCTCAACCTCACCGCCGAAATCGGCGTGGCCGGGGGTATCGACGATGTTGATGTGGGTGGTGTGGCCGTGCTGATCGTCCCATTCGACCGAGGTGCACTTGGCCAGAATGGTGATCCCGCGTTCTTTTTCGAGGTCGTTGGAATCCATCGCGCGCTCTTCGATCCGCTGGTTGTCGCGGAAGGTGCCGGACTGGCGGAACAGCTGATCGACCAGCGTAGTTTTACCGTGATCGACGTGCGCGATAATCGCGATATTGCGCAGGGGAAGCTGAGCGGACATTCAATAACTCTCAATCGGGGGAGGGCGGCACCGTGCTGCGCCGCAACATTGGCCGCGCCCCTAGCCGATGAAGGGCCTTGGGGCAAGCGCCGCCTAAAGCTCGCGCAGGGCCTGTGCCGGTTTTGCGCGGAGCAATGGCAGCGAAGCGGCAAGGGCAAAGCCGATCACCAGCGCAAGGCCCATGCCGAGCACGCCGAGTACCTCTGTCCAATCGGGCAGCCATTCAAAGCCGAACAGCTTGACCACCACCAGCCACGCGATGGCGCTGCCCAGCGCCAGCGCGACCCCGGCAAGTACCGTGGCAAGCAGCGCATATTCGGCCAGTTGCAGCACTAGCAACTGCCGCCGGCTCGCCCCCAGCACGCGCAGGATCACGTTGTCATAGACCCGTGCCGCGCGCGCCGCCGCAATCGCGCCGAGCAGCACCGCGATCCCCGCCAGCACCGCGACCGAGGCCGCCGCAAGGATCGCCAGGCTTACTTGACGCAGCAAATCGCGGGCCTGCGTCAGTACCCCACCAACCTCGATCACTGAGCTCGCCGGGAAGGCGCGGACGAGGGAACGGAGCAAATCGCCGCGCGGAGTGCTTTTGGGCAGGTTTATCGTCGCCGCCAGATTGTGCGGCGCGTCTTCAATCGCATTGGGACTGAACACGAGCACGTAGTTGAAGCCCATCGAATCCCAGTCGATCCGCCGCAATGAGGCAATCCGCGCGGTCCGCTCGACCCCGAGCAGGCCGATGGTCAGCTGATCGCCCAGCTTCAGGTCCAGCGCCGCTGCCAGCTTTTCGTCGATCGAAACCAGCGGTTCGCCGGTGTAATTGTGCGGCCACCATTTGCCTGATGTAACCACATTGCCTTCGGGCACATCGTCTGAATAAGTAAGCCCGCGTTCGCCGCGCAGGGGCCAGGCTTCCTCGGGAATTTCCTTCATATCGGCGACGCGGATCATCGCATTTTGCGGGCCATAGGCAAGGATCGCACCGCGCAGCGCGGGAACGAGGCGAACTTTGGCGGCGGGTGCGACCTTGGTCACCGCAGCCACAAATTCCGCCCCGCGCGCCTTCGGCACGTCGAGCACGAAGTAATCGGGCGCGCGCTGAGGGACCCGCGCCATGATGTTGGCATCGAGGCTGGTCTGGATCGCAGCCAGCGTCACGAAGGCGGCCAGCCCGAAGCCCAGCGCGGTCACCAGCGCGCCGGTCTGCGCCCCCGGGCGGTGCAGGTTGGCCAGCGCGATCCGCAGCAGCGGAGTCTTGGGGCGGGGCACCCGCGCGGCGAGCCAACGGATCAGCCAGCCCAGCGCGCCGAGCAGAAGCAAGAGCGCGAACGATCCGCCCAGAAAATAGGCCGTCACCAGCTTGGCCTTGGTCGTCAACAGCGCCAAAGCCGCAATTGCCGCGATGCCGAGCCCGACCGGCAGCACCGCATCGCGCCAGTTCTGCTTGAGCGGCGAGACGCGCGCGCGCAGCAACGCCATCGCCGGGAACCGTCGGGCGGACAGTAACGGCGGCGCGGCGAAGACAAGCGCGATCAGCAAGCCGTACAGCGCGGCCTTGGCGAGCGCACCGGGGTCGAACACCAGCCCGGGTGAGACCGGCAGCAGGCTGCCCAGCGCGTCCCCCAGCAGCGGGGTAACCAGCACCCCGGCGATCAGCCCCAGGCCACTCCCGATCAGCGCCGCCACGCCGACCTGAAGCAGGTAAATGCGGGCAATATCGCCGCTGGTCGCGCCGAGCACCTTCAATGTTGCCACGCTGCCGCGCCGCGCTTCGAGGTACGATGAAACCCCGCCGCCGATCCCGATCCCGGCAATCGCCAGCGCAGCGAGCCCGACCAGTACGAGGAAATCGCCCATCCGGCTGACGAACCGCTCGGCCCCGGGCGAGGCATTGTCGCGGGTGCGCAATTCAAACCCGGACGAGGGAAATTGTTTTTTCAGCCGGTCGGCAAGGCCTTGCGCATCGCCGCCGGGGCCGATCGCGATCCGGTACTTGGCGCGGTACATTGCGCCGGGCGCGGTTAGCCCGGCGCGGGCGGGCACGTCCGAGGCGACGATCACCACGGGGCCAAGCGTGAAGCCTTCGCCGAGCCGGTCGGGCTCGTCGGCAATGATCCCACCGACGCGCAGGGTGAGGTCGCCGATTATCACACTTTCGCCCGGCTTGACCCCGAGCCGCTCCGCCGCGCCTTCGGCAAGCCACGCGCTGCCTGCTGGCGGCGCGCCGACGATGCGTCCGTCTTTAAGTTTGAATTGCCCAACCAGCGGCCAGGCTGTGTCGACGGCCTTTAGTTCAATCGGGGCAGCAAGGTCCCCAGCGCGGGCCATCGCCTGCAGCCGCATTCCGCCCGAAACCTTTCCGGCCATGGCGAATGCGGCGCTTTCGGTGGAGGATGCCGCACGTTGCCACACCGCAACTTCAACATCGCCGCCCAGGATCGTGCGGCCTCGGCTCGCCAGCTCGCGCTCGATCGCGCCGGTCAGCGTGCCGATCGCGGCGAGCGCGCCGACGCCCAGGAACAGGCACACCAGAAGCAACCGCAGCCCCTTGAATCGCGCCGACAGGTCACGCCGGGCGATAGTCCACGCGGTGCGCCACGCGTTCATGCGGAGGTGTCACTCGCGATAGACCCGTCGGCCAGCGTTACCACCCGTTCACAGCGCGCGGCGAGCGCGGCATCATGGGTAATGACAATCAAGGTCGCCCCGGCCTCGGCGCGGCGCGCGAACAGCAGATCCATCACGCTGCTGCCGGTGGCGGCGTCGAGGTTGCCGGTGGGTTCGTCTGCGAAGACCAGCGCGGGCTTGGGCGCGAGCGCGCGGGCAATCGCGACGCGCTGCTGCTCGCCACCCGACAGCTGCGCCGGATAATGGCCAAGCCGTGCGCCCAGACCCACCGCCGCCAGCTCCGCCTCGGCGCGCGCCTTGGCATCGGGCATCCCCGCCAATTCCAGCGGGGTGATCACGTTTTCGAGCGCGGTCATCGTCGGGAGTAGGTGGAACGCTTGCAGCACCACCCCGATCCGTCCGCGCCGCGCCAAGGCCAAGGCGTCCTCACTCATCGCCGAGAAATCCTCGCCCGCAACTTGCAAAGTGCCGCCGCTGGCACGTTCCAGTCCGGACAGCACTGCCATCAGGCTGCTCTTGCCCGAGCCCGAGGGTCCGAGCAGCGCCAGCGTCTGGCCGTGCGGCACGGTCAGGTCGATCCCGCGCAATACTTCGACTGCGCTGTCGCCCTGGCCAAGACTGAGGGTAAGATTATGGGCCGCAATCGCGGGCAGGGGGCTTGTCACGTCGCGGGGATGCCATAGCTAGAGGGGGACACGAAGGAAGTTGCAGAATGAAATGGAACCTGGTCGCCCTGCTTGCAACCCCCTTGGCGCTGCTCGGCTGCAAGGAAGCTGCGCCGACGCCGCAGCCGAGCGCGCGTCCGGCGGCTTTAGCAGCGCCGGCTGCGGACGAGGTGACCATCCTCGCGCTCGGTGACAGCCTGTTCGCCGGCTACGGCCTCGCCCCCGGGCAAAGCTACCCGGCGCACCTCGAGACCGCGCTCAAGGCGCGCGGCATTCCGGCGCGAATTGTCAATGCCGGGGTCTCGGGCGATACCACCGCCGATGGCTTGGCGCGGGTCGACTTCGTACTAAACGGGATGGGCCGCAAACCCGCCATGGCGATCATCAGTCTGGGCGGCAACGACATGCTTCGCGCGGTTCCGCCAGCCGAAACGCGGCGCAACCTGGCGGCGATCCTCGTCAAGTTTAGCGCTGCGAAAGTGCCGGTGGTGCTGCTGCAACTGCTCGCCGCGCCCAATTTGGGCAAGGATTACGCGGGCGGATTCAATCCGATCTATCCACAATTGGCGAAGCAATACGGCGCAACACTGGTACCGTTCTGGCTCGCGCCGCTGCAGGGACATCCCGAGCTAGTGCAGGGCGATCATATCCACCCGACTTTGCCCGGGATCGACGCGTTGGTGGCAGGGACGGTGGATCGGGTTGTGGGGGCGGTGCCCTCAATGCGGAGGTGACTTCACCAAAATCCGTTCGTCCTGAGGAGCGGCTGAGTTCTTGGGAAGACGCGTCTCGAAGGACCTGGCGCGGCTGTGGTTCGAGACGGGCCCCTTCGACTGCCCGCAAGGCAGGCGCTCTGGACATGCTTCGCTCCGCTCAGTCCCTCCTCACCACGAACGGGTGATGGGTCTTTGACTTAAGAAATCCGCACTGCCCGCCCGCCGCTGACCTGCCACACCGCTGCATGGTCCTTGATCGCCTCGAACGGCGCGAGTTCGGTCCCGGTTAGCCAGACCTGCGCCGACCCTGCCGCCAGCCGCTCGAACAACGCGGCGCGGCGCAGCGGATCGAGATGCGCGGCGACTTCATCCAGCAATAGCACGCCGGGGCGATCGGGTGATAGCAACTGCGCGTGAGCCAGCGTAATCGCGATCAGCATCGCCTTCTGCTCGCCGGTCGAGCAGGCGCTGGCCTCTTGGTCCTTGCCCGCCATGGTCACTGCCAGCTCGTCGCGGTGCGGGCCCACCAAGGTGCGCTGCGCGGCACGGTCGCGGCGGCGGCCTTCGGCCAATGCCGCAGCGAGATCCGCAGCATTGAGCGGCCCGCCCGGTTGGTAAGCCAGCGCGGGCCGCGCAAAAGGTGCATCGGGCAGAGCCTCAAGCGTCTCGGATAGCCGTGCGATCAGCCGCGCGCGAGCTCGCGCCACGGCCGCGCCCGCTTCGGCAATCTGTAGCTCGATCGCGCCGAGCCATTGCGGATCGGGTTCGGCCGGCTCGCCCAACAACCGCCCGCGCTCGCGCAAAGCCGCTTCGAGTTTGGCGGCATGGCGCGCGTGGCCGGGCTCCACCGCCAGCACCAGCCGGTCAAGAAACCGCCGCCGCGCGCCCGCGCTGTCCATGAACAGGCGGTCCATCGCCGGGGTCAGCCAGCCAATGCTAAGCCATTCGCCCAGCCGCACCGCAGGCGCATCAACGCCGTTAACCTGCACCACCCGCCGTCCGGGCCGGTCGGGCCGCGTTCCGGTGCCAAGCTGGACCTCGCCCGCAAGGTCGGCGCTGACCGCAAATCCGTCGGCCGAGCCATGCGCGGCAATCTCGGCCAGCGCGGCCCGGCGCAGTCCGCGCCCGGGGGCAAGCAACGACAAGGCCTCGAGCACGTTGGTCTTGCCCGCGCCGTTCTCGCCAACCAGCAGGTTGAACCGCGCGGTCTCGTCGATCGCGGTGTCCAGATGGTTGCGAAACTGGGTCAGCCTGATGCGGTCGAGCGCCATGCCGGGGCGATAGGTTGGCGCGCCGGGCCTGTCACGCAAAAGGCGCGTGCCGAAAGTTGGGAAATTTTACCAACATTTGTTTGTGAACGTTGGAGCAATTTTCCGTTCATCTGCGCGAAAGCTTGGATTTGCGGGATTTTTCAAAATTGGCACGGCCGATGCAATCACTGTCGCATCTGCCGGATGGCCGGCGGAACCAAACAACTCAGGAGACTGACAATGACCAACCAGACCACTTTCACCAGCCGGCTCGTCGCTGCCGCCTCGGCTTTCATGATCTCGCTGCTGCTGATCAGCACCACGGTCAGCACCCCTTCGGCGGCCCATGCCACCGTCTATGTCGGAGAAGTCGCATGAGCATGGCCGACCATAACGATCGCACCGTCGCCCCGGCCCGCGGCTTTCGCCTTGGCAAAGCCAATGCAAAATTCATGGGTGTTTGCTCGGGGATCGCGGATTTCTTCGGCTGGGACGTCAATCTCGTCCGCATCGCCTTCGCGCTGGGCACCGTGTTCGGCTTCGGCTCGCTGCTGATCGTCTACCTCGTGATCGGCCTCATCGCCGATTAAGGCAAATCGCGGTGAGGCCCCGTCCTCTTGGGGATGGGGCCTAAACCGCAGACGTTTTTGCAAATGGCGAGAAATCGGTGCCGGTGTCGAACACCTCCACCCCCTCGCGGCGCTTGAGCCAGCCGACTACCGCATAAGTTACCGGGGTCAGCACGACCTCCCACATCACCTTGAGAAACCAGTTAACCACCATGACCGTGAATACCTGCGTGTTGCTCCAGGTGCCAAGGAACGCAATCGGGTAAAACAGTGCGCTATCGACGGCCTGGCCGAACACCGTTGAGCCAATCGTGCGGGTCCACAATTTACTGCCGCCGGTCAGGATCTTCATTTTGGCGAGCACGAAGCTGTTGACGAACTCCCCCGCCCAGAACGCAATCACCGAAGCGACGACGATCCGCCAGGTATTGCCGAACACGCTTTCGTAGGCGGTCTGGCCGCTCCACCCCGCGGCCGGCGGCAGCGCCACCACGACATAACTCATGAATGCCATGAACAGCAGGGCGGCGAACCCGGCCCAGACGCAGCGCCGGGCATTGGCGTAGCCGTAAACCTCGGTCAGAATGTCACCCAGCACATAGCTGATCGGGAAAAACATGATCCCCGCGCCGAAAATCACCGTATCGCTGGCCGGCCGAAACATCTCAGGCAGCCACGACAGGATCGATGCAAGGCCCGGGACCACCACGAACGAAAGCTTGCTTGCCCCGATCAGGTTCGACAGCAGCAGGATCGCGACGAACGCCGCCAGCATATAGTCGAAATAGCGGAAATGGCGGCGCGCGCTGGTAGTGCCATCGAGCGGGGTGAGGTTGCTGGTCATGGCCTGCAGGCTTAGCGGCGTTTGCACCTCTCGAAAAGCCTGCCTATGGATGCCGCTGCGCGCGCCCGTAGCTCAGCTGGATAGAGCGCGAGACTTCTAATCTTGAGGTCGCAGGTTCGACCCCTGCCGGGCGCGCCAATTTTCCTTAACCACGCGCTGCGCTTTCCAGCTTTTCGCCAGCGACCGGGTAGCCTGCATCGGCCGGGATCATCAGCCACGGCTCTCCGTCGCGCTGCTCCATGAACGGGGTAATCATGCATGAGGGGAACCGCGCCACGTGGTCCAGCGCATCGGCAAAATTGCCGAACTGGGCAAGCCGTTCGAGGTTGCGCCGGGTCGGGAAGATCACCTTGATCTCGCCGCTGTCGGCCATCATCAGGGCATCGCACGCACTGGCCCAGAACAAGTGGGTATTCTCGGTATCGTCGACCGCCAGATCGACCGCGCCGGTACCCAGATCGGCGAGGTAGAAGCGGGTATCAAACACACGCACTTCCTTGTGGCGCGGCCGCCAGCGCGAGAAGGCTACCAGGCGCTCCAGATCGAGCGTCCAGTCCATCGCGGTAAGGGTTGGGGCGAGTTCGCCGGTTTCAAGCAGCAATTGCCGCGCCTGGCGGGCCTCAGCGAGCGTTGGGTTCTGGTGGAACCCAACCGCAAGACCGGTTTCTTCGAGCGTTTCGCGCACCGCCGCGATCCGTGCTGCCACTTCGTCAAGCGCATCGGCATCGCTGGCTCCCAAGTGTTGCGCCAGCACGCGATCGGCCTCATCGACCCGGCCACCGGGAAACACCGCGGCTCCGCCGGCGAAGCGCATTTCCTTGGCGCGCTGGACCATCAGCAATTGCGGCGCGCCGCCGGTCGGTGCGTGGCGAAAGATGACCATCGTGGCGGCGGGAATGGCGGGCGGCGCATCGTCGTCGTGCGCAAACATTTCTATGACATCCATGCTGGCCAGCCTGGCGCGGCAACGCCGGTTTGCCAAGCGCTAATCCGCGCTCACCAGGTGTCGGCCAAATTTACAAATACACCCAAGCGTGCACGCCCGTGACTAACTAAATCCACGAGATATCGACGAATTTCGTTTTTGGCACGGCCTCTGCATAGATGTTGTTACCCCCAAGTAGTCTCGAATGAGGCGGGGCCGCCCCCTGGTCTCTGCGGTCCCGCCTCCCCGAGTCTCCCTTCACAACTCACAGCGCCAAGCGCCGGTTAAAGGCGACCTTCCAGACGGTTGGTCAATTTCTCGCTAACGCGCGGGAAAGCGTTTCTTCACGCCTTTGCGCTAGTTACGGCCAGCGCAGATTTCCGCCCGTTGCGGGACCGGCGCGGGGGGACCAGATAAGCGTGAGCGTCGGCACAAACCAGATCCGGGATTGGCGGCGGACCCGTTTGTTCGGGCCGATCGTGTCGATGGCTCTGGCCGGGCTGGTATTACTGGTGGTCCTTGCCGCATTTCTGATCCAACGGTTCGACGTCGCCTCGGCCGACCATGAGCGAGCTATCGTCCAGCGCGGGATTGTCGAACAGGGCAAGGAACTTGATGCCGTGATCGCCACCCAAGTCAATTGGGACAGCGCGATCGAAATGCTCGACAACAAGTTCAATCCGGCCTGGGCTGATTTCAACTTGGGAAACTACCTTTATACCTTCAATGGCTTTAGCCACGTTTTCGTGATCGACGGCACAGAACGGCCGATCTATGCGGCGGCAAAGGGTGAGCGCAGCGGTCTCGCCGGGTTCGTTCCGTTCAAGCCAATCGCCGACCAGCTCATCCCGCGCATCCGCAGCGCCGAGCTGCAGCGCGGACCGATCAAGCCGCGGCCGGGCAAGAACAATATTCTGATCCCGCCGATCCAGGGCAATGCCTTCGCCCAAATCGACGGACAGATGTATGTAGTCAATGCCACGCTGGTCCAGCCTGATTTCGGCAAGAAGCTGCCAAAAGGGCCGCGTGCACCGATTACCATTGCGGCCAAGCCCATCGACCAGGTGATGCTTCAGGCTTTTGCCGATCGCTATTTGCTTGATGCGCCAATGCTGGTAAAAACCACATACCAATCGCCAGCACGGCAGCACGCCGTGCTCCAAGCACCCGATCACACCCCGCTTGCCGCGCTGTCGTGGATCCCGGCCAAGCCGGGTACGTTGCTGCGCGAGAAGATTCAGGTGCCGTTGCTGATCGGCGTACTGCTGTTGGCACTGCTCGCGATGAGCGTGGTGAGGCGCGGCGCGGCGATGGTGCAGGAACTCATCGCCAGCGAACAGCGCTCCAAGCATCTGGCCTATCATGATTTGCTGACCCAGCTGCCCAACCGGGCCATGCTGTTCGAGCAACTGCGCGCCTTGCTCGCCGCGCGGCAACCCGGCGGAACACCGCTTGCGGTCATTTGCGTCGATCTCGACCGGTTCAAGGAGGTCAACGATACGCTGGGTCATCATGCCGGCGACCTGTTGATTCAGGCCGTCGCGTCGCGGTTGCGCACGGCTTGCCCGGACGCTGAATTGATCGCACGGCTTGGCGGCGATGAGTTCGTGATCCTGCACGAAGTGTCGGGCACGGCGCTGCTTGATGTGCTGCCGGGCCGGGTGCTCGCCACCGTATCGGAGCGGGTCGGGACCGAATACGGCTGGCTCGAGGTTGGCTGTTCGCTGGGCATTGCAGTGATCGATAATCCCGGAGTCGAGCCATCCGAAGCGCTGCGCTGGGCCGATATCGCGCTTTATCGCTCGAAGGAATCGGGCCGCAACTGTGTGACGCTGTTTGAACCTGAAATGGACGAAGCGCTGCGCTCGCGGTTGTCGCTTGAAGCCGATTTACGCCGCGCGGTGCAGGATGGCTCGCTCCGCATGGTTTATCAGCCGCAGGTTGATCGCAGCGGCGCAATCACCGGGGTCGAGGCTTTGCTCCGCTGGGACCACCCTGAACGCGGGCCGGTCCCGCCGGGCGTGTTCGTGCCGCTCGCGGAGGAAACCGGGGTGATCTTGGCGCTTGGCGAGTTCGTGCTGCGCCGGGTGTTCAATGAAACGCACGGCTGGCAGCAAGCACGAGTGGCGATTAACATTTCGGCGGTACAGCTTCGTGCGTCCGGCTTTGCCGCGCTGGTCATGCGACTTGCCGCTGAAGCCGGGATCGATCCGGCGCGCTATGAAATCGAACTCACAGAAACCGCGCTGCTTGGGAACGATCCCCAGATTGCTGCGAATGTCGATGCACTGAAGCGGCTCGGCTTCTCGATTGCGCTCGGTGATTTTGGTACCGGCTATTCGAGCCTATCAGTGTTGCAACGCTTCGCTGTGGACCGGATCAAGATCGACCGTTCGTTCGTCAGCGCGCTCGAAAATACGGGGGAGTCCGGTGCGCTAGTGGAATCGATGCTCAAGCTGGCACGGGCGATCAACCTTAGCGTCATAGCCGAGGGGGTCGAAACCGAAGCTCAGAAGGAACGTCTGGTGCTGTGCGGTTGCGCCGATTTCCAAGGGCACCTGACCGGCATGCCGCTGCCAGCGGATGAAACCGCGCAATTACTAGGTGTGGTCGTGCCGGCGGGTCGGAAGGTCAGACGGCAGGGATAAGCCCGGCGCTGGTGAGCGCCTGCTGCAATTCGCCGGCCTCGTACATTTCCATCATGATATCGCTCCCGCCAAGGAATTCGCCCTTGATGTAGAGCTGGGGGATGGTCGGCCAGTCCGAATAGGCCTTGATCCCCTGGCGCACTTCCATGTCCTGCAACACATCCACGGTCTCGTAAGTCACGCCCAGGTGATCAAGGATCGAGATCGCCTTGCTGGAAAAGCCGCATTGCGGGAACAATGGCGTGCCCTTCATGAACAGCACCACGTCGTTGCTGGTGACGATTTGTTCGATGCGGGCGTTTGCTTCTGACATGGGGGTAACTCCTTGCCGCTCAAATGGGGGCGGCGGTGGTGAGTTGCAAGGCGTGGAGCTCCTCGCCCATTCGCCCGCCAAGCGCGGCATAGACCAGCTTGTGCTGCGCGATCCGCGGCTTGCCGGCAAATTCGGGCGCAACCACGTGCGCGGCATAGTGATTGCCGTCACCTGCCAGATCGGTGATCGTCACCTCGGCCCCGGGCAGTCCGGTGCGGATAAGCGTTTCAATCTCAGCAGCCGCCATCGCCATCGCGCGCGGCCTCAGCCTTCGCCCATCAAGGCGCGTTTGGCTTCGACTGCCTTGGCTTCGAGCGCTTCGCGAATGTCGGTTTCGCTGACCTCGACCCCGGCCGAGGTCAAGTCGCCAAGCAGCTTGCGGATTACGTCTTCGTCGCCCGATTCCTCAAAATCGGCCTGGACCACGCTCTTGGCATAGGCCTCGGCTTCGACCGCCGAGAGTCCCATGCGTTCTGCTGCCCAGGTCCCGACCAACCGGTTCCGGCGGGCGTGAATGCGAAAGTGCATTTCCTCGTCGTGGGCGAACTTGCTTTCGGCGGCCCGCTCGCGGTCTTGAAAATCGGTCATGTCAGCTCCTGATGATCTTTGCGGCGCAGCGCTCAGCCCGGCTTGGCCGGCGGCGGCATCTTGTAGGCATCGTGGCAGCCCTTGCATGCCGCGCCAGTGCTGGCAAGCGCGGCATCGAAGGCGGGTTTGTCATCGGCTGCGGCGGCTGCAGCGAGCGCCTTGGTCGCAATGATATAGACCTGCGCCTTGGCGTTAAACCCGGCGCGATCGGTGAAAACCTCGGCCTTGGCTTCGCTTTTTGCGCCCTTGGTCGAATCTGCAAACAGCGTTGGCAACGACGCTGCCCACTTGGCCAGACCGCCAGCGGGGAAAGCCAGATTCTTGAGCGGCACCCCGTTGGCGCTGGCGTTTTTGAGCAGGGTCATCGACGAAGCCGACATGTCCATCCCGGCCTGCCGCGCCGCGATCAGTTCTGCAGCGCTGGGCGCGACTGAATGCGCGGCTGGCTTGGCGTAAAGCGCGTAGCCCGAGGTAAGCAGGGCTCCGGCAAGAATTAAACGAGCTGCGTTCATGTATCGTCTCCCGAATTCATCGTTACGACAACCTTGCCGATTGCTTTGCGCATCGCAAGCAACGTGATCGCCTCGCCGCCGCGCTCGAGCGGGAAGCTGGCGGAAACTTTGGGATTGATTTTGCCGGTTTTGAGCAGATCGAACAATGTCGCGATGTGCACCGCGTTGGCCTCGGGATCGCGCGCCGCAAAAGCACCCCAGAACACCCCGCACACGTCGCAGCTTTTAAGCAGGGTCAGGTTGAGCGGCAGCCGGGCGATTCCCGCCGGGAAGCCGACCACGCAGAACCGGCCCTCCCACGCGATCGCGCGCACCGCCGGTTCGGAATAGTCACCACCGACGATATCATAAACCACGTTAGCTCCGCCAGGGCCGCATGCTGTCTTGAATGCTTCGGCCAAGGCTTTGGACTGGTCCTTGTCGAGCGGCGCAACCGGATAGATCACCACTTCATCAGCGCCGTGCTCGCGCGCGACCGCAGCCTTTTCCTCGCTCGACACCGCAGCAACCACCTTTGCGCCGTAAGCCTTGCCCAGTTCTACCGCCGCCAGGCCAACCCCGCCAGCGGCACCCAGCACCAGCAAAGTATCTCCGGCCTTCAGGTGCCCGCGATCGAGCAGTCCATGCATGTTGGTGCCGTACGTCATCAGCAGCGATGCGCCGGTTTCAAAGCTCACCCCATCGGGCAGCGCAAACAGCTTGTCGGCCGGGGCGAGCACTTGTTCGGCCAGCCCGCCATTGCCCATCATCGCGATGACGCGGTCACCGACTTGCCACTGGGTCACGCCATCGCCAACCGCGGCAATCACACCGGATAATTCGCCGCCGGGCGCAAACGGCCGGGGCGGTTTGAACTGATACATGTCCTTGATGATCAACACATCGGGATAGTTGATCGCGCAGGCCTTGACCGTGATCAGGACCTGGCCGGGGCCGGGGACAGGGCTCGCGATCTCGTCAAGTTGCAGCGTCTCGGGCCCGCCAATGGCGTGGCTGCGTAAGGCTTTCATGCGGCTTCTCCCTGTGCCAGCCATGGCATTTTTGCCCGGGCCGTATGTTCATAAGCGGTGATCGCGGCGTCGCGCGCGAGGGTCAGGGCCACTTCGTCAAGCCCGCCCATCAGGCAGGCTTTGCGGAAGGGGTCGATCTCGAACGTAAACCGGTCCTGGAACCGCGTGGTGACGGTCTGCTGCTCCAAATCGATATGCACTGGATCGGTCGCTGCAACGGCCATCAGTCGGTCGATTGCGGACTGCGGCAGGACCACGGTGAGGATCCCGTTCTTGAACGCATTGCCCGAAAAGATATCGGAAAAACTTGGCGCAATGACCGCCCTGATGCCCAGATCGAGCAAGGCCCAGGCGGCGTGCTCGCGGCTCGATCCGCAGCCGAAATTATCCCCGGCAAGCAGGATCGGGCTGCCCTTGAAGGTGGCGCTGTCAAACAGGTTGCCGGGATCGGCGCGCAGAGTTTCAAACGCGCCGCGCCCCAGCCCATCGCGCGTGATAGTCTTGAGCCATTTGGCCGGGATGATTACATCGGTATCGACATTGGCGAGACCAAACGGAATCGCGCGGCCGTTAACCTCGCGCAGCGGTTCCATCAATCGGTTTCCGGCGCGTCTTCGGGATGCGGCGGTGTGGTAGTCTTCTCGGCGCGCTCCTTGCGGTTGGAGGCATAGAGCAGCGCTGCGGCCAGCGCCGCCGAGCCAATCGCCGCCCCAGCCAGCGCGGCCTTGCCGGCCCAGCTGCTGTCGGACTTGTCAGAGTTCTTGGTCATGCGTTTCCTATTCCGCCATTGGCCGCGCAAGGCAAGGGCTAGGCGGCAGGCCGCACGATAAATTGTTGCAATGCC
This sequence comes from Sphingomonadaceae bacterium, assembly GCA_025359445.1. Taxonomy (GTDB): domain Bacteria; phylum Pseudomonadota; class Alphaproteobacteria; order Sphingomonadales; family Sphingomonadaceae; genus Novosphingobium. The sequence continues at coordinate 82,820 of JANYGB010000019.1, forward strand.
AGCCACGCCTGCTGCTTTTGCAAATAAGGCATCGTGGCATGAGCCGGGCTACTCGACGGCAAATCAATCAATTGGCACCTCGCACCGGCGAGCAACGGCCGGGCGATTTTGGCGCTGGTCTTGCCATTGCAACCAACCGCTCGAAGCTGCGGCAGCGACCGGACCAAATCCAGCAGCGCGGCGGGCTGTATATTGCGCATGGAGCTATCGAGGCTGCCAGGGCGTTCGGCTGAGGCGGCCGCGTCCCACAAGCCAATGCCAGCCACAAGCAGCACCCTCAGCCGCTCATCATGGCCCAGCTCGGGCAAGTCGGGCCGGGCAATCACCTCGCCCACCAAATGCCAGAACCGGTTGCGAGGATTGGCGTAGTAGCGCGATGCCGCGAGCGATTGATCGCCCGGCAAGCTGCCGAGGATCAATACCCGGGTGGCTGCATCAATCATGGGCGCAAAGGCCGCTTTGCGCATAATAATTGTCTACCGCACTTGACGATTTGATGCAGAACCGAACTTTGGATTTCGATGATCGGTAGGGGTGCGGACTGCGTTCACAGACCGAACCTTACAGGGCGGCATGGCGCAGGCAATCTGGTTCAAACTTTTAATTAAACGCGCTCGGCGGTGGGACATCTTCGCCGCGCGCGCGGGCGGCTTTCATTTGTTCGTAGAGATCGAGGTTGCCCGACAGGTTGGCTTCGGTGTGACCCTTGATCGCCCGATCAACGGCACGGTGCGTCTGGTGCGACATGGCAACGCGCAACACGATCAGCACGATCACGACCAAACCGGCCAGAATGGATTCGAGCATAGTCCTCTTCCCTGTACTATTTGCCGCAGCAACGTAACAGGGAGCGGTTACCAGAGCGCTAATCGGGCCGTGCCAGTACCACGCTCAAAGGCTTGGCCGGCGCTGGCGGCAGCCGGTGCACCGGCACGCGTTTAAGCCACAGCTTGAGCGCTTCCCAGCCAATCCCGGCGGCCACTTTGAAGGTCATCAGCGGCATTGCGGCAAACGTGCGCAGCAGGGCCGCGTCGGACAGCGGTTGGCGGCGCAGGTCCATCACCGCGCTCAGCAGGGGGCCGTCGTCGTCGCGCGAAGTTATGCCCAGCGCCAGCCGTTCGCCGGGCGGAAGGACCCGAAATGCGTAGTGTTGGTCCATCGCCATGAAGGGCGAAACGTGCAGTCGTTTGGGAGCGTCCTGATGAACCACCGCCCCAGACTTTTCGCCAACTTCGAGCAGATAGGTGTGCCGTTGGCCGAAGGTATTGTTGACCTCATACAGCATCGCGATCAGCCGGCCGTCCGCCTGCGCGCAGAAGTACAAGCTGATCGGATTGAACGCGAAGCCGAGCAGACGCGGCATAGTCAGCAGGCTGACCTTGAGCCCTTCGGAAACTATCCCCGCCGCTGCCAACCGCTCTGCCACCTGATCGCGCAGCGGCACCGCGCTGCCGTCGCCGAAATCGCGCGGGCGGAAGGAAAACAGGTTGAAGCGCCCCACCGAAAACAGCCGCAAGCGCCGGTCCAACGCGTCCAGCTCGTCCAGATCGAGCAACGCCATCGCCAGCTTGTAGGCCAGCCGGTGGCGCTTGGGCCGCAACCGCCGGTGCATCACATTGCCGCGGTAGAGGGCGGACGAAAGGGTCATGCCGGGGCCGGGTGATAGTGGGTTACGGTGATCCGGTCGGAAGGATTGGCAAGGCGCCAAGGCCGCATGACGCCGCCTAGCTGCTCGGCGACCGCCAACCCGGCTTGCAGGCCGTCCTCATGGAATCCGGCGCCGAAATAAGCCCCGCAAAACCATGTATTGCGGCGGCCTTGCAGCGACCACAGCTGATCCTGCGCCGCAATCGCAGCGCCATCGAACACCGGGTGCAAAAAAGTCCCCTGCCAGTGGACCAGCGCAGGATCGGGCGCGGTCAGCGGGTTAAGCGTGACCAGCATCGGGACGGGCGTATTCAGGTGCTGTAGCCGGTTCATCCAGTAGGTTATCGCCGGGCTCGCCGCCGGATCGTTGCCCGCCAGAAAGTTCCACGCGGACCACACTTTGCGCCGCTGCGGCATCAGCGTGGGATCGCTGTGCAACACTGCCTCGTTTCGCGAGTAGGCAAACTTGCCGAGCAAATCGCGCTCAGCCGCGTCAGGCTCAGCCAGCATCGCCAGCGCCTGATCGGCATGCGCGGCGATGACGACATGGTCGAAATGCTGCGGACCGGCATGGGTTTCCAGCGTCACTCCGGCGGCACCGCGAGTGATGCGATGCACCGGGGTGCTGCATCGCACGGTCCCGCTGAACTGGCCGCGCATGGCATCGACATAGCTGCGGCTGCCCCCGCGTACTGTCTGCCATGGCGGGCGAGCGCCGGTCTGGAGCAAGTTGTGGTTGCAGCAAAAGGCGATGAATGACGCGGCCGGATAGTCGCGGATGCCCAGCGCCGGGCTGGACCAGATCGCCGCAGCCATTGGGTACAGATGGTCCTCGCGGAAGGCGGCGCTATAGCCGGAGCGGGTGAGGTAGGCGTCGAGGCTTTCGTCGCCCAATGCTGCCAGATCGCTCGGCGCGTCGCGGTAAAACCGCCGCAGGTCACGCAACATGGTCCAAAAGCGCGGGCGCAAGGCATTGCGCTTTTGAGCGAAAAGCCCGCGCAGTCCGCTGCCCGAATACTCGCGCGCGCCGCTATCAAGCGAGACTGCGAACGACATTTCGGTCGGATCAGAGGTTTCGTCCAAGTGCCTCAACATGGCGGTCAAGTTCGGATAGGTCTGCTCGTTGAAAACGATGAAGCCGGTGTCCACCGGGATACCCGCCACGTCGACCGTATTGCTGTGCCCGCCGATCCGCCCGTCAGCTTCAAACAGCGTAACCCGATGCCGCTTGCCGAGCAGCCAAGCCGCCGAAAGCCCCGAAATTCCGCTGCCGACCACGGCGACATTAAGCGGCGGGCCGCCCGGCAGAGTGGGGCCCAGCGCGGTTACCTGGTCGCGGTACATGCGGGAAAAAGCTCCTGTTGGACGTTAACGACCGCAGATACGCACAGCCCGGCAAAGTAGATGCACAATTGGTTCAACCCACGGTTCAGCCAGAACGACTTAGAGCAGCGGCAGTTCGCGCACATCGGTCAGCCGTCCGGTCACGGCGGCAGCTGCGGCCATCGCGGGTGAGACCAGATGAGTTCGCGCACCCGGGCCTTGCCGCCCGACAAAATTGCGGTTGCTGGTCGAGGCGCAGCGTTCGCCCGGCGGAACCTTGTCGGGGTTCATGCCAAGGCAAGCCGAGCAACCCGGTTCGCGCCATTCGAGCCCGGCGGCGATGAAGATTTTGTCGAGGCCTTCGGTTTCGGCCTGACGTTTGACCAGGCCTGATCCCGGCACGACAATCGCCCACTTGACGTTCACTGCCTTGGTGCGGCCCTTGAGCACTGCCGCAGCGGCGCGCAGGTCTTCGATCCGGCTGTTGGTACAGCTACCAATGAAGACGTTCTGCACCTCGACCTCGGTCATCGGCTGACCGGGGATCAGCCCCATGTAATCGAGCGACTTCTGTGCAGCTAGCTGCTTGGACGGATCGGCAAAACTGGCGGGTTCGGGGACCACGCCGGTGATCGGCAGCACGTCCTCGGGGCTGGTGCCCCAGGTTACCGACGGCGCGATAGCGCCCGCATCGATTTCCACCACCGTGTCGTATCGCGCGCCGGGATCGGTCTGGAGGCTGGTCCACCATGCGACTGCGGCGTCCCAATCGCCACCCCTGGGCGCGTAAGGCCGGCCTTTGAGGTAAGCAAAGGTCGTCGCATCCGGCGCGATTAGCCCGGCCCGCGCTCCATGCTCGATCGCCATGTTCGATACGGTCAGCCGCCCCTCGACGCTCAGCGCGCGGATTGTGCTGCCGGTATATTCGATCACGTAACCGGTCCCGCCGGCAGCCCCCAGCACGCCGGTAATGTGGAGGACGAGGTCTTTGGCAGTAACCCCGGGGCCAAGCTGGCCTTCGACCCGCACTTCCATCGCTTTGGAGCGGGTCAGCTGGAGCGTCTGCGTCGCCAGCACATGCTCGACCTCGCTGGTGCCGATGCCGAAGGCAAGCGCGCCGAGCCCGCCGTGACAAGCGGTATGGCTGTCACCGCAGACGATGGTTGCGCCGGGCAGCGAAAAGCCCTGCTCGGGCCCGACCACATGGACGATCCCCTGCTCGGCGTCGGATTCGCCGATCAGCCGGATCCCGAATTCGGGCGCATTGCGTTCAAGCGCGGCGAGCTGCTGCGCGCTTTCAAGATCGGCAATCGGAATGCGCTGGCCGGTTGCATCGCGCCGCGCGGTGGTGGGCAGGTTGTGATCGGGCACGGCCAGCGTCAGGTCGGGGCGGCGCACCGCGCGCCCACTCAACCGCAGCGCTTCGAACGCCTGCGGGCTGGTCACTTCGTGCACCAGGTGCCGGTCGATATAGATTAGGCAAGTGCCGTCTTCGCGTCGCTCAACCAGGTGAGCATCCCAGATTTTCTCGTAAAGAGTGCGCGGGCCAGTGGTCATGGCCGCTCCGTTAGCCGCAGCCGGTTGCGCGTGGCAAGCGATCTGTCGCTGCTTTCATCGATGTTAATAGCAATGTCATATTGACCTGCTATGGGGGTGCATGGCCGCGATTCCCCACATCTTTCCAATCAAGATCCTGCCCGATGATATTGATTTCATGGGACACGTAAACAACGCCCGCTACCTCAGCTGGGTGCAGGATGCGGTGCTGTCGCACTGGCACAAGCTGGCCCCGGCCGAAGCGGTGGCCGCGCACGCCTGGGTCGCACTCAAGCATGAGATTACCTACCGCAAACCGGCGTTCCTGGAAGACGACGTGATTGCCGACGTCCTGCTTGAGCGGATTCAAGGCGCGCGCGCGTTTTACCAGACCATCGTCAAGCGCGGCGAGGAAGTGCTCGCGGAAATCCAGTCGAGCTGGTGCTTTATTGATCGCGAGACGCTGCGCCCGGCGCGGATCGGGCAAGAAATAGCAGCGTTCTTTTTGCCGGTTGAGCCGGTGGTTTGAGGCTCGTCAATGACGAAGTCGGGTGATCAGGACTATATTGCGTTATCCGGCCGCATACCGCCCTGCAGTCTCCTTGATCAACGCGATCATATTTGGCACGCCTTGGGTGCGGTTCGACGATAACTGACGACTGAGCTCGAACGGCTCCAGCGCTGCCATGATGTCGCAATCAGCCACCTCACGCGCCGAGCGGTCCTGCACTGCGGCCAAGACCAAGGCTACGATCCCCTTGGTAATCGCGGCGTTGCTGTCGGCGAGGAAATGCAGGCTGTCATCGTCCAGCCGCGTCGGATAGACCCACACCGAGGCCGAACAGCCGCGCACCAATGTGGCATCGGTCTTGAGCGCGGCGGGCATTTCTTCCAGCTCCCGGCCCAGTTCGATCAGCAGCCGGTAGCGTTCATCGCCTTCGAGGAAGTCGTATTCTTCGAAAATGTCGGGGAGGGTGCGCATGACGGGGATGTAGCCTCAGGCTTCAAGTGTGCAAGCCCCCTCTCCAAGCTTCGCTAGGCGCAAGCGCCAAGCTGCGCTTTCCTCTCCCGCAAGGGGAGAGGAGCACAGGCGGCGCGATTCCTCCCCCCCAGCGGGGGAGGATACGCAGGCTTGAGAGCGGAGCGAACTAGCCGAACTTGGAGAGGGGGATGGCTTTACTCCGCAATCCCACCCGGCCGCATTACCGCATAGTAGATCACGTAAAACCAACCCAGCACCCCATGGACAATCGCCCACACTAGCGATTTGTTGATGCTCCACGACACCGCGACTGCAATCGCCGAGCCCAGGCCAATCCCGGCTTTCGCAGCGCTGCCCCCGCGCTCGTTCACAAGTCCACCCCGGCGGCGATGGCTTCGAGTTTGCGGATGCGTTCCTTTAGGTCGGCGATCTCAATCCGGGCCATCCCTGTCCCTGCGCCGCCCTCGATCTCCGGGACTCGGCCAGCCGTGACCAGATCAAGCTCACGGGTCTTGAAGCTAAGCCAGCCTTGCCAGCCGCGCAGCGCGGCGACGGCGATGATCGCCACTGCAAGCAGGGCGGCACTGGCAAACTGGAAGGATTCGCTGATCATTGCGGGTACTCCCTCAATTGCAAGACCTCAGCGGTCGCGCAGGCTTTCGATTTCAGCCGACAGATTGTTGGTATGGCGGCCTTGCGAAGAATTGGCATCGGTGGCGATGCGTTCCAGCACCTTGATGCGCTCGCGCAGGGTTTCGACTTCGTGCTGCAGCTCGCTGTCGGCGGGCTGGGCAACCATTTGGACGCGGCCCTTGCGGTCCGTCACGATGCCATATTGCGCGTCATGTTTGGCCCGCAGTAACCGGGCTAATGAGGTGATGGCGACGCTGCCCAGCACCATAATGACTAACCATTTATCCATAATTCAGGCTCCGTCTCGATCAGTTAACAGGGCTGCGCAGGTCTTCGATCTGCGAAGCGAGTGCGGTGGTTTTGTCGGTGGCGATGCGTTCAAGCACGCGCAGCCGCTGCTCGAGCTTCTCTACTTCAGCGCTGCGTCCGGCCGGGGCGGCGCTAAGCGTGCCCTGAACCTGCAACTCGGCAATCCGCTCCTTGTGTTCGAGCCGGCGGCGATAGACCTGCGCCATGATACCGCCAGTCCCGACAACCCCGGCAACCAGGACCATCAGCGACATAAAATCCCCAAAGCTCATTGTACGTCCTTCCGTCCGGCGCGCAGCGCCTCGATCTGGTGGGTTAGTTGGTATCCGCTGTCAGTAACGATCCGCTCGATATTGCCGAGCCGATCCTTGACGCTGCCAAGTTCGGCCCGCAGCGCAGCGTTTTCCTGGCTGAGCAGCTTGATCCGCTCGGCTTCATCGCTGCTGGTCTTGGGATAGAGCTTTTGCCCCCAGGTCCCGCTTAGCGGATAGCCGTGCTTCATCTTCAGCCAGGTGTTGGCCAGTACGCCAGCCGTGATGATCGCCGCGATCACCATAAACAACGGAATCGCCAGGCGGATGATTTCCATGCCGTCTTGCGGGTTCATGTGCGCGTCTCCTTCAGCGCGGGCTGATCGCGCAGGGTTTCAATCTGGGTCGCCACGGACAAGCCCTTGTCAGTCACGATCCGCTCCAGCACTTTCACCCGGTCGGCAAAGTGATCGAGCTGTTCGCGCAGTTCGGCGTTTTCGGCTTTGAGTTGCCGCGCTTCGACATCGGCGCACTTGGCCGTCTTGCCGCCCCATTCATCCTCAAGGGCATAGCCATGGCGCGCGCGGATCCAGTTGTTGATCAACCACCCGGCGGTCGAGATCGCGATGATCGCGATGACGAAATCTGGTCCGGCAAAGTTCACCGGCCGGGCTCTTTGTCACCGGGGCCGAGCAGCGCGTCGACCTTGCGGGCATCGCGCAGCGCCTCGATCTGGGTGGCGACGTCGTAGCCCTTGTCGGTGACGATCCGCTCGAGCACTCGCAGGCGCGCTTCCAGTTCGGTGTTGTTGGTGGCGTAAAGTGCTGCCTTTTCTGCAGTATCCTTCGCTTGGATCTTGGCCATCTTCTGCTGATGGCTGGTCCAGATCGCCAGAATGCCGGCGCTGATACCAAAGATCGGTATTAGCGCGCCAATTTCTCCAGGTCCCATGATTTTCCCCTATTTAACACTGTGATTAGCGCAGGCGTTCGATCTCGGCCGACAGGCGCGGATTGCTGCTGACGTAGAAGGTCTCAACCTCGGCCAGGCGGCGATCGATATCGCGGAACTGGGCGCGCACTTCGCGGGCGGTGCGGGACGGTGACTGGCGCACCCCCTGCCAAAACTTCTGCTCGCCGCGATCCGTGTAAAGATGGCCCGGTTTCTTGGAGGCGAAGAACCCGACAAGGAAGTAAGCAGGGATGACCATCGGCGCGCCGAGCATGATCAGGCCGACAAAGCCCAGGCGAACCCATAAAACATCGACCCCGGTGTAGTCGGCAATCCCGGCGCAAACGCCGAACACCTTGCCGTTGATCTTGTCGCGATAAAAGCGGGTGCGGTCACCGTTCACTTTGCAGTCCTCCCAGAAACCTTGGCTTTGGCAGATGCGCGCAGCTCTTCAATTTCGCGCAGCGGTATGTTGTCAACTTCGCGGTCAGGCAGCAGCCGGGCGCGCTGGAAGTCGGGGTTGTCGGATGCGACCAGCCGTTCGACCGTGTCCATCCGGCTGTCGAGCCGGCGGGCGAGCTGGTAAAGCTCCTCCAGCAGGGTTTCGTCATCGTTGGTCAGCGCGGGAGCGGTTTTCCACTTGGTCATGTAATGCAGCACCAGCCAGGGCAGTGCGATCACCACCACAAAGACCACGGCGACAACGTCTCCTCCGTCCATTTCTCAGTTCTCCTGCGCCGGGCCGCTCGGCTTGAGCGCGGCTTTCATGGCTTCCAATTCTTCGTCGATCTTGTCCGCCCCGGCGAGCGCGTTGATTTCCTCGGCCAGGCTTGGCTTGGACCCTTCGGCCAGGCTCAGCGCATCGGCGCGGCCTTCAGCGTAATCGACCCGGCGTTCGAGCTGGTCGAAGCGCGCCATTGCCTCATCGACCCGTTCACTCGCTAGCAGCGTGCGCAACTTGACCCGGTTCTCGGCGCTTTCCAGCCGCACGGCGATTGCGCTTTGGCGGGTGCGGGCTTCGCGCAGGCGGGTCTGGAGCTTTTCGATATCGAGTTCGTAAGCGCGCAATGCATCGTCGAGCACGGTGATTTCAACCTTGAGCTGCTCGGCCATGTCGACCGCCTTCTTCTTTTCGATCAGCGCGCCGCGGGCCAGGTCCTCGCGGTCCTTCGACAGCGCGAGCTGTGCCTTGTCGGCCCAGTCGGCCTGAAGCCGGTCAAGCTTGACGGTGTGGCGGTGCATTTCCTTCTGGTCGGCAATCGTCCGCGCCGCGCTGGCGCGGATTTCGACCAGCGTTTCCTCCATCTCGAAGATGATCATGCGGATCATCTTTTCCGGATCATCCGCCTTTTCGAGCAGTTCGTTGAAGTTGGCAGCGATAATGTCACGGGTACGGCTGAAAATGCCCATCAAGGGTACTCCAAGGTTGGCAGAGGTATTGGTTGGGGAGCGGCGCAGGCGTTCGACTTCATGATCTAGCCGCGATCCACGCGGGGTGCTGATCGGTTCGAGGCGGATCGATTCCTGTGGCGCGCCATCGGGGTTTGCCTGGGATTCCGGCCCAAGCGGTGAAGATGCATCAAGGCCCATCTTGCGGCTCACAAGCGCGTTCAAGCCTGCTGCGCCGACGCCGACTTGGTCACCGCGAAGTGCGGCGCCGAAGTCAGCTGCTGCGACATCACGATGACGTTGCAGGCGAGCATGGCGGTAATCGAGAACAGGATGGCCTTGTCTAGCTTGGTTTTGGTCTTGGTGAACATGTTGCACCTCATTGATTGGCGTTTGTTCATCATTCAGCAAGGCGCGTGCCAACCCAGCAATTGCGCCATTCGTACTGCTATTGCGGCCAATTCGACCAACAACATATGGTGACTGTTGCGCACAGTTGGGAAATTTCGCTATGTGTTGGGCATGGACCGCGACGTACAATTTATCGGCCAGTCTGGTGCCTTCCTTGATGCGGTCGAGCGGACCAGCCGCGCCGCGCCGATGCGCCGGCCAGTGCTGGTGGTGGGCGAGCGCGGGACCGGCAAGGAACTGATCGCCGAACGCCTCCATCAGCTCAGCAAACGCTGGCAAGAACCGCTTATCACGCTGAATTGCGCGGCTTTGCCGGAAACGCTGATCGAGGCGGAGTTGTTCGGTCATGAGCAGGGTGCCTTTACCGGTGCTACCAGAGCGCGCGCCGGCCGGTTCGAGGAAGCCGACAAAGGGACGCTTTTTCTCGACGAACTGGCGACCTTGTCGATGGCCGCGCAGGAACGGCTGCTGCGCGCGGTCGAATACGGCGAAGTGACCCGGATCGGCTCGTCCCGCCCGGTGCGGGTCGATGTGCGGATCGTCGCCGCCACCAACGAGGATCTGCCCGCGCTGGCCGAGCAGGGCCTGTTCCGCTGCGATTTGCTCGACCGGCTCAGCTTCGAGGTGATTACCCTGCCGCCGCTGCGGGTGCGCGAAGGCGATATCCACGTATTATCGGACTATTTCGGGCGGCGCATGTCGAGCGAGTTGCAGTGGGAGGCGTGGCCCGGCTTTTCCGACGCCGCCTTGCGCTCGCTCGAGGAATACCAGTGGCCCGGCAATGTCCGCGAACTGCGCAACGTGGTCGAACGCGCGGTGTACCGCTGGGACGATTGGCGCAACCCGATTGGCCACATCGTGTTCGATCCGTTCGACAGCCCGTGGAAGCCCTCTGCGCCCGCCCACCGCAGCAGCGAAGCCGAATCTGCGCCTGAACAGCCGGCGCGCGCCGTAACCGCGGCGGAACTCGATACGGTCAGCGACTTGCGAAGCGCGGTCGATGCGCACGAACGCGCGATCCTTGAGCAAGCCCTCGCGCGCCACCGCTACAACCAGCGCCAGACCGCCAAGGCGCTGGGCCTCAGTTACGACCAACTCCGTCACGCGATGAAGAAGCACGGGCTGAGCGAGCGCGGTTAGCAACGTTGTCTTAAACCGTGCGGGCTATACGTGCGCTGACTTTTGCAAGGGGTGGGTTATGGCGCGGCGTATAGGTTTAAGTCCGATGGGAGTGGGACGCTTGGTGGTGTTCGCCGGCGCGGCACTGATCTATGGTGTTCACATGCTGGCCGTCAAAGTCGGCCTGGCGGATACCGCCCAACCGCGCAGCATTCACGCCGCTGCGCCCCAAACGCAAAGCCTGGCCGAGCGGGATGCCGAAGTGAAGCGCATGGTCGCCGAACGCAATGCCCGGGCCAAAGCCCTAAGCGCGGAAAACGACCGGTAAACCACATGTTCATCGGCAAGATAATCAAGCGGGCCGTGCAGGTCTGCGCTGCGCTGGGTTTGCTGACGATGTTTGGCTATCCGCTGTCTGCTGCTTGGCTTGAACGCCACCCTGATACCGAAAGCGCTCTGAGCGGAGCGGCTGACAACGTCGATTCCAAAGCAGGGTTTTTCACGCGCACCCAGCAATTCGTTTCCGGGGTATCGAAAAGCCGCGAAGCCGCCGCCGAGGACAAACGCGAACGCGCCGAGGACAAGGCCCTCGACGAGGCCGAGCGCAAGGAGCGCGAGATGCGCAAGTTCAACTCCGGCGAACTGGCGCGAGAGGACTACTGAGCCGATGAATATCTACGAAGACGAAGAGGCCGAGCGCGACAAGTCGGTGCTCACGTTCCTTAAGCAGAACAAACAGCTGCTGTGGATGGCGGTGGCGTTTGTGTTTGCCTACGCCTTCATGAGCTTCACCTCGAACCAGATGGACGAAATGGTCGCGAATCAGGACGCCGCCAAGTCGGCAGCGCACGACAAAGCCAATCCCTGGGCTAAAGATCGTTAAGCCAAGAGGCCGGGGCTTGCTTTTTACGGCGGCCCTGCCTATCTGGCGCTCAATCCCGAAATTGTGAAGCAATCAGGGGCTGGCGCCAGACGGGGCCGGCGCCGAACTGCTTTGCAAAACTCATCGGTCGGGCCGGAGCACCAATGGTGGATATCGCGCGTATTACCGAACTTGTCGAACCAGAGGCTACGGCTTTGGGGTTCGATCTTGTGCGGGTAATCGTGTTCGGCAAAAGCGAGGTCGGCGACGAGGAAGTTACCCTGCAGATAATGGCCGAGCGCCCCGATACCGGGCAGCTGGTGATCGAAGATTGCGCCGCGCTGTCGCGCCGCGTCTCCGATGTGATGGACGCCTGCGAAGAAGCCGGTGAGGATCTGATCGAGGAGGCATACCGGCTTGAGGTCAGCTCGCCGGGGATCGATCGCCCGCTGACCCGCGAGAAAGATTTTACGACCTGGGCCGGGCACGAGGCGCGCATCGCGCTGAAGAACCCGGTCGCCGTCGACTCTGGGGCAAATCGCCGCGCCGTTCAGGGCGACCTGATCGGGATCGACGGCGATATCGTAACACTGAACGACAAGAAGTCGGGAATGGTCACTTTTCCGCTGTCCGACATTCATTCCGCCAAGCTGGTCTTGACCGATCGGCTGATTGCCGCCACCCGCCCGCTCGACACCGCTGGTGCCGACGAGATTCTCGAAGAACAGGAAGACTGATAATGGCCAGTCCGATTTCCGCCAACCGCGCCGAACTGCTGGCGATTGCAACTGCGGTCGCCACTGAAAAGATGATCGACAAGTCGATCGTCATCGAGGCGATGGAAGAAGCGATCCAGAAGTCTGCGCGCAACCGCTATGGTGCCGAAAACGACATCCGCGCCAAGCTTGATCCGCGCACTGGCGATCTGCGGCTGTGGCGCGTGGTCGAAGTGGTCGAGGAAGTCGAAGATTACTTCAAGCAGGTCGATCTCAAGGCCGCCGAAAAGCTTCAGGCCGACGCCAAGCTGGGCGATTTCATCGTCGATCCGCTGCCCCCGGTCGATTTGGGGCGCATCGATGCGCAGTCGGCCAAGCAGGTGATCTTCCAGAAAGTCCGCGATGCCGAGCGTGACCGCCAGTTCGAGGAATTCAAGGACCGCGGCGGCGAAGTTGTGACCGGCGTGATCAAGTCGGTCGAATTCGGCCACGTGATCGTCAACCTCGGCCGCGCCGAGGGTGTGATCCGCCGCGACCAGCAGATCCCGCGCGAAGTTGCCCGGGTTGGCGAACGCGTCCGCGCGCTGATCCTCAAGGTCGAGCGCCAGAACCGCGGCCCGCAGATTTTCCTCAGCCGCGCGCACCCCGACTTCATGAAGAACCTGTTCGCGCAGGAAGTCCCCGAAATCTATGACGGGATCATCACCATCATGGCCGCCGCCCGCGATCCAGGTTCGCGCGCCAAGATCGGCGTGATCAGCCGCGATTCGAGCATCGACCCGGTCGGCGCCTGCGTCGGCATGAAGGGCAGCCGCGTCCAGGCGGTCGTGCAGGAAATGCAGGGCGAAAAGATCGACATCATTCCCTGGTCGGAAGACACCGCGACCTTCGTGGTCAACGCACTCCAGCCGGCCACGGTCAGCCGCGTGGTGATCGACGAGGAAGAAAACCGCATCGAAGTGGTGGTTCCCGATGATCAGCTCAGCCTCGCGATTGGCCGCCGCGGCCAGAACGTGCGGCTCGCCAGCCAACTGACCGGCAGCCAGATCGACATCTTGACCGAGGCCGAAAGTTCCGAGAAGCGCCAGCGCGAATTTGCCGAGCGTTCGAAGATGTTCGAAGAAGAACTCGACGTCGACGAAACGCTGTCGCAGTTGCTGGTCGCCGAAGGGTTCAGCGAGCTTGAGGAAGTCGCTTACATCGACGTTTCGGAACTCGCGAACATCGAAGGTTTCGACGATGAACTGGGCGAAGAGCTGCAAAGCCGCGCGCAGGAAGCGCTTGACCGGCGCGAAGAAGCGCACCGCGAACAGCGCCGTGCGCTGGGCGTCGAAGATGCCTTGGCCGAAATTCCGCATCTGACTGAAGCCATGCTGGTCACGCTGGGCAAAGCCAAGATATTGACCCTCGACGATCTTGCCGATCTCGCCACTGACGAGCTGATCGCCAAGAAGCGCATGGAACAGCGCCGCCGCGATGGCAGCGCCCCGCCGCGCCGCGAACGCACCGAAGACAAGGGCGGCGTGCTGGGCGACTTCAGCCTTTCGGAAGAGCAGGGCAACGAAATCATCATGGCCGCACGCGCACACTGGTTCGAAGACGAAGATAAAGTCGTCGCCGAACCGGCAGCAGAGGAGGCCGCCGATGCGGATTCCTCACAATGAACCGCTAGATCCCGGCACCTCTGCGGCTGCAAGGCCCACCATTCGCGGATCGGCCCCGGCTGATCCGGAGAGGAAGTGCGTCCTGTCGGGCGAGCACGGCACCCGCGACGATTTGCTGCGACTGGCGATTTCCCCTGACGGCGATGTTTTGCCCGATGCCTTGGCGCGCGCGCCGGGTCGGGGCGCGTGGATCGGTGTTTCGCGCTCCGAGCTGGAAACCGCGATCGCCAAGGGTAGGCTGAAGGGCGCGCTGGCCCGCGCGTTCAAGGGCGCTGCGCTGACCATTCCGGCCGATTTGCCCGAGCGCGCCGAAGCTGCGCTGCGCCGTGCATTCACTGACCGGCTGGGGCTCGAGATGAAAAGCGGACGGCTGCTAACCGGATCTGATCGGATTGCCGAGAATGCGCGGATGGGCAAGGTCACCTGGCTGGGCCATGCCGCCGATGCGGGCGAAGACGGCTCGCGCAAGCTCGATCAAGCCTGGCGCGTCGGACGCGAAGAAGAAGGGTCCGGACTGCACGGCATCACCTTGCCACTGGACCGGGCGGCGCTGTCTGTGGCATTGGGCCGCGATAACGTCGTCCATTTGGCGCTGACTGACCGCGAAGCCGCAGCGCGCCTCGAACTTCCGCTCCGGCGGTTGCTGCGCTTTTTGGGCCTTAACGGACCGGCGCAAGATCAACCGAACGAACATGGAATGGGCGCGAACCCGGCCGAACCGGCTGCATCTGCGCCTGCGACGAATTTAGATTTGAAGGACTAGATTGAACATGAGCGATAGCGACAACAAACCGACTCTGGGCAGGAAGCCGCTGGGCCTCAAGCGCTCGGTCGAAGCCGGCCAGGTTCAGCAGACCTTCAGTCACGGCCGCACCAACAAAGTCGTGGTCGAGGTCAAGCGGCGCAAGCTGATCGGCAAGCCCGGTGAAGCTCCGGTCGCCGCACCCGCGCCGCCGCCGCCGCCAGCTGCACCCGCTCCGGTTGCCGCCGCGCCGCGCGCGCCTGCGCCCAAGCCTGCTCCGATCTCCAACGAGAGCCGTCAGGAATTGCAGGCCCGCCTGCTGCGCGAGGCCGAAGAAGCCCGCATGAATTCGATGGAATTGGCCGGTCGCCGCGAGCTGGGTGAACGCGCCGCCGCGCAAGACGATGAACGCCGCCGCACCGAAGATGGCACCAAGCCCGTTAGCGCGCCAGATGCCGCTCCGCAGCCCGAAGCTGCATCTGCCGAAGTAACGGCTCCGGTGGCCCAAGCTGCTGAGACTGCGAGTGAGACCGCGACGGAAACTGAGGCGGAAGCTCCGCGCAGCGCCGCAGCACCGGCTGCGCGCCGATTCACCCCGATCGCCGCGCCGAAGCGCCCCGAACCCGCGAAGAAGCCCGCGCATCCGCGCGACAAAACCCCGGCTGAGCGCCGCCATGCCGGCAAGCTCACCGTCAGCCGCGCGCTTAACGAAGACGAAGGTGCCCGCGCCCGCAGTCTCGCCGCATTGAAGCGTGCGCGCGAAAAGGAAAAGCGCGCGCACTTCGCCGGCAAGAGCCAGCCGCGCGAAAAGCAGGCGCGCGACGTGATCGTGCCCGAGGAAATTTCGGTGCAGGAACTCGCCAACCGCATGGCCGAAAAGGGTTCTGACCTGATCAAGGCGCTGTTCAAGATGGGCGTACCCGTGGCGATGGGCGACGTGATCGATCAGGACACCGCCGAATTGCTGGTCGAGGAGTTCGGCCACACCATCCAGCGCGTGTCGGAAAGCGATGTCGATATCGACAATGCCGATGATGTCGATTCCGACGAAACGCTGGTTACGCGTCCACCGGTGGTGACGATCATGGGCCACGTCGATCACGGCAAGACCAGCCTGCTCGACGCGCTGCGTGGGACCGACGTGGTGCGCGGCGAGGCCGGCGGGATCACCCAGCATATCGGCGCGTACCAGATCAAGACCAAGGGCGGCGATCTGATCACCTTCCTCGATACCCCGGGCCATGAAGCCTTTACCGAAATGCGGATGCGCGGCGCAAATGTGACCGACATCGTCGTGCTGGTGGTGGCCGGTGACGACGGGCTGATGCCGCAGACGATTGAGGCGATCAACCACACCAAGGCGGCTGGTGTGCCGATGATCGTGGCGATCACCAAGAGCGACAAGGGCGAGTTCAACGCCCAGAAGATCCGCGAACGCCTGCTCGAACACGAAGTCGTGGTCGAAGAGATGTCGGGCGATGTGCAGGATGTCGAGGTTTCGGCCAAGACCGGGGCCGGGCTCGATACCCTGATCGAAAAGATCGGCCTTCAGGCCGAACTGCTCGAGCTCAAGGCCAACCCCGATCGCGCCGCCGAAGCATCGGTGATCGAGGCCAAGCTCGACAAGGGCAAGGGTCCGCTCGCGACCGTGTTGATCCGCCGCGGTACGCTGAAAGTCGGCGATATTCTGGTGGTCGGTACGCAGTCGGGCAGGGTCCGCGCGATGCTCGATGACAAGGGCCGCCAGATCAAGGCCGCCACTCCGTCGCTGCCGGTCGAAGTGCTTGGGCTCGGCGGCGTTCCGCTGGCCGGCGACGTGCTGACCGTGGTTGAAAGCGAAGCTCGTGCCCGCGAAGTTGCGTTGTACCGTCAGGAACAGGCCACCGCCAAGCGCACCACTAGCGCGCCCGCCAGCCTCGAAAACATGTTCTCTGCGCTTGCGGCCAAGCAAGTGCTGCTCGAATACCCGGTGGTGATCAAGGCCGACGTGCAAGGCAGCGCGGAAGCGATCGTAAATGCGCTCAACAAGATCTCGAACGACGAGATCAAGGTTCGCGTGCTCAGTTCGGGCGTCGGTGCGATCACCGAAAGCGACGTCAATCTGGCGTTTGCAAGCGGGGCACCGGTGATCGGCTTCAATGTCCGTCCGAATGCCAAAGCGCGCGAAATGGTCGATCGCCACAAGGTGACGATGAAATACTTCGACGTCATCTACAAGCTGACCGAGGAAGTCGCCAAGGAGATGGCGGGCATCTGGGGCCCCGAACGGATCGAGCACGTGCTTGGCCGCGCCGAGGTCAAGGAAGTGTTCCCGGCGGGCAAGCGCGACAAGGCAGCCGGTCTGCTGGTGGTCGAAGGGCTTATCAAGAAGGGCCTGTTTGCACGGCTTACCCGCGCCGATGTCATCGTGTCGAAAACCACGATCGCCTCGCTGCGCCGCTTCAAGGACGACGTCGCCGAAGTGCGTGCCGGGCTCGAATGCGGGGTGGTGCTGACCGACACCAACGACATCAAACCGGGCGACCAGCTCGAAGTGTTCGAAGTCGAGGAGCGCGAACGGACCCTTTAAGGGCCGTTCGCCGCTCAGCGCTGCCGCAGGTTTGATGGCCAACACACCAGCCACCCCCGAAGGTCGCTCGGTCCGCCTGCTCAAGGTGGGTGAGCAGGTGCGTCATGTGATGTCCGAGTTGCTCGCGCGGCAGGTGGTGCATGACGCAGTGCTGACCGCGCGGACGGTCAGCGTCACCGAGGTGCGGATGTCGCCGGATCTGCGCCACGCCACGGTGTTCGTGAAGCCACTGCTCGGCACGGACGAGGAGATCGTGCTCAAGGCGCTGCGCACCAACACCGCCTATTTCCAAAAGGAAGTGGCTGGGCGGCTCAAACTGCGGTTTGCCGCTAAGCTCAAGTTCCTTGGTGACGAAAGCTTCGACGAGGCGAGCCGGATCGAGGCACTGCTCGCCAACCCCAAAGTCCAGCGCGACCTTGAAGATTAACCCGGCATCAGCCGCGCATCGATCGTGATCGCCACGGTCTTGCCCACCACCACCGAATAAGCGGTCATTCCAAAGTCGCGGCGGTTGATGCTGGTGTGCGCGGTCAGCACGATCGGATCGCGGCCGGTTGCGCGCGCCGGGGGAGCATCGAAAGTCACCGCCAGGGTTTCGGGACGGGTTATCCCGCGGGTCGTGATAATTCCTTCGACCACAGCGGTAGTCGGCCCCGACATGACCATCCGGTGACCGGAAAAACGCACCACCGGATACTGTTCGACCGCGAAGAAATCCTTGCCCCGCAGATACTTGGTATCGCTGGCGCTGCCCCCGCTCAGCGCACTTGCAGCAAGTTCGACGTCCAGGTCGATCGCATCGAGCCGCGCCGGATTGAGCCGGATACTGCCGCGCATTTGCGGAAAGCTGACCGTCCAGCCAATAGTGATACGCCGGCCCGGGCGCAGCAGCGAGCAACAGCAAGGCAGCGATGGCAAGCAGTCTTGGCATGGTCCTTCGAAGGGTGCCGCGCCACCCGAACCCTGTCAATCACTCTGGCGCTTTTGGCGCGGCACCCTATGTGAGTTCAGGGATGGCCAAGCTTTATTTCTACTACGCCAGCATGAACGCGGGCAAATCGACCACGCTGTTGCAGGCGAATTTCAATTATCACGAACGCGGCATGGCAACGATGCTGTGGACCGCGCAGCTGGACGATCGCGGCGGCGAAAAGGCGATCGAAAGCCGGATCGGGCTGCATTCGCAGGCACACCGCTTTGCCGGGGACACCGATCTCTACGAACGGGTCATGGCGTCGCACAAGGTGGAACCGCTGGCCTGCGTGATGGTCGATGAAGCGCAGTTTCTAACCGAGCCGCAAGTCTGGCAGCTCGCCCGGCTGGCCGACCAGAGCGGCATCCCGGTGCTATGTTATGGCCTGCGCACCGACTTTCAGGGCGAACTGTTCCCCGGGGCCAAGCTGCTGCTGGGCATCGCGGACTCGCTGGTCGAGCTCAAAGCCGTCTGCCACTGCGGCCGCAAATCGAGCATGAACCTGCGGGTCGACGAAAGCGGCGCGGCGGTGTGCCAAGGCGCGCAGACCGAGATCGGCGGCAACGACCGCTATGTCGCATTGTGCCGCAAACATTTCGCCGAAGCATTGGGGTGGTGGCAGTGAAGCCTGACCCGCTGGGCCTGTCAGCGATGCTCGAAGCGGGCGAGCTGCGGCTCGAACCGCTTGAGGAACGCCACCGCGAAGACTTGCGCGCGGCCTGCGCCGAGGACACGGAGATATGGCAGATGTACGGCCTGTCGTACGATCCGGATCATTTCGACGACAGTTTCGATGGCTTGATCGCCATGCCAGAACGCTTGCCATTTGCCTTGGTGGTTGGTGGCGAGCTTGCCGGGATGACCGCATGGATCAATCCCGACGCGCGCCACCGCTCGGCCGAGATCGGCAACACTTACCTGCGCCCGAAATTTCGCGGCGGCGCGGTTAACGGGCCGCTCAAGCAGCTGATGCTGCGCCACGGCTTTGCCTGCGGGCTTAACCGGATGTTCTTTTCGGTCGACACGCGCAACCAGCGCTCGCAAGCGGCGTGCCGCAAGATCGGCGCGTCATTCGAAGGCGTGTTGCGCAATCACATGATTACCTGGACCGGTTATGAGCGCGATTCTGCGATCTTTTCGGTGGTCGAACGCGACCGGGAGCTATTGGGACTATGAGCGATACCATCATTCAGGCTGCGGCGCTGATCTTGCCGTTGATCTTCGCAATCGTATTTCACGAAGTTGCACACGGCCTGATGGCGCGGCAGCTCGGCGATCCGACCGCAGCGGAACAGGGGCGGCTCAGCCTCAACCCGATCAAGCACGTCGATCCGGTCGGTACGGTGTTCCTGCCAGGATTGCTCGCGCTGTTCCACTTGCCGGTGTTCGGCTGGGCCAAGCCGGTGCCGGTGGTGGCCTCACGCCTGCGCCATCCGCGCCGCGACATGATGCTGGTCGGAGCGGCCGGACCGGGATCGAACCTGATCATGGCGGCGATTGCTGCGGTGGTGTTTGGGATGATGCTCCCATCCGGCTTACCGCAAGGGCTCAGACTAGACGAGCTGCTAACGTCCATACAAACCCAGTCATTCTTTGTATTTTTCTTCGCGCTGACCGTTTTCCTGTTTATTCAGATCAACGTCTATCTCGCGCTGTTCAACCTCCTGCCGATCCCGCCGTTCGATGGTTCGCACATTGTCGAGGGCTTGCTGCCCGAGCGGATGGCGCAAAGCTATGCCAAGTTCCGCGCTGTCGGCATGCTGATCCCAATCTTCCTGATCATTGTGCTGCCCTACCTGATCCCCGGGTTCAGCGTGACGAAGTACCTGGTCGCCCCGGTCGAATGGGTGATCGGCTGGTACGCCAAGCTCGCGGCGCTTGTCGCCGGGGTTTAGCTTTATGCCGCACGGCTGGATCATCTTAGACAAGCCGCTAGGGCTTGGCAGCACGCAGGCGGTGGCGGCGGTCAAGCGCAACTTGCGCGAGGCGGGCCTCGGCAAGGTCAAGGTCGGGCACGGCGGCACGCTCGATCCACTTGCCACGGGTGTGCTGCCGATTGCGCTGGGCGAGGCAACCAAACTTGCGGGGCGGATGCTCGATGCGAGCAAGGTCTATGAATTCACCGTGGCGTTCGGTGCCGAGACTGACACTCTCGACTTGGAGGGCAACTTGATTGCCCAGAGTGACGTAAGGCCGACGGTGGCGCAAGTTGAGGCGGTGTTGCCGCGTTTTACCGGTCCGATCGAACAAGTGCCGCCGGCCTATTCCGCGCTCAAGGTGGGCGGTGAGCGGGCTTATGACTTGGCGCGGGCAGGAGAGGAGGTGGAGCTTAAACCGCGCAGTGTCACTGTCCACCAACTAACCCCCGTTCGTGTCGAGCGTAGTCGAGAAGCCTGCGCAGGTGTCTCGACTACGCTCGACACGAACGGATGGTTGGATGAATTATCATTTGAAGTGCACGTCTCCAAAGGCACCTATATCCGCAGCCTTGCGCGCGATATCGCGCTGGCGCTCGGCACGCGCGGCCACGTTATCATGCTGCGCCGCTTGTCTGCCGGACCGTTCACCGAAAATCAGGCGATTTCGCTGGACAAATTGAACGCGGTGGGTAAGGGCGCGCCACTTGAGAACGTACTCTTGCCGCTGGAGGCAGGGCTGGTCGACATCCCGGCTCTTGACCTCGGTCCGGAACAGGCAAGCATGGTCCGACAGGGCCGGGTTCTATCCGGACTGCCCCAACACGATGGGCTATTCTGGGCGCGAAGCGGGAGCAATCCCGTCGCACTCGTGGAGCTTTCGGGCGGAGACGCCCGGGTCGTGCGGGGGTTCAACCTTCCCGATGTCGCGGAGTAAATAACATGTCGGTATCTGCCGAAAAGAAAGCCGAAATCATCGCGGACAACGGCCGCGGTAAGGGTGATACGGGTTCGCCCGAAGTCCAGGTCGCGATCCTGACCAGCCGCATCAACACGCTGCAGGGTCACTTCAAGGATCACCACAAAGACAACCACTCGCGCCGGGGCCTGCTGACCATGGTCAACAAGCGTCGCAGCCTGCTTGATTATCTCAAGCGCAAGGACGTTGCCCGGTATAATTCGCTGATCCAGAAGCTGGGCCTGCGCAAGTAACGTGATGCTTCGGCCCGCCTTGGCGGGCCGTTTAGCATCGCGTCATCCCCGCGCAGGCGGGGATCCCGGGCCTCTAGGCCCGGCTTAGTTGCCAGAGTTCTCCGCCTTCGCGGAGACTCGGGAAATCGGTTACCTTCACAATTCGGTGGAGGGGCCTGAGGCTAAGGCCTCACACCGGACCGGGACGGAAACCCGGCAGTAAAACCCGCTGCGCAATTGGGCCGGTGGGCTGAAGGAATACCCAAATGTTCGACGTTAAAACTGTATCGATGGAATGGGGCGGTAAGACCCTCACTCTGGAAACCGGCCGCATTGCCCGCCAGGCTGATGGCGCGGTGCTGGCCACTTATGGCGAAACCGTGGTGCTGTGCGCCGTGACCGCCGCCAAGTCGGTCAAGGAAGGGCAGGACTTCTTCCCGCTCACCGTCCACTATCAGGAAAAGTTCTTCGCTGCCGGGCGCATCCCGGGCGGCTTCTTCAAGCGTGAACGCGGCGCGACCGAAAAGGAAACGCTGGTATCGCGGCTGATCGATCGCCCGGTGCGGCCGCTGTTCCCCGAAGGCTTCTACAACGAAATCAACGTCATCGCCCATGTGCTGAGCTATGACGGTGAAGTCGAACCCGACGTGCTGGCGATGATCGCTGCTTCGGCTGCGCTGACTATCTCTGGCGTGCCGTTCATGGGCCCGATCGGCGCTGCCCGCGTCGGTTATGTCGACGGCGAATACACCCTTAACCCGCGTCAGGACGAAGCTGCCAATGGCCAGCTCGACCTGATCGTCGCCGCCACCGGCAATGCCGTGATGATGGTTGAATCGGAAGCCAAGGAGCTTTCGGAAGAAATCATGCTCGGCGCGGTGATCTTTGCACACGACGAGATCAAGAAGGTCGTCAATCTGATCATCGATCTGGCTGAAAAGGCTGCCAAGGATCCTTGGGATGTCGCCGTATCGGACAATACGGCAATGAAGGACGAGCTCAAGAAGCTGGTCGGCAAGGACATTGCTGCGGCTTACAAGCTGACCGACAAGTCGGAACGCTCCAATGCGCTCAACCTCGCCCGCGCCGCCGGCAAGGCCGCCTTCGCGGGCAAAGATGGCCAGACCCAGATGGCCGCCGGCAAGGTGGTCAAGAAGCTCGAAGCCGAAATCGTGCGCGGGGCCATCCTCAAGGACGGCCAGCGGATCGACGGGCGCAAGACCGATCAGGTCCGTCCGATCGAGGCAATTGTCGGCTTCCTGCCGCGCACCCACGGTTCATCGTTGTTCACCCGCGGTGAAACGCAGGCGATCTGCACCACCACGCTGGGCACGCGTGAATCTGAGCAGATGATCGACGGGCTCGAAGGCCTGACGTACTCGAACTTCATGCTGCATTATAACTTCCCGCCCTATTCGGTTGGCGAAGTTGGCCGCTTCGGCGCTCCCTCGCGCCGCGACACCGGTCACGGCAAGCTCGCCTGGCGCGCGCTGCGCGCAGTTCTGCCGACCAAGGAAGACTTCCCTTACACGATCCGCGTGGTCTCGGACATTACCGAGTCCAACGGCTCCAGCTCGATGGCCACCGTCTGCGGCGGTTCACTGTCGATGATGGACGCCGGCGTGCCGATCACGCGCCCGGTTTCGGGTATCGCGATGGGGCTGATCCTCGAAGGCGACAAGTTCTCGGTGCTGTCCGACATTCTGGGCGATGAAGATCACCTCGGCGATATGGACTTCAAGGTGGCCGGGACCAGCGAAGGCATCACCACGATGCAGATGGACATCAAGATCGCGGGCATCACGCGCGAGATCTTCGAAGCCGCGCTGCATCAGGCCAAGGCCGGCCGCGCCCACATCCTGGGTGAAATGACCAAGGCGCTGGGTTCGGCCCGCACCGAGCTGTCGGACTATGCGCCGCGCATCGAAAGCCTGCAGATCGACAAGTCGAAGATCCGTGAAGTGATCGGTACCGGCGGCAAGGTAATCCGCGAGATCGTCGCCGAAACCGGCGCCAAGGTCGACATTGACGATGAAGGCCTGATCAAGATCAGCTCGTCCGATCCCGCGCAGATCGAGGCCGCCAAGGCCTGGATCCTCGGCATTGTGGAAGAGGCTGAAGTCGGCAAGGTCTACGACGGCAAGGTTGTCACAATCGTCGATTTCGGCGCATTCGTAAACTTCATGGGCGGCAAGGACGGCCTGGTCCACGTTTCGGAAATGCGCAACGAGCGCGTCGAGAAGCCAACCGACGTCGTTTCGGAAGGTCTGGCGGTCAAGGTCAAGGTCCTCGAAATCGATCAGCGTGGCAAGGTCCGCTTGTCGATGCGGGTGGTCGATCAGGAAACCGGTGCTGAGCTCGAAGATACCCGTCCGGCGCGCGAACCGCGTGCTGGCGGCGGCGACCGTCCCGGCGGTGATCGCGGCGATCGCCGTGGTCCGCGTTCAGGCGGCGGCGGTGATCGCGGCCCGCGCCGTGATGGCGGCGGTGATCGTGGTCCGCGCTCAGGCGGCGGTGATCGCGGTCCGCGTCCTGACCGTGACGAAGGCCCCGCGCCCGATCACGTTCCGGCGTTCCTCAAGAACGACGATTGAATGACCTACTGATCCTCCCCGAGCTAGCTCGGGGAGGTGTCAGCCCGTGAGGGCTGACGGAGGGGCGGCCGCGAGCAATCGCGGCCCTTTTCTTTTTTCGCTGACAAAACGACCGTTCCAGGGCATGAAATTGCCCGTCTAAACCGGCCATTCGTTCACTTGCCACGACTGAGGCCCGATCGACCGGAATCAAGACCGTGGGTCGGTGGCCTGAAGGGCCACTTTGGGGTGGATAGCTGCCGTTCGGCTTGCCCAAATCACCACGCGGAAAGCAATAAGGGCCGCGCCAGGTTCCCCTAAACCGGCCCTCGACCGAGAACGCTCTTGGAGGGACAAAATCGGTCTTCGCATGCCTACCAGCCTCAAAGTTCTTTGCAATTGATCACTTGTTAGGAGACTCAAAAGGCTGGCGGCTATTTCAGGTCGTCTGCCCACCAGCTGCAACGGTCAGGCTGGCGCGTTTGCGGGGACCGGACACATGCTGCGCCTACCCTTAGCTGCTCGAGGCCACCGGTGTGTTTGGTCTGACAGAGCAGTGCTTCTCTAGCTGCGAGTTAGCGGCCCGCGATTGGGCCGGCTGATCGACGTGTCGGGGCCACCCGCCAAATAGCATGACCGACATCATCGGCAACCAGCAATGCACCGGCATGGTCTAAGGCCAAACCGACCGGACGACCTCGCGTATCGCCACTCTTACCGTCGATAAACCCGGTCACGAACGGTATCGGCTTTCCGCTGGGCTTGCCACCGACAAAGGGCACATAAACAACCTTATAGCCGTTGAACACCGTCCGGTCCCAACTGCCATGCTCGCCGACGAAGGCGCCTCCCTGGAAATCTGGCGGCATCATCGCACCGTTCGAGAACGTCAACCCCAAAGCCGCAACGTGCGGGCCCAAGGCGAAATCTGGCGAAATCGCGCGAGCGACCATGTCGGGACGCTGCGGGTGAACACGCACGTCAACGTGCTTCCCATAATAGGACCATGGCCACCCATAGAACCCACCATCTTTGACTGAGGTCAGGTAATCAGGCACCAGGTTGTTGCCGATCTCGTCCCGCTCATTGACCACCGCGAACAGGTCGTTTGTGCCCGGACGGAAGGTAAGCCCGTTGGGATTGCGCAAACCCGTAGCAAACGGTCGGTGAGCGCCATTGGCGGGATCCACTTCCCAAATCGCAGCACGATCATGCTCGGCCTCAAGACCGTTCTCAACGATATTGCTGTTCGATCCGATACCGACGTAGAGTTTTGCTCCGTCGGGGCTGGCCACCAGATCCTTGGTCCAGTGGTGATCGATCGGCCCACCGGGCAGCGCGGTTACAATGCTACCGGGACCGACTGTTGTCGCGCCGGGCGTGAAGGGATAGCGCCAGATCGCGTCCGTTGCCGCGACGTATAGCGTGTTCCCGATCATCGCGATTCCGAATGGTGAAGTCAGTTTGTCGACCAACACGACCTTCATATCGGCCACGCCGTCGCCGTTTGTGTCGCGCAACAGCAATACGCGATTGCCCGGCTCGATGGGAGAGTGCGCCTTGCCGATCACCAGCTTGTAGATAATGTTCTTTGGCCGAAGAACCGGTTCGAAACCGGGACCGCCGCTTTCCACCACCAGCATATCGCCATTGGCAAGCGCCAGAACCCGGCGCGGTGCGTTGAGGTTGCGGGCGAAGGCCGTGATTGTGAACCCCGCAGGCACTGTGGGGGTTTCGTTTGCCTTGAACCCTACCGGGTTGGCGATGCCCATCGGCGGGAACAAAAACTGTTCCGGGTCTGGCAATCGCGGGTTGGCGCCGTACTGTTCGTCAGCGGGAAACGGTGGCTGGGAGCAAGCCGACAAAAGGAGCGCGGCGCTGAACGTGATGACAAGGTTCGCGCGCATTACAGACGCCCTCCGCGTTGGTGGACGTAGGCGAGCCGATGCCCCAGAAATCCAGTGAAGAAAAGTGCGGCAACCGTCAGAACGGATAACGTCAGCCCGGTGGGTACAACGCCCGTCCAGCCATCGCGGCTGTGGACAAAATTGTTGAATAGCCCAAGCGTGAGAGTTGTCGCGCTCCCTGCAAAATGGAACCAGGCGGACGTGGGTCGCGCGCCTCTTGGCGTCCTAAACAGGTCGATCAACCCGAACAGCGCCGCGATGACTCCGAAGAACTCACCGAACGCGAGGAGCCATTGGGCAAAGTTGGCCCACTGCACCTGACCGCCGCTATTGTAGTAAGCGATGTCGGCGAGGAGCGTCCCGGTGAAGCAGGCGATCGGGAACGGCACCAGCATCGCGTGGAGCGGAACTCCACCGATCATTGCGTGTGGTTTGAAGTTCGTATCCGCCATAACATACCGCCCCTGTAAGTTGATACTTTCCTAACGGTGCAGCCCGCGCTTGGTTGCATGGTCCGGCAAGGTGCTGTCACTCCAATCGCAATTCGTCTCCAATTGGTGGAGCGGTGGGGCTTCTGATTGAAGCGATGATGAGCGATGACGTGGATTACGTGGATTACGTGCTGGTACGGGTCGGCAATGCCCAACTTTGCCAGCCGTTCTGACTGCGCTGATGGCGCCGAGTGAAATCAAAGGAATTTTGAACCAAGCCGAGATTGGCGCGTTTATAATCCGAACCGCACAGGATGGTTGGTAATGGATCAAGCAATGCCCATGGGTTGGGGTCGTCTTGCAGGAATGGTTTTTGCATCGACGGCAACGATGTTCGTCTTGATGTACCAGCTCGTTTATAGCGCAGACGACGTTTATTTCAGTCTCAGTCGATTTTTGTCTGCGCTCATAATGGGTGGGGTAATGACCGCCATTATGCTGGGTTTTATGTGGCCAATGTATCGGCCCCGACCACTAAAATTGGTGGTGCTTTGGAGCTCACTCGCCGCCGCCGGAGTGCTATTTGTGCTCAATAGATCGCAAGCCTTGGTGGACGATGCGAGCTTCATGGAGTCTATGATTCCCCATCATTCTATCGCGATAAACAACTCAAGAAAGGCCAACATAACCGACCCGCGAGTCCGCAAACTCGCTGACGGGATCATTGAAAGTCAGGTACGAGAGATCGAGGAAATGAAGATACTGACCGCCGACATAAAAAGAAACGGATCGCGCGGTAGTGCGCCATTGCCTGCGTCTCCTGCTGTCATAACACCGCAAATTATTTCCGAAGTTGCCCAAGCCGTACGGTAAACTTAGACGATTGGCCCACTAAAGTTTTGATAACCGTATAACGCTTTTTCAGCATTCGAACCGGAAATTGTTATTACTATTTCACGACTGATGTATATTAGGATGAGGTACTGGTGAATAAGATGTATTAATTGATAAATACTGTGAAAGATTTGGGTTTAATTAAAGGCGCATTGCGCAAAACGCCAGATTTTAAGCCGTTTTCGATAGAAAGAAAAATTTGCCAAGTCGAAAAAGGGGTTGCAGGAGCTTGGAGTTTCAGCGGCGGCTCCCGGCGGCGTTACCATGTCGCCAGGTCAGTCGGTTAATCAGTCCACCAATACTTCCTCCTTGGATGATCACTGCAAACAGCACGACCACGAAGGTTGCCGCCACAATTGGTGAACGGAATTCGCCTTCGGGCAGAGACAGCGCCAGCGCTATCGAGATCCCGCCCCGCAATCCGCCCCAAACCAAAGTCGGTATAGAAAGTGGACCCAGATCGATCCAGCGCCGCAGCAACGCCAGTGGTGCCGAAACAGCTATCCAGCGCGCCGCCAAAGCCAACGGTATTGCCGCCAGGCCAAGGACCAGCAAGCTTGGTTGCCGCGAAACCAACACAACTTCCAGTCCGATCAGCAGGAACAGCACTGCGTTGAGAATTTCGTCGATTAGGGCCCAGAACTTGAGCAGGTAATCGCGCGTCGTATCGCTCATGGCATGGGCCACGCCGGCATTTCCGATAAGCAACCCGGCAACCGCCATGGCGACCGGGCCGCTGACATGGAGCATCTGGGCAAAGCTGTATCCAGCCATGACGACAGCAAGGCTGATGATCACTTCGACCGAGTATTCGTCGATGCTGCGCATAGCGCGAAAGGCAATCCAGCCAGTCATCACGCCGAACGCTGCACCGCCGAGTGCTTCGCGAGAAAAGTCCTGCAGCGCGTGATACCAGCTGAATTCGGCCTGACCCGATGCCACAGTCAGCAGGATGGAAAACACCACCACGCCCACGCCGTCATTAAACAGACTTTCCCCGGCCACAGTCGCCTGCAGCGAAGGCGGCACCGCGGCGCGCTTGAGAATGGCCATGACTGCGACCGGATCGGTCGGGCTGATCAGCGCGCCAAAGACCAAAGCCCAGGAGAACGGCAGCGGGATACCCGCCAGGGCAGCAAACCACCAGATACCGGCACCAACGATTGCGGTCGAGATGAGCACGCCAACCGTTGCCAGGATCAGGATCGGTACGCGATTGACGCGCATTTCCTGCCAGTCGACGTGCAGTGCCCCAGCAAACAGCAGGAAGGAAAGCATGCCCTCCATCAGTGCCTTGTGAAAATCGATATTGACCAGAAAGGCTTCGACGGTCGTCGTAATGCCCCACCCGGGGAACAAGGCGCCGAGCGCAATGATCACCAGCGCTGCAACGGCTCCCATCAAGGTCATGCCGACCGACGAAGGAAGCCCAAGAACGCGGTGGTTGAAGTATCCAAGGACTGCGGCAAGCAGCACGAGGATGGCAGCGATGTCGAAGGGTGATAGATCGGCGGAATGCATTTGATTTTTAGCCCCAGAAATGTCTGATTAGTACAGTGCCGAATATCAGCACCAGTGCAGTTAGGGGTGTGCCCACCCTGGCGAAATCTGAAAACCGGTAGCCACCAGGACCCCATACCAATGTGTTGGACTGATGTCCGATCGGCGTCAGGAAATCGCAGGACGCACCGATTGCAACGGCCATCAGCATGGCGTCAACCGGGACATTGGTGTCAAGGCCGGCGCTTGCAGCAATCGGCCCCATGATCAGAACCGCAGCGGCATTGTTCAGGAAGGGCGTGACCGCCATAGTCAATCCCAATGCCATGCCAATCAGCACCCATTCGGGCCGCCCTTGCCCAACCGAGCTGATCAAGCTGGCGACGGCTTCTCCGGCTCCGCTTTTGGAAAATGCGCCGGCAACCGGGATAAGCGCTGCAAGTAGAAGGATAATCGGCCAATCGATGTCTTGATAGACGTGGCCTTTTAATCGTCCTGTCAGACCGAGCATAGTTACGCCAAGAAGCAGCGCAACGGACAAACTGGTAAAGCCGGTTGATGCCGCCAGAATGGCCGCGAGAAGTGCCCCCAACGGTAGCCAGTCTGCCGCCGTTGCACGCAGTTTCAGCGCACGTTCGGCAAGCGGCAAGAGATGGAATGTGTCGGTTACTTCGGTGCTTCGATCTGCCGCAACTTGCAGAAGCAGCACGTCGCCGCCCTGCAGGCGCAGCGATGCCAGACCTTCGGCAATGTTCTTGCCCTTTCGGCTTACTGCCACCAACGATGCGCCATGTTCTGCAAGCACCTGGTTGGCATTCTCGTGCTGGATCAGGTGGCTTCTGTCCGTGATAACGCATTCGATGAATGAGCCCTCCAGCAAGTCGTCCTCTGCATCGGTGGCGATTTCGAGTCCGAACCGCTCCAGCGCCTGTTCGACAACCGGCGCGCGTCCTTCCACCTGGATGATGTCACCGGCCAGCAAAGCGCGGCTGAGACGCGGCGCGGTTACCAGTGCGCCTCCGCGGTCGATGGCGTGTACGGCGAGGCGGTCTTCGTTCCCGCCAACCGCCGCAAGGCTTTCTACCGTGAGCGGTCGCGACGGGCCCTGTTGGGGAACGCGCAATTCAAACAGGTAATCGGCAATGCGGAATTTGAGTGGCTCTCCTTCGCTTGAAGCGCGCGACGGCAGGAACCTGACCATGAACACGGTGAGGATCAATCCGGCAACAGCAAGCGGAAGGCCAACGCGGGCGAAATCGAACATGCCGAACGGCTCACCGCCATAATTCACGCGCAGTTCGGCAAGAATAACATTCGGCGGCGTGCCGATCACTGTCACCAGTCCGCCCAGCAATGACGCGAACGCCATCGGCATCAAGATACGGCTAGGCGAGACTTTAGCCGACCGGCAGGTCGCCAATGCGGCAGGCAATAGCAAGGCGAGCGCCCCGACATTGTTCATAAAAGCCGAGGCAACGCCGCAGAGCACGGCAAAGACGATTGCTATGCCTGTTTCAGCTTGCATCCAGCGGCGGAATGGCCGCAGGGCACGAGCCAGCAAGCCTGAACGCGAAATCGCTGCGCTTATAACCATGACAGCAGCCACCGTGATGACCACCGGATCGGCAAATCCCGAAAAAGCCTGGCTGGCTGGGACAAGCCCAAGCAACAGGCTGGTCCCAAGCATGGACAAAGCCACCAGATCGTGCCTGATCCGGTCCGTAGCAAAGCCTACGAGACCGAGCAGGAAGATCAAGGCGATCAAGATTGCATCATGGTGTCCGGTCATACGAACCGAGCTAGAGCTCTTTGCTCGCAAAGGCCAACCGAACTGCGCTCGCCCCGGCACCGCGAGCCCTTACGGTATTGCGCTTTCGAACATTAAGGGGTCGCCGATGTGAAGCCGGTTAAGGATTAATTTTGGTTTGGCCAAACGCCGAAAGAAAGCTCTGCTTTCGGGTCGTTTAGCGTCCAGCCGCTAGGGAGTAATTTGGGTTGGAAGGCGGTCAGTCTTCTTTTTGCGGAGGCGCAAGATCATGCGCCGTTGCCGGTTTGAGATACTGGCGGGAAAGCGCGTGATAGAGTTTGTCTTTGCAGATATTCGAGCTGACCGCGTCTGCTATCAAGGCTGTTGCAAAAAGAGGTAGGATCATGGTCCGATCAGCGGTCATCTCCATCATGATAATGACCGACGTCATTGGCGCGCGAACAACTCCGGTGAAATAGCCAACCATCCCCAACAGGACGATTGCACCTGCGGAGCTTTGTGGGAAAAGACTGGAGATCAATTGGCCCATCCCTGCGCCGACTGAAAGTGAAGGTGCAAAAATGCCGCCCGGAGCTCCGCTAAGTGCCGTAGCCAAAGTGGAGGCGAACTTCGCGGGACCAAAAGTCATTGATGCCGAATGCCCGATCAGAAGTTGTCTCGTGGTTTCGTAGCCTGTTCCCCAGCTCAAACCATTCGACGTCCATCCCGTCACTGCTACAACAAGCCCGCATATCCCCGCGAGCAAAACCGGGCGTGATTTGATCAACATCAGCCAAGGATGCCTTGGACGCGTCATTGCAATTAGGCTGCGCGAAAAGGCACCGCCGAGCAAACCGCCAAAGATCCCAGCAATTGGTGCTACGATGATCATCGTACGAAGCGGTAGTCCGCTGTCCAACGCGCCAAAGTAGACATAGTCACCAGCCAGGCCGAGACTTACGAGCCCAGAAATCATCACTGCCAACATGACAAGGACCGCCACCTTCTGCTCGAAAGCTGCAGCTAGTTCCTCGATAGCAAAGGCGACGCCTGCAAGCGGGGTGTTGAATGCCGCGGCTACTCCGGCCGCACCCCCAGCGATAATGACCCCCGAAGTAACCGGCACCCGCAACCAACGATGTACAGCAACCATCAACGCCGCACTGATCTGAACAGTGGGACCTTCCCGGCCGACCGAACCTCCGGCGAGCAACATAGCAATCGTGCCAGCCAGTTTGGCCCAGGCCGTCTTCAGTGAAATAAGATCGTCTGACTTATGGCGCTCAGGGTTGTGACCAGCCGCCATGACTTGAGGGATACCAGAGCCGCTGGCCGCGGGGAATGAGCGACGAGTAATATACGCGACACCGGCAAAAACCAATGGAGTGACAGCAAACGGCGCAAAGGGTGAGATTAAAACCAAGTGGTTGAAAAGCGCTTGTGCAACTTCGCCCATTCGAGCGAAGACGATTGCCATCAAGCCGAGCGCTACTGCGCCAACGACTGCCGCTAAGCGATTGTGGACTACCCTGATGCGCTTGCCACTGAGTTTCTTGCGCATACCAATAAGCATGGACCGGCCTTAGACCGCTGCGGCTCATTCCGGCAATGGGTGCCGTCACGCGATCCGAAATCTGGTTCCCTCAACGTCTGAACGAACAATGAGATCTTTAGTTGATGCCGCAATCGGGTCGTAACCGGACTGTCCGGTTTCGGACTGGAAACCCTGAAAGCGGACATGGCCGTGCGTTGCCTGGATCGTCCGCTTTCCAAGATTCAATCCATAAGTTGCCGTTCCGGACTGTCCGACATTCCAGCCGTTCCAATTGCGATTTGCTTTGGCAGGGGAACGTCCCGTTTCAGGCAAGACTCGTTTGCTACCAGATGGCGCGGTTGGAGCGCCAGGCGCCAACCAGAGAAACAACTTTCCTACAGCCCCCCGCGTGACATAGCTGACTTGCCTCCCCCACCCGCGGAGGCAACCACAGTGTCCAGAAAATTCACCCAAACTCCTTCGACAGGCTCAGCACGGACGGTTCGATGAGCGCCAGGATTGGCGCGCGTCGTCGCCGCGCCTTCCTCACCGCGCTATCGCAGACTGGCAACCAGACGCTCGCCGCCGAGCGGGCGCGGGTTTCGCGGTCTTGGGTCACGCTCCAGCGCTCTGCCGATCCCGCGTTCGATGCGGCGGTGCGGGCGGCGATTGACGCGGCGCGGGTGGCGTTGCGGGCGCAAGCTGGTGCGGGGGCTGAGGCTCAACGTGGCGGCACTTGCAAGCCTGCCGGGGGCCTTGCCTACCTCGACGGGGTGGAGCTGGTGGTGCGCGGGACCGGCGGCTCGGTGCTCGGCCCCACCCAGCGCGGCGGCAAGCGGGTGCAGGTGGCGCGGGCGCGGGCGGGGCAGTGGTCGCCGCGCACCGAGGAGCGGTTTCTCGCTGCGCTGACCGCGAGCTGCAACGTCAAGGCGGCCTGCGCCGAGGTTGGGCTGACCCCGGCTTCGGCCTATAACCACCGGCAGCGCTGGCCGCGCTTTGCCGAACGCTGGGCGACGGCGGTGGAGGTCGGCTATACCCAGCTGGAGTTCGCGCTGATCGAGGCGGGGTGCAATCCGCTGTCGGGCGCGGGCCTGTCCGGCGTTGCGCCGCTGACCGGGATGACCTTTGCGCAGGCGCTCCACCTGCTGCACATGCACAAGCACGCAGCGCGGGGGCTGGGCAAGCGGCCCGGCCTGCCGCCGCGCGCGGACGACATCGAGGCGGTTCGCGCCGAGCTGATCCGGCGGCTGGCGATCCATGAACGCAAAGCGGCGCTGGATAACGACGTCGCTGCGTGACAGCATTTTCTCTAGTGCTGGGTCCCGGCCTGCGCCGGGATGACGTGTAGGTTCAATGCGGCGTGGCATGGATCAGGCGGCCATTGCGCGCTCTGAATCCTGCGCTCCTGCCAGCAAAATGAGATTGCGGCCTTCCTGCTTGGCCCGATAGAGCGCAGCGTCTGCGGCTTGCAAAGCGCGCGCGGATCGGGGTAGGCAAATACCTCAGCAACCCCGGCGGAGAAGGTGACTTGCCCGAACGGAGAATCATTGGCACGGTTGACGAGCCGCCGCTGCGCCAGTTCGCTGCGCACCTTGTCAAGCCGGTCGAGAGCTTGCTGGGGTGATTGGCCGCGCAGCAATACCACGAACTCCTCGCCGCCGTGGCGCGCGACATGGCAGCGATCGTCGGAGACCTGAGCCAGCATTTCGGCGACCAGCCGCAACACCCGGTCGCCGGCTTCGTGGCCGTGATCGTCGCTGATCCGCTTGAAGTGGTCGATATCGCAGAACACCACGCAAAGTTGTTCGCGGGCTTCGCGCGCCGCGCTGTATTCGCTGTCGAATACGGCTTCAAAAGCGCGCCGGTTGGGCAGGCCGGTCAGGTGATCTTCCTCCGAACAGCGCCGCGCTTCGTCTAGCCGCCGCTTGAGCGCGCGGGTCTGGGCCGAACTGCGCAGCATCTGCCGCTCGACCTCGTGCGTGCGGCGCAACATCGCTTTGCCGATCTGGGCCATTTCGGTAATCACCGCGCTGGCCTTGGCGACCTGCTCAAGCTCGCTAATCTGGCCCGATAGTGCGCTGTGATATTCGCTTGCCGCGCCGTGTGCCTCGCGGGTCGATTTGCTGAATTCCTCGACGCTGGTTTCCAGCCGCTGCATCAGTTCACGCAGTTCACACGCCTCGTCCGATACGTCGCGGCGTTCGAGAATATCGCCCAGCCATTCAAGCGTGATCATGCGGCCCGACTTGATCCGCCGGTCGAGCGCGAGCACCAGGTTTTCGTCGCTACGGCTGAGATAGGTCCAGGCGACAGTCAGCGACGCTGTTGTCAGATCGAGACCGTGCGAATTGAGGAACCGCCCGATATCACTCAATTGCGATTGTGTCGTGTTCGCTACCGGCGGTGAAAGTTCTGCTGATGCGAGCTCAGCACCGGGGGACCGCGCGCCAAACCCCAGCCAGCCGAGCAGCCCGGAGTGTGCAGAGCGCTGCGCGGGAAGCGCGGGAGGGTCCATGTCCATGCCCCGTTGAACGGCGCAGGACGTCTAGGATTAAGGCAGTGCTCTAGACCCGACAGGCCGGAAAGTCGCTGCTCAGCGCACCCGTGGTCCGCCGAATGGCAGCGGCGGGGGCGGCCGACGGTGACCGCGTGGCAGTTGAGCCTGATAGGCCCGGCCGCAGTGTTCAACACAGTACGGGAAGCCCGGATTGACCTTGATCCCGCAGAAGTGGAAGTCCGCTTCGCCCGGGTGACCCATCGGCCAACGGCAGATCCGATCGTTGAGTTCGAGCAAGCCGGTCTTTTCGGCCATTTCGGGGCTCGGCTTTGCTGGAACCAGGCGGCGCGGCGGGGCGGGCGGGATCGGGGCCTGCTGGTCACCGGGGCCCTGGCGCAGGAATCCGCCGGGGCCGACCGAAACGATGCGCGGCATCGGGGTCGAGGGGATAGGGGTGGCTCCATCGCCGGTCGCAGTCACCAGCGGCGCGGCGCGCGGCGGTTCCTTGCGCGCGACGTGCGCGGGGCGCGGCGGGACATCGGCCTTGGGCGCGCGAGGGATGACCGCCGCTGGAGCCGCTGCTTCTTTCTCGTTGGCTTTGACCGGGGACGGGCGCGCCTTCAGCCCGAGCCGGTGGGCTTTGCCGATCACTGCGTTACGGCTGACGCCGGTCAATTCATCGGCGATCTGGCTGGCAGTGGAACCACCTTCCCACATCTTGGTCAGCATTTCGATCCGCTCGTCGGTCCAGCTCATGCTTAATCTCTTTCATACCGCAGGCGCAGGCCCGCAAAATTACAATGGGCGGCGCAGCGCCGCAAACTTGCTATCCGGGCCGCGCGGCGATAGTCGCCAGATCATGGCCGATCAACCTATTCCCGCACCTGCAACCACGATGCAGCATGGCGCAGCACCACTCCCCGGTTTCCCCGAACGGGGAGTGCCCGTTTTCGGCAGGTTTAACCGCCTCGGGCTGTGGACCCTCTATATGAAGGAGGTTCGCCGTTTTTTCAAGGTTCAGACGCAGACGATCTGGGCCCCGGCGATGACCACGCTGCTTTACCTGATGATCTTCACCGTTGCGATGGGCCGAACTGGGCGCGAGGTGCTCGGCGTGCCCTTCGCCACATTTATCGCGCCGGGGCTGATCGTGATGGGGATGGTGTCAAATGCCTTTGCCAATACCAGCTTCAATTTCCTCGCCGGCAAGATCCAGGGGACCATCGTGGATTACCTGATGCCGCCCTTGTCCAACGCCGAACTGATGATCGGGCTGATCGGTGCAGCCGTGACTCGCGCGGTGCTGGTTGGCCTCGCGATTGCGCTCGCCATGCTGCTATGGCCGGGCGTCTCGCTCTCCATTGCGCATCCGTGGGCGATCGTGTGGTTTGGGGTTGTGGGTTCGACCTTGCTGGCGGTCGTTGGCCTGATTGCCTCGCTGTGGGCTGAAAAATTCGATCAAGCGGCGATGGTCACCAATTTCGTGATAACCCCGCTCACAATGCTGTCTGGCACGTTTTACGTGATCCACAACCTGCACCCGACCTTCCAGGCAATCAGCCGGATCAACCCGTTTTTCTACATCATCTCGGGCTTCCGCTTCGGCTTCCTCGGCCAAAGCGACATCGGCGCGACCAATGCGGCGGTGTTCAATGGCGCGCTGTATCTCGGTGTACTGACCTTGGTGATGGGCTGGGTGCTCTACGCGCTACTCAAAAGCGGCTGGAAGCTGAAGAGCTGAAGCTCAGTGCGTCAGTGACGCGCGCAGCCGGTAACGGCCCTTGGCGAAGTCTTCGAACAGTTCGGACACCGAAGGGTGATCGACCGGACCTGAATCGCCGTCTTCAAGCAAGTTCTGCTGGCTGACATATGCAGTGTAGCTCGATTCTCCATTCTCGGCGAACAGGTGGTAGAACGGTTGTTCGCGGAGTGGGCGGACTTCTGCGGGGATAGATTCGTACCATTCCTCGCTGTTGGCGAAGACCGGGTCGACATCGAAAATCACCCCGCGGAAGTCGAACATCTTGTGGCGCACAATGTCGCCGATCCCGAACCGCGAGTGGGTGCTGCGCGGTGCATCAATCTCGCGTCCGGCGGTGGGCGAATAGTATGTGGCGCGATCCATAACCTGCAATATAGGCGCTTGGCCGCTGCGAAACAACGCCAAGCCGCGCTCGTCCCCCGAATTTGGCTCAAACCGCAACCTTGGGGGCTTGGCAAGGCTGCCGCCATCGGCTAACCGCCCGGCTCTTCGACCCCCAGACCTTCGGTTCCGGGCCGGGCATATCTCGCGGAGAGGTGGCAGAGTGGTCGATCGCGCCGCACTCGAAATGCGGTTTACGGAAACGTAACGTGGGTTCGAATCCCACCCTCTCCGCCACATCCCCGTCTCCACGAGTTCACAGCCGTTCAACATCCGGCAAAAAATCGGCTGTAAAACGTGCGTTTTGTCCGCCTAGAGTTTGCCTTGCCCATCGAATTGGCGGAAATACGTGGCGGCCCAATCGCGGCCACGACTTAGGGACAAATTTAGGGTTGAGCAAATTCAGACCCTAAATTATGCCGTTACCATCGGCAATTTACCGGATATGGACATGGCACGAGCACGCGACCGTTTGACCGTCAAAAGCGTGGAAGCGCTCAAATCGCCGGGACTGCATGCCGATGGGGGCGGGCTCTATTTGAACGTGAAGAAGTCCGGGGCACGCTCTTGGTGCTGCATCTTTCAATGGCAGGGCAAGCGCAGGGAGGCCGGTTTAGGGCCGCTCCATATCGTTTCGCTCCAAGACGCCCGTGACAAACGCGACCAACTCCGGCGGCTGGTCCGGGACGGGATTGACCCGCTCGCGGAAAAGACGGCCCCCAAGTCAGTTCCCACCTTCGGCGCTGTGGCCACCGCGCTCGTGGACACGCTGGAGGCCGGGTGGGTCAATCCCAAACACCGCCAGCAATGGCGCAACACCCTAGAGACTTATTGCGAGCCCTTTTGGAATCGCCCGGTGGACGAAGTGGGCACCGCGGACATCGTGGACGTGCTCAAGCCGATTTGGATTGAGAAGCGTGAAACGGCCACCCGGCTCCGCTCGCGGATTGAGCGCGTGCTTGATGCCGCGAAGGTCAATGGCCACCTCACCGGGGACAATCCCGCGCGCTGGCGCGGCCACCTCCAAGCCATCCTCCCCATCAACACCCGGACGAAGACCAACCACCACGCCGCGCTCCCCTATGACCAAGTGCCGGACTTCGTGAAGGGCTTGGGTCCGCGCTTGAGCACGGCCGCCCGGGCGCTGGAATTCCTCATCTACACGGCCGCGCGCACTGGCGAAGTGCTTGGCGCCGTTTGGGGTGAGGTGGACATGGCCGCCAAGACGTGGACCGTGCCCGCCAGCCGCATGAAAATGAAGCGGGAGCACGTTGTCCCGCTCACGGAGCCCGCCCTCGTGGTGTTCCGGGCCATGGCCATCGCGGGCACCAAGCCGGATGCGCCAATCTTTCCCACGCCGAAGGGCAAGCCGCTCTCCAACATGGCCATGCCGATGTTGCTCCGGCGGATGGAGTGCGATGGCGGCACCGTCCACGGTTTTAGAAGCGCCTTTCGCGATTGGGCTGGCGACAAGACCGCCTTCCCGCGCGAGGTGGCCGAAGCCGCCCTTGCGCACATTGTGGGCTCCGCCGTTGAGCAAGCCTATCGGCGCGGGTCCGCGCTGGAGAAGCGCCGCGAATTGATGGAGGCTTGGAGCGAGTTCGTGGTGGGGGAGGTAGACTAAGCCTGCCTACCTACGTGCCAGCCGCCTTTGGACGAACGGGTCATTTTCGCAAAGGTTCGCTTCGTCTTGCCAGCGCGATTCAGCGTCAAGCAACGTGTGAAAGTTCCATGTCTCGGGTGTGCGGAGGGTGGCCACGTGAAACCGTTGTTCAACGATGGCCCCATTTGAACGCAAGCTGATTTCGGTCAGTGTGGCGCCATGCGCCGCCCTCAAGATTTTCTTCTCACTGCCCATGATGCGAATCTCCATTCGGTTGAGATTGTGCATATCATCAAATCAGGCGTAAACCATGGCGGCGGCAGGCCGGTGCACCGTGGTTCACACATTCACCCCCGCAAGAGCGGCCGCCAGCGAACCGCGCCATTAACCGGCTGGCTGGGGCATTGGCCGGATAAGAAAAAGGGACGGGGGCCATGATCGGTCGCATATTTTTCAGGTTGGCGCCGGTGGCCATGCTCGGCATCGTTACCGGCTGCGGTGCGGAGGCCCAGCCGCAAGGACTGTCCGTTGAGCAAAGGCGCCTCTTTGGAAAATGTACCGAAGCCTATGACAATCGCGCCAGCGCCCCATGGGCGGCGGACGACATAACGGCGTGGTGCTCGCGGGCGCTCCAAACCGATCTACCGGACACCTCGCGCGAAAAGGCCATCGCCTCGGCCATGGAAAGGGTCGGCACCGTGCTTATGGGCGTTCCCTTCGATGAAGAGGGCGAGCGGCTGGCGGAGGCCGAAGTCGAGAGGGTGCGGACGGACAAATAGCGCATTGCAGATCAGTTGCATTCAGCAATGAATATCGAAACGGCCTCCCTTGCTATCGACCAAGGTGGCACCGTCTTGTTCGCCGCAACGTCGCGGCGGTAACAAGAAAGCCGCTACATGTTGGATTTTTCCCGCAACCTCACGCGGAGCGAACTAGCAGATTCGCTTGGCGTAAGCCGCATCACACTTTGGCGCCTTGAGCGGGCCGGACAGATACCGGCTGGACTCCGCGTCAACCCCACGCGCACGGAATTCACCCCGGCCGCACAGATGGTTATTGCGGACGTGC
This sequence comes from Sphingomonadaceae bacterium, assembly GCA_025359445.1. Taxonomy (GTDB): domain Bacteria; phylum Pseudomonadota; class Alphaproteobacteria; order Sphingomonadales; family Sphingomonadaceae; genus Novosphingobium. The sequence continues at coordinate 121,901 of JANYGB010000019.1, forward strand.
TGCGCCAGCCGGTGGGGGCGTGACGATGGGCATCCTCCCCACCCCGGTTGAAAAGGCCACCCGCCGTCTCGCGGACATCCGCAATGAATTGAGCGCGGCTCGCGCTCGCCTTAAGCCGGACCTCGATTTTGACGAGGGCTTTGCCACCCGGGAGCAAATCGCGGTCCTTGAGCGCAAAGAAGCGGCCGCGGTGGACGCTCTGGCCTACGCCGAAGAGTTGCAAACGAAAGCCGCAGCCGCAGCCGCCAAGGCAGATGCGGTCGCGGAACTGGAGCGCTACAACCGTGAAGCCAAGCGCGAGGTTCCTTCCCGCCTCAACAAGATCGCTAAGTTGCAAGAGGCGCTGGCGCCGGAACTTGATTGGCTTCGCGCCCATGTTGACCGCGCCACCGAAATGAACGCCTTGGCGCAGCGCTTTGGGCTCCCACGTGTCGTTGACGGTGAAACCCTGCATCGGAGGACCAAGGACCGGACAATTCCGGCGGAGTTCGATATGCAAGATCGGTGGGTTGATGGGGCGGGTCGCACCCCGGCGGTCTTTACCAAAAACCCAGCCGGTGAACTCGTGCCTTGCGAGGGTGGCTTCTCCAAGGTGCGCGAGCGGGTCCAAATCAGCGAAGAGCGTTTCGTGCCCGGGGCCATCCCCGGCGGGCGGCTTTGCGCCAGCATCCGGCTCATGTTGCTCAACGGCCAGCTGCTCTTTCCAACGCGCTGATTGAAACGAAGACGCCCGCCGGGGACGAATCCGGCGGGCGCAATTCGAAGGTTTGACGAAATGGACTTTGCTGAAAATGAAGCGCTGCCGGAAGGTGGCTTTGATACCTATTTCCCCGTGCTCCAGACCTACGCCCGGAGCGGTGCCGTGCGGAAACTCTCTGGCCTCGCGGAACTAAGCTTTATCGGCGGACGGGCTGGCGATTGGCAGGAAGACTGGGAACGCGACATTGGCGCCGCACTCTCTGAGATTCCTGGACTCAATGGGGGAAGGCGCGCCCGGGTGATGGAGCGGCTAAAGGACCACTTCTATCGCGGTTGCGATGCCAATCTTTCGGATGCGGCGAGCCCGCCGCAAATGGCTCGCGACTTCGCTAGCGGCCTCACACTCGTGGCCGCGCAACGTGTGAAGCGGGCATCGCCCGAAGCCGTTGACGAGGCTATTGCCGCTGTGGCGGAGCAAGTGGCCCGGGACCTTCCCGTGAGCATCCCAAGCGCGGCCCGCGCGACCATGGATGCCTTCCGCGCGCAAGGTATCGTTGGCACGCGCATTGCCGAATGCTTGGCGGTGCAGGCCGCACGCATCGGCTGGCGCCAGCGCGGCGGGTTCGCTGCGGAATTGCGCGAGATTGAGGGCGAGGTTTACGCCCACGAGTATGCATGCGCCGGTGAGGCCGTTTCCGCGCACGCCGCCGCTCTTGCGGAGCGCCATCACGACGGTGTTGAGGTGGCAGTGGAGACGGCCCTTATCGCCGCGGACCGCCATGGCTTCGATGTCCAGCCGGAACATGCCAAGATTGCCCGGGACGCGGCCAGCGCTGCTAAAGCGCGGATGATCGAAAGGTGGGAGGCCGATGAGGCAGCCGAGTCCTATCCCGTCAACGCCAAGCCGCCCGCATGGTGGATTGAGCATTGCGAGGGTGGCGTCCCGGACCGCTTCGAACTGGAGCGCGAGCCCGGGCTCTTGGGTGACCTTGCCCGCTGGAGCGTCAACTATGCCTTCCGGCCCGTGCCAGAGTTCGCAGCGCTCGTGGCGCTGGCCACCCTCGCCCCGGTTTTCTCACGCCGGTTCGCTACGCCAACGGCGGCCGGGCTCAACCTCTACCTCATCGGGCTCGCGGAAACGGGCGGTGGCAAGGAGGCGGTCATCGGCGCGCCGCAAGCTTTGCTTGGCGCGGCAAAGCTGGACTTCCTCATTGGCGCTGGCGACTTCACTTCGGACTCCGCTATTGAATTGGCGCTCCGCAGTCGGCCTAACTTCCTCGCGTGCATTGATGAGGTTTCGGAGTTCATCGGAGCCGCTCAACATCGGAACGCCGCCGCTCACGCCCGCACCCTCCGTAAGGCCATGTTGGAACTCTATAGCAAGTCACGTGCGGATGCCCGTTGGTCCGGCAAGCAAAAAGTGGACGCCGACAATGCCGATAAGGCAGCAACGCCCATTTACGCGCCACACCTCTCGCTTTTGGGGTGCGCAACAGTGGCCGGGTTCTTCGAAGCGCTCACGGATGGCAACCTCACGGGCGGTTTCGTCAACCGCTGGATTGTGGTCCGCGGTGGGAGGCCCGGCACCTTCAACGCGGACCCGGCCCGGCTGGCAGTGCCGAACGATCTGAAGGCTGCGCTCGCGGCCGCCTACGCGGACGCCACCAAGGGCAACCTTAGTGATGGCGCCGCGCGTGACCCGCTCCGCCAGCCGCACATGCGCATCGTGCCGTGGGGCGACGGCGGCGAAGAGGCGTGGCACTCCATCCTATTGATTCAGGCGGAGGCTGTGGATGCGGGCCGTGGCGATGTCGTTGGCCGCGCGGCGGAAAACTGCCTCAAGGTTGCAACCATTCGCGCACTCGCCCGGGAGGGGCTTAACGCGGCCGTCACGGACCGGGACGTGCTTTGGGCGTGGGAAATTGTCCGGGCATCTGTGGAGACTGTGGAGGTGGGCGCCCGGGAGAATATGGCCGGGTCCGAATTTGAAATGCTCGTGAAGACCATGGAGAGTCACATCGTGGGGGCCGGGCCGGAGGGCATCGCGTGGACCAAGCTACTGGAAAAGCGCGGGGTGTCTAAACACACGGACGGGATGCTGGACGGAGCACTCAAGCGCCTTGAAGCCCGCGACGTCATCTACAAACCAGCCATTGGCACCGGGCCGAAGGGAGGACGGCCGGGCCTTCGGGTGGTGGCCACCCAATTTACCCGCGAATGATGGGGTTATTCGCCGAATAACCCCTAACCTTTCGAAAAACCTCTAGCCGCAGAAATCCGCCACAAACCAGCCCAAAATAGGAGGTTATTCTAAAAAAGAGATATGTCTGAATCTTTGGAGTGAGTGTGTTTCAAGGATTCTCGTACAAGGTGGTTGGCGTGGGCATATTCATTTCCACGGGAGTGGGTTGACGCGAAATTAGAATAACCCTCCAATTTGAGCCCGTTTTTGGCAGTTTTCCGTGCACGGAGGTTTTTCGAAAGGTTAGGGGTTGTTCGTCGAATAACCCTCAGTTTTGGACGCTGGCGATGAGGGACGGAATTACCGTCTCGCGTCCGGCCCGCCCGCATTTAATGTCAAATTGATTGGAGCGAACGTATGCCAGAACTCAACATCACATTGGACGCGAAGGCATTGGCCCGGCTCCGGCGGCTGGTTGCCGTCTCGCGCCTCACGGCCGCCAAGGCACTCACCTACACCGCGGAGCGTGCGGTCCCGGCTTGGAAAGGGGGGCAAGCTGTCTTCCACAAGCGTAACTCTTGGATTGACCGCGGCGTCCGCATGAGGGCCGCTACTCCCACCGACCTCACGGCGAGGGTAGGCTCGTTGGACCGCTTTCTTGCTCGGCATATCGTGGGCATCAACGAGCCCAAGGAG
>JANYGB010000048.1 GCA_025359445.1 Sphingomonadaceae bacterium
CCGCCTTTGGCGTCTGCCACCTCCCATTTGGCTTCGCAAAATGGGAGGACCTTTAAACGAAAAAGGCCCCGGGCAACCGGGGCCTTTTTGGCGAATGGTGGGCGTAGCAAGGATTGAACTTGCGACCCCTACGATGTCAACATAGTGCTCTACCACTGAGCTATACGCCCGCACCATTCGGGTCCGCCCCGTGGGACAGGGGTGCGCCATTAGCGAGGCTCCCCCTGTGATGCAAGCGGTTAGACGCTGATCTGCGCTGCCTGTCCAAACATGCGCTCGACTTCCATCACGAGGTCTTTCAGGTGAAACGGCTTGGACAGCACCTTGGCTTGTGGGGCTTCGCGGCTGGCCTTGAGCGTTACTGCGGCGAACCCGGTAATGAACATCACCTTGGTCCGCGGGCTAATCTCGGCGCAACGCTGCGCGAGTTCGATCCCGTCCATTTCGGGCATGACAATATCCGACAGCAGCAGATCATAGTCGCCGTCTTCAAGCAGCGGCACCGCCATGGTCCCGCGATCGACGGCGGTTACATCGTAGCCGGCATTCTCCAGCGCGCGGGCCAGATAGGTGCGCATGGCGTCTTCGTCTTCGGCAAGCAGGATGCGGATCATCGCGGTCGGGTTCCAATTTGACTATCGTGTGCGCCGCCAAGCTGCGCCGCGCGGGAGCCTTTGTATAGACCGATCGGGTTAACAATCTCGCCCAAGCCGGGCGCCGACTTACTTTGACACACGCGCCACCGCAGGCCAGCAATATGCCATGAACGAGAGAACCGGCGTGCAGGGCGATTCGCCGCGATACCAGGGTGGAGAGATCCCGGGGAGCAACGGCGTCGCGGCATTTTCGCTGATCGCGCCGCGTCCTTCAGCGTTACCCCTGCTGATCGCGGTGCCGCATGCCGGGCGGGCTTATCCTGGCAGCCTGCTGGAGCGGATGCGCCATCCCCGCTTTGCCACGCTTAAGCTGGAAGATCGTTATGTCGATTTGCTCGCCCAACATGTCGCGCATGAAACTGGCGCGGCGCTGCTGGTGGCGCATGCCCCGCGCGCGATGATTGACCTCAACCGGGCGACTGACGATGTCGATTGGGATATGTTTGCGCGCGGCCGGCCCGATCAGGTCGGCAGCTTCACCCCGGGGATGCGGGTGCGCAGCGGCCTAGGCCTGATCCCGCGGCGCCTGCCCGGGCTGGGCGAATTGTGGAAGCGCCGGCATGATCACGAGGATCTCGCCGCGCGGATCGGGTCGATCCACGAGCCCTACCACGCCTGCCTTGCTGCTACTTTGGCGAGTCTGCGCGACCGCTGGGGCGCGGCTTTGCTGCTCGATTTGCATTCGATGCCGCCGCTCGGCTTTCGCGGCGGCCAGCCGGCCCCAGACTTTGTCCTTGGCGACCGCTTCGGCGCTGCGTGCAGCGGCGCATTGGTCGGCAGCTGCTTTGGCTATTTCGCCGAGATGCGGCGCGGCGCTGCGCACAACCGGCCTTATGCCGGCGGTTACGTGCTCGAGCGCCACGCCCAGCCTGCGGCCGGGATTCATGCGCTGCAAGTCGAGATTGACCGGTCACTCTACCTTGATGCGGCACTGATCGAGCCAGGCAGCGGGTTTGCGGCGATGGCAGGTCTGCTTACCGGACTGGTGCGGCGGCTGGCTGGCGAGGTGGCCGAGGCGGGCCAGCTGCGCGATGGCGAGCGCTGGGCCAACGCTGCGGAATGACCATAAAAAACCACCTCGTGCAGATGCACGAGGTGGCCAAGGTTCAGGGAGGAGGTGCACCGAAGCGCACCAAGCCCACCGAACCATGAGGGTAGTACGGCAGGACTCGCAAAAGATAAGCACGCCGGTGCCGCGATGCAAGCAATCTAATGAACTGGACAAACGAATGGCGCGATTCCGGCATTTGCGGAACCACGCCATTCAGTAGTTTGGGGCGAATCAGTTGGTCAGGGTGGGTAATGCGGGAATTGGACCCTTGCCTTGTTGGACTTGGCGCGCGAACACTTCACTCATGTGTTCAAGGCTGAACAGATGCGCGAAGATCAGCGCGAGCATGCCGTTCTGGTTCATCGTTCGCAGCACATCGCCGCGCAGATCGCGCAGCTTTTCCTGATCGATCATTTTGAAACCGCGATAAATGAACGGGGTTTCATTACCGGTCTGCTGGATCGAAACTTCGCCGTCCATCAACAGGTCGTGCTTCATCAATTCTTCGACGAACGCGGTGGTGCGGAAGCCTGCTTCTTCGAAGTTGCGGCAAAAATCGAGCGTGGCCTGGCACGATTCGCTCGGCGTCTCCCCATCGAACAGCTTATTGCCTTCGTCGAATTCACCAACCAGGTCACTGGTCGGGTCGAAGCACAGTGAAAGCTCTTCGCTGTCGGCCGTCAGCTTGGCGAGCATGAACGGATAGCGCCGCGCATAAGCCGGGACATAGACGTTCTCGCTCAGCTTGCCGGTTTCGTCGAAGAAAGTGTTGACCCCCTCGTTCAGCCCCATCAGCGCCAGCGGCACCGGCTGATCGGCGATCGAGAAGACGATCGGATAGGTCCGTGACGCATTGACGAATTCTTCCGCAGTGAGCGGTATCGCGTGGTGGCCGACGATCCAGGTCGCGTTTTCGGTCGAGCGGGCGCTCCAGCTGGCGTGATCGCGGCTGTTGAGCGGCATCAGGTCATTGTAAAACATCGGCAAATTTGCGGCTTGCGGCGCGCTGGCCATGGGTAACTCTCCGGGTTTATAAACTGCTTCAGCCAGTGGGTACCAGCGCGAACCCGCGCCTTTAAGCGTTGCCGCCGCGCGGCGCAAGAAGCTTGCCCGGATTGAGCAATCCGGCGGGATCGAGCGCGGCTTTGACCCGCTCCATCAGGCCGAGCGCGACCGGATCGCCCAACCGCGCCAGTTCGTCACGCTTCATCTGGCCGATCCCGTGTTCGGCCGAGATCGATCCATGCCAGCCGGTGACCAGATCGTGGACCATCGCGCTGACCGCTTTGCCCGGGCCTGCCTCCCACGTCCCGCGTACTGCGCCGGGCGGGGCAGTGACGTGGAAATGCACGTTGCCATCGCCAAGGTGGCCAAACGCAAATGCGCGGCAGCCGGGCCATTTTTGCTCGACCTCGGCAATGGCAAAAGTCACGAAATCAGCCATCTGCGCGACCGGCACCGAAATGTCGTGCTGCACCGCCGCGCCCTTGGCGCGCAGCGCGCCCGAGATCGATTCGCGCAAGCTCCAGAACGCTTCGGCCTGGGCTTCGGACGCCGCGAGCGCAGCATCTTCGATTACGCCAACCGCCAGCGCCTCGGCCAGCATGTGTTCGGCCCGGCCTTGTAGATCCGCCGCCGGGTCGCTGCTGACCAGCTCGATCAGTGCGTGCCAGGCATGCGGGTCGGCTAGCGGGGGCCGTGCAGTGGGAACATTCGTCAAGACCGCGTCGAGGCAATTCTTCGGCAAGACCTCAAATCCCTCCAGCGCATCGCCAGCCGTGCTCTCGGCCAAGAGCAGCAGCTCGCGCGCATGCGTGATGCTGGCGAGCCCGGCCCAAACAACGATGCGTTGCGCAACGGCTGGTTCGAGCTTCAGCGTCGCTGCGGTCGTAATCCCGAGCGTGCCTTCGGAACCGATAAACAATTGCTTGAGGTCGAACCCGCGGTTGTCCTTTTTGAGCGGGGTCAGCGCCGACCAGATCGTGCCATCGCTCAGCACTGCTTCGAGACCGAGAACTTGCGTCCGCATTAAACCATGGCGCAACACCTGACTGCCGCCTGCGTTGGTCGCAATTAGTCCGCCGACAGTGGCCGAACCCTTGCCGCCAAGCGTGAGCGGGAAGCGCAACCCGGCATTTCCCGCGGCTTCATGGAGGTTTTGCAACACTACCCCCGCGCCGCACGTGATCTGGCGAGCGCCCGCATCGACTTCACCGATGGTGTTCAGGCGGCGCAACGACAGCAACAGCGCCTCACCGCTATTGTCCGGCGTCGCACCACCCGACATCCCGCTGTTGCCGCCTTGCGGCACGATAGCGACGCCATGACGCGCGCACAGCGCCACCAGCGCGGCAACTTCGCGCGTATCCGCTGGCGAGGCGAGGGCGCAGGCCTGGCCGGTGTAGCGCCCGCGCCAATCGGTCAGCCACGGTGCCATCAGTTCGGGATCGGTGGTAAACCCGCGCGGCCCGAGAAGCTTGGCTGCGGCGCTCAGAAAGGAGGGGTCGGTGGCGGACATCAGTGCAGCCTATGGCACAGTGACCCACCTTCGGACCAGCCCGCGTTCGGTTCCGTCTAACGGCTTTGCACCAGGAGTACATCGGGTTAAGCGGCGGTTCAAAGATTGGGGCTATTCAACACTGTCATGTCACCTGCGCTGCAACTTCTGGCCCCGCTGGCCTTGCTGTTTCCTGCCGCCATGGCAATCGAGCAGCCGCCCTTGGCCGAGCGCGCGCCGCTGCCGATTGCGGCGCCAGCCGAGCAGGTCAGCATCCAGCAGCGCGTGACGATCCGGATCAATCCGCGCCCCGCGCCGATGCCGGACGTCGCCCAGTTTATCGCCGAAGGCGCAGATGCAGGTTCCGAACCACACTTGGTTGAACGCAAGGCGGGCAAATGCCTGCCGCTCAGCGCAATCACCGGGGTCCAGCCAATGAGCGACGACCGCTTGCTGTTGATCCTGCGTGATAACCGGCTGTTCACGGCCAAGCTGGAAAAGGGCTGCCAGGCGCGCGAATTCTATTCGGGCTTTATAGTCAAACGCAACTCGGACGGTCAGGTCTGCATCAGCCGTGATGAATTGCTCTCGCGCTCCGGGGCGAGCTGCCAGGTCCGCGGGTTTCGCCAGCTGGTCGGCGCGGGCGACTGAACCCTCGCCCAAGGTCGCTAGGTAACCCTGCGTTTTCTTGACTCTACAGCACGAATGGGCCTAGGGCGCGGCTGTTCGGCCCCTGCCAGCGCATGGGCCGCGAAACCCGTTCTCTCAACATCGAAGAAGCTGTATGAAATTTGCCGATCTCGGCCTGTCAGACGAACTGCTCGCTGCGGTAACCGCCAAGGGCTATGATACTCCCACGCCGATCCAGGCGCAGGCGATCCCCAGCGTATTGATGATGCGCGACATTATCGGCGTCGCTCAGACCGGCACGGGCAAGACCGGCAGCTTCGTGCTGCCGATGATCGATATCCTGTCGCACGGTCGCCGCCGCGCGCTGATGCCGCGCAGCCTGATCCTCGAGCCGACCCGCGAACTTGCCGCGCAAGTCGCCGATGAGTTCACCAAGTACGGCGTGAACCACGATCTCAAAATGGCGTTGCTGATTGGCGGCGTGCAAATGGGCGATCAGGTCAAGGCGCTGAAAGATGGCGTCGACGTGCTGATCGCCACCCCGGGCCGGCTGATGGATCTGTTCGAACGCGGCAAGATACTGCTGACCGGCTGCGATCTGCTGGTCATCGATGAAGCTGACCGCATGCTCGACATGGGCTTCATCCCCGATATCGAAACGATCTGCTCGAAGCTTCCGGCGCAGCGTCAGACGCTCTTATTCAGCGCGACCATGCCGCCGCCGATCAAGAAGCTGGCGGACAAATTCCTCAGCAATCCCAAATATATCGAAGTTGCGCGTCCGGCGTCGGCCAATATCAACATCGCTCAGCACAAGGTTATGGTCAGCTCGGCCCGGGCCAAGCGCGATGTCTTGATCGAGCTGCTGCGCAATAGCGACGTGACCAACGCGATGATCTTCTGCAATCGCAAGACCACCGTCCGCGATCTTGCCAAGGCTTTGAAACAAAAAGGCTTTTCGGCGGGTGAAATCCACGGCGACATGGACCAGAGCGCCCGCATCGCCGAGCTCGACCGGTTCAAAAAAGGCGTCGTCACCATTCTGGTCTGCTCGGACGTTGCCGCGCGCGGGATCGACGTGAAGGGTGTGAGCCACGTGTTCAACTATGACACGCCGTGGCACCCCGATGATTACGTCCACCGCATCGGCCGCACCGGCCGCGCTGGCGCGACCGGCAAGGCCTTCACGCTGGTCGCGCCGGAAGATGCCGAAGCGATCGCCAATGTCGAGAAGCTGACTGGCCTGCAAATCCCGGTTTACGAACTCGGCGGAGGCAGCGCCAAGGCCGAGCGGCCTGCTCGCGAAGATAGGCCTGCCCGGGAAGACAAGCCGGCGCGCGATGATAAGCCAGCTCGCGCTGAACGCGCCCCGCGTGGCCGCAAGCCTGAGCCAGCCGCTGTCGAAGCGGTAGTGGCCGAAGCAGTCGTTGCGGCTGAGCCCGAAGAACAGCCGCGTGCATCGCGCCCCAAGCGCGACGGCACCAAGCCGCGCCCCGAAGCGCGCCAGAGCGAACCCCGCCGCGCCGCCAAGCATGATGCAGCGGCCGATGGCGATGCCGATGTGTGGAACGGCCCGGTGCCCAGCTTTCTGGGTGTTTCGGCTCTTTGATACAGCCTGCCAAGGCTGCTGCAAGACTGCCGATCCCGCGCACGGTGTGGGCGCTTGGATTGGTCAGTCTGCTGATGGACATGTCTTCGGAGATGATCCATTCGATTTTGCCGATTTTTCTGACCACCACGCTGGGCGCGAGCGCCGCGATGGTGGGGCTGATCGATGGGATTGCCGAGGCGACTGCGGCGATCTGCAAAGTGCCATCGGGCTATATTTCTGATTACATCGGGCGGCGCAAACCGCTGATCCTGTTCGGTTATGGGTTGGCTGCGTTGTCTAAACCGCTCTTTGCCTTGGCCGCTGGCCCGATCCCGGTGTTGGCCGCTCGCTTCGCCGACCGCGTGGGCAAGGGCGTGCGCGGCGCTGCGCGCGATGCTTTGGTGGCCGATGTTACTCCACTCGAACTGCGCGGCCGGGCCTATGGCCTGCGCCAAGCGCTTGACACCGTCGGGGCGCTGGTTGGGCCGCTGATCGCACTCGCACTTATGCTGGCGTACGCCAACGACTTCAGGTTGGTGTTCTGGGTTGCGGTGATACCGGCCCTCGCTTCGGTCGCGATGGTGCTGGTCGGGGTCGGGGATAGCCGTTCGACCAAGGCGGCTGAGGCTCCGGTCAAATTGGCCGAACTGCGCGCACTCGATGCTGGCTTCTGGACGGTCGCCGGGATCGCGCTGATGTTCTCGCTCGCCCGGTTCAGCGAAGCATTCTTGATTCTCAAGGCAGTCGAGACCGGCTTGCCGATCGCGTGGTCGCCGCTGGTGCTAGCGGGCATGAGCCTGGTTTATTCCGCTGGAGCTTACCCGGCGGGCGCGCTGGCAGATCGCCATCCCGCCGCGACTTTGCTAGGGCTGGGGCTGGTGGTGCTGATCGCGGCCGATTTGCTGCTGGGTCTGGGACACAGCTTCGCGGCAATTGCCGCCGGGATCGGCCTGTGGGGAGCGCACATGGCGCTCACCCAAGGGTTGTTCGCTAAACTCGTCGCGAACAGCGTACCTGGCCGGCTGCGCGGTTCGGCTTTTGGCCTGTTCAACCTGTTTAGCGGACTTGCAGCCTTGGCAGCCAGTGTGATCGCGGGGCTGCTGTGGGACCGTTATGGCTCGGGTGCGACTTTTCTGGCCGGGGCAGGTTTTGCAGCGTTAACCCTGGTGGGGCTGGGGCTGGTCGGCGGGCGACTCAAGCCAACTTGACGAATGTTTTCAGCAGCTTGACACGGCTTGCCGTAAAACTTCGATTCGGCTAAACCCTATTTTGCGGGATAAAGCGGTTTCCCGGTCAGGCTTTTGCCCAAACACCGCGTGCCTCTGAATTGGGGACGCGCATGTCTGTTACAAATCCGGGTTCCACCCAGGCGACTACTCCCGAAATGTCGCGGCGGGTTCTGCTTGTCTCGGCGCTGGCTACATCACTTATCGGCGCTTGTGCATCGGCTCGCCGAAGTCCGCACCCGGTGGTCTTGTTTGTTTGCCAATACGGCACCGCCAAAAGCGCGATTTCGCGCGAACTGTTTCGCCGCCGGGTCCGCCAGCGCCGCCTTGCAATCGAAACCTTTTCGCGCGGCCTTACGATCGAGGATCACCTCACCCCCGAACTGCGCCAGCGCCTTCTCGCAGACGGGATCAATCCGACCCTTGAGCCCGCGCAAGTGTTGGAACCCCGCGATTGGCAGCGCGCTACAGTGGTCGTCGCCTTCAATCCGCTCCCGCTGGAAGTGCCGGGCGAAAAGGTCCGCGACTGGACTGATCTGCCCTCGATCACTGATGATTATGAGAAGACCCGGGCGATTTTGGACCGGCGGCTAAAGGCGTTGATTGATGAGGTCGTGCGCCGCGCTTAGGACATAACGAAAAGGACGAAGGTTGGCCGTCTTCACTCCGCCGGCTTTACAAAGCTATCGATCACCCGTTTCGCTCCGGCGCTCTCAAACTCGATCTCAAGCTTGTTGCCTTCCTGCGCGGTGACGGTGCCGTAGCCGAACTTCTCATGGAACACCCGTGCCCCCAGCGCGATATCGCCGCGCGGTTTGGCGGCGAAGCTGGCGGCGCTGCGGGTGTTTTCGGTGATGCGGCGCGGGGCGGGGTCATAGGTCTGCGCGGCGGCGCGCTGCCAGCCGGGGCCGCGGGTCATGGTCCGGCTCGGCTGAGCTGCAGCGACATGGGCAAACGGGTCGGAATGCTCTGAAAACTGCGCGCGCCATAACGATGCGCCGCCGCTCATCGTGTTTTCCTGCGCGATGTGCGCAGCGGGTAGATCGGCGATAAAGCGGCTCGGGATCGAGCTGGTCCACTGCCCGTAGATGCGGCGATTGGCGGCGTGGAAGATGGTGCACTGCCGCCGCGCGCGAGTGATCGCGACGTAGGCCAAGCGCCGCTCTTCCTCCAGCGCCGCCAGCCCGCCTTCATCCATCGCCCGCTGCGATGGGAACACGCCTTCCTCCCACCCGACCAAGTAGAGATAATCGAATTCCAGCCCCTTGGCGGCGTGGATGGTCATGATCGTCAGCTTCTCGGCATCGTCAGCCTTGTCGTTGTCCATCACCAGGCTGACGAGCTCAAGGAAATCGCCGAGCGTTTCGTATTCTTCCATCGCGCGCGACAGCTCGGTCAGGTTTTCCAGCCGCCCGGCGCTTTCGGCGCTGCGTTCGGCTTGCAGCGCATCGGTGTAGCCGCTTTCGTCGAGCATAACTCGGACCAGTTCGGCCGGAGACAACGTTGCCGAAACCTCGCGCCAGCGGGCAAAATTGCGCATCAGCGCGAGGAGGGTATTGCGCGCGCGGGCTGGCAGTTCGTCGGTATCAACCAGTTCCAGCGCAGCCATGGCCAACGGCACATTGCGCGCACGGGCATGGCGGTGGAGCTTTTCAAGCGTCTTGTCGCCAAGCCCGCGTTTGGGAGTGTTGTAGATCCGCTCGAACGCGAGATCGTCGCTCGGCTGCGCGATCAGCCGCAAATAGGCTAGCGCATCACGGATCTCGGCGCGTTCGTAAAAGCGGAAGCCGCCGACGATTTTGTAATTCAGCCCGATCGCGATGAACCGGTCTTCGAACTCGCGGGTCTGGAACTGCGCGCGCACCAAAATCGCCAGCTGCGACAGCGAGGCACCCTCGCGTTCGAGTCGTTCGGCATCCTCGCCGACCCGGCGGGCTTCCTCTGGGCCGTCCCACACGCCGATCACGCGGACCTTGTCGCCGCCATTGCGCTCGGTCCAAAGCGTTTTGCCGAGCCGTTGTGAATTGGCGTCGATCAGCCCCGATGCGGCGGCGAGGATATCCGGGGTGGAGCGATAATTCTGCTCCAGCTTGATCACCTTCGCGCCGGGGAAATCTTGTTCGAACCGCAGGATATTGGTCACCTCCGCGCCGCGCCACGAATAGATTGACTGATCATCGTCGCCCACCACGCAGATGTTGCGGTGGCCCTGTGCGAGCAGCCGCAACCACAGATACTGCACCTGATTGGTGTCCTGATATTCATCGACCAGGATATATTTGAAGCGTTGCTGGTACTGCTCCAAAATCTCACGGTGCCCGCGCAGTACGTTGAGCATGTGCAGCAGCAGATCGCCAAAATCACAGGCGTTCAGTGCTTTCAGCCGGTCCTGATAAAGCTGGTAGAACTTCTGGCCGAGCCCGTTCGCATAGGCCTCGCTCTCTGCCACGCCCAGATCGGCCGGATTAAGCCCCTTGTTCTTCCAGCGATCGATACAGCTCGCCAGCAAGCGCGGCGGCCAACGCTTTTCGTCGAGCCCTTCGGCCTTGATCAATTGCTTGAGCAAGCGCAGTTGATCGTCGGTATCGATGATCGTGTAGTTGGACTGTAGGCCAACCAGTTCGGCATGACGGCGCAGCAGCTTGGCCGCGATCGAATGGAATGTACCGAGCCACGGCAGACCCTCGCTGCTCGGCCCGAGCAAGTGCGCAACGCGCTCTTTCATCTCGCGCGCGGCCCGGTTGGTGAAGGTCACGCACAGCACTTCGCTGGGCCAGGCGCGGCGGGTGCGGATGATATGGGCAAGCCGCGTGGTCAGTGCAGCGGTCTTGCCGGTACCCGCTCCGGCGAGCATTAGCACGGGGCCTTCGGTCGTCAGCACGGCCTCGCGCTGGGGCGCGTTCAGGCCTTCGAGATAAGGCTCGGGCAGCGATTCGGGCGGGGGGTGCACGTGCGAACAGTTAGGGAACGGCAAGCCCCTGCGCAAGCATTGTGGTTGCCTGGTCTGTGGTGGTCAGTAATCGCTGTCGTAGTCGCGCGGTGGACCATAGCCGGCCCGGCGGTTCGCTTCCTCGTTGTGTCTGCGCAATTCGTAACGCCTGGCCGCACGCTCCGATGCTTTGTCGAGCGGTCCGACGGCTTCCTTCACTGCATAAACTGGCCCACCCCAAGCATCGAGCACGACGCTGCCCAGAGCATCGGCACGATGATCAATGCACCGACGAACAGTTTGAACCCATGAAATACAGTTTCCATTGCGGCCTCTCCAACCGGTACGGAATTTAGCGCAAAACGCTTAAGCGCTCGCTAACTCCGGCTGGACCTGACCGTGCTGAAATTGATCGCAGCAGTGCCACGGATTGTCCTGGTTGGCATGCGAGGCCGGAACCGATTGCCTCCCCAAGCGTAAATGTTCCGCTATCCCATTGCGATATCGGAGATTTATCATGCGCAATCTGTTGTTTCCTGCTGTTTCTGCGCTTGCGCTGTTTAGTGCTGCGGGGCCCTTGCTGGTTCAGACAAGTGCCGCCCAGACTGCTTCTGCCATGCCCATGGCCGCTCCGATGCTAAGCGCGTCGCAGCAGACCGACTTTGATACTTGGTCGCCCGACCAGCGCACCGCTTACGGTGCGTGGCCCGCCAATTACCAATCGTATTATTGGACGCTTACCCCGAACCAGATGCACGGCTGGTGGCGCTTGAATGATATGCAACGCGGCCAGATAATGGGGTTGACCCCCACACAGCAGACGAGTGCCTGGACATCAATCGAGGCACAATTGGCTGGCCAGCCAGCCGAAGTAACTCAGGCCAATCCGGTCGGCTCCAGTGAACCCGCTAGCGCAACTTCACCCAATCCGATGTCAGCAAGCGATCCTGTGCCACCGGCGACACCTGCCGATGCGAGCTACTCGGCAGGACCCTATAAAGGTGCGATGACCGCGCCTCCGGCTGAGGCGATGAACAAGGTCTATCCGGTCTGCACCAGAAAGCTGCGCGATAGCTGTCGCAATCCGGGCGGGAAGTAAGCGTGAATTGATTTGACACCCGGCATGGTGCGCAGCAGCGGTGCTTGAATGCATCCGCTGCGCACCAACGCCCGAATTCTGACCGCCGCGCTTACGGGTACGGCGGTCGAATTTTATGATTTCTACGTGTTCGCTACGGCGACTGCGCTGGTTTTCGGGCAGCTGTTCTTTCCGGCAAGTTCGCCCGACGCGCAGGGTCTTCAGGCGTTCATGGTGTTCGGCCTCGCATTCCTCGCGCGGCCAGTCGGCGCGGTGGCGTTCGGGCACTTTGGTGACCGGGTCGGGCGCAAGGCCACCTTGGTAGCATCGCTGCTGCTGATGGGGGGATCGACCTTTGCCATCGCCTTCCTGCCCGGTTACGCCAGCGCCGGCTACATCGCCCCGCTGTTGCTGTGCG
Organism: Sphingomonadaceae bacterium; assembly: GCA_025359445.1. Lineage (GTDB taxonomy): Bacteria > Pseudomonadota > Alphaproteobacteria > Sphingomonadales > Sphingomonadaceae > Novosphingobium. The sequence continues at coordinate 12,077 of JANYGB010000048.1, forward strand.
TCCTGCGCTTCGGACAGGGTTTCGGGCTGGGCGGCGAGTGGGGCGGGGCGGCGCTGCTCGCGGTGGAGAACGCGCCGAAGGGCTGGGAAGCGCGGTTTGGCGCTGCGCCGCAGTTCGGCGCGCCGCTCGGGTTTCTGGCTGCCAACGGACTGTTTCTGCTGCTCGGACTATGGCTGAGCGATGCGCAATTCCTCAGCTGGGGCTGGCGCGTGCCGTTTCTGGTCAGCGCGGTACTGGTCGGGATCGGCCTGTGGGTCCGGCTGCGGCTGACCGAAACTCCGGCGTTCAAGGCCGCGCTCGCCCAAGCGCCGCCGCCGGCGGTGCCGATTGGCACGCTGCTGCGCAATCATTGGGGCGCGGTCCTTGCGGGCAGTGCCGGGGTGGTCGCGTGTTTCGCGCTATTCTATCTCTCGACCGCCTTCGCGCTCGATCTGGCCACCAAGCAGCTCGGCTACGGCCGCGAGCAGTTCCTGCTGCTCCAGCTTGGCGCAAACTGCTTCCTCGCGGTGGGGATCGCGCTGGCGGTGGTTTTGGCCGACCGGACCAGCCCGCGCCGGGTGTTGTTGCTCGGCGCTCTGGCGACAATGCTGGTCGGGCTGGTGTTCGCCGCCGGTTTGCGCTCGGGCTCGGGCGTGACGGTGTTCGCCACGTTGTCCGTCGCGCTGTTCACGATGGGCTTTGTTTATGGCCCGATCGGCGGCTGGCTGGCGAGCCTCTATCCGGTGCCGGTGCGCTACAGCGGAGTGTCGGTGGCGTTCAATCTGGGCGGGATTGCGGGCGGTGCGGTAACGCCGCTGCTGGCCAAGCAGATGGTCAATGCCGGGCACGGCGGCTCGATCGGACTGCTGCTAGTCGGCGCGGGCGCGTTGACGCTGGTCGGGGTTGTAACCGCCCGGCCATCGACAATTACCTGATCACATCGGCTGCGGATTCTGAGCCGCGGGTGCTGAAGCCGCAGCCGGGGTATCGGATACCACGCCCCAGGATTCCTTGAGTTTACCCTCGCCGTCACGCTTCCAACCGACGACCCAGTTGCCAACTTCGGTTTTGGGCTGCTTGGTCGCGGGATCGGTATAGGTGTAGCTATATTTGGCCCGCCACACCGCCAGATCGCCCGATTTGGCGGCATCGACAATCACGTCGCTGACCGAGAATTTCATCGCTGGGTCGGCAACCTGCTGCTTGGTCAGTGCGCGATCGGCCTCCTGGCCGTGGGTGTCGGCCGTGCCATGGAACATGCCCGTGAAATCGGGGGCATCCCATGACACTGCCTTATCGCCATCGCGTGCAGCAAAAGCGGCGACCATCGCGGTCATGTTGGCTTTCACCTCGGCGCTGGTCTTGGTAGCGTCAGGCTTGTTGTGGCATCCGGTGATCAGGGACAATGCCGCAGCGGCGGCGAGAAATCGGGCTTTGTGCTTCGCGAGCATGACGTAGCTTCTCCTCAAATCGACCCACATGAAAAGCTGCGCCTGTTTATCGGCAGGGTCAAGCAGGCGGAGAAAGTCGCATCAGCGTGATCCGTGCCGTGCCAACCTTGCGCTCGGACTCCGCCTCAAGGCCTTTGACTTGCGCGGGTTCCTTGAGCGCGGTTTCCAAGCTGATCCAGGTCGCCGGGCCGATCCAGCCCAATCGGTTCAGCTTCTCAAGCGCAACCACTCCCGCGCCTGAACCGTAGGGCGGATCGAGCAGGATCAGGTCGAGCGGGGCGGGGGCCGGGCCCAGCGCGAGCACCGATGCGGCGCGCACATCCGCTTGCGGATCGGCTTGAAGGCCCGCCAGGTTGGTGCGCAGCGCGCGCACTGCGGCAGCGTCCTGTTCGACAAACAGGCAGGACGCGGCCCCGCGTGACAATGCCTCGATCCCCAGCGCGCCGGATCCGGCGAACAGGTCGGCCACTTTCAGCCCCTCGAACGATCCGAGCCGACTGACCAGCATCGAGAACAACGTCTCGCGGGTACGGTCGGACGTCGGGCGGGTGGTTTCACCCGCCGGGGCGATCAGCTTGCGGCCGCGCCACTGGCCCGCGACAATCCGCATCAGCGCTTGCCCCGCAGCACGCGGTCGCGCGCGTGGTCCTGCGGGCTTTTGGCGTCGACTTTGCCCGGCATCTTGAGAGTCGCGACAAATTTCTCGACTTCGGCGGTGCGCAGTTCGACCGCCATGCCGCGCGGGAGGTCGAGCAAGCGGAACGGGCCGTAAGCGGTGCGGATCAGGCGGCTGACTTCGAGCCCGAGATGTTCGAGCACGCGGCGTACTTCGCGGTTCTTGCCCTCGGTGATAGTCACTTCGATCCAGCGGTTGCGTCCGGTGCTGCGCTCAATATTGGCGTTGATGTTGCCGTAGCGCATCCCGTCGATCTCGATCCCTTCAGCCAAAGCTTCCAGCTCGTTCTGGGTGATATCGCCAAAAGTACGCGCGCGGTAAGTGCGCGGCACGCCCGAACTGGGCAATTCCATCGCGCGTTTCAGCCCGCCGTCGTTGGTCAGCAGCAGCAGCCCCTCGGTGTTGAAATCGAGCCGTCCGACCGGCATCACCCGCCCGGCACCCTCTGGCATCGCATTGCGCAGCGCAGTGTAGATCGTCGGCCGCCCGGCCGGATCGCGCTCGGCGGTGATCAGCCCGGGGGGCTTGTTGAAGGCATAAAGCTTCGCCGCTTCGGCCGCCTTGACCGGATTGCCGTCGACGGTGACGCCCCTCAGGCTGGTCAGCACCGTGTTGGGGGTGGTCAGCACCTCCTCGCCCAGCTTGACCCGGCCCTCAGCAATCATCCGTTCAACCTCGCGGCGGCTGGCGATGCCGGCGCGGGCGAGGAGTTTGGCGATGCGGTCACCTTGGCGGACTGGATCGGAATTAGTCATGGCCGCGCCTTAGCGGGATCGCGCGCAAACGTCACCCTGCCTTAGGTCCTCTCCGTTTTTGCGAAGCACAAACGGGGAGGACCTCATCGGGAGCTGTGAGCGACGATTTTCCTACATCCACACAGCCTGCTAAACCCGGTCAGGCTCTTTCCACCCGTCAATCCGGTTCGCCCAGCCGAACCAGTCCACGCCGAGTTCGTTTTGGTGTGGCCTTTGTGTGACCTTTGACGCGCAATGGCTACTGGGATGTTGCCAGTTGCTCTGCCAGAATCTCATGGAATCGTCGGATCCCGCCTTCGAGCGTACCCAGCGTCAACTGAGGGATCACTCCGGTGCTGAGGCCCTGCTGGCCCAGTTCGGCCGCACGGAAATCTTCGCCAGCGAACACGGCCCCGTCGAGCAGGTTCCAGCTGCGTTGCCAGTGCGACTGGGCTTTTTCGGTCTGCGGTGCCTCGCCGATCAGCATGAAGTCTTCGACCAGCGTCGCGTCGTGCGCTTGGGGCCACAGTGCCATGATGTTGATGTAGTCCGGGCTGATCACCACAACGGTTGCGGGGAACAGCTGGTAAGCAAAGGTCCCGACCCGGCGCAGCGCCGCCATATCGGTGAAGTCGACGCCTTCCAATTCCTCGGCGCGGCAGACCAGACTGCGCTGGTGCGGGCCAATCTGGTCGCCACTGGAAACGCCATCCTTGAAGAAGGGACCGATGGTAGCCGAATGCAGCCGGGTGACGTGGTAGCTTTCAAGGAACGCATCCATGATCAGCTTCCAGTTCGCCGCAACCGAATGAGTGCGCCGTTCGAACAGGTGGAGCCCGCGCATATTGAACCGGTCGAAATCATCGCCAAGCTCGCGGGCGAAGGTGAAGTCGGCCGCTTTGGCTGAGCCATACCAGATCAGCCCGCCGGCCTCACAACTGGGCAGTTCAATCAGGCTGTGTTCGCCCTTGTCGAGGCCGGGGAAGGTTTCGGGGCGGGGCAGGGCGAGCAAACGCCCGTCGGTGGTGTACGTCCAGGCGTGATAGGGACAGGTCAGCCGCTTGGAGCAGTGGACTTCGCTGCCCTCCACCAGCCGAGTCCCGCGATGGCGGCAAACGTTCATGAACACGTGCACCGCGCCCAGATTGTCGCGCGTGATCAGCAGCGGCTGGCCGGTCGCATCGTGCGGCACCGCCATGTTGTTCTCGGGCAGCAAGGCCGAAGGGCACAGCACTTGCGGGGCGCGGCCGAACAGCGCCGCCTTCTCACGCTGCCAGTGGGCCGGATCGGTATAGACCGAGGCCGGGACCGTCTGGATGCCACGCTTGGGGCGCACTTCGCCAGCCGCATTCTGCCGCGCCAGCGCCAGCTGACCGGGGGTTGGACCAAGGCCGGGCTCGTTGCCGGTCAATGTCGCCGTGCTCTCCATCGGGACTGGTCATAGCGCGTTTGATCGCTAGTCTCGCGCAAAATCGATAACCGAGGGACAGCATGGCCGAAGACGCAGCACCGAAACCACGACCCAAGGGCTTCAAGCTGCTCGCCGCTGCGGTGGGCAACCGCAAAGCAGCGACGATGCTGGGGTTCGGGTTCGCCTCGGGCCTGCCGTTCGCTTTGTTGGTGGGAACGCTCAATGCATGGTTGGGCGAAGTCGGGGTCAATCTCGCCACGATCGGCGTGCTGTCATGGATTGGCCTCGCCTATTCGTTCAAGTTCCTGTGGTCGCCGATTGTCGACCGGGTGAATTTGCCTGGGCTTGAAGCGCTGGGCCGGCGCAAGAGCTGGATCCTGCTGTGCCAAGGCATCCTGGTGCTGTCGTTCGTGGTGCTGGGACTGACCGATCCGACCGGTGCAATCGGACGTTTCGCGCTGGTCGCATTTGTCGGCGCGATTGCCTCGGCCACGCAGGACATTGCGATCGACGGCTGGCGAATCGACCAGGCTGACGAGGCCGCACCGATCGAGCTGCTCTCAGCGCTCAACCAGTTCGGTTACCGCACCGCCTCGATCGTCGGCGGCGCGGTGGCATTGGTGATGGCGAGTACGATGGCGTGGCCGGTGGTCTATCTGGTGATGGGCGGAGTGCTGCTGCTCACCGCGCTGGTGGTCACTTTGCGGGCACCCGATAGCCCGCGGCCAGACCCGGGCAAGCTGCATGGCGCGCTGTCCGAACCCGGCGCGCTGCGTCCGCAATACCGCGCAATCGCGCTGATCATTGTCGGGCTGAGCTGGCTCTGGGCGATCTCGATCATTATCAATTTCATGATCGGGATGCTCGCCGCCGGGGCTGCGCCCGCCGGAACACCGCCGCCATCGGCGGGCGATTTCACCAAGCACTATGGTCCGTGGATCATCTTTGCGACGGTGCTGGTGCCGCTCGGCGTCGCCGCGCTGACCAACTGGATGGGCAGCCGGGCCGCCTATGTGATGCGCGAGGCCGACCATACCCATCACCCGTTGCGCACCGCGACCAACCACCTCTATTCGGCGCTGGTCGCGCCGCTGGGTGAGCTGTCCGGGCGGCTGCGCTGGGGGGTGCTCAGCGTGATCGGGTTCATCCTGACCTATGCAATCTGCTACAATATATGGGCGAGTTTTGCCTATCCGTTTTACCTCCAGGAAATGAAGTATTCGAAGGACGAGGTAGCCTTCGCCTCCAAGGTTTTCGGAATTTTCATGACCATGCTCGGCATCAGCCTTGGTGGGTATTTCTTCGCGCGGCTTGGCCGATTTCCGACGATCCTGATGGGTGCGGTGCTGCCGCCCATGGGCAATTTCCTCTACGCCGATCTTGCGGAGGGCGGGGCCGGAATCGATAGGTTTTCGCACCTGCTGCGGCTCGATGTTCTGGCGCAGTGGTTCCACTCGGACGAGCGGATGGTGCGGCTGCTGCTGGCGATCTGTTATGAGAACATCGTCACCGGTTTGGCGCTGACCGCCTTTGTCGCTTACGTCTCGAGCATCGTGAGCAAGCAGTACGGCGCGATCCAGTATGCGCTGCTCGGCTCGCTGGTGTCGCTGGTCGGCACGCTCGGACGCGGCTGGACTGGCGAGGCGTTCCAGCAATACGGCTATCCCGCAGTGTTCCGCTGGACCGCGCTGACTGCGGTGGTTTCGGTGGCGTTCGTGCTGCTCGAATGGGCGCGCGTGGCGCATCAAGAGCGCAAGGTTAGTCAGGCAGTTCGCGGTTGAACCGCAGGACTTCTCCCGCGAGGTAAAGCGACCCGGCGATCAGGATATCGCCTTCTGGCGGGAGCGCGGCGAGAGCGCGGGGGACATCGGGGAAACTGCGCACCGGCAGATCGGAATGCGGCGCGAAGTCTTCGGGGCGGTGCGCTTCGTGGCCCGGCGCTGGCACCACAGACAGGCTGCGCAACATGCCGTGCAACGGCGCGACGATGGCCGCCGGGTCCTTGCTGGTCAGCATGCCGGTTATAAGGTGAAGTCTCTCGTCGTCCCCGGCTTGACCGGGGACGACGGAAGTAGGCGGCAATCGCCAGCCCGGCATCGACATTATGCCCGCCATCGAGCCACACCGTACGGCCTGAAACGAGCGCGGTTAGCGGACCGGGGCCAAGCTTCTGCAACCGCGCCGGCCAGCGTGCCGTGCGGATGCCTTGCGCCATCGCCTCGGGCGCAACCTCAACTTGCGACTGGTGCCGCAGCATCGCCACCGCCAGCGCGGCGTTGTCGGCCTGATGTAAGCCTGCGAGCATAGGAAGCGGAAGTTCGAGCGAACCATGGCTGTCGCGGTAAGCAATTCCCGCGCCCACTTCGGCAAACCAGTCGAGATCGCGGATCGCGGTTTTGGCGCCGACCAGCATTGCCTGCTCGATGATCGTGCGGGTCATGTCGGGGTGGTAGGCCTGCGTCACCAGCGGCACGCCGGGCCGGGCAATCCCGGCCTTCTCGAACGCGATCCGGCACAGCGGCTCCTGCGGCACGCCGTCTTCTGGCACCAACAGGAACGCCTCGTGATCAATCCCCAGCGAAGCGATCCCGCAGGCGGCCTGGCCATCGAGCACGTTGGTCGCATCGAACCGCCCGCCGAGCCCGACCTCGATCACGCAGGCATCGGCTGGTTCGCGGTGGAAGGCGAGGAAGGTGGCGGCGGCGGTGACTTCGAAGAAGCTGGGCGCGAGGTCCTCGCCCGCGTCGAGCACTTCCTTGAGCAGCGCGGCGAGATTGCCGTCCTCGATCAGCTTTCCGGCAATGCGGATGCGTTCGTTGTAGCGCACCAGATGCGGCTTGGTCGCGGCGTGGACGGTGAGGCCCTGCGCCTCGAGCATCGCGCGCAGGAAGGCGCAAGTCGAGCCTTTGCCGTTGGTCCCGGCGACATGGAACACCGGTGGGAGATCGCGTTGCGGATTGCCCAGCCGGTCAAGCAGCGCGTGGATCGTGTCGAGCCCGAACCGCCCCTGCGGCAAGCTCAGCGCGGCGAGGCGGTCAAGCTGGGCTTGTACCGCTGGGGAATCGGAGGTGGCGAAGTCGCGCAATTACCCCTCCGTCAGCCCTGCGGACTGCCACCTCCCCATTTGTGCTTCGCAAAAATGGAGAGGATCAAAAGCGACAGAGGTCCTCTCCATTGTCACGCAGTGCAAATGGGGAGGTGGCGCGCCCGAAGGGCGTGACGGAGGGGCATCTACGCCGCCCGCGCCGCGCCCAGATAGTCCAGTACGCTGGCCAGCGTATCGCGCAATTTGTGCCGGTGCGTGACCATGTCGATCATGCCATGTTCGAGCAGATACTCGGCGCGCTGGAAGCCTTCGGGCAGTTTTTCGCGGATGGTGTCCTGGATCACCCGCTGGCCGGCAAAGCCGATCAGGCAGCCCGGCTCGGCGATCTGGATATCGCCGAGCATCGCATAACTCGCAGTCACACCGCCGGTGGTCGGATCGGTCAGCACCACGATGTACGGCAAGCCAGCGCGCTTGAGGCGATTGATCGCGACGGTCGCCTTGGGCATCTGCATCAGGCTGAGAATGCCCTCCTGCATCCGCGCGCCGCCCGCTGCAGTGCAGATGACATAAGCGCAATTCTCTTTGATCGCGCGGTCGGCCCCGGCGACGAAGGTCTGACCCACCGCCATGCCCATCGACCCGCCCATGAAGGCGAAGTCCTGCACGCCAAGCACGCATTTGTGCCCCTCGATCGCGCCCAAAGCATTGGTCAGCGCGTCGGGATGCGGGTTTGCCAGGCGGGCGGCCTTCAGCCGATCGGGGTATTTCTTGGAGTCGCGAAATTTGAGCGGGTCTTCCTTCACCTTCGGCGTTTCCAGCACCGTGAAGCCCTCGTCGAGCAACTGTGCAAACCGCGCGTCGGCCCCGATCCGGCCGTGATGATCACAGCGCGGACAGACATACTGGTTAGCCTCATACTCCTGCGTGAACAGCATTTCCTTGCACGAAGGGCAGCTGATCCACAGGTTGTCGGGGGTGTCGCGCTTGTCCTGGAAGGGCAACGCTTTGCGGACTCGATCTAGCCAACTCATTTGAAGTTCCTAATCCATTTCCATGTTCAGGGCGAGTATGTCGTCATCCCCGGCTTGACCGGGGACCGCTGGCCTCCGGGCGCGACATCGGACTAATGCGGCCAGCGATCCCCGGTCAAGCCGGGGATGACGGTCAACGCGCCGCATGTACCGCATCGGCCAGCGCGCGCGTCAATTCCTGCACCGGCGCCGCTGCATTCGCGCCGTGCTGGGCGACCAGCTCGACCAGGGCCGAGCCAACCACAACGCCGTCCGCCACCTTGGCAATCGCGGCGGCTTGCTCAGGTGTGCGCACGCCAAAGCCGACCGCGACTGGGATGGTTGCGCTGGCCTTGATCCGCGCGACGGCTTCCTCGATGCTCGCCTGCGCGGCTTGCTGCAGCCCGGTGATCCCTGCGACCGAGACGTAATAAAGGAACCCCGACGAGCTATCGAGCACCGCGGGCAGCCGCGCCGCGTCGGTGGTCGGGGTGGCGAGGCGGATCAGGGCGACGCCTGCGCCGCGCAAGGCCGGACCAAGTTCGGGGTCTTCCTCGGGCGGAATATCGACGCAGATCACCCCATCGACCCCGGCCTTGACGCACTCGGCCGCGAACCAGTCCGGCCCGCGCGTGATCATCGGGTTGGCATAGCCCATCAGCACCAGCGGCACTTGCGGGTGAAGCGCGCGGAATGCGGCGGCAATGCGGAAGATCCCGGCGGTGGTGGTGCCCGCGCCCAGGCTGCGCAAGTTGGCCTGCTGGATCGCCGGGCCGTCGGCCATCGGATCGGTGAACGGCATCCCCAGCTCGATCACGTCCGCGCCGCCCGCGACGAGTGCGTCGAGGATTTCGGCGGTCGGCCCGTCCCCGCCAGTGATGAAAGTGACGAGGGCTGGCCCGCGCGAAAAGGCGGTGGATAAGCGGGTCATTTTCGATCCCCTGTAATCGCTGCGTAAGTCCCGAAGCCCAAAACCAGCATCACCCAAGTCAAGACTTCGAAAGCCGGCACCAGCTTGCTGTTGAGCAACAAACCTCCGACAATCCTGCCGATCTCTCCGACTGATCCAACTAAGAACCCAATGCGTGCGCTACGCAGCAATTCGGAACTCACAACTCCACCCCCAGGTGCTCCGCCACCGCGAAGATATCCTTGTCACCGCGGCCGCATAGGTTGAGCAGGATGATCTGATCCTTGTCCATCGTCGGCGCGATTTTCTTGACTGCGGCGATCGCGTGAGCCGGTTCGAGCGCGGGGATGATGCCTTCGGTGCGGCACAGCAGCTGGAACCCGTCGAGCGCTTCCACATCGGTCACCGAGGTGTAATCGACCCGGCCGACATCGCGCAGCCAAGCGTGTTCGGGGCCGATCCCGGGATAGTCGAGCCCGGCGCTGATTGAGTGACCTTCGGTGATCTGGCCGTCGGCGTCCTGCAGCAGGTAGGTCTTGTTGCCGTGCAGCACGCCCGGGCGTCCACCCGCCAGGCTAGCGGCATGCTCCTTGTCGAGTCCGTGTCCGGCCGCCTCGACCCCGAGCATCTTGACCTCGGGATCGTCGAGGAACGGATGGAACAGCCCGATCGCGTTGCTGCCCCCGCCGATCGCCGCAACCAGCAGGTCGGGCAGGCGGCCCACCCGGCTCAGCATCTGCGCGCGGGCTTCCTTGCCGATCACGCTTTGGAAATCGCGGACCAGTTCGGGGTAGGGGTGCGGGCCAGCCGCGGTGCCGATGATGTAGAAGGTATCATGGACATTGGCGACCCAGTCGCGCAGCGCTTCGTTCATCGCGTCCTTGAGCGTCGCTGCTCCGGCAGTAACCGCGCGCACTTCGGCGCCGAGCAGCTTCATGCGGAACACGTTGGGCGCCTGACGGGCCACGTCGGTCGCGCCCATGAAGATCACGCAGGGCAGGCCGAACCGCGCACAGACCGTGGCGGTGGCCACGCCGTGCTGGCCCGCGCCGGTCTCGGCGATGATCCGGGTCTTGCCCATGCGGATCGCGAGCAGAATCTGGCCGACACAATTGTTGATCTTGTGCGCGCCGGTGTGATTGAGCTCGTCGCGCTTGAACCACACTTGTGCACCCTTGAGCTCTTCTGTGAGGCGCGGTGCGAAGTAGAGCGGGCTGGGGCGTCCGACGTAATGTTCGAGCAGGTCAGCGAATTCGGCTTGAAAGGCCGGGTCGGCCTTTGCTCTGGTGTACTCGGCCTCAAGCTCGAGCACGAGCGGCATCAGCGTTTCGGCCACATAACGCCCGCCGAACTGGCCGAAGTGGCCACGCTCGTCAGGCTGGGTGCGAAATGAATTTTGTGTTGGCGCGGTGGTCATATCGCGTTCGCGCTTGGCAGAGCGTGGCCGCCAAGTCCAGCCTTGGGGCAGCGGCGAATGCTTAACGGCTTAGTAACATTAAATTCTATTCATGTCCGTATGTGTGGCTCAATTGACACAATCAATCGCATCTATGAAACTTCTGAACGCGTTGTTCATTGCAGTGACAGGTCGGCCCACTCACTTTGGCTGCCTGTCCTCTCGCAGGGCTGAACACCAAGGAGCATATCATGCGTAAATTCATCTTGCCGCTCATCGCCTCGCTGGCATTTGCCACACCGGCGCTGGCCAACGACACCCGCGTTGAAGTGCGCGGTGGTGCGATCTGGTCGAACGGCACCACCGAAGCCACTTACGGCGCTGCGGCCGGGGTTGATTTCGACCTTGCCCCGATGACCTTTGCCGGCGTTGAAGTTTCGGCCGACAAGATCGACCAGAGCGGCACCAAGGTCGCCTATGGCGCGACCGGGCGCTTTGGTGTCAAGGCCGGCCCGATGACCAAGCTGTTCGTCGCGGGTGGCTACACCACCAAGCCGTGCGACCTGTGCGAAGGCAGCTGGCACGCCGGTGCGGGCCTTGAACAAAGCATCATGGGCCCACTCTACCTCAAGGCCGAATACCGCCACTACTTCACCGGCAACTCCGTTCCCGATTCGAATGCAGTGGTCGGCGGTGTCGGGATGCGGTTCTGATGACAACAGCTTCTGATCGGTAAGCCACCCCGATTTGAGGAAAGGGCGGTCCAGCAATGGGCCGCCCTTTTTCTACGGGGCGCGAGCCGCTGCGCAAAACGCGGCGATAAGGGCTGGGTCTTTGACACCCGGCGCGGTTTCGACGCCCGATGCGGTATCGACCAGCGGCGCGCCAGTCAGCGCAATCGCCTCGGCTACATTGTCGGGGGTCAGGCCACCGGCAAGGCCCCACGGCAGCGTAGCTTTCCACCCGCTTAGCAGTGCCCAATCGAACTTGAGACCCATTCCCCCCGGCAGCGACCCCGCCGGTGTCTTGGCATCGAGCAGCACAAAGTCTGCGGCACCGACGTAAGTCTCCGCCCGCTCAAGATCGCCGCGCGAGGCAACGCTGATCACCTTCCACACCGGCAGGCCGAATGTCGCGCGCAACTCGGCCACGCGTGCCGGGCTTTCGGCACCATGAAGTTGCACCGCATCTAGCGCCCTCGCACCAACCGCATCAGCAATGGCCGCATCTTTGGCATCGACGAACAGCCCGACCCGCTTGATCCGGCCCTCTGCCTGCCGCGCCAACGCACGCGCCTGATCAGGGGCAACGTAGCGCGGGCTGGCAGGATGGAAATTGAAGCCGACAAACTCCGCCCGCGCGGCAATCACCGTCGCAAGCGTCTCTCGCGTCGATATTCCGCAAATCTTGATGGCTGGGGCGGGCATGCGGCGCGCTTAGCGCCGCTGTGCTCACGGGGCCAGTTCGAATTGCACCACCACGCTGACCGACGCCTCGACCTCGCCCGCCGAGATCGGGGTGGAATCGGATTCGGCCTTCATTGCCCGGGTGTACATCGGCTGCGGCGAGGAATAGCCGCCGCTTTCGCTGATCGAGACGATCCGCACGACCCGCAGGCCAGCAGCGCGGGCATAGAGGTCAGCGCGAGCGCGGGCGGTTTTTATCGCGCTGACCCGCGCCTCATCGTTGGCGCTGCTCGGGTCGGCAAGCTGGAAGCTCGGCCCGCTCACCTGATTGGCACCCGCTGCGACCAGCGCATCGAGAACGTTGCCGAAGTTCTTGATATCGCGACTGCGGATCGAGACGGTGTTGGTCGCCTGATAGCCGACAATGCGCGGCTCCTGAACCACCATACCATTGGGCTGGGTCACCGGCTGACCGTAAATCGGGTTGAGGCTGATCTGGCTGGTCTGAATATCCTTGTCGGCGATCCCCGCCTTCTTGAGCGCGGCGATCACGCGGTTCATGTCTACCGAATTGGCGGTCAGCGCTGCGCCAGCAGTCTGGCCCTGGCTGGTCACTCCGGCGTTGAAGACGGCAAGATCGGGTACGCGTGCGGTCTTGCCCTCGGCCGTGACGGTCAGCAGCGCGCTGGTCGCGGCGATCGGGGACTGGACGGCTTGGGCCATGGCCATTGTACCTGACAGCGAGAGAGCGAGGGCGAGCGGGGCGAGAGCGAATTTGAGCCGGTTCATCATATTATACTCCTTTGTCGGCACGGTTAACCGTGGCGAGCTTGCGCCAAGCTGAATTTAAAGCGTCGCTTCGATCGCCCGGGCTGCTGCTGCCGGATCTTCGGCCCGGGCAATAGGCCGACCGATTACCAGCACGCTGGCCCCCGCATCGCGCGCCGCGCGGGGGGTGACTGCACGCTTTTGGTCGCCCATTGCATCGCCGGTGGGACGCAGACCGGGGACGACAAAAAAGCCCCCTTTCCATTGTGCGTGAACGCCCGCAACCTCGTGCCCCGAGCAGACGATCCCGTCGAGGCCCGCAGCCTTTGACAATTCTGCCAGCCGCAGCACCTGATCGTGCGCGTTGCCGACGATCCCGGTGGCTGCCATGTCGTCCTCATCCAGGCTGGTCAGCAAGGTTACCGCGACCACCCGGCAATGTTCACCCGCTGCGGCCTTGGCATCCTCCATCATCGCGCGACCGCCGCTGGCGTGGACGGTGACGATCGAGGGCTCAAGCACGTGGATCGCCTGCATCGCACCGGCGACCGTGTTGGGGATATCGTGGAGCTTCAGATCGAGGAAGATCGGCAGCCCAAGCTTGTGCACTTCGTGCACCCCGTGGTGGCCGTGCGCGTAAATGAATTCCAGCCCGAGCTTAAGCCCGCCAATGTGCGCAGACGCCTTCTTGGCCACTTCAATCGCAGTATCGAGCCGCGGGAAATCGAGCGCGAGATAGATCGGGTTGGTGTTCATAGGGTACCGAGCGGCGGCTCTCTGGTGGTCACCACCGGGGCCGGTGCTGGCTCGACCGGCACCGAAACGCTCGCCGCGCGGACAGAGTTTTCAAGCGTACCGATGCGCCGGTTAAACCGCCAGCGCGCGCCCTTATGCAGCAGCCACATCGGGACGAGGCCGAGCAGGAACGAGACCAAGACCACAAGGCCTATGGGCCAATTGAAATGAAGGTACGTCCCGTCGGCGACGGGCCAGATATTGACCGGTACCGCAACCCAGTTGATTGCGATGAAGGCGACCATCACAATTGCCAGCAATACCCATAGAACGGTGCGGATGGCTTGCATGGGACATCTCTCCTGTTCGATCAGCGAATTGGCACAAGGCTAGGCGGGACGCAGGATTGGCGCAAGGTGCGATGGCGGCTAAGGTCCTCTCCATTTTTGGCGAAGGCCACAAATGGGGAGGTGGATCGGCGAAGCCGAGACGGAGGGGTGTCGGAGCGGGTGTCGATACCCATCCGTCAGTCGCAAGAGCGACTGCCACCTCCCCATTTGGCTGCGCAAAATGGGGAGGATCTTACTCTCCAAACACCCGCGCGAAAATCGTGTCGACCGCCTTGAAGTGGTAGTCGAGGTTGAACTTCTCTTCCAGCTCGCTGGCGGGCAGCGCCGCGGTAACTTCACGATCGGCCTTGAGCAGCTCGAGCAGGTTCAATGCCCCGTCGCTTTCCCACACCTGCATCGCATTGCGCTGAACCAGACGGTACGCTGTGTCGCGCTCCAGCCCGGCTTGCGTCAGCGCCAGCAGCACCCGCTGCGAATGGACCAGCCCGCCCATCTTATCGAGGTTCTTTTGCATCCGCTCCGGGTACACCAGCAGCTTGTCGATCACGCCCGTAAGCCGCGCAAGCGCAAAATCGAGCGTGATTGTCGCGTCCGGCCCGATGTAGCGTTCGACCGAAGAGTGCGAGATATCGCGCTCATGCCACAGCGCGACGTTTTCCAGCGCCGGGGTTACCGCCGAACGAACCACCCGGGCAAGGCCGGTGAGGTTTTCGGTCAGCACCGGATTGCGCTTGTGCGGCATCGCGCTCGAACCCTTTTGCCCCGGCGCGAAGTATTCTTCGGCCTCCAGCACTTCGGTGCGCTGGAGGTGGCGGACCTCGATCGCGAGCCGTTCGATCGAGCTGGCGATCACGCCGAGCACTGCGAAGAACATCGCGTGCCGATCACGCGGGATCACCTGAGTGCTGACTGGCTCGACGGTGAGGCAAAGCTCTTCGGCGACGTACTCTTCGACCGCCGGATCGATATTGGCGAAGGTGCCGACCGCGCCAGAAATCGCGCAAGTCGCGATCTCGGCCCGCGCCGCTACCAGCCGCGCCTTGCAGCGGTCAAACTCGGCATAGGCTGAGGCCAGCTTGAGTCCGAACGTGGTCGGCTCGGCATGGATGCCATGGCTGCGGCCGATGGTCGGGGTGTACTTGTACTCCAGCGCGCGGCGTTTGATCGCGGCGAGCAGCGCGTCGAGGCCTGCCAGCAGCAGGTCGCTCGCCTGCACGAGCTGCACCGACAGCGTGGTATCGAGCACGTCGCTGCTGGTCATGCCCTGGTGCATGAACCGCGCCTCTGGGCCGACTTGCTGCGCAACCCAATCGAGGAAGGCGATCACGTCGTGCTTGGTGACCGCTTCAATAGCGTCAATCGCGGCGACATCGATCTTGGGATCGGTCTTCCACCAGTCCCACAGCGCCTTGGCTGCATTCTGCGGCACCACCCCCAGATCGGCCAGCTTCTGTGTGGCGTGAGCTTCGATCTCGAACCAGATCTTGAACCGCGCCTCGGGCTCCCAGATCGCGGTCATCGCGGGGCGGGAATAGCGGGGGACCATGTTCGACTCCTTGGGCTTCGTGCGGCTGCCGCTAGGGGCAAGGGGCCAGGATGGCAAGTCACGCGCTGCCAGGTTACACATTTGATGGACCGCTTGGACCACAGTCCTGATGGTGAAAATTTCTTTGCGGCAAAAGCCAGGCCGCTGCGGCGCACGATCGCGGTAATTCAGCAAGTGTGGGTGCCGAGCATGCCCAGCACCATCTCGCAATCGGCCAATGTAGGAAAGCGTTGGTGCCTAGGCTGGGACTGGCGGCTCGTTATAACTGCCCTGCGCCGTAATTGCCTCGTCTGGCGTGGCGAGGATCATCTTGAGCGTCGTGGCTGGGTAGGCAATGTTGGGCACTGCCGCGTCGTAGGCCGGCTGCGGCACCGCATCGCCCGCTACGCACGGCGCGGGGTTGAGCATCGCTTCGGCCTCCTCGCCCGATATTCCGCATGCTTCAAGCACCTTGGGGTCAACCCAGCGCGCCGGATCGAGCGGGGTCATCTGTGTCGATACTTCCAGCGTCAGCCCCTCGGGTCCGGCGAAATAGATAGACTGGCAGAAGCCGTGCCCGATCGGGCCGATCGCGGGGACACCGTGGCTGCGGATGCGGTTGCGCAGCGCGATGAGCCCGGCCTCATCGGGTGCGCGGAAGGCAATGTGTTGCATGGTTCCGGCGGCGCTTTTGCCTGCCCCGGTGCCTGAGTGCGTGATGCCGATGGTTGCGGGAATATCGCCCACACCGTCCAATTCGACTACCGAGAAAAAGCTGTCGTCGGCCATCTTGAGGAAGGCGTGCTTGCCGCCGGGCACGCCGTGCATGTCGAACAGCCCGACCAGCGGAAAGCCCAGCACTTGCGTGAAAAAGGTCAGTTGCACTTTCATATCGGCGGACATGATTGCGATGTGGTGAATGCCGTCGGGCTGCTGGATGGACATTGGGTTCTCCGGGTGAGTTTGGCGGATGCTATCATGGCGGATCGGAGAAAGGAATTTGTTCGCGCAGAGGCGCAGAGGCGCGGAGGAGTGAAGAAGGAAGGGTGGCTCGCGCAGAGATCGCAGAGAGCGCAGAGTAGATGTTAGCGCCGCAGGCCTGGCTCATTTTGCAAAGTATCGTTTGAAACCAATGGGTGTTTGAAAGGCGACTACGCCGCAAGCACTGCTCCTCTGCGCCCTCTGCGCGAACAATCTAAATTCTGTGCCACCTTGAACACCGCCCACTCGACATCCCGCCCCAACCGCGCCACCAAGCAGCTGGTGCAATCCGTCCAGTTCCATCGCCGTTCGTTCATCGCTGCCGGGGCGGCGTTGCTGATGATGCCGCGGTCGCTGCGCGCTCAGGAGGCCCTGCCGATGTTTCCATCCAAGCGACCCGCCCCGTCCGCCCGGCGGCTTGTCAGTACCGCGGTCGAGCGCGAGATTGCGCGGGTCTCGGCGCTGATTGCAGATCCCGAGCTGGCCTGGCTGTTCCAGAACTGCATGCCCAATACGCTCGACACAACGGTATTCATGGGCGAGGCGGGCGGGCATCCCGATGCTTTTGTGATCACCGGTGACATTCCGTGCCTGTGGCTACGCGATTCGGCAGCGCAGCTGCGGCCTTACCTGCATCTTGCGAAAAGCGATGCGCAGCTGACCCAGCTCTTTCACGGACTGATCCGTCGTCACGCGCGCTGCGTGCTGATCGATCCCTACGCCAATGCCTTCATGCGCGATCCCGCCGCGATGTCGAACCTCGACTGGTCGAAGATCGACCAGACCGAGATGAAACCCGGCGTGGCCGAGCGCAAATGGGAGGTCGATTCGCTGTGCTATGTGCTGCGGCTGGCCTGCGATTACTGGCAGGCGAGCGGGGATACGCAGCCGTTCGATGAAACCTTTGCAGCTGCTGCCAAAACCATCGTCGCCACGTTTAAGGCGCAGCAGCGGCGGACCAGTCCCGGGCCGTACCGCTTCCAGCGGCGCAGTGACCAGCCGACCGAGACGACGCTGGCGGGGATCGGCGTGCCAACCCGCAAGACTGGCCTGATCCATTCGGCCTTTCGCCCCTCGGACGATGCCTGCACTTTCCCGTGCAACATCCCCGGCAACCTGTTCGCGGTGGCGACCTTGCGCGAACTCGCGGCGCTGGCCGATGCAGTGCTGCACGACGCTCCCTTTGCCGCCGAGGCGCGCGCCTTGGCGGAAGAGGTCGAGGCGGCTGTGTACAAGCACGGTACGATGCTGTTGCCCGATGGGCGGCAGGTGTTCGCCTATGAAACCGACGGCTATGGCAACCACCTGTTTATGGACGATGCCAACGTACCCTCACTGCTCGGCCTCGCCTACCTGCGCTGCGTCCGCGCCGACAACACGCTGTGGCGAACTACCGCCGATGCGGTGTGGAGCGATGCCAATCCGTGGTTCTTTTCCGGCAAGGCAGCCTCGGGCGTGGGCGGTCCGCATATCGGTGTGCGGCAGGTCTGGCCGATGTCGATCATCATGCGTGCGATGTCGAGCACCGACGATGCAGTGATTGCCGGCGCGCTCAAAACCCTGCGCGCATCGCATGCCGGGACCGGGTTCATGCACGAGGCGTTCGATCAGGACGATCCTTCGCGCTACACGCGCAAGTGGTTCGCCTGGGTCAACGGGTTGTTCGGCGAGCTGGTGGTCAAGGTCGCGAACGAGCGGCCGCATTTGCTGGCGGCCAGTTACGGATAACAAGATACTCCCCCTTCGGAGGAGGATCTTTCAGGGCCATCCAAATGCCAGCGTGACTTCGCCCGTCGCCGCACCTGACGCATCGAAACTGCGCTCGATTATCGTCCCCTGCCCATCATCATCCACCAAAACCACCGTCGAGCACCGCGTGCCATAGACGGGGTTGGCGATGAACACGCTGGACAACTCGACATCGGGCGTGTCCGGGGCCAAAGTGCGATCCGCCAGGGCCGCGAACAGCGGCGCAGGGTCGTCATAACCCGCGACCAGCCATTCCGCCAGCGCCGCTTCAAGCCGCAAAGTCTTGTACCAGCGATCGGCAAAGCTGCCGTTCGACAACCCATGAATCCCCGGCGCGAGCGGCTGGCGCTGCGGGGCAGGGTGGTTCGTGAGTAGCTCCGCGCCGTCCGGTCCGGCCACGAACAGGTTGAACGGGTTCATTGCGGCAAGATCGCCCAGCGGCTGGCCGAGCAGCCAGTCGGTTACCAGAGCGCCGCGTGAGGCCATGCCCGGCTTGGGATAGCCCTCGGCGCGCAAGTTGGTAACCAGCGCGAACCGGCCAGCCGGGTGAATGCCTAGCCACGTGCCGCCAGCCTGCAGGTCGCGGCCTGCAATGATGCCGTTGTCCCATTCGTCGAGCGGCGCGGTCGGCCGCCCATGGAATTCATCGCGGTTGCCGATTCCCACCAATCGCCAGCGCGGGTGCGCCAGCCAGGCGATCGCGGCTACGCACATCAGATCAGCCCCTTGGCCTTCAAACTGACATGCCCCTCTTTCCCGATGATCACGTGGTCATGCACGGTAATCCCCAGCAATCGCCCGGCCTCGGCGATCTTGTTCGTGATCTGCACATCCGCGCGGCTTGGTTCGGGCGAGCCGGAGGGGTGGTTGTGGACCAGGATCAACGCCGATGCGCCCAGTTCAAGTGCCTTCTTGACCACCTCACGCGGGTGGATCGTGGCCTCGTCGAGCGTGCCGTCGCTGACCTGGTCATCGAGGATCAAGCGGTTCTTGTTGTCGAGGTAAAGCACCCGCACCCGCTCGTGGTTGAGGTGCGCCATGTCAATCGTCAGGTAATCGATCAGCACTTGCCAGCTCCCCAGCACGGGCTGTTCCTGCAAACCGGTGCGCGCCAGCCGCCGCGCGGCGACCGCAACGATCTTGAGCGCGGCGGCGCTGGTTTCGCCCATCCCGCGGTGCTTGGCCAAGGCGCGCGGCTCGGCGTTCAGCAGGCCCGCCAGCCCGCCGAACCGCTTGAGTAGCTCATGCGCGAGCGGCTTGACATCCTTGCGCGGGATCGCGGTCATCAGCAGGTATTCGACCAGCTCGTGGTCGGCGAGCGCCTCAGACCCGCCGCCGAGCAGCCGCGCGCGCAGGCGGGCGCGGTGGCCCGCGCCATGGTGCGGCGGATCGTTTGCTTCGGCCACGCGTTTCCTTCCCTGTCTCGGCGCATTCCTTGCCTTTCCGGGGCGAGGCGCGCAAGGGTAGTGAAATGTCCGGAGCTGACGGCCAAGAGATCGAGGAGGCGCAGGAACCGGCCTTTGCCCTCCGGGCCTGGCGCGGCTGGCGGATCGCCGCGCTGCTCGGGATCGTGCTCGCGGCCGCGCTGATCGGACTGTGGCTGGCGCGCGAAAACATTGCGCACAAGGTGATCAACCGCCAGCTATCCGACCTTGGCCTGCCCGCGACTTACAAGATCGAGAAGATCGGGACTTCACGCGAGATCCTGACCGACATCGTGATCGGTGACCCGGCGCATCCCGACCTGACAATCGAGCGCGCCGAAGTGCAGATCGAGCCTACATTCGGGCTGCCGACGCTGGGCCGGGTCACACTTTTCCGGCCGCGCCTTTATGGCCGGATCGCGGGCGGCAAGATCAGCTTCGGCTCGCTCGACAAGGTGCTGTTCGCCAACAAGGGCGGGACCAAGGGCCTGCCCGACCTCGACCTTGTGCTGATCGACGGACGCGCGCGGATTGACATGTCTTCGGGGCCAATCGGCGTGAAGGCCGAAGGCGCGGGCAATCTGCGCGGCGGGTTTTCCGGGACGCTCGCAGCAGTCGCGCCGCAGTTGCAACTGGGCAATTGCAAGGTCCAGCGGCTGACTGCGTACGGCAAAGTCACCGTAGCTGCGGCGGCGCCGCGGTTCGATGGGCCGCTGCGTCTGCAAGCGCTCGATTGCCCGAGCAGCCGCCTCGCGCTGCGCGATGCGAGCCTGCAGGTGATCGGCACTCTGGGCGTGCAGTTCGATGCCGCAGACGGATCCTACGCGCTGACCAGCGGAACACTCGGCTACGGCGACAACCGGCTGGAGCGCGCGAGCGGCACTGGCCAGTTTGCACTGGCCAAGGGTGACCTGGTGGTCAGTTACAAATTGCAGGGCGAGGGATTGGCGGCGAGCGGGATCAGGGCCGCCACGCTCGCGCTCGAAGGCCAGGCGCGCAGCCATGACCGGATGGCGAGCTTCAGCAGCGAAGGCGCGCTCGGCGCGACCGTATTGTCGCCCGGGCGCGGGCTCGAAGTCACTTTGGCGGGGCTGGAGAAGTCGGGTGCAGGGACCCTCGTGGCACCGCTCGCCGCGCAGCTCCGCAGCGCCTTGGCACGCGAAACCGCCGGTAGCAGCTTTGCGGCGACTTATCAGGTCCGCCAGAGCGGCCAGCTGACCAGCCTGACCTTGCCTGGTGCACTGTGGCGCGGCGCCAGCGGCGGGCGGCTGGCGGCCTTGTCGAAAGTGTCGGTAACCTTCGGCGGTAAGGGCGGTGCAATGCTGTCCGGTAACCTGCTTAGCGACGGGCCCGGCCTGCCGCACATCGAGGGACGGTTCGAACGGCGCGGCGGGGGCGGGGCGCTCGCCTCGCTGGTGCTCGCGCCCTACCGCGCGGGTGACAACATGGTCGCCTTGCCCGAACTCAAGCTGGTGCAACTGCCCGGCGGGGCGATTGGCTTTGCCGGGCGCGCACTGCTTAGCGGGGCCTTACCGGGCGGGCGGGTCGATAATCTGGTGGTGCCGATTGAGGGCAACTGGTCGGCGGCGCGCGGGCTTGCGGCGCTGCGGCGCTGCACCCCGGTGCGGTTCGACAGCTTGCGCATTTCGGGCCTGACGCTGGCCGGGCAATCGCTGACCCTGTGCCCCGGCTCCGAAGGCGCGATCGTGCGTAGCGATGCGCGCGGGACGCGGGTTTCGGCCGGGACAGCGGGGCTGTCGCTTAACGGCACGCTGGGCAGCACCCCGGTGCGGCTGCGCAGCGGCGTGGTCGGGATGGCGTGGCCGGGGGCGCTGGTGGCGCGCAGCATCGATGTTTCGTTCGGGCCGGCCAGCACGCCGTCCACGCTCAGGATCGCGCAGCTGAATGCCAATCTGGGCCAGACCATCACCGGCACCTTCGCCGGGACCGAGCTGAAGCTCTGGTCGGTGCCGCTCGACGTGTTCGGTGCGGCGGGCAACTGGCGCTTTGCAAGCAAGCAATTCACAGTCAGTGGCGCGAGTCTGACGGTCAAGGACCGGCTCCCTGCGGCGCGGTTCTATCCGCTCATCGCGCGCGATGCGACGCTCAGCCTGATTTCGACCACCTTCACCGCCGATGCCTTGCTGCGCGAGCCCAAAAGCGACCGGTTGGTGACCGAGGCGAAGATCGTCCACGATCTTGATACCGCGAGCGGTCATGCCGACCTGTTGGTGCCGGGGATCGAATTCGACAAGGATCTTCAGCCCGATACGCTGACTTACCTCAGCCAGGGTGTGATCGCGCTCGCCAGGGGCCGGGTTTATGGTCAAGGCCGGATCGACTGGGACCGGCGCGGGGTGACCAGCTCGGGCGATTTCAGCACTGACAACCTCGATTTCGGGGCGCAATTCGGTCCGGTCAAGGGCGCTAAGGGCACGGTCCATTTCATCGACCTGCTTGGTCTCGTTACCGCGCCGCGCCAGGTCCTGCATGTGGCCTCGATCAACCCCGGCATCGAGGTCAACGACGGCGATGTCTCGTTCCAGCTCGAGCCTGGCCACCTGCTGGTGGTCAACGGTGCCAAGTGGCCGTTCATCGATGGCTCGCTCGAGCTGCTGCCAACCCGGATGGTGCTCGGTGCCTCCGAAGTCCGCCGCTTCACGATCAAGGTGAACGCCCTCAATCTGGCAAAGTTCGTGGCGCGGCTCGGCTTGGCCAATATTTCCGCGAGCGGGACATTCGATGGCGAACTGCCGTTGGTGTTCGACGAAAATGGCGGGCGGATCGAAAACGGCATCCTCGTTTCGCGCGATCCCGGCGGCAACCTCTCCTACGTCGGCGAGCTGACCTACAAAGACCTGTCGCCGATGGGCAATTTTGCCTTCCAAGCGCTGCGCAGCCTCGATTACAAGCACATGGAAGTTGCTTTGCAGGGCCATCTCGACGGTGAGATCGTGACCAAGATGCGGATCGACGGGGTCAGCCAAGGGCAGGGGGCAAAACGCAATTTCCTTACCCAGCGCTTCGCCAAGCTGCCGATCCGTTTCAATATCTCGATCCGCGGTCCGTTTCATCAATTGGTGACCTCGTTCAAATCGCTGTACGATCCGGCCTATGTCAGGGACCCGCGCGAACTTGGCCTGATCGGCGGCGCAGCGCCGGTTCCGGGCGAACTGGCACCGACTCCAACGCCGCCCGCGACGCTCCCGCCCGCGCCGCCGCCGACACCCAAATCGGGCAACATTCAGCATTCAGACAGCAGGACAGTTCCATGAACAGCTTCGAATTGACCTACCGCGCCGCGGCTGCGAAAACCCGGTCCATAAAGGGGCCAAGCATGGAATTCGCAGCACGGAACCGGAGGCCGCAGCGCCAGTGGGTAACCACGGCGACGATTTTGATAGGCGGCGCGCTCGCGCTCGGCGGATGTGTCTCGGTCACCGCACCGGACAAGCCGATCGTGATCGAGCTGAATATCAACATCAAGCAGGAGGTCGTCTATCGCCTCGCAGCCGACGCTGCGAAAACGATTGAGGACAATCCCGGCGTATTTTGAAGTTGGAGCCCATTGTGATGATACGGTCGAACGAATTTGGCATCTCGAACCTGCGTCTTGCCGGTTTGGGCGGGGCTGCGCTGGGCTTGCTTCTGGCGGCCACGCCGGTCGCAGCGCAGACCGCCAACCCGGCTTATGCCGCCGCGCGCGCTGGCGGCCAGATCGGCGAACAGATTGATGGCTATCTCGGTTTTCCGAGCAGCCCGAGCGCCGATGTCCGCCGCACTGCCGAAGACGTCAACATCAAACGCCGCGCGATCTATGCCGAGCGCGCGAGTGCGACGCATTCCACGCAGGAAGACTATGCCTTCACCACCGCGTGCCGCTTGATCCTCAAAACCCGGCCGGGCGAGAAGTACCAGTCGCCCGACGGCAGCTGGCACACCCGCACCAGCGAAGCTCCGTTGCGCGATGCCAAATGCGCGGCGGCAGATACCGCGCCGAACTGACGAACAAGTAACGCAAAACCGGGCGCTGACAGGACTTGTCGGCGCCCGTTTTGCGCGCCGGTTGACTTCGCCGGGCACCTTGCCTAAGGGGACGGCGCTTCGCGGGAAAGCCTGTCTTTCCGGCGGATTTTCGTATTATTTGCCCGCATTTTCATCAGGAATGACGTAACCTTCGTGGCGCAAGACCCCATCGATCAGACTACCCCGCCGCCGGCTGAAGATCCGGCGCTCGGCTCGTTGCAGTCGCGGATCGATGCCGCGCGCCGCGCCGAGGATGACCGGATTGCCCGCGATCATGCGCCGCTGCGCGATGCTGGCCGCTCGGCCGGGATGCAGGTTGCCTCGACCATGGTCGGCTATCCGCTTGGCGGAATCGTGGTCGGCTGGGGGCTGGACAGTCTGTTCGGGACCCGGCCGTGGATCATGATCGTATTGATGTTCCTCGCCTTTGCCGGTGCCTGCCTCCAGGTAGTGCGCGGCAATAACGACGCTTCGAAGTAACTACGGCTTTAACCCAGGGATTTATGCAAAGTGGCAGGTGAAGCCAAAATCGACCCGATGCACCAGTTTTTGATCACGCCGATTGGCAGTGATACGCTGGCTGCGTCGCCCTTCCAGTTCACCAACTCGTCGCTATGGATGCTGATCGTGTTCGCCGCGATCCTGGCGTTCATGTGGGGCGGGATGAAGCGCCAGATCGTGCCCGGCCGGTGGCAGGTCGCGGTCGAAGGAATGACCGGGTTCCTCGACAATATCACCCGCACCTCGATCGGTGCCGAAGGCCGCCGGTACCTGCCGTGGGTGTTCACCGCATTTACCTTCATCCTGTTCTCCAACTGGATCGGCGCGATGCCGTTCGGGATCGTACCCGGCGCGCACCCGTTCACTGTTACCAGTCAGTTCAGCGTGACGATGTTCATGAGTGTGCTGAGCTTCGCAATCGTGCTCGGCGTCGGGTTCTGGAAGCACGGGCTGCACTTTTTCAGCCTGTTCGTGCCAGCGGGCGCGCCATTGCCGGTCAAGCTGTTTGTCGCGCCGATCGAGTTCGTCAGCTTCATGGTGCGCCCGTTCAGCCTCGGTCTGCGCCCG
This sequence comes from Sphingomonadaceae bacterium, assembly GCA_025359445.1. Classification (GTDB taxonomy): domain Bacteria; phylum Pseudomonadota; class Alphaproteobacteria; order Sphingomonadales; family Sphingomonadaceae; genus Novosphingobium. The sequence continues at coordinate 36,725 of JANYGB010000048.1, forward strand.
TTCATCGCCATGTTCGCGGGCCACGTCCTGCTCGATGTGTTCGGCAACTTCGTGGTCCAGGGGCTCAATGCTGGCGGTCCGCTTGGCTATGCCATATCGGCTTTGTGCTTTGTTGCCGTGATCGGGGTCAACGCTCTTGAGCTGCTGGTCGGGGCGATTCAGGCCTATGTCTTCGCGCTTTTGACAGCTTTGTACATCAACGATGCGGTCAACCTTCACTAAGTTTCAAAACCTATTTCTTTCAGCGTCTTTTCAATCGGAGTAATTAAAATGGATCTCGCTTCTGCAAAGGTTATCGGTGCCGGTCTCGCGGCAATTGGCGCAGGCGCTGCGGCTGCCGGTGTGGGCAACGTGTTCGGCAGCTTCCTCCAGGGCGCGCTGCGTAACCCGGGTGCCGCCGCTGGTCAGACCACGACGCTGTACATTGGCTTCGCGGCTGCGGAACTGCTCGGCCTGATGGCTTTCGCAGTTTCGATGATCATCCTCTACGCCCAATAAGACTTGGCAGTGATATTGTCCGGTCGGGGAATTGTTCCTCGGCCGACATTTTGATCGAGAGTAGAAATGCCGCAAATCGCGCAACTCGCACTGGTCTACCAGTCGCAATGGTTCTGGCTGCTCGTCGTTTTGGCGGGGATTTATTTCGTCGTCGGCAAGGGCATTGTGCCCAAGGTCGAGGCGACCGTCGATAACCGCGATGCCACAATCGCGGCCGATCTGGCTGCGGCCGAAGCCGCCCGCGCCGAAGCCGATGCGGCTGAGGAACAATTGCGCGCCAACGATCTCGCGGCGCGCGGCTCGGCTCAAGCGACCACTGCCGAGGCCAAGGCCCAGGCGGCCAAAGCGGGCGAAGTGCGAATGGCCAAGGCCGACTTCAAGACCGCCAAGCTGCTGGCTGAAGCCGAAGCGCGGATCGCTAAATCGCGCAGTGCCGCGCTGGAGAGCATCGAAGGCGTTGCGGCAGAAGCTGCGGCAGAGATCGTCGCCAAGGTCTCAGGCGCGAAAGTCACCGCGGCTGCGGCGGCAAAGTCTGTGAAGGCGGTACTGGCCAATGTTTAGTCTGACGCTCCTGTCCGCCGCAGCGGCGGGCCACGAAGAAGAAGCGACGGCGTTCGGCCTGGGCGCTGGCGGCTGGGTGGCGCTCGCAATGCTGGCGGTCTTCGGTATCATGCTCAAGGCCGGGGTGCCGGGCCTGGTTGCCGGCCTCCTCGACAAGCAGATTGCCGAAATCCGCAAACAGCTTGATGAAGCCAAAACCCTGCGCGCCGAAGCCGAAGCGCTGCGGGCGCAATATGCTGCAAAGATCGCCGGGGCCGAAGCCGATGCTGCGGCCATGGTCGAACACGCGCAGCACGAAGCCGAAGCAATCGTCGCGGCGGCCGAAGCCCAGACCACCGCGCTGATCGCGCGCCGCGAAAAGATGGCGCAGGACAAGATCGGTGCGGCTGAACGCGCTGCTTTGGCCGATGTGCGGGCCACAGCGGCACGTGCTGCCACGATGGCTGCGCAAGGCCTGATTGCCGAGAACCACGACGCGAAGGCCGACAAGCCGCTGGTCGATGCGGCGATCGCTGGCCTTTAGGCGCGACCTTTAAACGTGTTTACGAGCTTGGAGAGGGGGAAGGGGCAGTCCTAAGGGCCGCCCCTTCTTTCGTCAGTAACCAGGCTCCAGTACAATCTTCCCGATCACCTGCCGCGCGGCCATCGCCTCGAACCCTTCACTCCAGCGACTGAGCGGGAGCACGCGGTCGATGTGCGGATTGATGCTGCCCGCCGCCGCCATATCGAGCAGGGCATCGCGGATCCGCGCGCCGCGCTCGGGGAAGCGCCGGGCATATTCGCCCGCGCGCACGCCGACGACCGAGAAGCCTTTGATCAGCGGGATGTTGGTCGAGATATCGGCGATGCGCCCGCCAGCGAAGCCCACCACCAGCAGTTTGCCGCCAAACGCCACGCAGCGGGTGCTCTCGTCGAACACAGCGCCGCCGACCGGATCGTAAACCAGATCGCACAGCGCGCCGCCGGTAATCTCTGCGACAGCTTCGCGGAACTTGCCCCGGACGAGCAGCACCGCATCGGGCGCACAGGCCGCTTCGAGCGCGGCCAGCTTGTCCACCGATCCGCTGGCTGCGATGACCCGCGCGCCCAGCGCCTTGGCGAGGTCGCAAGCCGCCAGCCCAACCCCGCCGCTCGCGCCGTGGACCAGCACCCATTGCCCGGGCTTGAGGTCACCCAACTCGACCAGCGCGGTGTACGCGGTGCTGTAAGCCGCGCCGAACGCTGCGGCTTGCTGGACTGTCAGACCCGCCGGGACCTTGCGCACTGCGGAAACCGGCACAGCGACCTGTTCGGCGAAGCACCCCGTCTGGCGCCCGCCATAAACAAGGTCGCCGGGAGCCAGAGTGCTGCTCGCCGGGGCTTCGATCACCTCACCGGCAAATTCCAGCCCGAGCACGAACGGGAGCGGCGGTTTGAGCTGATAGAGGCCCTTGGTCATCAGCAGGTCAGGGAAATTGAGCGAAACGGCGCGGACGGCGATAAGTACCTCGCCGGGTGCACGGATCGGGGCATCGACTTCGCTCAGCTCCACCCCGGACAGGTCGGGGGACAGGCGCTCGGTGATGAGGGCTTTCATGTTTAAGGTCCAATCTTGCAGGAGACTCAGCTTCCTTTTGCGTCCCGCAAAATCTTGCCCCAAGCATTGATTGCGCCAGTGCCTACCGTTGCCAAGACAGCCCCACCTCCGGTTTTGGCTGCAATCTCGGATGCTGAATAGATTTGAATGATAGGGGAGACAGAATTGGCGCGTTGGATGTAAACATAGAAGTCAGCTGGGTTGCCTACCTTCATGTTATTTTCGCTTGAAGAGGTACGCACGGCGACGAGGCAGACAGAGCCATCTGAGCGATCTAAGAGCAATTCACCGATTGCTCCAAGGCGGGCGACGTGCCCGAACTCCGCTAATTTCTGCGCAGTGATATCTACGCCGCGACCAATAGTATCCTTGGAAATACATCCCTCCTATCAAAAACCGTCCTTCGCCGCCCGCAGCGCCGCAAAGGTCACCACTGCATCCCCGCCGCCCCAGCGTGCTGCGAGCGCTGGGTCATCGGCGCGCAGGAAGGGGTTGGTGGCAAGTTCGCGGCTAAGCAGCGTGGGGACCGTTGGCTTGCCCTCAGCGCGCAGCTTGGCGATCTGGGCGGCGTATTCCTGCAGTTCGGCATTGTCCGGATCGGCATGCAGCGCAAACCGCGCGTTCGATGCGGTGTATTCATGCGCGCAATACAGCAGTGTGGCTGGCGGCAGGGCCTTGATCCGGCTCAGGCTGGCCCAAAATTGGCTGGGCTCGCCCTCGAACATCCGCCCGCAGCCCAGCGCGAACACCGCGTCGCCGACGAAAGCCAGCTCAGCCTCGGGCAAGTGGTAAGCGATGTGGCCGTTGGTGTGGCCCGAAACGTCGATCACCTGCGCGATGTAATCGCCCAGCGTGACCGTATCGCCCGCGACCACCACGCGGTCGGGCGCAGTGCCGAGCTTCTCGACCTCAGCCGGACCGGTGACCGTGCACCCCGTCGCCGCCTTAATCGCCGCGTTGCCGCCCGCATGATCGGGGTGCCAGTGGGTGTTCCAGATCTGGGTGATCTGCCAGCCCTTGCCCTTGGCCTCACGCAAGTAAGCATCGGCATCGGGGGTGTCGATGCAGGTCGTCTCAAGGCTTTCCGGGTCGTGGACCAAGAAACCGTAGTTGTCGGACAAGCAGGCGAACTGGTGGATTTCGATCATGGCGCTCTCCTGCAACAACCTTACACAACCATGCTCGTCATTGCGAGCGTACCGAAGCAATGCCGAAGTGAGAGAGAGAGAAAGCAAAAGCCCGCCCGGATCGCTCCGGACGGGCCTTGCTAACTCGTCGTCCCGGACTTGATCCGGGATCGCTGGCCGCTGGGTAGGACCTGGCCGGCCAGCGGTCCCCGGTCGAGCCGGGGGCGACGGGATATCAGTCCTTCTTGGCCTTCAGCGCGGCACCGAGGATGTCGCCGAGCGAAGCGCCGGCATCCGACGAACCGTACTGTTCCACCGCTTCCTTCTCTTCGTGGAGCTGACGCGCCTTGACCGAGAAGTTGGGCTTTTTCGAACGATCGAATCCGGTGACCATCGCATCGAGCTTCTGGCCGACCTGGAAGCGGTCGGGGCGTTGCTCGTCGCGGTCGCGGCCAAGGTCGCTGCGCTTGATGAAGCCGGTGGCACCATCGTCGCCGGCTTGCACTTCAAGCCCGCCATCGCGCACTTCAAGAATGGTGACCGTAACCACGTCGTTCTTTTTGAGCCCGCTCGAAGCCGCAGCAGCAGCACTGCCAGCAGCCGCCGGAGCGCCCTTTTCAAGCTGCTTCATGCCGAGCGAGATGCGCTCCTTCTCGACATCGACGTCGAGCACGATCGCGGAGACCTGCTCGCCCTTGCGGTGCAGCGCCAGCGCGTCTTCGCCTGAGATGCCCCAAGCGATGTCCGACATGTGGACCATGCCGTCGACATCGCCATCCAGCCCGATGAACAGGCCAAATTCAGTGGCGTTCTTGACTTCGCCTTCGACATTGGAGCCCACCGGATACTTGTCGGCAAAAGCTTCCCACGGGTTCTGCGCAGCCTGCTTGAGACCGAGCGAAATGCGGCGCTTGTCGCTGTCGACCTCGAGCACGATGACGTCGACTTCCTGCGAAGTGCTGACGATCTTGCCGGGGTGGACGTTCTTCTTGGTCCAGGACATTTCCGAAACGTGAACCAGGCCTTCGATGCCCGATTCCAGTTCGACGAAGGCGCCGTATTCGGTGATATTGGTCACCACGCCGTGCAGCTTCGCGCCGACCGGGTACTTGGCGACGACGCCTTCCCACGGATCCGATTCCAGCTGCTTCATGCCGAGCGAGATGCGCTGGGTTTCCTGGTTGATGCGGATTATCTGCACCTTCACCGTGTCACCGATATTGATGACCTCGTTGGGGTGGTTGACCCGCTTGTAGCTCATGTCGGTGACGTGGAGCAGGCCATCGATGCCGCCCAGATCGACGAATGCGCCGTAATCGGTGATGTTCTTGACCACACCGTCGATGATCTGGCCTTCGGCCAGTCCCGAGATCAGCCCGGTGCGCTGTTCGGCGCGGGTTTCTTCGAGCACCGCGCGGCGCGAAACCACGATGTTGCCGCGGCGGCGATCCATCTTGAGGATCTGGAACGGCTGAGGAATATCCATCAGCGGCTGCACATCGCGAACCGGACGGATATCGACCTGGCTGCCGGGCAGGAAGGCCACGGCGCCATCAAGATCGACGGTGAAGCCGCCCTTGACCCGGCCAAAGATCACGCCGTCGACGCGCTTGCCTTCGCCAAATTCGCTTTCCAGCTTGTCCCACGCGGCTTCGCGGCGGGCGCGGTCGCGGCTGAGCATTGCTTCGCCGTCGGCGTTCTCAACGCGGTCGACGTAGACTTCAACTTCGTCGCCCACGGACAGACCGTGCGGTTGGCCGGGCATTGCGAATTCACGCAGCGCCACGCGGCCTTCGCTCTTGAGGCCGACGTCGATAACGGCCTTGTCGTTTTCAATAGCGGTAATGGTGCCCTTGACGACGCGGCCTTCAAAACCGCCATCCGCGGCACCGCCGAGGGATTCGTCAAGCATCGCGGCGAAATCGTCGCGGGTCGGGTTAGCCGTTGAGGCCATAAGTTGAGTATCCTACCAATGTTTCCGGCCGGGCGGTTTTTCCGCCGGTCTTTCTCCACGCCCGGCGGGATTGCCGGACACGGGCCAAAGGGCCGATGTTCCCCGCCGGGCCGAATGCCTTGGCGGGGGTCCGTGAATGCCAAAGCATCCGGGACCGCGCGCGACTAGGCGATGCGTTGCGGGAAAGCAAGGCATTTGGTGCCTCGGCAAGGGGACACCAGAGTGACAGGGGTGACAGCGTGTCACCCTGGAAAACAGATATTTAGCTTTAAAAAACAATACATGGCTTTGAGGTGACACTCGCGTAGGCGGGGCCTCTCCGGGGTTAGTCAGTTCAGCTGGCACGGCTTCATTTGCCACAATCGGGCGATGTAGGAAAATTGGGAGAAAGCAAGGCGGTGCTCGCGCAGAGATCGCAGAGGGCGCAGAGATTCAATTTGCGCCGCAGGCGTCAGGAATTCCTGGAGCAATTGAGCAAATTGAAAGCCGAATATCTGGCCGGCTTCGCCGAAAACGCTCCTTCTCTGCGAACTCTGCGGTCTCTGCGCGAGCAAACTCTCCGCTCCTCTTGCGCCTCCGCGTGCATCAACTTATTGCAGCAACAGCTCGACCGCGCGGATTGCCTCGGCAATTGCCTCCTCGCGCCCAGCGGTCGAGGTATCAAGCACTAATGCATCGGGGGCCGCGATCAGCGGTGCTGCGGCCCGGCTGCTGTCCCGGGCATCGCGCGCTTCCAGGTCGGCGGCGATTTCGGCCAGGCTGACCGGCCGCCCAGCCGCACGCATTTCGTCATAGCGGCGCTGCGCTCGCGCGGGCACACTGGCGGTGATGAATAGCTTCACCTCGGCCTCGGGCGCAATCACCGTGCCGATGTCGCGCCCGTCAAGCACCGCGCCGCCGGGCTGGGTCGCGAAGACGCGCTGCAGGTCATAGAGCGCGGCGCGGACCTCGGGATGGACCGAAACCCGGCTGGCGAGCCCGCCGGTGGCTTCGCTCCGCAGTTCGGGATCGGCGATCAGGTGGTCGGGGAAGTCGCACGCGGTGAGGGCGTCCTGGGGATCGTCCGGATTGCCGCCATTCAGCGCGCACTGCAGCCCCACCGCACGGTAAAGCAGGCCGGTGTCGAGATGCGGCAAGCTGAAATGCGCTGCGAGCGCCATGGCAATGGTGCCTTTGCCCGAGGCAGTGGGGCCGTCGACTGCGATGATCATTGGACCAATCCATCGAGCAGCAATTCAAACATGGGGAAGCTGGTCGCAATGGGGCGGGTGTCATCCACCTCAACCCCGTCGCGGCTGGCGAGTCCGGCCACCGCCATGCTCATCGCGATGCGGTGATCGAGGTGGGTTTTGGTGCGCGAATTGGCGCTGCCGCGCAGTTGCTCGCCGCCGGTGCCTTCAATGGTCAGCCCGTCGGCCTGCTCGGTCACCCGCGCGCCTGCGCCGGTCAGTGCGGCGGCCATCGCGGAGAGGCGGTCGCTCTCCTTGACCCGCAATTCATCGAGGCCCGAGGTGACGGTGGTCCCTTGCGCCATTGCCGCAGCCACGAACAGCACCGGGAATTCGTCGATCATGCTGGGGGCGAGCGTCGGATCGACCTCGATCCCGGTCAGTGCCGAATGTTTGACCAGCAAGTCGGCCACCGGCTCGCCGCCGACTTCGCGCCGGTTGAGTTCCTCGATCGATCCGCCCATCTGGCGCAGCACGTTGACAATCCCGGCGCGGGTCGGGTTGAGGCCGACGTTCTGGATCAGCAGCTCGCTGCCCGGCACCACCAGCGCGGCGACGATGAAGAAGGCGGCCGAGGACGGATCGCCGGGGACTTCGATGGTCTGCGGCTTGAGCTCGGCCTCACCGACGATCCGGATCACGCGTTCGCCGTTCACGATCTCAACGCTCAGGTCTGCTCCAAACCCGCGCAGCATCCGCTCAGAATGGTCGCGGGTCGGGATCGGCTCGATCACCGTGGTGATCCCGGCGGTGTTGAGCCCCGCAAACAGGATCGCGCTCTTGACCTGAGCGCTCGCCACGGGAAGGCGGTAAGTAATCGGCACCGAGGGCCAGGCGCCCCGCAACGTCAATGGCAAACGCCCACCCTCGCTTGCCTCAAACGCCGCGCCCATCTGGCTGAGCGGTTCTATCACCCGGCCCATCGGGCGGCCCGACAGGCTGGCATCGCCAATGAATTGCGCGGTGATCGTGTGGCTCGATACCAGCCCCATCAGCAGCCGGGTCGAGGTGCCCGAATTGCCCATCTCCAGCGGTGCCTGCGGCTGGAGCAGCGCGCCGACCCCGACCCCATGGACCAACCACTCACCTTCGCCCAGCCGTTCGACGCTGGCGCCCATCGCCCGCATCGCCGCAGCAGTGGCGAGCACGTCCTCGCCCTCGAGCAGGCCCGATACCCGCGTCTCGCCCACCGCCAGCGCGCCGAGCATGATCGAGCGGTGGCTGATCGACTTGTCGCCGGGGACGCGGATGGTCCCGCGCAAGGGGCCAGCAGGCAGGAACCGGCGCTGGCGGGCAGGGGCGGCATCATTGTTCACGCGCGCGCTTTGACAGCGGGCGCGGGCTATGGCAAGGCGCGCCCCGCGCTGGGACTGGCGCATCTGCCTCCCAATCCGTATTTAGCTTTTTCGCCGCCTTGAGTAGCAGCGCGGCGCATGTGAGGAATTTTATGGTCAAGGCTGAATGGGGTGCCAAGCACGGTTGCCCGAAATGCGGCACCCGCTTTTACGATCTGGGCAAGGATGACCCGATCACATGCATCGAATGCGGCTATCTGTGGCAGGCCGATCCGGTGCTCAAATCGAAGCAGCCGATCCCATATGAAGAGATCAAGGCAAAGGTCGCCGAGGTTGCCGACACCGATCTGGCCGAGCAGGATCTCGAAGGCGTCGATGACGACGAGGATTCGCCCGACAATGACGTCGATCTCGGCGGCGATGACGATCTGGGCGTGGGCATCGATGGTGACGCGGACGCTGCCGAAACCTGAGGCGATTTGAGCCCATTATGGGCTTGCCAAGGTGCGAGGCCGCAACTAAATGGCGGCCTCTTGCGCTTTGGCGTGAGGATTGGCGGACCCTCCGGGGTTTGCTTGATACGAATGGTACGGGGCCTTAGCTCAGCTGGGAGAGCGCCTGCATGGCATGCAGGAGGTCAGCGGTTCGATCCCGCTAGGCTCCACCACCATTCGCCGATTGGTTTGATTTGAACTGCATCGGGACGAAACGAATAACTGATTTCCACGCTGGCTGACGAGGTTTCGTCCGCCGGCGTTTTTCGCGTTTGGCCAATTCGGGCCAGCGTGAGCGGAGTAAAACGCGCGATGTTCGATACGCTGTCCGATCGGCTCGGGACCGTCTTTGACCGGCTCAAAGGGCGCGGTGCGCTGGGCGAGCAGGACGTGCGCGAGGCCATGCGCGAAGTGCGGATCGCGCTGCTCGAAGCCGACGTCGCGCTGCCGGTGGTGCGCCGCTTCATCGATGCGGTGACCGAGCAGGCGATCGGCCAGTCGGTGCTGCGTTCGATCACCCCGGGGCAGCAGGTCGTCAAGATCGTCAACGACGCACTGGTGGAGATGCTCGGCGGCGACGAAGTGGCCGAGCTCGATCTCAACGCTGCGCCGCCGGTGGTGATCATGATGGTCGGGCTGCAGGGCTCGGGCAAGACCACCACCACTGCCAAGCTTGCCAAGCTGCTCAAGGAAAAGCAGGGCAAGAAAGTGCTGATGGCGTCGCTCGACGTCAATCGACCGGCCGCGCAGGAACAATTGAAAGTGCTGGGCGAGCAGGTCGATGTTGCGACGCTGCCGATCATCGCTGGGCAGCAGCCGACCGAGATTGCCACCCGCGCGCTGCAATCGGCCAAGCTGCAGGCCGTCGATGTGCTGCTGCTCGATACTGCGGGGCGCCTTCACGTCGATCAGCAACTGATGGACGAGATGCAGGCGGTCGCCGGAATTTCGGTCCCGCGCGAAGTGCTGTTGGTGGTCGATGCGCTGACCGGGCAGGACGCGGTCAACGTCGCCCAGTCGTTCACGAGCCAAGTCCCGCTGACCGGCGTCGTGCTGACCCGGATGGATGGCGATGCGCGCGGCGGCGCGGCGCTGTCGATGCGGGCAGTTACCGGCAAGCCGATCAAGTTCGCCGGGACCGGCGAAAAGCTCGATGCGATCGAGGCGTTCAATCCGGGCCGGGTCGCGGGCCGTATCCTGGGCATGGGCGATATCGTCTCGATCGTCGAACGGGCCGCGCAGGCAATCAACGAGGACGAGGCCGAGCGCATGGCCGCGCGGATGGCCAAGGGTCAGTTCGACATGAACGATCTGGCCGGGCAGTTCCGCAACATGCGCAAGATGGGCGGGATCGGCGCGCTGGCGGGCATGATCCCCGGCATGAAGAAGGCCAAAGCGGCGATGCAATCGAGCGGGATGGACGACAAGGTGCTGGTGCATCTTGAGGCCCTGATCGGCTCGATGACCCCCAAGGAGCGCACGCGCCCCGAACTGCTTAACGCCAAGCGCAAGATCCGCGTCGCCAAGGGTGCAGGCCTCAATGTGCAGGACGTCAACAAGCTGCTCAAGATGCACCAGGAAATGGCCACCGCGATGAAGCGGCTGAAGAAGATGGGCGGGCTCAAGGGCCTGGCTGGAATGTTCGGCGGAGGCGGCGGTGGCGGTATGGGCGGAATGGGCGCCGGCGATGGCGGACTGCCCGGGCTGGGCGGCGGGGCGCTGCCCTCCAATATCAACGATTTACTTAAGAAATAGCCAATTCGAACTTTAACTGAATTCTTTGAAAGGTAATCCAAATGTCTGTAGCTCTTCGTCTTTCGCGTGGTGGTTCCAAGAAGCGCCCGTATTACAAGGTGGTTGTCTCAAACAGCCGCGCGCCGCGTGACGGCAAGTATCTTGAACAGGTCGGAACTTACAACCCGCTGCTCGCCAAGGACGACGAAAACCGCGTCCGCCTGATCGAAGACCGCATCAAGTACTGGCTGGGCGTCGGCGCACAGCCGACTGACCGCGTCGCGCGTATGCTCGACAAAGCCGGGATCAAGGAACGCGCTGCGACCAACAACCCTAACAAGGCCGAGCCGGGCAAGAAGGCCACGGACCGTGTCAAGGACAAGGCCGGCAAGGCCGTCGCCGCTGCTGAAGCCGCGGAAGCTGCCAAGGTCGCTGCTGCCGAAGCCGCCGAAGCTGCTGCCAACGCGCCGGTTGAAGAAGTTCCTGAAGTCGCTGCCGAAGCACCCGCAGAGGCACCAGCCGAAGCGCCGAGCACAGATGCCCCGGTTGAGGCCGCTGCGACTGATGCTGGCGAAGAGCCTGCTACTCCCGACGTTCCCGCTGAAGTGCCGTCCGAAGCGCCCGCTGAAGACGCTCCGGTTGAAGCTCCGATGGAAGAGCCCGCCGAAGTGCCCGCAGTCGAAGCCCCTGTTGAAGTGCCCGCCGAAGCGCCTGCTGAAGCGCCTGCTGAAGCGCCTGCGGTTGAAGCCCCTGCGGCTGATCCGGTCGAAACACCGGTCGCCAACGCATCGGTGGAAGGCACTTCGGCCACTCCCGACGCCGATGCTGGTGACAGCGTCGAAGCGGTGGGCGGCGAAAACGCGCAAAAGCCGGCTGAGGGTTGACCCTTGGCCGCTGACCGCCCCGTTACGCTGGCCGCTATCATCGGCGCGAAGGGCATTGCGGGCGAGGTGCGGCTGAAACTGTTCGGTGAAGGCGTGGCGGGGCTCAAACCCTTCCGCGCCTTCAACGACGGCAAGCTGGTGATCGAAAAGCTGAGCGATGATGGCAAGGGCGGCGCGGTCGCGCGCTTTGCCGGGGTAACCGATCGCAACGCGGCTGAGGCGCTGCGCGGGACCGTGCTGACCGTGCCGCGCGGCGCTTTGCCCGCGCTGGGCGAAGGCGAATACTACTATGCCGACTTGCTTGGGCTGCCGGCGGTTTCCACCGACGGCGACGATCTGGGCGTCTGTGTCGGCGTCGAGAACTTCGGCGCGGGCGATGTGATCGAAATCGAACGCCCCGACAAGAAACGCTTCATGGTGCCGATGCGCGCCGAAGCGGTGCCGGAATGGGGCGACAAGTTGGTCATCACGGCAGCCTACGCCCTCGATTAAGCTGACAGTAGTCTGTCCAGCTTCTTGGCGAACTTCTTCAAGTCGAAATTCTGCGGATCGTCGTGCGCATCGGGGATGCCATCGTCCACGGTCGAATGGAACGCCGGGATCAGCCAGTGCCCAGCGCGCGCGCTGGCATAGACGTAAAGCGCAGCGAGTATCTTGTACTGCGCGGGGGTGAAGCCGGGTTTGGGGCCATAGGTCTGCCCGCGATTGGTTGCCCCGGGCAGAAAGCGGCGCGGCTGGACGGTTTCTATATGGACGAACCTTCCGCGTGCGGCGGGGCCGACCACGCGGCTTTCAAGTTTGGTCGCGCGCCAAGGAATGCTGAAATCGTGCGCTGCCCAGATCTGTCCCTGCCGGTTGAGGAAAATGTGCGCGACAGGCTCGGCGGCAAGATATGACGCGAAGCTGTTGACCTTGGGGTCGTTGTCGAGGTGGCGCGGGAAGGGCTCGGCGCCCATGAACGGCTCGCTGGTATCGTGGATCACGAAGTATAGCAGCGGCACCCCGGCCTCGGTCTGCGATGCGGGTAGGTCCTGATAGCCCAGCGCGTAGTCGCGGTACAGCTGAGGGAACACGGCTATCGCCGCCGCTTTCTGCGCCGCGGTGGGCGCACCGCCTTGCTCCATCAGCTGTGCGATCACCGGCGGAAGAGGCTGGGGTGACTTTTTCCCCATCAGCTCCACTTTGCGCAGCAGGCAGGTCGCCTGTTCGACCGGCGAGCCCGCGAAAGTCAGCGTATCGCGATCAAACTGGCAGCCGCCAATAAGTTCGGCAGAAGCTGGGGCGGCGAGGGTGAGTGTCACCGAAACGGAGGCGATGGTCAGTTTGCGCAATTGACGGGCCTGAGCAAATGTATATACACAGCGTATATACGGAGACTGATATGAGCGACCACGACAAGAATGCAGTACGCGACATGCGTCAAGCTTTCGATGTGTCGGGTGCGGCGCAGTCTGCGGAAGTCTTAGTGCCGTCGCGCCGGGTCAAGGTTTTCAAATCGGGCAATTCCTTGGCGGTGCGGATGCCCAAGGGGCTGAGTCTGGAGGCTGGGATGGAACTTGAACTCAACATTGCGGCCAGCGGAGCACTGGAATTGCGCAAGATCGAACCACCAAAGGCGAAGCTCGATATCAGCGGATTTTGGGGCAAGTGCCCTTGGCTGGAACCCTTGCCCAGGGAAATGCGCGAATTTGAAGAGCGCCCCAGCACTATTGCGGCGCGTGAGAAAGCGGAAAAGCAAGGGTGAATCGCTTCCTGATTGACGCAGACAGCGCCATTTATGCCATGGCTGGGCGATTCCCGGCCATGGCAACGCGGTTGGCTGCGTGTGGTCCGGGCGAACTAGCAATTTCCTCGATCAGTTTTTCCGAAATTGCTTTGGGCAGCCATGTCGGCAAACCGCCAACACCTGCCGTGCTGGATAACTTTGTTACGGTTGTCCCTGTACTTGCTTACGATGAAGCGGCGGCGCGGGCTTATGCAACGCTGCCCTTCAAACGCGCCCGCTTTGACAGGCTGCTGGCGGCCCATGCGTTGAGCATCGGGGCGGTGGTGGTGACCAACAACGAGGCCGACTTCGCCGATGTGCCGGGGTTGGTGGTTGAGAACTGGACGGTTTGATGACGCTGTTTTCGTTGCTCGGGTCTATTGTCCTGTTGGTTGTTTTCATCGTGCCGCTATGCGTGACGCTTTTAGCTACGCGGATACGTCCCGAGTGGTCGCGAAAGAAACTATTGTTGCTGTCGTCGGGCCTCATTTCGATACTGAATGTCGGTATACTCATTTTTGCTTTTGTGGGACTGGTAACATCGGAAATTCAGCGGGTTGATGCACTCGACGATGCGCCACAGCGCGCGTTTTTTGGTTTGCTGTTCGTCTTTCCGGTGTCGAGCCTGTTTGGACTTGGCTTTGGATTCATTGCAGGCCTGATGGCTCTCAGATTAAGCCGAACGAAATGACCTTCGCCGCCACCATCCTCACGCTTTATCCGGAGATGTTCCCCGGGCCGCTGGGCATTTCGCTCGCCGGGCGGGCGCGGGAGGAGGGGAAATGGTCGCTCGATGCAGTGCAGATCAGGGACTTTGCAATCGACAAGCACCGCACGGTGGATGACACGCCAGCCGGCGGCGGGGCGGGGATGGTGCTGCGCGCGGATGTGCTGGGGGCGGCGATTGACCAAGCCAAAACCCAGAACCCGGACAGCCCACTCCTCGCTATGACCCCGCGCGGCACGCCACTCTCCCAGGCCCGCGTGCGCGAGCTTGCTTCCGGCCCCGGCGTCATCATTCTGTGCGGACGCTTTGAAGGGTTCGACGAACGCATTTTCGCCGCGCGCGGGGTTGACGAAGTCTCCGTGGGCGACATCGTCCTGTCGGGCGGAGAGCCGGCTGCGATCATGCTGCTTGATGCTTGCATTCGGCTGCTTCCCGGCGTAATGGGCGCAGCTTCCAGTGGTACCGAGGAATCCTTCGAACAAGGATTGCTTGAATATCCGCACTATACCCGCCCGGTGGAATGGGAAGGGCGCACGATTCCCGAAGTGTTGCGATCGGGGGATCATGCGAAGATCGCAGGCTGGCGTAAAAGCCAGTCCGAGATCGATACACGGTTACGCAGGCCGGATCTTTGGGAGCGTCATCAGGGCGTTCGGGTCCAGTCTGCCTCTGGCGCGCGGCATGAACAGAAGGAACCGGGTTCATGAACCTGATCCAGCAGATCGAAGCCGAGGAAATTGCCAAGGCTGCGAAAGAAATTCCGGAATTCCGCCCCGGTGACACCATCCGCGTCGGCGTGAAGGTGATCGAAGGCGAACGCAGCCGTGTCCAAAACTATGAAGGCGTGTGCATCGCGCGTTCGAACAAGGGCATCAGCAGCAACTTCACCGTGCGCAAGATGAGCTTTGGCGAAGGCGTGGAACGTGTGTTCCCGATCTATTCGCCCAACATCGACAGCATCACCGTGGTCCGCAAGGGCGTGGTGCGGCGTGCGAAGCTTTATTACCTGCGCGGCCGCACCGGCAAGCGCGCTCGCATCGCCGAGCGCCGCGATCCGCGTCCGGGCGAGTAAGCTCAAGGCACTGGCGCTTCGTCGCCAATTCGCTTTAAGAAGGCGTCCCGGGTAACCGGGGCGCCTTCTTGCTTTTGGGGATTACCACCTTGCCATGCGCCTGCTTTGCCTCCTCGCCGCCGCTTCGTGCCTTGTCGCCCTGCCAGCCCGCGCCGACGAACCGCCGGTGACCGCCGCCATCCCGCAAGCCGCAATGCCGCTCACCATCGAGCGGGTCTTCGCCAGCCCTAGCCTTAACGGTGCGGTGCCGCGCGGGGTCAAGCTGTCGCCCGATGGGCGCTGGCTGACCGTGCTGCGCGCGCGGGCCGATGACCGCGAACGGTACGACTTGTGGGGTTTCGACCGGAAGAGCGGCAAATGGTCGATGCTGGTCGATTCCAAGGCGCTGGGATCGGGCAAGGAATTGTCCGAAGCCGAGAAGATGCAGCGCGAGCGCCAGCGGATTGGCGATCTGAAAGGCGTGGTTTCCTATGACTGGACCGCCGACAGCAGCGCTATCCTGGTCCCGCTCGATGGCGATCTGTTCCTCGTCCACCTCGGCGGCAAGACCGAGCGGCTGACCCAGACCAGCGAGGCCGAGCTCAACCCGGCGCTCAGCCCGAAGAGCACTTACGTCTCGTTCGTGCGCGGGCAGCGGCTGTGGGCGGGCAAGGTCGGCGCGGAGGCGGCACCGATCACCCCGGCTGTAACCTCCGACACAGTCCATTGGGGCGAGGCTGAATTCGTCGCGCAGGAGGAAATGGCGCGTCAGGCCGGCTATTGGTGGGCGCCCGATGACAGCCGCATCGCGGTCGAGCGGTTCGACGATGCCCCCGTTGGGATCGTCACCCGCACCGCGATCGGCGCGGAGAGCACCAAAACCTTCCAGCAGCGCTACCCGGTGGCGGGCTCGGCCAACGCTCTGGTCTCGCTCCATGTGATGAAACCTGACGGCTCGGGCGCGGTCAAAGTCGATTTCGGCCCTGATCCCGATATCTACCTCGCCCGGGCCGACTGGGCCCCGGACGGCAAGACGCTTTACGTCCAGCGCGAGAACCGTGCGCAAAGCAAGCTCGATATGCTTAGCGTCGATCCGGCGACGGGCGCGGCCACGGTGCTCTTCACCGAGCAGGCAGCGCCGGGCAGCTGGATCAACCTCACCGACAACTACCGCTTCCTCAAGGATGGCAGCCTGATCTGGTGGTCCGAGCGTGACGGCTTCGGGCATCTGTACCGTTACAAAGGCGGCCAGTGGCAGCAGCTGACTAAAGGCGATTGGGTGGTGACCGCGCTCGCCGGGGTCGATGAAAAGGCCGGGCGGGTCTATTTCACCGCGACAAGGGACGATGTCCTGGCACCGCAGGTTTATGTGCTCGATCTCGCGCACCCGGGCACGCCCAAATTGCTGACCGAGCCGGGCTATGCGCACGCGGCGAGCATGGACAAGGCCGGGCAGACTTTGCTGATCAGCCGCTCCTCACCCAGCCAGCCGCCGCAAGTCTATGCTGCCGATGGCGCGGGCAAACGGATCGCCTGGGTCGAGGAAAACAAGCTAGAGGCCTCGCATCCCTACAAGCCCTTCCTGGCAACTCACCGCGCGACCACTTTCGGCACGATCAAAGCCGCCGACGGCACCGAACTGCACTGGAAGATGATTACCCCCGTCATGGAGCCGGGCAAACGTTACCCGGTGTTCTTCGAGCATTACGGCGGCCCGCACGCGCAGACTGTCACCCGCGGCTGGGCTGGCGGCCTTTCGCAGGCGATCGTCGCGCGCGGTTACATCTATTTTGAGATCGACAACCGCGGCAGCGCCAACCGCGGGGTCAAATTCGAATCCGCACTCAACCGCGCGATGGGTTCGGTCGAGGTCGAGGACCAGAAGGCGGGCGCGCTGTTCCTCAAGGGGCTGCCTTATATCGATGGCAAGCGCATCGCGATCTATGGCTGGTCTTACGGCGGCTATTTGACGCTAAAGATGCTCGAGGGTGACCCGGATCTCTACGCCGCCGGGATTGCCGGGGCGCCGGTGACCAAGTGGGAGCTGTACGATACCCATTACACCGAGCGCTACCTCGGCGATCCTAACAAGGAACCGCAGGTCTATGCCGCGTCCAACGCGCTGGGCGATGCCGCCAAGATCAGCGACCCGCTACTGCTGATCCACGGCATGGCCGATGACAACGTGGTATTCGAAAACAGCTCGATGCTGATTGCCAAGCTGCAGGCAGAGGCGGTGCCGTTCCAGATGATGCTTTACCCCGGCTACACGCACCGCGTCTCCGGCCCGAAGATCGGGGTGCACGTATGGGAGACGATCTTCGCGTTTCTGGACAAGGCGATGCCGGCGAATTGAGCCTGGGTTGGTTTTTCGCAGAGGCCATGATACGTCGGTGTTAGAGGCCGCAAAGGCCCGGTTGCGGTTTGGCATTTATTGGGGGGTATCCAATGACCGAAACCGTTGCGGCAGCGCATGCCGTCCATATTGCACCCGTGCGCGGGCGGGATCGGATCGAAGTGCTCGATGTCGTGCGCGGTATCGCGATCCTTGGCATTTTCTACATGAACATCCCCTTCATGGCGGGACCCGTCTTTGGCGCCTTGTTCGGCGATTTTCGCGCGATGGGCTGGACCCCGGCGGACCAGGCGACCTGGGTGTTTGTCAACACGGTCCTCGACGGGACCCAGCGCGGTTTGCTTGAATTTCTGTTTGGCGCAGGATTGATGGTTACCGCGGCGCGCGCGATGCAACCCGACGGGCCAGTGGCCATCGCCGACCTGTATATCCGCCGCAACCTGTGGCTGCTCGCGTTCGGGCTGTTCGATATCTTTGTGCTCTTGTGGCCGGGCGATATTCTGCACATTTATGCGCTGTGCGCGCTGGCGCTGTTTCCGTTTCGCAAACTGTCGCTGCGGTGGTTGATCCCCCTCGGGCTGATCTTTTCGGTGTTCACCGCGATAATGGGCGGGGGCGAATATGCCGGGCGGATCGAGTTGAAACAAAGCCATGCGGCCGCCATCGCCAAGCAACAGGCGGGGCAGCCGTTGACCAAGGATGACAGCAAGGCAATCGCTGATTGGCACAAGCTGGAACAGCGCATCGCTGGCGTTCCCGATGAAGAGATCAAACCGCAAATTGCTGCCGAGACGAAAGCACGGAACGGGACTTTCGTGGAATACGCCGGGATGATGTGGTCGGCTTATCTGTTCATCTATAGTCAGAACGCATTGCTGTTCGGCGTGATGGAAGCGTTCTGCGCGATGCTGCTGGGCATCGCTTTGTGGAAGGTCGGCTTCATCCAGGGCAAGCGCAGCACACGCGAATACGTGATGGCTATGCTGATCGCATATGCGCTGGGGATGGTCGCGCGTTACCTTGGCTGCATGGAGCGTCTGGCCTTCATGCCGCAGCCCAAGACGATCTGGATGACCAGCGAACCGGCGCGCCTGCTGGTCAGCTTGGGGCACCTCGCGGCGATCAACCTGCTGGTCCGCAGCGCGCGCAGTAACTGGCTGGTGCGGCCGTTCCGCGCAGCAGGGCAAATGGCTTTTTCGCTCTATTTCCTCGAGCAGATCATCGGCATATTCGTGATTTTCTCGCCGCTGGGCCTGCACCTGCCCGGAGCGCAGGGCTGGGCGCACTTGGCGCTGCAAGCGAGCGTGGTCATCGCCTTGCTGCTGGTCTTCGCCAATGTGTGGATGCGCTTCTTCGTTTCGGGGCCGCTTGAGTGGCTGTGGCGCAGCCTTTCTTACGGTCAACGCCAGCCGTTTCGCCGGGTGGGCAACATGGCTACGCCGGTCCTCGCCACTTGACCCGCTTCGCCGATTGACATCGCCCGTTCCGGCCCCGAAGGCCGCTCCCGTTGCAATGCAAGGATGAGAGCATGGGTTACCGGGTAGTGGTCGTCGGCGCGACGGGGAATGTCGGGCGCGAAATGCTCACTGTGCTGGCTGAGCGCGAATTTCCGATCGACGAGATCGCCGCGGTCGCCTCTTCGCGCTCAACCGGCGACGAGATTCATTTCGGTGACACCGACCGGCTGCTCAAGGTCAAGAACATCGAGCATTTCGATTTCACTGGCTGGGACATTGCGCTGTTTTCGGCCGGGTCGGAAGTCGCCAAGACCTACGGCCCGATTGCAGCCGCAGCGGGCTGCGTGGTGATTGACAACAGCTCGTACTGGCGGATGGACCCCGACGTGCCGCTGATTGTGCCCGAGGTGAACCCCGATGCGATCGACGGCTACAAGGCCAAGATGATTATCGCCAACCCCAATTGCTCGACCGCGCAAATGGTCGTGGCACTCAAGCCGCTGCATGATGCGGCAACGATCAAGCGCGTGGTGGTGGCGACTTACCAGTCGGTTTCGGGTGCGGGCAAGGACGGGATGGACGAACTGTTCCAGCAAAGCCGTGCGATCTTCGTGGGCGATCCGGTCGAGCCCAAGCGCTTCACCCGCCAGATCGCCTTCAACGTCATCCCGCATATCGACGATTTCCTTGATGATGGCTCGACCAAGGAAGAGTGGAAGATGGTGGTCGAAACCAAGAAGATCATGGGCGCCAAGATCAAGGTCAGCGCCACTTGCGTGCGGGTGCCGGTGTTCGTCGGCCATTCCGAAGCGATCAATCTGGAATTCGAGCGTGAGATTTCAGCCAAGCAAGCTCAATCCATCTTGCGCGAAGCCCCCGGGGTGATGCTGGTCGATAAGCGCGAGGACGGCGGCTACGTCACCCCGATTGAGTGCGTTGGCGACGGCGCGACTTACGTCAGCCGCGTGCGCGAGGACCCGACTGTCGATAACGGGTTGTCGCTGTGGTGCGTGTCGGACAATTTGCGCAAGGGTGCGGCGCTTAACGCGGTGCAGATCGCTGAGCTCTTGGGACGGCGGCATTTGAAGAAGGGGTGAGCGGCTTGGAAAAGTTGCCGGCTGTTCAGCGCTGGTTGCTTGGGGCAATAGCGCTGGGTGTGCCAGCGAGCGCAATCGGCGCGCTATACCCTTCCAACACGTGGCTTCAGGTCGGTCCTGTCGCGCTGCTCTTGCCGCTAGCAGTGGTTGCCTTGCGACGATGGCCGCTCAGCAACGCCGCTGCAGCCTGCATTGCCTGCTTTGTGGTGTTTCATCTGATCGCCGCTCGCTGGTCTTACAGCTTCGTGCCCTACGACGATTGGCTCAGGACTATGGGGATCGGCGGCTTCGACGCGAGCGCAGGCTTCAAGCGCAACATGTTCGACCGGCTGGTCCATTTCGCTTTCGGCTTGCTGGCAATTCTCCCGTTCTGCGAAATAGCCTCGCGCTATGGCAGGCTCTCCCCGCGCCAGGCCTTGGTCGGTGCGCTCCTGTTCGTGCTCGCAGCCGGCGGGCTCTACGAGATCTTCGAATGGTCGCTGACCATGGCACTCGCCCCGGCCGATGCCGGAGCCTACAACGGCGAGCAAGGCGACATGTTCGATAGCCAGAAGGACATGGCGGTTGCCGCCGTTGGCGCCTTACTGGCCGTTCCCCTGCAGCTGTGGCGTTGGCGGCGTGGTTAGCCAGCCGGCCCTTCGCCACATTTTCGGCCGTTTCTGGCGGGCGATTGCGGCAGATCGGGTGGAAGACGTTCTCCAAACGCCGGGACCAAGTAGCGCCGGTCGTTATCACCGGCCGGGCGAACCAGCGCTCTACATCACCCCCGAGTCCGACTGGGCAACCATTTCGATCGGTCGCTATCTGCTGGCGGACGGAATCGAACGGGTAGTCGTGCCGCTCGAACTCGATCGTGCACAGGTCTTTGACCAGCGCGATCCATCGGCCTGTGCTATGCTGGGGATCGACCCCGCGCAATCGCAAGTGCGCTGGAACGACGAACTCGACGCCGGGCGCGAACCGCCGTCGTGGTGCGCCTCGGACGCCGCTCGGGCTGCAGGCGCGCAGGGCATCATCGACGTTTCGCGCGGGATAGAAGGCGGCTGGCACGTCTGCCTTTTCGAATGGAATGTAGTTGGAGCCCCGCAAGTTTGGGTGGTGGGCGACCCCAAACCTTGCGTTTACTGGCCCGCCCGCGACCGCTGGCCTGCCCCGGCGGGGTGGACGCTTCCCCAGCATCTCAACCGGCGCTAAGCTGGCGTCAGGCAACAAGGAACTACTCCATGCGCTACGAAGTCACCGGCACCACGATGCAGACCGTTTCGATCGATCTGGCGCAAGGGGAATCGCTTTACAGCCAGACCGCCAGCATGGCGTGGATGAGCCCATCGATCCGGATGGATACGCACACTGGCGGAGGGATCTTTGCCGGGCTCAAACGGGCAATGGGCGGCGGCGGACTGTTCATCACCGAATTCACCGCCGAGGGTGCGGGCAATATTGCCTTCGCGCCGCGGTTCCCGGGGCAGATCGTGCCGGTTACGCTGGGGCCAGGCCAGAAACTGGTGTGCCGCAAGGAAACCTTCCTCTGCGCTGAAAAGACCGTCGAACTCGACATTACTTTCCAGCAACGCCTCGGAGCGGGGTTCTTTGCCGGCGAAGGCTTTATCCTCCAGACTGTCACCGGGCCAGGCACGGTGTTCCTCGACCTGTCGGGCGAAGTGGTCGAGAAAACGCTGGCACCGGGCGAACAGTTGCTGGTCCACGCCGGGCATGTCGGAATGCAGGAGCCGTCGGTCGATATCGACATCAAGATGATGCGCGGATTCCGCAACGTCCTGTTTGGCGGCGAGGGGCTGTTCATCGCCACGCTGACCGGGCCGGGCAAAATCTGGCTGCAGTCGATGCCGATCATGAATCTGGCGGAAGAGATCGGGCGCTATCTGCCGCTGGGCAATGGCGAACGCGGCGGCGGATCAATGCTGCGTGCTGGGGCCGGGGCGGCAGTGGTCGGCGGAATCCTCGGCTCGATGATAGGCGAGAGCTGAGCGTGGAGTTTTATCGCGGCTTTGATGGGGCCGAATTGGCACTGCACCGGATGGGGCCAAACGAAGGCAACGCCCGCCCGCTGGTGCTGCTTCACGGGCTATTTTCCAGCGCCGAAATGAACTGGATCAAGTGGGGCCACGCTGCCGTGCTGGCTAATGCTGGGTTCGAGGTGTTGATGCCCGACTTGCGCGGGCATGGTGAGAGTCCCGCACCGCACGTTTCGGCGGCTTATCCGCCCGATGTACTGGCGCTCGATCTGGCGGAATTGATCGCGCACCTTGGTTTGACCGAATACGACCTGTGCGGGTTCTCGCTCGGCGCGCGGACCAGCGTGCGCGGGGTGATCGGCGGATTGACTCCCCGGCGATTGGCATTGGGCGGGATGGGGCTTGAAGGCCTCGCCGGCGGGACTGGGCGGGGTGCATTCTTCGTCGATGCGATCGACCGGTTCGAAGCAGTCAAGCACGGCGATCCTGCCTATTTCGCGGTGCAGTTCATGAAGAGCATGAAGGTTGACCGGGTCGCGGCGCGGCTGCTGCTGGGCGCAATGGCCGATACCGAGCCGGCGCTGCTCGCCAAGGTCACGATGCCAACGCTGGTCGTGTGCGGCGATCAGGATCGCGACAATGGCTCACCGTACGCGCTGGTCGCGGCGTTGCCGGACGCTGAACTGGCGGTCATTCCCGGCACCCACATGAGCTGTGTGACGAAGCCCGATCTGGGCATCGCAATCCGGGATTTTCTGCTGCGTTAGCTTACCGGAACGGCGGTTCGTGGAAGGCGCGCAGCTTGCGGCTATGGAGCCGGGCCCCCTCGGCGCGGAGCAGGTTGCACGCGGTGATGCCGATCAGCAGATGCGATGCGATGGCTTCCTCGTAAAAGCGGTTGGCCTGGCCCGGCAGCTTGATCTCGCCGTGAAGCGGCTTGTCCGAGACGCACAGCAGCGTGCCATAGGGAACGCGGAAGCGGTAACCCTGCGCCGCAATTGTTGCGCTCTCCATGTCGATCCCGATCGCCCGGCTGAGGCTGAGCCGTTGCGAGCTGTGGGTATAGCGCAGTTCCCAATTGCGATCATCGGTGGTGGCAACGGTGCCGGTGCGCATCCGCTTTTTGAGGTTGGCGCCAACATCGCCGCTGACCATCTCGGCCGCTTGCGCCAGCGCGATCTGCACTTCGGCGATCGCCGGGATCGGGATTTCGGGCGGCAGCACCGTGTCGAGCACATTGTCATCGCGCAGGTAAGCGTGGGCGAGCACATAGTCGCCGATCCGCTGGGTATCGCGCAGGCCGCCGCAGTGCCCGATCATCAGCCAGGCTTCGGGGCGCAGGACCGCGAGGTGGTCGCAGATCGTCTTGGCATTGCTCGGGCCGACCCCGATGTTGACCAGCGTAATCCCTGAATTATCCGGACGGATCATATGATAGGCCGGCATCTGGTGCCGCCGCCAGGCGGTATCGGACAGCTTGCTGCGCGCGTCCGTGGTCTTGGTGGTCAGTTCGAGCCCGCCTGCGCCGGTCAGCGCTGCAAATTCCTCGCCGCCCAGCTGCATCCCGGCCCAATCGACGAATTCATCGACATAACGGTGATAGTTGGTGAACAGGATGAACCGCTGGAAATCCTCGATCCGGGTGCCGGTGTAGTGCGCCAGCCGGGCGAGGCTGAAATCGGTGCGCAGTGCATCGAACAGCGCGAGCGGGTGGCTGCCGTCGTCCGAGGATATGTCCACCCCGTCGGCCAGCTCATCGCCGATAAGCGCGAGTTCGGTTGTGGGGAAATGCCGCGCAATCTCTTGCGGGCTGATTGCGCCAAGACCGGAGTTGGCGTCGATTACATAGGGAAACGGGATTTCCTGAGCGGAGCGCCCAACCTCGATTTCGATAGTGTAGTCTTCGCTCAGCAGGCCGAGCTGTTCGGTCAGGTAATCGGTGAACAACGCCGGGCGCGTGACCGTGGTGGCAAAGCTGCCGGGATGCGCCAGCCGCCCGAACGCGCGGGTGTAGTTGTTGGCGGTTTGCTCACCGGCATAATGCACCCGCACTTCGGGATAGCACCAGGCCCGGGTTTCACGGCGATCGGCGGGGGGCAGGGTTCCGTGGGCTGCAAAGGCGGCAATGTCGGCTTGCAGGGTCGCCACGGCGAGGTCGTAAACGCGGACCAATTCCGCGATGTGCTTTTCTGTCATCTTCATCGCGGGCTTATAGCCGCGAAACGGTGACGTTTCAATTGCAGCCCCAAACCACCAACGAAAAGGGGGCGCCGAAGCACCCCCTTGGACGTTTCGGCGGAGGCCGGAAGGCTCAGCCTTCGGCTTCGTCTTCCGCTGCATCGGCATCAGCTTCGGCGGCCGGGGCTTGATCGGCGCGAGCCAATTCGTCCTCGGTCATTTCGCCGCCGCCGCCTTCGAAGTCAGACACAGCATCGGCTGCGGCTTCGTCTTCGAACATGGCCTTGAGCACGTCGACGCCGCCAGCTTGCTGCTCGGCTTCGTCAGGCGAGCGCGCGACGTTGACCTTGACGGTCACCACCACTTCAGGGTGCAGCGTAACCTTGACCTCGGTCACGCCAATCGTCTTGATCGGGCGTTCGAGCACGACCATCGATTTCGCGATGCCCGCGCCATCGGCGTTGAGCGCATCGACAATGTCGCGCACCGAAACCGAACCGTAGAGTTGCCCGGCGTTCGACGAGGCGCGGATCAGCACCACCGACTTGCCAGCGACATTGGCCGAATGGGTTTCAGCTTCGCCGCGGCGCGAAGCGTTGTCGGCTTCGATTTTGCCGCGATTGGCTTCGAACACCTTCTTGTTGGCGGCATTGGCGCGCAGCGCCTTTTTGCCGGGCAACAGGAAGTTGCGGGCGTAGCCGTCCTTGACCGTGACGATATCGCCGATCGTGCCAAGCTTCTCGATACGTTCGAGGAGGATGATATCCATGTGTTAGCTCCCCTTACTTCACGAGGTAGGGCAAAAGGCCCAGTTGACGGGCCCGCTTGATCGCCTGGCCCAGTTCGCGCTGCT
>JANYGB010000058.1 GCA_025359445.1 Sphingomonadaceae bacterium
TCCCCCTGCCCGACCACCCCATAGGGTACCATGAACGGGTGGTCGGGCAGGGGGAGCGGGCCGGTGTTGCCAAGCTATTTGCGGATGCAAATAGCGCACCAATCAAGCATGATTGCAGGCTAAAGCCTCAACCACATCCTCCACCCGCGCCGGATCGCCCAGCGCCAGCACGTGGCCGTCGCTGCCAGCGTGCAAGGGATCGCCGCTCCAGTCGCACATCACTCCGCCCGCGCCTTCGACCACCGGGACCAGCGCGGCGAAATCGTGCAGCTTGAGGTTCGCCTCGCAGACCACGTCCAAATGCCCCGAGGCGAGCATCGCGTAGTTGTAGCAATCGCCGCCCATCACCATCCGCTTGTGATCGGTCCGCGCGGCGAGCGCCATGAAGTGCTCGCCATCGTGCTGGTCGAAATAGTGCGGCCCGGTGGTGGCGAGCGCGGCTTCGGCCAGCGCCGGGCATGGCCGGGTGCGAACGGGTTTACCGTTAAGCGTGGTCGCCTGCCCGGTCACCCCCAGCCAGCGTTCACCCAGAACCGCCTGGTCGATCACCCCCAATACCGGCCAGCCATCGATCACCAGCGCAATCAGCGTCCCGAAGATCGGCCGGCCGGCAAGAAACGCGGTGGTCCCGTCAATCGGATCGAGCACCCAGGTCCGCCCGGTGCTGCCCGCGCTGATCCCGAACTCCTCGCCGTGCACCCCGTCGCGGCTGCATTCAGCAGTCAGAATCCGCCGCATCGCCTCTTCGGCAGCGCGATCGGCCAAAGTTACCGGCGAGGCATCGGCCTTGCGCTCGCTCACCAGGCCAGAGCGGAAATGCGGCAGGATCGCCGCGCGGGCTGCATCGGCAAGGCTGTGCGCCAGCGCAATTTCGGCGGCGAGGTTCATCAATCGAACAGACTGGAGACCGAGCTTTCATCGGCAATCCGGCGGATCGCTTCGCCGATCAGCGGGGCGATTGGCAGGATGCGGATTTTGCTCGAGATCTGCGCGCCTGCGGTCGGCTGAATGGTGTCGGTGATCACCAGTTCCTTCAGCGCCGAGCCGTTAACCCGTTCGACCGCAGAGCCCGACAGAACGCCGTGAGTCAGGTACGCCGTCACGCTCGCCGCGCCGGCTTCCATCAGCGCCGCTGCTGCGTTGCACAGCGTGCCGCCCGAATCGATGATATCGTCGATCAGGATGCAGTTGCGCCCTGCGACGTCGCCGATGATGTTCTGCACTTCGGACTGGCCGGGCTTATCACGGCGTTTGTCGACAATGGCGAGCGGGGCATTGTCTAGCCGGCGGGCCAAGGCGCGGGCGCGGACCACACCGCCGACATCGGGCGAGACGACCATCAGGTTGTCCGCGCCGCTGCGCTCCAGAATATCCACCGCCATCACTGGCGCAGCATAGAGGTTATCGGTCGGAATATCAAAAAAGCCCTGGATCTGACCAGCGTGCAGATCGACCGCGAGCACCCGGTCGGCCCCGGCGGTAGTGATCAGGTTGGCGACCAGCTTGGCCGAAATTGGCGTGCGCGGGCCGGGTTTGCGGTCCTGCCGGGCATAGCCGAAATAGGGCAGAACGGCAGTAATCCGGGTGGCCGAGGCGCGGCGCAACGCATCGATACAGATCAGCAGTTCCATCAGGTTGTCGTTCGCCGGAAAGCTGGTTGACTGGATCACGAAGATGTCCTCGCCGCGAACATTCTCGTGGATTTCGACGAAGACTTCTTCATCGGCAAAGCGCCGCACCGAGGCCTCGGTCAAGGGCAGTTCGAGATAGTCGGCGATGGCTCGGGCCAGTGCTGGGTTGGAATTGCCAGTCAGAAGCTTCATCGCCTGTCCCCATACCCCGCCCAACTCATGCAGGCTGGTCTGGGCTGGCCTTAACGGCGAGGCTTGCGATTGCAACCGTCAACCGGCGCTCATCCGCAGCTCAGCTTTTTACGCGGTGTTCTCCGCTGACCCACCGCACGGTGCCCGAACTGGCGCGCATCACTACGCTATGCGTGGTCATAACCCCGTTCTTGTGCCGCTTAACCCCCTTGAGCAACGAACCGTCGGTCACGCCGGTGGCAGCGAAAATGCAGTCGCCCTTGGCCAGTTCCTCAAGCTTGTAGATCTTGTTGAGATCGGTGATCCCCCACTTGGCCGCGCGCTTGCGTTCGTCATCGTTGCGGAACACCAGTCGGCCGTTGAACTGCCCGCCGACGCAGCGCAGTGCCGCCGCAGCGAGGACACCTTCGGGGGCGCCGCCCTGGCCCATGTACATATCGATGTTGGTTTCTTCGTTGGTCACCGCGATCACGCCGGCAACATCGCCATCGGTAATCAGTGCAACCCCGCAACCAAGCCCACGCAGTTCGGCAATCAGATCTGCATGGCGCGCCCGGTCGAGCACGCAGACGATGATTTCGGAGGGGGCGACGCCCTTGGCCGCCGCGACCGCGCGGACATTGTCGCTAGGGCTCTTGGCAAGGTCAATGATGCCCTCAGGATAGCCCGGGCCTACCGCAAGCTTGTCCATATAGACGTCAGGCGCGTTAAGCAGGTTGCCTTCTTCGGCGCAGGCCAGCACGGCGAGCGCATTGGCCCCGGCATTGGCGGTGAGCGTAGTGCCTTCAAGCGGGTCGAGCGCGATGTCGATCTTGGGCCCGGTGCCTTGCGCCGATCCGACTTTTTCACCGATGAACAGCATCGGGGCTTCGTCGCGCTCGCCTTCGCCGATCACCACGGTTCCGTCCATCGCCAGCTCGTTGAGCGCGGCGCGCATTGCCTCGACCGCTGCAGCGTCTGCAGCCTTCTCATCGCCTCGGCCAATCAGCTTGGCCGCGCCGATTGCAGCAGCTTCGGTCACCCGGACCATTTCGAGCACGAGCACGCGGTCGAGCACATGACTGGGGATAACGGAGCTGGGGGTAACGGAGCTGGCGGGGGCGGCGGTCATGGTCATGATGAGCTGATTGTCCTGCATATGTATGTGCTGGCGCGCTTAGACGCGGCTGGGCAGCGTGTCGAGTATGTCCAAGTCGGCGGGAATGATTTGGTCTATACGGCAGCAGGATTTCTCAACAGGGGGCTTATCAATGACTGATTATTTGAACAACACTGCACGGCTGGTTCTGGGCACGCTCGGCGCGGCTGCTCTGCTCGCTCCGCTGCCAACGCAGGCCGAAGACAATTCGGTCAAGCGCCGGCTCGACAGCGCGGGCCAAAAGTATGAAATCGACAAGGACGGCGATTTCAAATTGGTCTTCAACTTCCCGAGCGAAAAACGTACCCAGCTGGTGTTTGTTTCGGGAGCGGCCTCCGACGTCATAGGGGGATTGCAGGTTCGCAATATCTATTCCGCCGTTGCGAAGGTTAAGGAAGATGGAATTGCCAGCAAGGCAGTCGACTTGCTTATAGCCAACGATGGCTACAAAATCGGGGCATATGAAATTGGCGGGCAATATACCTGGTTCAGCATGAAGATCCCCGACAGCGCGACCAGCGCGCAGTTACTGGATGCGATCCAGACGGTGGCCAGCGTAGCCGATGACAAGGAAAAGGAATTGAGCGGCGCGCGCGATACGTTCTGAACTGCGTTCACTCAAGATTAAGCCCGCATCACGCTCTGTCCGTCGCGCGGAGGGGATGGGAGTTGTGATGCGGCGCTTGGCTCTGGCTTTAACGGCACTGGGGCTGATCGTGCCGACTAGCCTGATGGCGCAAGCCGCGCCCGTTCCCGATACGACTGACCGCAAAGTCGGCGAAATGATTGAGACCGCGCATGCCGCCTATGGCGTGAAGGATCCGCGGGCGGGCTGCCGCCCCAAAGTGGGCGATGAGATCGTGGTTTGCGCCGATCATGGTGAGGACCAGCGCGTCCCCTCGAGCGCCGACACCGACCCCAATTCGCGCGCCGCACGCCGCGCACTCGATGGTGGAATCCCGCGCGCGCCGCAGTTTGACAAGGGCTATTGCGCCAGCTGCAAGCACTTCGGTTCGGTCCCGGCGCCGGTCTATTACGTCGATGTGACCAAGCTGCCCGCTCCGCCCGCCGGGTCGGACGCGGAGGCGATTGCCAACGGCGAGCAGGCAGCGCCATAACTCGGGGCCAAAATTTAGAGGCCAAAATTTAGGGGCCGAAATTTAGGGACAGTCCCTAAATTGTTATCCGCGCGCTAGTTGTCGAGGATATGCAGGACCAGCGGCGGTTCGCTCAGGCTGGCCGAGCCGTCGAGCAGCCGGATCGCTTCGCTGACCGCGCTTTCGGGGCCTTCGTGCGTGACCATCGCCACCATCACTTCGCTCCCCCCGCCTTCAGCGTCGCCGGCGCGGCCTTTCTGGATCAGGCTTTCGATCGATACCCCGGCATCGCGCAGCGCTGCAGTAATCTCGGCCAGCACGCCGGGACGGTCGGCAACCATGAAGCGCAGGTAAGCCCGGCCCAGGCGGTGCCCGGTTGCAGCGGGCGGCAAATCCTCAAGCTCGCTCACCGGGACCGAAAATGCCGCGCCCAGTTCGCCGCGCGCGATGTCGATCAGGTCGGCGACCACTGCGCTGGCGGTCGGTCCATCGCCCGCGCCTGCGCCCTGAAACAGCAGCCGTCCCGAGAAATTACCCTCGGCCACCACCGCATTGGTCGCACCGTCGACGTGTGCCAGCGGGTGATCGCAATGCACCAGGTGCGGCTGGACCCGCTGGAATAACCCACCGCCGGTATCCGCCATCCCGATCAGCCGGATGACATAACCCAGCGCAGCGGCCTGCGCGATATCGGCGGCGCGCAGCCGGGTGATCCCCGAGGTCTCGACACGCGCGAAATCGACCTTCGATCCGAACGCGATCGCGGCGAGGATCGATAGCTTGTGCGCCGCATCGGTGCCTTCGATATCGAACGCCGGATCGGCTTCGGCATAGCCCTTGGCCTGGGCTTCGGTCAGCACGTCGGCAAAATCGCGGCCGGAGTCTTCCATCACTGTGAGGATATAATTGCAGGTCCCGTTGAGGATCCCGTAAACCCGCTCGATCTGGTTGGCGGCGGTGCCTTCGCGCAGCGCCTTGATCACCGGGATCCCGCCTGCGACCGCCGCTTCAAACTTGAGAGCGACATGCTTGTCTTCGGCCTTGGCGGCGAGTTCGAGCCCGTGGTGCGCGATCATCGCCTTGTTGGCAGTGACGAGGCCTTTGCCCGCCTCGATCGTGGTCCGCGCCAGCGCCAGCGCCGGGCCATCCGAGCCGCCGACCATTTCAACCACTACATCAACATCGTCGCGCTCGCCCAGGATGACCATGTCGTCTTCCCAGGCATAGCCCGACAGATCGACCCCGCGCGGCTTGTTCCGATCGCGCGCGCTGACCACGGTAACCTGCAAGGGCCGCCCGGCGCGGCGCGCGATCAAGGCCGCGTTGGCCTCGATCAAACGGATAACTCCAACCCCGACCGTGCCCAGCCCGGCTAGTGCAATCTTCAGCGGTTCAGCCATGCAAGCCCCCTATTCGCCCGCGCCTTAGGCAGAGGCGGCAAGAGGGGCAAGAGAGGAAGCCGTCAGCACCCGGTTAGCACTGCATTAGCGCCGCGTCCGCGTGCAGGCACCAAGTTGCGCAAGAACGAAGGCATAGTCTTGCGCCGCAGCATCGCGGTCGTCATTGCCCGGCGCGCTGGTGGCGCTGCGGGGCAAGTCCGCTGGCAGGAAGCAGGCGAGCCGGTACCATGCCAACGTCTCCCGGGCTGGCGCGCTGTCACTGGCGACCAATTCGGAGAACGATACCCCCCATTGGGGCGCACGGCCGGGGGCGCGGCTGACGGTGATCGCGGACGGCGCGCCGCTGGCCGAAACGAGGAAGATCTGCGTCTCACCCGCACCTGCCAGCTCGCCGCCACTGTGCACGGCTTCACGCACCCCGCTGATCCGCGGCGGTGCGCCTGCGGCATAAAGCTCGCGCAGCACCCCCTTGATCCGCGCGTCGAGCGCCGCGTCCCACAATACCTGCGCATCGGGGGCGACCAGCTGAAGCTCGCCCGGGCGGCCCGCAACGGTGCGTGCGAACAAGACCACGCTTTTCTTCTTGAACTGGGGCGGCTTGCCTTTGGCATCGAGCGGCAGATCGACCAGGTAACGCAGCGCCTCGCCCAGCGGCGCGCTCCCGGCGATCAGCGCCTCGGTCTTCGCCTCGACATAGAACCGCCCCCAGCCCGCGCGCAGCCCCTGCGCCCGCGCCGGTTCGACTGCGGCGATCTTTCGCGGCTGGGCCCGGATCACCAGCGGCGCGCCATCGGCGAGATCGGCCAGATCGGCGTAAGTGGGCGGCGCAGGGGCCAACGCCGGGCCGCGCGAATCGGCCAGCGCAGCCTGCGCCGCAAGTGCTGCGGCGAGCAGCACCAAAAAGCAGCGCGGATTGCGTTGGAATGCTTTCAATTTAAGACCGGACATATGACATTGCTCAAATTGGCGTGCGGACAGACGCAGGAATCGGCGGGTTTCCCAGCGAGTTGAGCCTAGCACAAGTGAATCGCGAGTTAACCGATAAAGCGTTGCGCCTTGGCTTAGTCGCGGTTAAGACTGACGCAAAACCGGGCCTAACAAAAGAAAAGGTTCGCGATCCGGCACTTACGGACAGAGGGTGTGCGCAAGTTTCTGGATTGACCCGCAGGGTGGAAAAAATAAGAATTCGGGTGCCGGCATCCTTTTGGGATGTTAGCGCCGGGTCCGGGTTTCGGCTCGGTGGGACTGTAATGGAGTGATGCGTCTGAATGGCTTACGCTGACCAAGAAATGAGCGGCAACAAGATTGCTGCTTTCGTCGTCGTTGCCTTGTTGCACTTAGCCTTAGGCTATGCGCTGGTGACCGGCTTGGCCTATGAAGGCTACAAGGCGATCGTCAAAAAGGTGACGACCGTCGATATCAAGAAAGACGAACCCAAGAAGGAAGAAAAGCCGCCGCCGCCCAAGAAGGAGGCAGCTCCACCGCCAATCGTGGTGCCGCCGCCGATGACCAACATCAATACGCGGCCGCCGCCACTTGAGACGACACCAGTGCCGGTGCCGGCCCCGCCAGTTTTTCAGCTTCCGACTCCGGCACCTCCGGCCCCGGCCGCTCCTCCTCCGCCGCGGATTCAGCCGAAGTCGGCAGTGCCGAAAGGCAACCCGGCCAGTTGGGCGACGACCAACGATTATCCGACCCGAGCCTTGCGTGAAGAACGGGCTGGCACGACCAGTTTTCGGGTTAGCGTGGGGCCAGATGGTCGCGTTACCAGCTGCAGCGTCACCGGTTCGAGCGGCAGCCCGGACCTTGATGAAGCGACCTGTTCGAATGTCACCCGCCGGGCGCGCTTTGCGCCGGCAACCGATGGTGAAGGCAATCCGACGTCCGGATCCTATTCGAACCGGATCCGCTGGGTGATCCCGACCGACTGATCGATTTCGGGCCGCAGCCTTGCAGGGTGCGGCCCTCGACATTGTTTAACATTTTCTGCTCGAGAGGACTTTCGCATGGTTTTTGACATTCTCACCGCTGCTGCCAACGCAGCCCCGCAAAACAAGTTCGGCTTCATGGAAGCCCTGATGCCGGGCGGAAAGCCCAACTACATCTCGATTACCACCGTGGTGATTTTGGGTATCATGTCGTTCGGCACGTTCTTCATCCTGATCACCAAGTGGATCGAACAGAAGAAGATCATGAGCCAGTACGCCGACATGCGCAGCTCGTTCTGGCGCGCCCCTTCGCTCCGTGAAGGTTCGGCCAAGCTCGAAAAGAACAGCGCCTGGCGCCAGATCGTCGATGACGGCCTGACCGCCGAAGACCAGCACAGCAAGATGGTCAACGAAACTGACGCACATGACTGGCTGACCGGTTCGCTTATGCGTTCGGAAGCTTCGGTCAATGCGCGGCTGGCTTCGGGTCTGCCGTTCCTGGCAACTGTGGGTGCAACCTCGCCATTCGTTGGATTGTTCGGGACCGTGGTCGGGATTTACGGTGCACTGATCGCCATCGGCATCGCCGGTTCGGCCTCGATTGACAAGGTCGCGGGTCCGGTCGGTGAAGCACTGATCATGACCGCGCTCGGTCTGCTCGTCGCGGTTCCGGCCGTGCTCGCCTACAACTTCCTGCAAGCCCGCAACAAGCGCATCGCCGAGCACCTTCAGGGCTTCTCGACCGACGTGCTCGCCAACATCAATTCAAAGGGCGTAGTCAAGCCGGCGTTTGCTGCGGCACCAGCTGCCAAGGCGGTTCCGCCCAAGCCAGCCACTGCTCCGATGACCAACATGAACACCACGCCCAAGCCGTAATACGCCATGCCAGGCTTTGCCGGGTGACCTTCGACAGGTTGCCCGGCGGGTCCGGATCGAACCGGATAGTTCACGCTGTGCAAGTCGGCGGTCCGGGGCAAATGCTAAGGATAGGATTTAACCCATGGCAATGTCAGTAGGCGGCGGCGGCGTAGAAAAGCCGATGTCGGACATCAATACCACGCCGCTGGTGGACGTGATGCTGGTGCTTCTGATCATCTTCCTGATCGCGGTTCCGATCGCAATCCAGACGATTCAGAAGTTGCATATCCCGATCTTCCCTTCGCAGGAATCGAAGGACAAGGTTGAGAACCTGTTGCTTACCGTGAGCACCACGGACAGCGGCGGTCGTTCGGCTGGTGACCCCGGCTTCGAAGGCGCGCAAACCGGTGGCGAATGCCGCGTATACTTCAACAACATCACGCCCGTAGACTCGACCGAATTGCTCGACCTTGCTTCCACCCGCCTTAAGAAGATCATCGATCGGGCCGGCGGGATCGAAGCGATCAAAAACAACCCCGAGCAGATCCCCGAGGTGCACATTCGCGGTGACCAGAACTCGCCGTGGCGCTGTGTTGCCGGTGTAGTGGCCAACGTCCAGTATGCTGGCTACCCGACCGTCGGCTTCATCTCGACGCCGGTCGATCCCAACGGCTAAGCGCCGCAGAACCAACTTTTTAGGAGCACCCCACCCATGTCTATGTCAGGCGGCAGCGATGATGGCTCGCCGATGATGGAAATGAACACGACGCCGCTCATCGACGTCATGCTCGTGCTCCTCATCATGTTCATCATCACCATCCCCGTGGCGACTCACGCCGTGAATATCGATCTGCCGGCGCCCACGCCGCCAACCGACGTTCCGCCGCCCAAGCACGACAAGAACAAGGTCTCGGTCACCCCGACGAACGAGATTACCTGGAACAACCAGCCGGTCACACAAGGCCAGCTGCTGTACCAATTGCAATCGACGCTCAAGATCAGTCCTGAGCCCGAACTGCAGTTCCAGCCTGATCCGCAAGCCCCGTATGACACCACCGCAAAGGTGCTGAACATCATCAAGGGGTCCGGGGTTTCTGCCTTCGGGTTTGTCGGCAATGAGCAGTTCATCCAGTTTGGCAAGGCCGCGGGCGCACCGCCTGCCAAGTAGGCTGAACGCATAACAATGTGAAAAAGGGGGCGGAGCAATCCGCCCCCTTTTTTCGTGGGTGGCAACCACACAGTCCCGCTTTTTCCCGATTTCGTCACCCTGAACTTGTTTCACGGCCCATCGTGCCTCGAACTCGGAGCAAGCGGGAAACGCGCAAAACTCTAGGTTTTCGCCCAGAAACAGCGCTCCGGGTGCGACGAAAAATGAGCCCCGAAACAGGTTCAGGATGACGAACGATGAGAGGTCGGTGAATATGCGATAGCCTGTGCGGCAAGAGGAGCAGGCTGAAAAGAACGCGCCGATCGGTCAGTCGCCAGTCCCGTCAACCGGATCGATCCGCATCGCCGCACCGGCCAGGCCCTCGGCTTCGAGCAGCAGCTCGTCGTCAGCCATCCCTTGCGGCACCGATTCGCGCCCGATCATCACCAGCACCGGCACTGCCAACGGGCTGACCCGGTCAAGCCTGACGTGGCATAGCTCATTGGCGGCGCGTTCGAGCAGAGCGGCCAGCCGCCCGACATCGGTCATCCGCGCGCGGGCATCTGCCCAAGCGGCCTCGATCAGCAGGTGATCGGGCTCATACTTGCGCAGCACGTCGTAAATGAGGTCGGTCGAAAAGGTCACCTGCAGCCCGGTCTTGCGGTTGCCAGGTTGCTGGCGCTCGACCAGCCCGGCGATCACCGCCACCTCGCGAAATGCACGCCGCAGCAAATAGCTGTCCTGCACCCAGGCCGCAAACTCATCGCCAAGGATCTCCTCTGAGAGCAACCCGGCAGGATCATCAATCGCGCGCAAACCCCACACTGCCAGCGCATAATCATTGGCGACGAAGCCCAGCGGCAGAAACCCGCGCGCCTCCATCCGCCGGGTGAGCAGCATCCCAAGCGACTGGTTGGCCGGCCAGCCTTCGAAGGTGTAGAACACCGTGTAGTGCCGCCCGCCGTGCGGGAAACTTTCGACCAACAGCTTGCCCGGTTCGGGCAGTTCGCTGCGCCAGTCCTGCACCTCAAGCCATTCGCGCACATCGTCGGGAAACCGCGCCCAGCCCGCGCGGTCGGCCAGCAGCACCTGAACCCGGCCCGACAAATGCGTGGTCATCGCCATGCGCTGGCCCATATAACTCGGGATCTGGCCAGCTTTCTTGGCCGCGCGCACGACCAGCTGAGTCTCTTTCATCGATTCGACTTCAAGGTCCATCCCGGCAAAACGGATCGTGTCACCGGGGCGCAGGCTGGCGGCAAAGCTCTCCTCGACCCGGCCGAGCGATTTGCCCCTCCGAAACACCACCTCGATCATCTCGCTCTCGATGATAATCCCGGCGTTGAGCCGGAAGCGCCCGGCCTGCTCAGGGTGGGTCAGCCGCCACAACTCGTTGCCGGAATCATCCTTGAACTTGGTGATACGGCGGAAGCGATCGTAAGCCTTGAGCGCATAGCCGCCGGTCGCGACGAATTCGAGTACCCGCTCCCACTGCGCGGCATCGAGCCATGCATAAGCCATCGAACTGCGCACTTCATCCAGCAGTGCCGCGCCGCTGAATGGTGCTGCGCAGGCGCAGACCATGACATGCTGGGCGAGCACATCGAGCCCGCCCGGGCGGAATTCCTCGCCATCACGTTGCCCCTCATTCACCGCCTGCTGCGCCGCCATCGCCTCGAGGAATTCGAAGCGGTTGCCCGGCACCAGCAGCGCGCGGCTGGAGGTATCGAGCCGGTGCCCCGCGCGGCCGATCCGCTGCAGCAACCGCGACGAGCCTTTGGGCGCACCCATCTGCACCACCAGATCAATATCGCCCCAATCGACCCCTAAATCGAGGCTGGCGGTGGCGACCAGCGCGCGCAGCTCGCCCCGCGCCATCGCCCCTTCGACCTTGCGCCGCGCCTCCTTCGACAGCGAACCGTGGTGAATCCCGATCGGCAAATTGTCGTCGTTGGCCTCCCACAAGCGCTGAAAAATGAATTCGGCGAGGAAGCGCGTGTTGCAAAACACCAACGTGGTCCGATTGGCCTTGATCGCTTCGATCAGCTGCGGCACCGCCCAGACCGCCGCGTGCCCGCCCCACGGCACGCGCGCATCCTCGGGCAGCAGAATCGAAAGTTCGGGCGGCGCGCCGTCCTCGCCCAGCACCAGCGCCACCGAATCAAGATCTCCCCACGGCGCGAGCCAGCCGCGATACGCGTCCGGATCGGCCAACGTGGCCGACAAGGCGACGCGCTGAAGATCGGGCGACAGCGCCTGCAGACGGGTCAGCGCCAAGGCCAGCAAGTCACCGCGCTTGGTCGGGGCGAAAGCATGAACCTCGTCGATCACCACGCGTTTGAGGGTGCTGAACAGCTCGGCAGATTCGGGATACGACAGCAGCAGTGAAAGCGATTCGGGCGTAGTCAGCAGGACATGCGGCGGCTTGATCCGCTGACGGGCCTTGCGGTCAGAGGGCGTATCCCCACTGCGCGTCTCGACCCGCATCTTGAGGCCGAGTTCCTCGACGGGTGTGAGCAAGTTGCGTTGCACATCGTGCGCCAGCGCCTTGAGCGGCGAGACGTAAAGCGTGTGCAGGCCATCGGGCGGGGCTTTGCCGTCGAGCCGCGTGGGACAGAAATCGGCGAGCGTCGGCAGGAACCCACCCAGCGTCTTGCCCGCGCCGGTATCGGCGACGAGCAACGCATGGCGCCCGCTCGCGGCAACCTCGAGCATTTCACGCTGGTGCCGCCGCAGGTTCCAGCCGCGCGCAGCGAACCAGCCGGCGAGTTCAGGAGGGAGGAGATCAAGCGTCATCACGCGTACTTTGGCATGGATTGCAGTCACTTGGGAAAGGCATTTGCGGCCCGGCCCCGGCGCTGCCACTATCGGCGCCAACCAGGGGGATCAAGATGCCAAACCGTTCGCTCAAACAGACCGACCCGCTCGACGATTTCACCCGGCGCGAGATCACGTTGAACGGGCAAGCCCGGCTGGTCTACATCGCCGGGAGCGGCCCGGCGGTGGTGGTGATGACCGAAATGCCCGGAATCAGCCCGCACGTCGCGCGCTTTGCCCGCTGGGTCCGCGATGCCGGGTTCACCGTCTATATGCCGCATATGTTCGGCAAGGACGGCGCGGTGCCGACCGCGTTGACGGCAGTCGCGACGATCGCGCGGGCCTGCATCTCCAAAGAATTCCGCGCGCTGAGCGCCAACGCCTCAAGCCCGATCACGCAGTGGCTGCGCGCGCTCGCGGCGCAGGCGCACCAGGAATGCGGCGGCAAGGGTGTGGGCGCGATCGGGATGTGCTTCACCGGCAACTTTGCCCTGTCGATGATGCTCGAACCGTCTGTGCTCGCGCCAGTAATGGCGCAGCCTTCGCTGCCGCTCAACAATTCGGCGGGTATGGCGATCGACCCCGAGGAGCTCAAGGCGGTTAAAGCGCGGATGGACGCCGAGGACCTGACCGTGCGCGCCTACCGGTTCGAAGGTGACAGCTTCTGCAAGGCCGAACGCTTCGCTGCTTTCGCCGAGGCGCTGGGCGACCGCTTCGAGCCGCGCGTGCTGGCCAATGAAGCCGCCAATCCGCGCACGCCGATGAAGAATCCGCACTCGGTGGTCACGCTGCACCTAATCGACGAGGCGGGCCAGCCCACGGTTCAGGCGAGGGATGAAATCCTGGAGTTCTTTCGGATGCGGCTGGTTGAAAAATCGGCCTGAACAGCCGTTCCAGTCTCCGCCGCCACGCCAGATTCGTAGGCGTTATCATTGACCTCGGGCAGTAACCCACTAACCCTGCTCACAGGGGGCATGGGGGCCGGAAATGCGGTGGGCAAAGTTTGATCGACTGCCGGCACTGACCGGCCGCGCGCTGGCGATTTATCGGCCCGTGTGGTGGCTACTATTCGCCTGGGCCCTGGTCTCGATCACCGTTGTTAACTGGCAGGCCGAAGTGCGTGATCAAGCCTTGGCCCGCGCTTCCTATAATCTTGGCCTGCGCCCAAATGGCGGCGATGGCATCGGTCAACTCGTTGCCCCGTTCAGCGCAGAATCCCGGCGGCAAGGTGTCGTTGTCGGCGACCGGATGCTCGCGGTCGACGGCCGCGCGGCAGAGCCCGAAGCGGTCGCCTTTACGCGCCAGATAGAACGTGCCGATGGTAAGCAGGCGAAAGTTGTGCTCCGCGCGCCCAACGGACAAATTCACCAAGCGACGCTGACCGCCAGCAAGCAGCTACCTGACCGACGCCTATGCCGGTAGCGGACTGACCTTCGAACTCCGCAGATGGACCGGCTATTGGACCTTCTTTGTTGGGTCGGCGCTCGCGCTGATGGTTGCACTAATCCTTTTCCTGCGGCGTCCGGGCGATCCAGTGTCGGTGCTGATTTCGGCGGGGGCTCTAATCGGCGATTGCGCGTTGGCACCGCTCGGTATTTCTGACGGTTTTTTCGCCCGCGTTCCCGGGGCACTCAGTAATTCGACGCTCCTCCTTGCCCTGCTGGCTTTCCCGACCGGTGAGCTGACTCCGCGATGGACCTATCTTGGCGTCGTCGCAATTGCCGGCAATTTCCTATTTTTGCTTTCCCCATTGTCGGTGACATCAGTGGCGCTCCTCCCTCTCCAGTTCATTGTGTGCTTTGCGTTTGCGGTTGCGGCGATTGCGGTGCGCTTCCGCCGTGCCGCGCCTGGAATCGCTCGGCAGCAGATCAAATATGCTCTGGTCGGCGTCGCTTTCGCCGCTCTGTTGATCATTCCATTCCAAATATTGACCAGCGCGCGTGAAGCGACGGCCAACGAAGGTATTCGCGCTTGGCTCTTGCTCGGCGCTGCCTTCGCGGGGTCGGAAAAGGTCATCGAGGTGCTGGGCGAGGAGTTCTTCGGCGAAGGCAGCCGCGCAATCGCCGCCGGGCTCGGCGCGGCCGTGGCGGCGATGCTGGTCGCGCCGCTCCACGGAAGCGTCCACCAGTGGGCCGAGCGCCGCTTTCAAAAAGGGTTGATGCGCCTCCGATTGCAATGGCCGCTGCGCCTCGCCGATCTGCGCGAGACGGAAACCCCCGCCGCGATCGCCGGCTCGACCCTTGAGCAGATCGAGGCCGGCGCGCGCGCAGTGTGGGGCGCGGTAGTCGTGGATGGCGTTCTACTTGCCCACCGCGACATCGAGGAAACAACGGTGCGCGATTGGCTCGCCGCGTGGCAACCACCACTCGCCCCCGGACCGCTCGATTGCGACGACGACGATCCGGTCTTGCCAATGCGCGTCGCGCTCCATGGCGACGGCGTCGGCCATATCGGCTGGTTGCTGCTCGGTCCGCGTCCCGACGGCAGCCTTTACGGTCGCGACGAACGCCACGCCCTGGTCGCGATCGCCGACCCGGTGGCCCGCGCCCTGACGGTCGCAACGAAGCGTCAAACGGTTGATCAAGCACATCAGCACGCGCTGTCCGGGCTCAGGACGCTGATCGACGATTTGATTGAGCGGCTTGCCAAATTAGAGGCTGGCCGACATCTCAAGTCCTCCGCGTAAATTCCCGGCGCCATCGCCGAAGCCGAAAGCCCGCGTTGGTTCGGCTAATTTAGCCGCGAGCCTAATGCCCGGCCTGCTCCCCGCGCTCCAGACCTGATGCGGCGAGCTGCGCATCGACATCGGCGAGCAAGCGGTCGAGCCCGGCCTGGTCATTGCTTTCGGCGCGGGCGACCAGCACATCCTGCGTGTTCGAGGCGCGCAGCAGCCACCAGCCATCCGGCGTGCTAACGCGCACCCCGTCGATGTCGTTAACGTCGGCACCAGAGGCAGCCAGCCGTGCCTTGACCTCGTCCACCACGGCGAACTTGCGGCTTTCATCGACCTGGAAACGCAGTTCGGGGGTATTGACCAGTGGCGGCATTTCGCCGCGCAGCTGAGTGACCGATTTGCCCAGCCGCGCCGATGCCGCGATCAGGCGCACGGCTGCATAAAGCGCATCGTCGAATCCGAAGTATTGATGCGCGAAGAACACGTGACCGCTCATTTCGCCTGCGAGCGGCGCACCAGTTTCCTTCATTTTGGATTTAATCAGGCTGTGTCCGGTTTTCCACATAACCGGATGTCCACCAAGCGTTGATACTTTCTCGAATAGAGCCTTGGAAGCCTTAACATCCCCGATAATCGTGGCTCCGGGCTCCATTTTCAGGAGGTCTTCGGCGTAGATCATGAGCAGCTGGTCACCCCAGATCACCCGGCCCTCACCGTCGATCGCGCCGATCCGGTCGCCGTCGCCGTCGAAAGCAATCCCGAAATCGAGCTTTTCGCGCGCGACCAACTCCTTCAAATCGGCAAGGTTCTTTTCTTCGGTTGGGTCGGGATGGTGGTTTGGAAAATTCCCGTCGACATCGGTGAAGAGGGTGTAATGGCGGCCAGGAAGTTGTTTGACGAGCAGTTCGAGCGCGGGCCCGGCAGCGCCGTTGCCCGCGTCCCAGCCGATCGCGAGATCGGCCAGCCAGGCAGGATCGATCCCGGCGAGGCCCTCGATCAGGCGGGCGACATATGCCCCGAGGATCTCGCGCGACTGATGGCTGCCGCTGCCAGAGGCCCAAGCGCCCTCCGCCGCGATCTGCCCGAGCTTCTGGATGTCAGCACCGAAAAACGGCAGCCCCCGAAATACCATCTTGAAGCCATTATAATTGGCGGGATTGTGGCTGCCAGTTATCTGAATGCCGCCCTGCACATCTTCCATTGAAGCTTCGGCGTAATACAACATCGGGGTCGGCCCCATGCCCACGCGCACTGCATTGAGCCCGGCTTCGTTGATCCCTTTGACCAGCGCCGCTTCGAGCATCGGCGAACTGGTCCGCCCATCATACCCCACTGCGATAGTCGTGCCCCCGTCGGCTCCGAGCAAGGTCGCGAACCCGCGCCCGATCGCATAGGCATCGGCCTCGCTCAGGGTTTCGCCGATGATCCCGCGGATATCGTATTCGCGCAGCACGGTGGCATCGAAGGTGTGGGTCATGTGGGTCAAGGCCTAGGATCCTGTCTCGGTTCGGGTCAGCCGGGCAAGAAGCAAGTCCCGCGCGGCCGTGGCAGCGTGCACCGCCTCGTTGCTGCCGCCGCGGTCCGGATGGACCTGGGCGAGCAAGCGGCGGTGCGCTTCTGCTATGTCGGTGCGGCTGGCGCTGCGATCAACCCCCAAGAGCCTGCGCGCCATCGCTTCTTTTTGAGATTGTTCGCTGTTTTGAAGGATTTGCCACGGCCACTGGCCGGTTCCCCAGCGGCATGCAGTGAACACAAGCAGCGCGAGGAACAGAAACTTGGCCACTGCCGCTCAGGCCAGCGCGAGTTCGGGAACAGGGCTGGCCGGCATCGGCAGCTTGAGCGCGGCGAGCAGCGCGCGCAGTTCCTGCCGGGCGACCAGGTGACTGGTGCCAAGTTCACCCAACTGACCCTTGTCGAGCAGGGTCAACCCCGAAGGGAACAGCTCACGGTAGATCACCCGTTCGGACAGCCCGCTGGCGATGCGGAAGCCGACCCGCTTCGACAGTTCGGTCAGCGCTGCATCGAGCCGCTTCATGTTACGCGCTTCGGTGTGCTG
The DNA here is from genome assembly GCA_025359445.1 of Sphingomonadaceae bacterium. Classification (GTDB taxonomy): domain Bacteria; phylum Pseudomonadota; class Alphaproteobacteria; order Sphingomonadales; family Sphingomonadaceae; genus Novosphingobium. The sequence goes on from JANYGB010000058.1 coordinate 16,939, forward strand.
AGTGCGGTTGCGCACCACTACCCAATCCATCTCGCGGCGGCGTTCAGTAATCGTGGTCATCGCCCGCTTCTTGCGCGCTTCCCAGATCAGCTCGGCGTAGAACGACAGTTTGCGGACCTTGAAGGTTTCCGCATCAACTTGCCCGATCAGATCGAAATCGACAAAACTGTCGTTGAGCGGGGTAACCAGCGTGTCCGCTTCGGTCGCGACGTGCCGGGCGAACTGGTCATCGCGTCCGGGGGTGTCGAAGATGATAAAGTCAGCGTCCTGGCTCAACTCTGCGATTTGCGCTTCGAGCTGAGCCAAGGTTTCGCCGGCGAAGACCTCGAACTTTGCATTGGGCAAATCGACCGAGCGGCGGCGTTCGGTCTCGGCGCGGTTTTCAAGGTAGCGGTGCAGCGTGCGCTGACGAGGATCGAGATCGAGCGCGGCCACCCGCGCGCCCTGATAGGCCAGCGCGATCGCGACGTGGACCGCGGTGGTCGATTTGCCGGTCCCGCCTTTTTCGTTGGCGAAGACGATGCGGTGCGGGCCTGAATGCGAAGTCACGTGCGATTAAAACCTGTTTTGCAAAGTGTTGCCGCGTGTTGCAGTGCAACCTAAAGCGGGCGAGCGCTTTCCGCCACGCCGTCTTATCCAAGGGGACTCATCCGTGCAAACCATCACGCAGCTTGATCCACTGCGCAGTGCCGTCGCAGCACTCAAAGCAGATGGCCCGGTCGCGCTGGTCCCGACCATGGGCGCGCTGCACGAAGGCCATCTGACGCTGGTGCGTGAGGCTGCAAAGCGGGCTGCGCACGTCGCGGTGTCAATATTTGTCAATCCGCGCCAGTTTGGCGCGAACGAGGATCTCGACAAATACCCGAGGCATTTGGCGGCCGACTCAGCACTGCTCGAAGCCGCTGGAGTCAGCTTGCTGTGGGTGCCCGACGCCAATGTCATGTACCCGCCCGACTTCGCCACCAAAGTCTTGGTGGACGGCGTTAGCGACGGGCTGTGCGGCGCGGCGCGCCTAGGTCATTTCGAAGGCGTCGCAACTGTCGTGTGCAAGCTGTTCAACCAGATCGGCCCCGAGCTGGCGCTGTTCGGCGAGAAGGACTGGCAGCAGCTTGCGGTGATCCGCCGCATGGCGCGCGATCTCGATCTGACGCTGCCTCATGCTGACGCGATCATCGGGGTGCCGATCGTGCGCGAAGCCGATGGCCTGGCGCTATCGTCGCGCAATGCGTTCCTGACGCCCGAACAGCGCCAGGCAGCAGCGGCCATACCTCGCGCCATGCAGACCGCGATCGCCGCGTTGCATGCAGGATCGGCGGCAAGCAGCGCGTTGACGGGGCTGCAATCCGAATTGCGCAGCGCAGGGTTCAGCACAGTCGACTATGCCGAACTGCGCGACGCAGAAACGCTGCGCCCGCTTACGGAAATCGGTGAAGGTCCCGCCCGCCTGTTGGTCGCCGCGCGGATCGGAACGACCCGGCTGATCGACAATATGCCGCTGTAAGTTGGCGCATTCCTGCAAGTATTACCGCAGCAAGACTGGCATCCTTCGGGCAGGCAGCATCCTCATGGGCTATGCTACCGGGGGCGGGGCGAGCTTGTTAAGGCAGGCCCGCCCCATTGCTGTTTGGCGCAAGCGGGGCCGGGTGGTGCAGGGAGCGGGCGAACTCTAGCACCGCAGCGAAGACCAGCGCGCGTGCCCAAATGCCGCCTGCCCAAGCACCACGGGGGCCGTTCATCAATATTCCCCGGCTGCTAAATTAATTCGTGGATTGGTCACAATTTCGGCATGTTGAATTAGGCGAGCGTAATGTAGCCAGTCTTTCATGGACTGGCCCATTTCACGCAGGCCGCCGCAGCCGCCGCCGCTCGTTTAACCGGGGAATGTGATGCCACGAGGTGCCGATTTCGTCCTGCTGATCGCAACGGAAGACCGCCAGGGAATAGTCGCCGCGGTCGCGAATTCGGTCGCCAGTCAAGACTGCAATATCGCGGAAAGCTCGCAATATGGCGATGGTTTCAACGGGCGCTTTTTCATGCGCGTGGCGTTTTCCGGACCCGCCGCAATGACGATCGAGAGTTTTACCGAAGCGTTCACGCCGGTCGCGACGGCGTACAGGCTGGACTGGCGGATCCACGATCTCCGGCGCAAGCTCAAGGCCATGATCATGGTCAGCCAAGGCGGCCATTGCCTGAACGATCTGCTCTATCGCACCTCGACCAATCGCTTGCCGATGGAAGTGACCAGCGTGGTTTCAAACCACACCACCTGGCAGCGCCGCGCCGAGCATGAGCAAATCACGTTCCATCATCTGGCGATCACGCCC
>JANYGB010000060.1 GCA_025359445.1 Sphingomonadaceae bacterium
GCTAGCGTGCCGACTGGCTAAGGGCGCATGATGCCCCGCCTCCGAAAACCCGCCAGTCCGTTCCGCTGCTTCAACTCCTCACCCGACGTGATCCGCCTGCCGGTGATGATGGCGCTGGCACCTCTACGAGATGTGCGTGAAACTGAATGGCGAGATGGTTTACCTGTGGCGCGCGGTCGGCCAGGAAGGCGAGATCCTCGACAGCCTCGTGACGAGGAAGCGCGACAGGGGGGCCGCGCTCCGCATCGGCTGTGGCGCCCAATATCGGTATTGCGTCGTTGCGCTTCCCGGTTAACGACGCGCGGGCGTTCGCGGGTCAAATCGCGCTGCGTGGTTGGCCGCTTTACGCAGAGCCAATGGAGCTAGATATCGCGCCATATGGAACGACTACAACGTTCGCTGCGCGCAACCCGGACGGCGCGATATTGGAGTTCTACCAGTCCTCGGTGTGGAAAGTGGGCAACCGATTTTGGTTTGTCAGCCTCCTAAGCGGTAACGACTGCCAAGAGATCACCAAGCTCGGGAAGTTTCGCACAGATTAGTTTGGGCGTTGCGTTCAGATTGTCGCACACAACTTACTTTCATCTCGCAGTTGTAAAACTTCCAACGGTTCCGCTGCATTCTTTCGGAATGTTGTTGGATCCTGTCCCTGGCGTTTTCTGAATGCCCGCGAAAAGTGGCTGCGGCTAGCGAAGCCCACCGATGCTGCGATACATTTGATTGGTAAGTCGGTTTGCATCAAAAGGCTGGTTGCTTGATACAAGCGCACGCCAAGAATAAAGTCGAGCAAACTTTCGCCAAATACCCGTTCGAACTCGCGGGTCAGCTCCAACGGTGTCATTCCAACCATTCTGCCAAGACCGGGGATCGACAAACGCTCCGCGTGGCTGTCCTGAATCGTATTGATCACCTGCGCCAAGCTCGGATTCGCTACCGTCAAATAAAGAGGGGTGGCGACAGTCTGGCACGCCAGTGTGCGCCGCAACAAGACAATCAGCACCTGCTTCATCAGCGCTTCGACAATACATTTGCTGCCGATGCCCGGCGTTTCCAGTTCGCTAAGTATGGCACCGAAGATCAGTGCCAGCAGGGCGTCATCGGTATCTTCCACCAGCGGACATTTTAGGCTTTCAAAATATCCCAGGCCATGGCCCGCGCTAGCTGAAACGACTGCTGAAGCTACAACCATATCGCCAGTTTTATCGGCACTATCGCCGCCGGTTGTTCCGTGAGTTTCGCCCGCAGTTTCGTACACTCCATCGCACTTGCTTCCCCGCAAAACCGTCTGCAATTGGCGGGGAATGGCAACCACCATCCCTTCGCGTAGTACTATTGCGCCGTCAGACCAATGCAGCGATCCGGTGCCTTTAACGATATAGAGGACGATCACTTGACCAATTGCGGGGAGCGCGGGCGCATTCCCGGGGGTTACCGTCAGCATGGAAAACCATTCAACGTCGATGCTTAAGCGGCTTAGGAGCTTTTCGCTATACGAATTCAACTCGGCTGGCTCTGTTCGACGAGCACTGGCAAATATATTTGTATTCAACAGCATATTTCCACCCTGCTGGCCGCCCCCCGTACATAAAGGAACGCGCTCCAAGCTGAAAAGGATGCAATGTTTGTAAAAAAGTTGTCCGCGGGGGCTATTCCATGTGATCGGGCGCGTAGCCTGGGGTCGGCGTAAGAGGCAGCGCTGCCGCCAACATCGCAATCGCAATCAGCCAGCTCGACACAACTTTAATGGCGATACCCCTGCCACTGGCGACCAGCCAGCTGGCCGGTATTATCACCAGCGCGGCAGCCGCTGCCGTAGCCAGTTCTGGCAAATTTCCGGCCAAACCAACCACCGCCCCGGCTGCACCACCGCAGGCTAACGACAATGCGACTGCCGCCCGCTGAGGCAATCCTCCGGGCAGATGGACACTGGCCGCAGCGACGATCACGCTGGCCCAACAGGCAAAGTAAACGTATTCGGCGCGCGATACATCAATTGCCACACGCGCCAGAACAATCGCCGCGACTGCTGACACCAGCAGCGCCGGGGCGCGAACCCGGGGCGGCGCAAAAGACAAGGCAAAACCTAGCGCTGCAAAAATCAGCGCAGCGGGCAGAGTGCCGCCCCTCATACCGCCACGGCCTGAGCCAAAAAGTAAACGCCGCAAAGCGAGATTGCTGCGCCTACTCCCCGGATTGCCAGCGCTCCTCCCTTCAGGCGATTGGCCATGCCCAGACCAATCCCGGCGACATGCAGCATGCCGGTGGCGAGTACGAACCCGGTGCTAAATGCTACCGGATCCGCCAGCGAGGGGATTTCAGAGCCGTGGGCATAGCCATGGAACAAGCCAAACATTCCGGTCAGCGAACCCGCCAGCCAGATCGGCGCGCGGTATCCGAACGCTATTGCAGCTCCTAAGGCCAGAACCGATAAAGCGATCCCGAGTTCAATAGGTGGCTGGGGCATGTTCAAGATTGCTAGCAGCGCGCCAAAGGCCATTACTGCAGGGAAAATAACCGGCAGCGCCGCGATCATCGGGCGCCCCAGAAAGGCCCCCCATAAACCTACCGAAACCATCGCCAGCAGATGATCCAAACCGAGAAACGGGTGCATGAACCCTGCCGCGAAGCCGCCCGATAGACCTTTCGCGGAGTGCGCCCAGGCGGGCGATGCCCAGCAACTTGAACCGGCCAGAAATACAGCCGCGGCGCTTAACGACCGCTTCATCGAAACCTTGTTGTGCATTTCAGTGCCCCTACCGGGTGCCTGCGAAACCAAAAGTAAGGCTTGAGAAAGTGGTCAAAAAGTCGGCGGTCGAGTTGTTCGCAAGTGGCTGGCTCCACACGACGTTGAATTGCCACTGACCAGCATGGCGGGCCTGGAACGTTGCGCGTCCGCTGGCGTCGCTGCGGTGCACCTCAACCGGCTGCGCATCGGCATCGAGGTTGTTGAGTTTAACCAGGGCTCCGGCCAGTGGCTGTCCACGATAGAGCACTTGCACAGTAATCTGAGAGGTATTGCCGGGTGCGTAAGGGTTGCTGAGCGGAACGATTTCAAGGCCAAGGCCCACCGGCTTGGTGATTTGTGGTTGCGGGGTTTTGCCAATCGGGCCCACTTGCACAATGGCTTTGCCCCGGCGCGAATATAGTTCACGCCCCGGGCGGCTCATTGATCCATTACTTGCGCGCTGGGCCAGTACCTGACTGAGGCCTTCTGCAGTGGCGTAGTCATTAAAACGTATGGCCGGCAATTCGCTGGGGATATTGCTGGTCGAGAAAAAGACCATATAGGTTCCTGGCGTGGCGAAGGTGACCGATGCGTCGGCCGCCGATCCCAGCGTCAGATCGCTTATCCGGTTGATGACGCCAGCTGGGCCAGACGAGCGAAACAACGTAAACCGGTCCGCTGATATGCTGGACCTTTGACGCGCCGCGCCATGCCCCACCAGTAGCACCATTGGAACGCTTCCGCCTGAGCGAGTCCAAAATGTTTGAGGTTGCAGCCAGAAATCGTGCGCCAGCAGGGGGCTGGCCGCCAGACCGGCAGCGGCGGCAACAAACACCAGTCTTTGGGTCAAGAATCTTCGCATGTGTTCTTTCCAGCTAAGCAGGCTGCTTGTTACGGCAACACTTACGCCGCGCAAAATGCTTCGCGGTAAAAGCACCATTCGCGTCAATTGCAGCACCTTATTGGATACGTCGATTTGGACCAGCCATGGCAAGTTAACGGAGTTGAGACGGGTCTTATGGAGAATTGGTATGCGCAAAGTAATTTTGGTTGGAGCCGCGAGTGGGCTGGCTCTGATGGCGTCGGCAATGCCGGCAATGGCGTCCAGTCACCGTGAGGCACCCGGGATCACCGAGATGCCGAAAGTCGACAATACAGACGTCTACGCGTTCCGTAGCTACGAGCCGGGCCGCGAGGCTTATGTTACTTTGATCGCCAATTTCCAGCCTGGAGAAAATCCCGGCGATGGTCCCAACTATTACACGATGGACCCCGATGCGATTTACGAAATCCACGTCGATAACACTGGCGATGCGGTTGAGGATCTGACTTACCAGTTCAAATTTATGAACGCGCTTAAAGGCGACACAGGCAAGACCGTTACGGTCGGCGGCAAGACACTGCCGATCGCGCTGCGCCAGATCGGCCCCATCTCTGCTCCGCTCGATGGCAACCTTGGCGAAGATGAAAGCTATACCGTCACCCAGATAACGGGCAACCGCCGGTCGGGAACGCGCGGCACGGTTGCAAACGCAAGTGGCGGAGCATTCATCAAGCCGTTTGATAACGCCGGCAACAAGACAATCTCGAACTACCCGGCTTATGCCGGTCAGTTTATCTACAATGTCACAATTCCGGGATGCGCAACGCAGGGCCGCGTTTTCGCGGGTCAGCGCGCCGAATATTTTGCGGTCAACCTCGGGCCGATTTTCGATCTCGTCAATTTTGTGCCGATCGAAGGCGACAATGATCCGGTTTATGGCAATGGGACGCCGTTTCCCGGCGGCATTACGCAGAGTCAGAACAACCAGGAGTTGATTGGCAAGAAAAACGTCACTTCGATCGCGCTCGAAGTACCGATTTCCTGCCTGACCGGGACAGGCAACGGCGTTATCGGCGTGTGGTCCACCGCCAGTTTGCCGCAAGCCAAGCTGGCCAAGCCCAACCCGAACTACAAGTCGCCAGCACTCTATGGCGGCGCCTACACCCAAGTTTCGCGGCTAGGCATGCCGCTGGTGAACGAAGTGGTCATCGGAATCCCGCAGAAGGATTTGTTCAATGCGGCCAAACCGACCCAGGACGGCGCGCTGGCTGACTACGTAACGAACCCGACCTTCCCTGCGATCCTCGATGTGCTGTTCCGCGCACCGGTGAATGCGACTTTGGGAACAAGCTTTACCAATCTGGCGCCGACCAACTTCCCGCGCAACGATCTGGTGGCCACATTCCTGACCGGTATCGCGACGCTTAACCAGCTTAAGACTGTGACGGCATCCGAGATGCTGCGCTTGAACACCGGGGTCACTCCGACTCCGCAAAGCGCACAGAATCCGCTCGGTGTGATCGGTAATGATCTGGCGGGCTTCCCCAATGGACGGCGTCCGGGTGACGATGCGGTCGATGTTGTTCTGCGAGTCGCGATGGGCCGGTTGTGCCATCCCGTGCCGATTGCAGGCAAGCAGACCGACCTTGGCCTGTGCAAGCCAGCCGACGCGCCAACCGGGTTGGTGGCATACACCGACGGTGCGCCAAGCTCGGCAACGAACATCCTGAACGCATTCCCCTATCTCAACCCACCGCTCCGCGGGGCTCCCCGCCCGCAGACCCAACCGTGATCGGATGATTGACATGCAACGCCACTTCCACATTGCCTTGCGCGGCGGCCTCATGCTCATCCTTGGCTGCGCCATCGCTGCCTGCGGCTCGAACTCCAGTTCCACTCCACCGAATAACGGCGGCGGGACGGTAACGGTGCGGCAAGAGGATCAGTTCGGGGTTCCATTCGGGACTGCATTCAGGGCCGACAACAACAGCGAGCCCTACAGCCCGGCCGATGGAGACATCGCGGCAATTTCGCTGACGACCGAACCGGTTGATATCAAATAACGCCTCGCATCGGCGCCGTGACCCTCCTCACGGCGTCGGTGCGAACCATTTCCGCTAGTCCAGAGGAGGTGCTGGAACGTGCGATCGATAATATTTTTCCCGCTTATTGCGTTGGTTACGGCCAGCGTTGCGCACGCCGATGTCATCGAAATATCCGATGATGGTGAGGCGCGAATTCTGGGTGTGATGGCCACAGTCGTTGCCAAACTTGACCGGGTAGCTGGGGTTGCCAACCCAACCGCAGTCGACGATCAATTTGAAATTGCAGCCCGCCGTTACGGGATCGAACCCAGCCTCTTAAGAGCCGTCGCTTGGACCGAATCGCGGGGTCACAATGATGCCGTGAGCCCCAAAGGCGCGCGCGGCATCATGCAGTTGATGCCGTCCACTGCTGCTGAACTCGGCGTTGATCCGCGCGATCCGCTGGCCAATATCAACGGTGGTGCGGCCTACCTTGCGCGTCAACTCGCGACGTTCCACAGCGTTCCGCTCGCGCTGGCCGCCTACAATGCAGGGCCGGGAGCAGTTACGCGCTACGGCGGTGTGCCACCCTATCGCGAAACGCAGAACTACGTCGGCACGATCATGCAGCGCTGGTCTGGGCCTGCTGTGCCGCACACCCCCAACACTCCATCGGCTTTAGGTAGGGACGCAGGGATCACTGATCCGCTGACCTTACCGCTTCTCCCAAAGCCGTTACCAATCCTGCTGATCGAGGTGCCTGGCCCATGAAACGTAACGTCTTCGCTATGCTGCTGATTAGCGTTGCCAGTCCGGCATACGCGCAATTGGCCGCCACCGATCCAGCGGGCTCCGGCGCAATCGGCAATGCTGCAGAATGGCTCCAGGGCACCATGCTTGGCAATGTTGCCACCGCTATTGCAGTCATGGCCGTTGCCGCAGTCGGCTTCATGATGCTGACCGGCAGGATCAACTGGCGCTATGGCGCCACCGTTGTACTGGGACTGTTCGTGGTCTTCGGTGCAGCATCCATCGTCGCAGGGATCAGATCTGCAGCTGGCGCTGGCTGAATAATGGCGGATCCTCTTTTCAAGGCACTGGCCCGGCCGCAGATGGTCGCGGGCGTAACTTATCCGTTCTTCGTGCTAAACGCGATTGTCGCCGCTGAATTGTTTTTGGTGTTCAAGACCCCGCTGGCCTTGCTTCCCTCGCTGATACTCCACGCGGTCGGTTACGCCGCACATCTGCGTGATCCCCATGTCATGGCGCTGTGGCTGACGCGGTTGCGGCGCACCCCGCGCATCAAGAATTACAAGCTTCGGGGTGCCAATGTTTACTGCCCGTAACCAGGCCGCGCAGCGCGAGACGGCGGTAGGCACACACTTGCCCTATCTTGCGCAGATGGACGATTACACCGTGCTGACTCGCGAGGGCCATCTGCTGCATGTCATCGCGTTAACCGGGCTTCCGTTCGAAACGATCGGACGAGCCGAACTCGAAGCCCGTTTGGCGGTGCGCGATGGCATGTTCCAAGCGATCGGTTCGGCGCGTTTCGCGTTGTATCACCACGTCGTGCGGCGCGAAGTTGTGGCCCGGATTGAAGGTGAGTTCGGAGACGATTTCAGCGCAGAACTGGATGAAAACTGGAACGCGCTGCTCGCGTCGCGCCGACTTTATGTAAACGACCTGTACCTGACCCTGATCGTGCGGCCGCTGAGTGGCCGGGCCGGGCTGGCTGAACGGGTTTTGGGCATGTTTACCGGCGGGCCGGCACCGACCGACGATGACCGCGGCGCTGATCGGCGTTTGCTGGTTCAGGCCAGCGAGCAGCTGATGGCGGCGCTCGACGCGTATCGGCCCAGCCTGCTGACCGCGTACGAGGCTGAAGCGGGCCTTGCCTCCGAGCAGCTCGCGTTCTTTGGCGAGCTGTTCAACGCGGTTAAGAACCCCGCACTGCTGCCGCTCGGAAATCTGGGCCATGCGGTTGCCCGGCGGACGGTTGCGTTCGGGATCGATGCGGTTGAACTGGGTCCGTTCGATGGACGGGCCGCCGAATTTGCCGCAATCCTTTCCGTTAAAGATTATCCGGCGGCCACGACCGCAGGGATGCTCGATGACATTTACCGTCTGCCACTTTCTATGGTGGTCACTCAAAGCTTTGCCTTCGTCGATCGCGGGGTGGCCCAGCAACGCATGGACCTGTTGATCAGGCGGATGCGCGCCGCCGATGACGCGGCTGTCTCGCTGCGCTCAGAACTGATCGCAGCCAAGGATAACGTGGCCGCTGGCCGCGCAGCCTTTGGCGAACACCACCTGACGATCATGGTCCGGGCAGAAAGCCTTGAAGCGCTCGATGAAGCGGCGGGCGAGATTCAGGCGGCCCTGTCCGAAGCCGGATTCGCCGTGGTACGCGAAGAGCTCGGACTGGAAGCGGCGTTTTGGGCTCAGTTCCCCGGCAATTTTGGTTACATCGCCCGCAAGGCGCTGGTTTCAACCGCCAATTTCGCCGGGTTTGCCAGCGCGCATAATTTTCCGGTCGGGCAAGCAAGCGGCAATCACTGGGGCAGTGCCGTAACGCTGTTCGAAACCACAGCTGCCGGACCGTATTTCTTCAACTTTCATCGCGGCGATTTGGGCAACTTCACCGTAATCGGGCCGTCCGGATCGGGTAAGACCGTGGTGCTTGCCTTCCTGCTGGCACAGGCGCGGCGGTTCAATCCGCGCATCGTGTTCTTCGACAAGGATCGCGGTGCAGAGATTTTCCTGCGTGCTATCGGCGGCAGCTACGATGCGCTGCGCCCCGGCGTACCGACCGGCATGAATCCGCTGGCGCTACCCGATTCGCCGGTTAATCGGCGCTTCCTGGCCGATTGGCTGACGCGCCTGACGCAAGGTGACGGCCCGCCATTGGACGTCGAAGAGCAGTCATGGATTTCTGAAGCCATCGCGGCGGCAATGTCCGGGCGTCCCGAATTGCGCCGCTTGCGCCACGTTGCAGAACTGTTTCGTGGGCGCGGGCGGGCTTCGGCGGGGGACCTTTCGGCGCGGCTGGCGCCGTGGCATTCCGACGGCGAGTATGCCTGGCTGTTCGACAATGCCGAAGACCGCCTTGATATCGATGCGGCGACGCTGGGCTTTGACATGACTGCGATTCTTGACCAGCCCGCGCTCCGCGCGCCAACGATGTTGTATCTGTTCCACCGGGTCGAAGAGCGGCTGGATGGCCAACCAACGATCATCGTCGTTGATGAAGGCTGGAAAGCGCTCGACGACGAAGTGTTCGTATCGCGCATCCGTGATTGGGAAAAAACCATCCGCAAGCGCGGCGGAATTGTCGGCTTTGCCACCCAATCCGCGTCCGATGCGCTGGACAGCAAAATCGCCAGTGCAATCATCGAACAAGCCGGAACACAGATTTTCATGGCCAATTCGAGCGCGCAGGCGGCCGATTACATCGGCGGCTTCGGGCTGACCGAGGACGAGTTCGAGATTATCCGCGATATGCCGGAAACAGCCCGGGCGTTCTTGATCAAGCACGGCACTGACAGCGTGGTCGTGCGGCTCAACCTGGCTTCACAGCCTGAACTGTTGACCGTTCTGTCGGGGCGCGAGCGCACCGTGCGGATGCTCGATGCTTTGCGGGAAGAGCTGGGCGATTCTCCGCAGGCGTGGCTGCCGCGATTGGTCGAGGCCGCGTGACACCAGACGCCTGCCTTGCGCCCAGCGCGCCCGGCCTCGTGGCCGGGCTGCTCGCCGATACCGACTGCCAGGCGTTCGGGCTGGTCGAACGGGGCTATGCGGCGCTGGCGTCTCCGCAAAGCGCCACCGGCGCGACTTTGACGACGTTGATGGTCATCGCGGTGGCATTTTTCGGCTATCAACTGATGCTTGGGCGCGGGTTCGTGCTGGCCGATTTAACCCGGCTGGCAGTCCGGATTGGCGTAGTGTTGCTGCTCGCAACGTCGTGGGCGATGGTTCAGAACGTGGTGTATGATACCGTCGCTCGCGGCCCGACCCGCGTGGCGGAAGAACTGATCACCGCGATCGATGCGCCTGCCCCGCTGATCGGGATCCAAGGCGCGCTCGACAAGATCGAACTGGCGAGCGTCGGTTGGCGGCAACGCGCCGGAATCGCCTCGCCGCTGGTTGGCGGGCCGCCAACGACAGCGATGACCCTCAACGTTTCGGCGTTTCTGCTTACCATGACCACGTTAGGGCTGCTGGTGGTTTCGCGGATTGTGCTGGCCTTGCTGCTGGCCCTGACTCCAGTGGTTGCCGGATTCCTGCTGTTCGATGCTACGCGCGGCCTGCTCGAAGGCTGGTTAAGAGCACTGATCGCCGCAGCGCTGGTGCCGCTCGGCGTGCTGACCCTCGCGGCGGTCGAGCTGGCAATAATCACACCGATGCTGGATCGCATCCTCACTCAGGAAGCCGCCGGACAGTTCCTCGAGAGCTCGGTTACTCCGCTCGGCCTGGTTACGATCGTGTTCAGCATCGCGCTGCTGGCTGCTCTGGGTGTACTGCGTTCTATCGCGCAGGGCATTCGCTTGCCTGGACGCGTTCCGGCAATTGCGCGGGACCAGCCGGCAGCGGCATTGGCATTACGCGCTACATTTGAAAGCCCAGCGCAGGTAAATCGTTCCGCTCGCGAAGCAGCCCAGCCCGGCGTGATCCGCGCACTCGAAAGTTTGCAGCGGCGCGATGCTCAGCCAGCTTTGGAGCGGCCAGCTGCGGCGGTCGCGCGCAATGGTTCAAACGTTGGGCCGATGCAAAGCCGGCAAATGCTCAATACATCATCACGCGTTGAAAGCGTTTACGCATCCACCCCGCCGCTTCGCCGGCCCCTGAGAAATCGCGCATCGCGCGCAGCCAAGCGCAGAGATTTATGACTGAAGCAGACAAATATTACGCCTCGGCACTCAGCTGGGTGGACGAGCGGGTCACCGCAGAACGTCGCATGCGCAAAATTGCCTGGGGGGTGGCCGGGTTGAGCGGCTTGCTGTCATTGATACTGGCAATCACGATGATGCTGATGATGCCGCTGAAGTCGGTCCAGCCTTACGTTGTCACAGTTGATCGTCAGACCGGCGCAGTCGAGGTAGCGACCACGCTCAAGGGCGGCAAGCTGAGCGAAAATGACGCTGTGATCCAAGCGGAACTCGCCAACTATGTCCGGACGCGCGAGACGTTTGATGCAACCGATCTGGCAACCAATTACCGGCGCGTGCAGTTGCGCTCATCCGGCAACGTGCGCGGTGCATATGTGGCAGCCATGGCCGCCAATAACGCTGCGAGCCCGCTGCGCGCCCTGTCGCCCGGCGACACTGTAAAAGTCCGCATCAAAAGCGTTTCGCTGGTTGGCCCGGGGGCGGGTCTGGTGCGGTACGATGCAGAACGCAGCGCGGCCGGGGGCCGGATCCTGGATACGCGGGCATACGTCAGCGCCATATCGTTTGGCTTCAACGATCGTCCGTTGCGACTTGAAGATCGGTTCGACAATCCGCTTGGTTTTGTGGTGACGCGCTATCGCCGCGATTCCGAGGGATCGACACAGTGAAGTGGTTTGCCTTCGGTGTCGCTGCGGCGCTGGCATGTGCCACGTTCAATGTCGCGCCGGCAAATGCGTCGGACGCTCATATTCAGACGGTGTTTTACCAGGCTGATAGCGTGATCGCACTTCAGGGCGCGGTGGGTTGGCAAATCATGATCGAATTCGGCGCAGACGAGCGCATCGAGAATGTGTCGATAGGCGATTCGGCCGCGTGGCAGGTTGCTCCAAACAAACGGGCTCGGATGCTGTTTCTCAAGCCGCTGAATGCCAAAGCCAACACCAACATGACCGTAATCACAACCGCGCGCCGTTATACCTTTAACTTGTCAGTGGGTCCCCGCCGGGCGGCCACACCGTGGGTCTTGCGCTTCGATTATCCGCCAGTACCGGTTGTCGTTATAGCCGAAGCCCCGCCGCCGCCGCCGGTCCAGCTCGATTTTGGCTATGCGCTGGCCGGCGATCCGGGGCTAATGCCGACGCGGGTGTGGGATGACGGCCACCAAACATATTTCGAGTTTGCCGAAGACGTGGCGCTGCCCGCGATCTTTTCAGGTGGTCCAAAGTCTGACGAAAGCCTGGTCAATGTCACGATGCGCGGCCGCGTCGCAGTCGTCCAGCAGCGCGCGCCGCGCTTTACGTTGCGTGCTGGCAAGCGCTTCGCCACCGTCACCAAGCAGCCATAGGAACCGACCATGCCTAACGATCCCCCCGTCCGGCGTCCGCGCGTAGCCCGCGCCGCAGCGCGCACGGCCATCGCGCCGCTGGCAATCGGCCTGCTGTTCGTCGGCACTGCAGTGTTCGCCAAAATGGTTGTGGCGCGCGGTGACCAAGAGGTTTCGGCGCTCGCGCTGCCGCCGCTCAAAATGACGTCGATGGCCGCCGCCACGCCGATGATCGAACCAAAGGTAATCGTTGCTGCTCCGTTCGCGCCCCACGGAGCTCCGATCTTGCTGACTGCAACGCCGCCGCTATCAGGTTATGCGCCCACCTACGCGCGTTTGCCCGCGAGCAAGTTTGTTTCTCCCACGCCCGCACAAGACCGTTTTGGCGGGTCAGCGCTGGTGATAGATCTCTACGCCAATCGCTCGTCCCGCACCGAGAGCGCTGCGATGGGACAGGAGCAAGCCGCGCCGGAAGCTGGTCTCGGAGTCGGAGGAACGCGTTCTGACCCGACCGGCGATGCAATCGCCGCCGCGAATGCAGCGAGCCCTCCCGCCTCTGGAACCGGTAACGAACGCTTTGCTCAACGCGTGGGATCGAAGCAGGCCGAAGGTTCCGAGGCCAAGCAATTGCACAATTTAGACCGCCTGGTTCCGCAAGGAGCGATTGTTGGCGCGGTAATGGAAACCGCGCTCAATTCGGACCTACCGGGCTATGCCCGCGCCTTGGTGACCAAGGACGTGCTGTCGTTCGATGGTTCGTCGGTGCTGATTCCGGCGGGTAGCCGGGTCATCGGTGAATACAATTCAGGTGTTGCCCAAGGGGCGAGCCGTATTTTCATCGTGTGGAGCCGGTTGATCCGCCCCGATGGAGTCTCGATCACACTCGGTTCGCCAGCTGTGGACGAACTTGGCCGAGGCGGCCTGAGCGGCAAGGTAAACCGTCACTTCCTGCAACGATTCGGCGGAGCTATCCTGCTTTCGGTTTTGACCGGCGGGATCGGAGCACTGACAAACCGGATCGGAGGCGGTTCGACGATAGTGGTCAATTCGGCCAACGAAGCAACCTCGCTGGCCACCCAGGCGTCGCGTGGCAGCGATATCCCCCCCACGATCAAGACCAAACAGGGCGCCTTGGTTCAAATTTTCGTTGCGCGTGATCTTGATTTTACGGCGGTCGGACCAGCGCGCCCGTGAACGCTCAGCCATTGCATTATCTGGGTGCATTTCTCGCCCCGCTCGAAGAAGCGCTAGACCGGGCCGACGTGACGGATATCTTTGTCAACCGCCCGGGCGAGCTCTGGCTGGAGACGAGCGATGGCATCGAGCGGCATGATAGTCCCAGTCTGGACGATGCCGCGCTGTGGCGCCTTGCCCGGCAAATTGCCGCGGCATCGGATCAGGGCATCAGCCGTGAGCATCCGCTGTTGGCCGCTACTTTGCCAAGCGGCGCGCGGGTTCAAATTTGCGCACCGCCGGCGACCCGGGGACATGTAACAGTCGCCATTCGCAAGCACGTGGTTCCAGATTTGACGCTGGCGGACTATGTTGCGAGCGGCGCGTTTTCCAAAGTCGGGCACGCCGCGCTCGCGCAGCAAGCGATCGATCAGGACTTGGCAAACCAGCTGTCCGAAGGCGACATCGCCGGATTCCTGCGCAATGCCGTCCGTGCCCGCAAAACGATCTTGATTTCCGGAGGCACTGCGACCGGCAAGACCACGCTTCTCAATGCGTTGCTGAAAGAAGCTCCGCTTGAAGAACGGCTGGTGTTAATCGAGGATACCCCAGAAATTCAGTTAATCCACCCCAACGCCGTCGGCTTGGTTGCGGTGCGCGGAAAGCTGGGCGAGGCGTCGGTCAGCTCAGCCGATTTGCTCGAGGCAGCGCTGCGCATGCGGCCCGACCGGATCATCATGGGCGAAATCCGCGGCGTGGAAGCGCTGAGCTATTTGCGCGCGATCAACACCGGCCATCCCGGTTCGATCAGCACGATCCATGCCAGCTCGCCGAACGGAGCGATTGAGCAGCTTGCATTGATTGTCGGCCAGTCCGGCAGCGATCTGCGCCGCAGCGAGACGATCAGCTACATTCGCTCGACCATCGACCTGATTGTCCAGTTAGGCCGCGGCGACGGGCAGCGCAACGTGACGGCGATTCAGTTTCCTTTAGGTTTGAACGACGCCAGCCAATCGCCAACTGTTTGATCGCCCGTTGGATCGAGCACGGGCGGCTCGATCAATTGCGACCAGCGCCAAACACCCGAGCCGATCACCACCATCGTCGTGCGCCCAGGTTCAGGAATCGGTATTAGCTGCGGACCTGCAGTCTCGACCTCTTGGCATTCTGCGGGAAGTGCCAGCACTGCAGCAGTGACGACCCGCTTCAACGCCGGGATCGGGCTCTGCGCCATCTGCGCCTGCGCTTCGGGCGCGACATCGAGCCACGCCCCGTTCCATAGCATCACCGCATCGGCATCGGACCGAACTGCGGCTGGCAAGGCGGCAAGCTCTGCCATGGCCGGTTTGTCAGCAATCAGCGCCGCGCTGACCGCGCTCGCGACTGAACACCCGTTTCCGTTTCCGCTCCCCGATACGGGCGGGGCCATTTCAACCGTCAATTTTGTGGGCAACAGGGCGGCCCTGCGATTGTCCGGTACCGGCAGCACGACCGCCTTTTTTGCCGGTGCATCAGGTTTTGGCACATCGGTGGAAATGTCAATCGCTGTCAGGCTTTGCGGTTTTCGTGCCGCAGCAAAGTTGCTTCCACCCAGCAGTATCCACGCAGCGAGCGCGAGATGAGCGGCAATAATCGCAGCCATCAGCGCGGCGCGCCGCGCACGGTCATTTGCGCTGGTCACAACATGGAGGAACCCAGTTGGGCTAGTACCATCGGAGGCAGCAGCCAAGGCTGGTCTAAAAATGTTAGGCACCTTCACAGGCGGGACATATCACCTTTGGCTGAAGCATGCCCTGCCCGGCGTTCGGGCGCACCGGAAATGCAAAAAAACGCACTTGCCTGAGAGTTACTCAGACCCTGCGATGGTGCGCGCCATAAGCCGGGCATCGCTGGTCCGTTAGGTAACCGCCGCGCGGGTCCGATATTCAGGTTTATCCCAGGCGCGGGTCAGACAAATCTCGCGCAGCTGCTCAATCGCTTCTGCAATATCGGCGTAGCGCAGGTACAGCGGGGTCAGACCGAAGCGCAGGATATCGGGCGCGCGGAAGTCTCCGATGACGTCGCGTTCCTTGAGCGCCTGCACGATTTCGTATGCATTAGGATGCGTGTAGGAAACCTGACTGCCGCGCAGTGCCGGATCGCGCGGGCTGACCAACTCGAAGCCAAAAGTGCCGCAGCGCAGTTCCATCCGTTCGATGAACAGATCGCCCAGCGCAAGTGACTTGCGGCGCAGCTCGGCCATGTCCACGCGGCTCATCAGATCGACGCCGCATTCGAGCGCGGCCAGTCCCAGCACCTGCGGCGTGCCGCACAGGAAACGCGTGATCCCACCCGCAGGGCGATAATCTTCCTCGAAGGCGAACGGGCTGGCGTGACCAAACCATCCTGACAGCACTGGTGCCGCCGCCTGATGGCGCTCGGCGACGAAGATAAACGCCGGGGCACCGGGGCCGCCGTTGAGGAATTTATAGCCGCAGCCAATCGCGAAATCGGCATTGGAGCTATTGAGATCGACCGGGAGTGCGCCGGCGCTGTGGCTGAGGTCCCAGATCACCAGCACGCCCTTGGCATGAGCCCGGCGCGTGACCTTGGCCATGTCGCGCACCAGCCCGGACTTGTAGTGAACTTGCGTCAACAGCAGCACCGCAACGTCGTCGCCGAGCCGATCGAGCACCGCATCGGGATCGACCGTCACCGCCTTGAGCCGCCCCCCGCTGAACGTTTCGATCCCTTGCATCATGTACACGTCAGTCGGAAAATTGGTCGCTTCCGAGAGGATCACGCTGCGGTCCGGGCGCAGCGATAGCGCGGCGGTCAGCGCCTTGAAAATGTTCACTGAGGTGGAGTCTGCGGCGACAATCTCGCCCGGCTTTGCTCCCAGGATCGACGCGATTTTGTCACCGATCCGTTGCGGCGCGGTCGACCACTCGGCGCCTAGCCAAGAGGTGATGAGCCCTTCGCCCCATTGGTTCGTAACGGCTTCAGCAACGCAATCCGCAGCCGCGCGCGGAGCCGCGCCGAGCGAATTGCCATCAAGATAGATCAACCCATCGCGTAACTGGAACAGATCACGGAATTCACGCAACGGGTCGCCCGCGTCGCGCGCGGTCACGTCGGTTAGCTGGGCACTCATCGGTCAATTTCCCGCAAGATCGCGCGGACGGGGCTGGCATCGGCTCCGGCAATCTTGAGCGGCAGCGCGATCAGTTCGTACTCGCCGGGCGGCACGTCGTCGAGCACCAGACCTTCAAGGATGCGCATATCGCCGCGCTGCACTTCATGGTGCGCGTCCATGGTCTTCGACTGCTCGGGATCGAGCGAAGCCGCATCGGTTCCGATCAGGCGCACCCCGCTCTCGCGCAGCCGCGCGAGCACCGCCGGGGCGATCGCGGTGAAGTCCGAATCCCAATTGTCATTGGGGAAGCTGTCATAAGTCCGGAATAGCACGCGCGTCGCTCCACCGATCGCCGCCCAATCGACATCGCCAAGTTCGACCCGGTTTGCAGCATGGCGGACATCCACGACCACGCAGCGCCCGACATAGACGTCAAGATCGCAATCAGCGCTCGCAGCGCCCTGCGGGTCATAGTGAAACGGCGAATCGGCATGGGTCCCGGCATGAAGCGGAGTGTCGAGCGCGCCGACATTGACCGGGCAATCGGCGCTGATCTGGGCATTGCGATGAAGCAGAATCGGCGGCTCGCCCGGCCACATCGGCATGCCGGGACGCAGGGTCTGTGAAATGTCCCAAATCTTCATTCGGCCGCTCCTGGTCCAGCCTCGGCATAGTTCGGGCCTTCTTCCCGCGCGACCAGCCGTGTGCGCATCGACCACAGTTCGGGGAAGAAGCTCAGGTTAAGCGCCTTGACCAGATAATTGACCCCCGACGAACCGCCGGTGCCCATTTTCTGTCCGATCACCCGCGCGACTGTCTTCATGTGCTTGAACCGCCATTCCTGAAAATAGTATTCGAGCGCCGTGATCTTTTCCGCCAGCGCGTAGAGATCCCAATGCGCATCGACGTGAGAATAGACCGCGAGCCAGGCATCCTCGACCGCTTCTGAGGCCTCATACGGCAAACTCCAGTCGCGTTCGAGGTGCGTCGCCGGGATCGCAAAGCCGCGCCGCGCCAGCAAGTGCAACAGCTCGTCGTAAAGAGAAGGCGCGTGCAGGACGGCACTCAACCGGTCATGCACCACTGCATCATCACCGTGGACCTGTAACAAGTCTTCTTTCTTGTTGCCGAGCAGGAATTCGAGTTCGCGGTACTGGTGCGACTGGAACCCCGAGGCTTTGCGCAAAAATCCTCGGAAAGTCATGAAATCGTGCGGGGTTAAAGTCGCCAGCACTTCCCAGCTGTGGATCATGTGGCGCTGGATCGTTGCGATCCGGTCAAGCGTCTTGATCGCATGGTCGATGTCGCCGGTTTGCAGCACAGTCATTACCAGCCGCGCTTCGTGCAACAGCAATTTCAGCCATAGCTCCATCGTCTGATGCATGATGATGAAGAGCATCTCGTCGGGCTTGTTTGACACAAGGATCTGGGCCGACAACAGCCGCTCGGTCTGGAGGTGCTTGGCATAGGACAGCCCTTTGTCCCACTGGATTGTCTCGCCATTGATCTGCGCCTCGAATGTCTCGACGCCGTCTTCGACAAAGCTGCGAATGGTCATTTCCGGCTCCATGAACGCTCGCCGTAAGCATAGGCCGCATTGCAGCGGCGAGCCAGATCAACCTGCGCGCTTTGCCTGCGAGCAAGGCCGAGCTATATTCGCAGCACGACAAGGAGGCGGGCAAATGGCCGCGAAGCATGTTTACGATTTGCCCCGTGCAGGCGTGCAGTCCGATTGGACCATGCCGCAAAACTGGGAGCTTTTCACGCCCGGCGAACACGCTGTGTGGGACCAGTTGATCGAGCAGCAGACCCGTGCGGTCGCCAGCATGGCATGCGACGCATTCCTGTCAGGCCTCGACATCCTCAGGTTGCCAAAACCGGGCATTCCCGATCTCGTCGAACTCAACCCGCGCCTGCGCGCGGCGACCGGATGGGAAATTGTCCCGGTCCCGGGCGTCATCCCGAACGAGCCGTTTTTCCGCCACTTGTCCGAACGCCGGTTTCCGGCTGCGAATTTTTTGCGCTCGGCGGAGGCGCTCGACTACTCCGAAGAACCGGACATGTTCCATGACCTGTTCGGCCATCTGCCAATGTTGGCCGATCCGGTTTTTGCCGATTTCATGGTGGCTTACGGCAAGGCGGGGCTTCGCGCTGAAGGTCTTAATGCGGTCGATCAGCTTGGCCGGCTTTACCTGCACACGGTAGAGTTCGGATTGGTGCAGGAACACGGCGCACTGCGTGTGTTTGGCGCCGGGTTGCTGTCGAGTTCCAGCGAGACGGTCCATGCCTTGACCGCGCCCGGCGTCCGCAGAGTCGAATTCAATTTGGCGCGGGTCATGCAGAGCGATTATCGGTTCGACGAATTCCAACGCACATATTTCGTCATCGCGAGTTTCGAGGACTTGCTGAAAGTCACGGCCGAGACCAATTTCCAGCCGATTTACGACCGGCTCCGCGGCAGGCCCCTGCTTGCCTCGGGAGCAGCCTGCGCTGGCGACAGGCTGGTGTCAGTCGCGGCGCTGTCAGGGGCTACCTGAACCCGGCCACGCGGTTGCCATACCGCGTTACGCTGTGATCACGGTGCAGCGTTACCGCTGGGCGGAGCAGTCGTTCGGCCTTGCGGGTCATTAATTCGGGATCATCCGGACCAGCGCCGACCAACCAGACCATACCTGCTGGAAAATCGGTCATGTGGCGGGCTCCGCTGCGAGACCACGTGCCGCATTTAACAGACCGGCAATTGCTGGACGGCACGATCCGCAGTTAGTTCCGGCGCATGTCGCCTGACCGATGGCTTCAACGCTTGCCGCCCCCGCCAACGCTGCGGCTGTAATGGTCTTTGCTCCAACACCGAAGCATACGCAGACAATCGGACCGCGATCGAGCGCCGGTTTGGCTGGACGCCCGGCCAGCAGTTCGATGCCGCTCGCGGCACATTCGCCCAGTTGCGCGATCAGCCACTCACGGCCGGGCAACGGGCCGGTGCGGGTCAGGTAAATCGCGCCTTCAAGTTGCCCTTGCCCCAGCACCGCCACGCGCCGCACCCCGCGCGCGGTATCGAGACTCTCGAGCCGCTCGCCGGGGGGGAGCAGGCTTTCGGTCAATGGCCCCGGATCGCGCACCCCGGCCAGTTCAACCAGCCAACCATGCGGCACACGCACCCGCGTGGCATAGGCCGCGGCGATCTGGCGCGGCAGCCTGCGCAGGACTGCAAAGCCGTGCCAATCGACTGGCAAGGCCTCGATCCGCGCCGGGGTCTGCTTGAACGCTGGCTGGCCCGAATGCGGATCGACGCTCGCGCGCGGCAGCAGGCCGGTCCGGCCGCCGCTCGATTGGCGATCGGTCCAGTGGATCGGAGTAAACAGCTCGCCGCGCCGCTGGCCCTCGCTGGCCTGGATGCGGAACACACTTTCGCCTTGCGCGGTCGCGACGACGGCCAGCGCATCATCGGTTAGACCGAGCTCGGCGAGATCGGCGGGATGGACCTCGACCAGGGGCTCGCGGCGATGCTGCGACAGCCGCGGGCTGAGGCCGGTGCGGGTCATGGTGTGCCACTGATCGCGGTAGCGGCCGGTGTTGAGCGTCAACGGCCAGCGTTCGAGCGGCGGACCCAGTTCGCGCTGGCTCACCGGCACGATCCGCGCGCGCTCATCCGGGGTGGAGAACCGGCCATCGGCGAACGGCGTTCCGCCCCAACGCTGCGGCTCAAGCGCATCGTAAGCCGCGTTGGAGAGCGCCGCGAGGGGCTCCAGATCGAAGCGCCGCGCACCCTGGTTGCGGTAAGTCGAAAGCCGCGCGTGTTCGCGGAAGATTTCCGCCGGATGAGCATAGGAAAAGCCCTCGGCCCAGCCCATCGCCTTGGCGACTTCGCCGACAATCCACCAGTCTGGCCGCGCTTCACCGGGGGCGGGCAGGAAGCCGCGCTGGCGGCTGATCGTGCGGTCGGAATTGGTGACGGTGCCGTCCTTCTCGCCCCAGCCGAGCGCGGGGAGCTTGACCTGCGCGAGCCGCGAGGTGTCGGTTTCGGCGATGCAGTCCGACACCACCACCAGCGGGCAAGTGGTGAGCGCTTCGCGCACCATCGCTGCATCGGGCATGGACACTGCAGGATTGGTCGCCATGATCCACAGCGCCTTGATCTTGCCCGCGCGGACCTGACGGAACAAGTCGACCGCCTTGAGCCCCGGTTTCTCCGCGATGGTCGGCGAGGACCAGAAGCGCTGGACTTCGGCGCAGTTCTCGCTGCCAAAATCGCGGTGCGCGGCCAGCGTGGTGGCCAGCCCGCCGACCTCGCGCCCGCCCATTGCATTGGGCTGGCCGGTGACCGAGAACGGCCCGGCTCCGGGTTTGGCCAAGCGCCCGGTGGCGAGGTGCAGATTGATGATCGCATTGCCCTGGTCGGTTCCGCTGATCGACTGGTTGATGCCCTGGCTGAACAGGGTGACGGTCCGCGGGTTTGCGGCGAACAGCGCGTAGAAGGCAGCCAGATCAGCTTCCGCCAGATCGCAAATCTGCGCCGTTTCAGCCAGCCCGCAGCCATCGAGCCCGGTCCAGAATCCATCCGGCACGGCGACATGCGCGGCCAGGTAATCGCGGTCGAGCAGGGCATGATCGCGGCAATAGCCGAGCAGGCCATTGAACAGCGCGACATCGCTGCCCGGGCGCAAGGGCAAATGAAGATCGGCGTCGGAGCAAGTCTCGGTCCGGCGCGGATCGATCACTACCAGCCAGGTGCCTCGCGCCGCGCGCGCGGCGACGATCCGCTGGTAGATCACGGGATGGCACCAAGCGGTATTCGAGCCGACCAGCACGATCAGATCGGCCTGATCGAGATCCTCATAGGTGCACGGCACGACGTCCTCACCGAACGCGCGATTGTGCGCGGTGACCGCGCTCGACATGCACAGCCGGCTGTTGGTGTCGATATTGCCGCTGCCGATAAAGCCTTTCATCAGCTTGTTGGCGACGTAATAGTCTTCGGTCAGCAGCTGCCCGGAAACGTAGAATGCGACCGAATTCGGGCCATGCTCGGCAATTGCCGCTGCGAACCCGCGCGCGACGCGGGCGATGGCCTTGTCCCACGAAACCCGTTTGCCGCCAATCTCAGGATAGAGCAGGCGGCCCTCAAGCCCGATCGTTTCGCCCAGATGCGTGCCCTTAGAGCAGAGCTTGCCGAAGTTGGCGGGGTGCTCCGCATCGCCCGTTATCGCCGCCGTCCGGTCAGGACCTGGCGTTGCGGTCACCCCGCAGCCAACCCCGCAGTAGGCGCAGGTGGTGCGGATGCCAGGCACGGGCTCAGGCGACCTTGCGGCTAACCACGGCTTCACGCAGCAGGTAGATCCGCCCGGCATCGACCCGCAGCGGGATCGTCGGCACACAGCCACTGTCTTCGCCAAGGGCCTCGCCGGTCTTGAGCGAGATGTTCCAGTTGTGCAGCGGACAGGTTACCACATGGCCGTGGACAATCCCCTCGCTGAGCGGCCCGGCCTTGTGCGGGCATTTGTTGATCAGCGCGTAGAACTGGTTGTCGAGGGTGTGGAACACCGCAATTTCCTCGCCGCCCTGCACCGGCAGGGTGCGCGCATTGCCCGGGGAAGCCTGGCTTACCTCACCGATATCGAGCCATTCTCCAGTCATGGCGCCGATCATTTCGCAAACTCCATGCGGGTCACGCCGCTGGGCATCGGGCGCACTTCGGCCAGGTGCTGGTGCAGTTCGGCGTCCTCTCCGGCGGCGCGTTTGGCCCAGGGATCGTCTTGCATGAAAGACTGCGAATGGCGGAACCGCGCGGCGAGGCCGCGCACCGCGTCGGCATCATCGAACAGGCCCTGCTTGACGTGGTCGAGCCCGACCCGTTCGATCCACGGCGCGGTACGTTCGAGGTACCAGGCTTGTTCGCGGTAGAGCTGGATGAACGCGGCGCAGACTTCCATCGCTTCCTCCTCGGTTGCGACTTTGGTGAGCAGGTCGGTGACCCGGACCTTGATCCCGCCGTTACCGCCGACGTGCAATTCGTAGCCGCTGTCCACGCAGACGATCCCGAAGTCCTTGATCGTCGCCTCGGCGCAATTGCGCGGACAGCCCGACACCGCGATTTTGAACTTGTGCGGCATCCAGCTGCCCCAGGTCATCCGCTCTATCTTGACCCCGAGCCCGGTCGAATCCTGCGTCCCGAAGCGGCACCAGTCGGTCCCGACGCACGTCTTCACCGTCCGCAG
This sequence comes from Sphingomonadaceae bacterium, assembly GCA_025359445.1. Classification (GTDB taxonomy): domain Bacteria; phylum Pseudomonadota; class Alphaproteobacteria; order Sphingomonadales; family Sphingomonadaceae; genus Novosphingobium. The sequence goes on from JANYGB010000060.1 coordinate 22,292, forward strand.
CGCCTTGGCATAGGCATGACCCGAGACCATTCCCGCCGCGCCGAGGTCGGCCCAGACGGCGGGCAGGTCCTC
>JANYGB010000003.1 GCA_025359445.1 Sphingomonadaceae bacterium
GCGGCAAAGGCGATGTCGGTATCGGTCCGCTGACTTTGCGGCGGCGGCACGATCAGCGGTTCTATGCAGCGGTCGGTTACCTCGGTGTATTCCGCATCGAACGCGATCCAGCCGATACGCCAGCGCGCGTCGTGGGTGGCGCCGTTGTAAAACATGACCGGCTGATCCATATTGATTGTCAGCAGCGGCCCAGTTGAAAGGTGCCAGCCATCCCAGGCGTCGACCCGGGGGGCAAACGGTTCGGGCAGGTGGCGCCATGGCCCGGCGACATCCTCGCTGACCGCGAGGCCGATAAGCGAGGCTTCGCTGCGAGCATATTCGTAGAACATCCGCCACCCGCCAGAGGCAGTCCGGTCAACCGTTGCCTCTTTCAAGTTCCCTTCGGATGGGGCACTGGACATTGCGATGCCGTGCTTGGTCAGCCGGTCGATCGACGGCCCGGTGGCGTAAAGCATTTCGCCGTGCGTGCGGGTTTCATCGACGCCGGTGTAATAGACCACAACGCTGCCATCTTCAGCGAAAACCGGAGTTGGATCTTCGCACCCCCCGATATCGTCAAGGTCTGGACCGGGCGACAGCACCGGCTGATCGCTGGCTGCAAAGATCAGCCCGTCCTTGCTCTCGGCATACCAGATCGTGCCGGTATCGCCGGCTTCACCAGGTCGCGGCACGGCGCGTACCAGCATGCCGAACTGCCCTGGTGCAGTCTGCCAGACATAGGGGCTCATCAGGTCGCGCTTCGATACCAGTGTATTGCCGGTCATCGTCACGCCATCGATCTGATCTACGACGAAATCGACCTTGGCGCTCATCAATCAGGCTCCCTGAGCGACGGTCAACGACAAGGCGCCGTCGATCGTCACTGTCGTGCCCGTGATATAGTCCGCAGCGGGCGAAAGCAGGAAATTGACCAGCGCCGCAACTTCATCGGGCGTGCCGGCACGGCGCCACGGAATGTTCGCTTCAAGGCTGGCGCGGTAAGCCGCGTCTTCCACCGCGTGCTCGTTCATCGGGGTCAGGATCATGCCCGGCGCCACCCCGTTCACCGCGATGCCGCGCGGCGCGAGTTCGAGCGCCAGCGTTGCCGTAAGCTGCGACAGTCCGCCCTTGGCTGCATCGTAATCCACTCCGCCGGCCCGCGGAGCGTGTTCGTGGATCGAGCTGATATTGACGATGCGCCCCTTGCGCCCTGCCGCCAGCAGCCCGCGCACTAGCGCCCGGCAGGTGAGGAACGGGCCATAGAGGTCGCTTCGCACGACCCGGTCGAACTGCGCGAGCTCCATATCCTGCAGCATGATCCCGCTCATGTTGAGGCCAGCCGAATTGACCAGCAGATCGGGAGTACCGAAAGCCTGAGTGACAGCATCGAACAGGTGCGTCACCGAAGCTTCATCGCCGACATCGGTCTGCACGGCGACTGCTCGGTCGGTGCCTCCGATCGCGCTGCACACAACCTGTGCTGCGACCTCATCGCGGAAATATGTGATCGCAACGCGCGCGCCGGCCGCGCCAAGCGCCATGGCACAAGCTGCGCCGATGCCAGATTCGCCGCCGGTTACGATGGCAATATTGTTTTCAAACATCCGGCTGCTCCCAATCATTCACTCGGCAGAGCCGGTGACAGCGACCGTCATGGCCAAGCGGCGGATATCTCTTGGGGCAATAAGCATGATCCCCGGCTTGTCGCGAATATCGCCAGCGAATGCCGCCGGATCGGGCAGCCCCTGCCACGGCTCGATGCAGATGAAGTTCGCGCCGGGCTTGGTCCACACGCCAAGCACGGGAAAGTCGCCGAAGGTCACGCGCAGCTGCGACCCGCGCGGCGCGCCGTAGTTTACGCTCCGGCTGCGCACGGCATCGAAGATCAGCGCATCGGCGCTGAACAGGTCATCGCGCAGGGCAAGTTCGCGGCCCGCCACAGGGCTGGGTTCGCTTTGGGGAAGTAGCAGGCCATCCGGGCCGATCCGGCGCACCGCTTCTGGCTCGTCCTTATCGAAAGCGATGCGGTGCGCGGTGCGCTCCGCGCCGAACGGCAGCGGCCAGCGCAGCGCGGGGTGAAAACCGAAACTGGCGGGCATCGGTATGTCGCCGTGATTGGCGATTGCGGTACTCACCTGCAGCATCGCTCCATCGAGACGGAACGTCAGGTCGAGGGTGAATTCAAACGGATAGGCTGCGCGCGTTGCATCGGAAGCGGCCAGCTGCATGGTTACAGCGGTTTCACTTTGCTCGGTCACGGCAAACTCGCTGCCGCGCGCGAAGCCGTGCTTGGGCATTGCGTAAGTGCGCCCGTCATAGTGATAGTGCCCGCCATTCAGCAGACCAACCACCGGGAACAGGATCGGCGCACGGCCCGTCCAGAATGCGGGGTCGCCGTCCCACAGCAGATCGCGGCCATCGTTGGTGCGCAGGCTTTGCATTTCAGCACCTCGTGCTGAGACTGCGGCCGAAAGCAGGGACGAGGAAATTCTTACGCTGTCGCTCTTCATCTCTGCGCCTTTCATGCCGTTCCTGGGCGACAGCCCACAGGTCGGAAACGGTGGACGGTGCGCATCCGTTCCATGACATGTCGGTAATTCGCCAGGGGGCCAATGCAGGCGACGCACAGAAATTGAACGCGCATGGGGCTGTCGATCTTCGCTACTATGGCAGCGACAAGCACACTTTGGGTTACACCTATCAGCCTAGATTGATCGCTTCGGTGCCCATTAGATTCTGACCTCTGAATCGTGGAAACAGATGTCCGCTATCGGGTCGTAACCGAACAGTCCGCTTCTGGATTAGAAGCTCCAAAAGCGGACCTTCGGGTTCGCGCATCAATCGCTGCTAAATATCAGGGCTTGGGCGTCTCAAAGCGCGTGACACCAGATTGGCGCGCGATGACCTGCCATTCCTCTGGCGTGACGTGGTACGTGCCATCTTCGCCTGCGCGAACCCACCTTCCATTCACTTTGAATTCTTCCGTCGAATTGACGTATGTGAAAGCGACCGAGCGCAGTTTCTCATCTTCGTCGTCCGGCCAGCCTTCCGCCTGCCGCCTCAGGTACTCGTGCATCGTCGAGAGAAACTGCTCCGCACCGTTGAAATCCGACATCCAGCTGAGCGCCTGCGTCGTGGAATCCACCTGATCATCATAACGAACCGCGGGAAACATCCGCAGCTCAAACAGGTAGTTCTCAAGCCAGGATGCCTGCAACGGAAGCAAGACCTGGCCGGATTCGATCAGGGCTGCGACCGCATGGGCTCGCAGTTCCTTGCTGCCCTTGACCTTGATCGCGACCGCCTTGCTGAACCCGTCACGCTTGCAGCCCTGAAGGAGATGCGCACCTGAGCCTGCGTCCTCAATCAGGACCTGATTTGCATCCCACAGCTTCGCAAGATCATACACCGCCAGCTGGAGGGCAAAGAAGTCGACCTTGTTGCGCCAGACATGAAGCAGATAAAACCGCTTTCCGAGCTTTCCCCAGGTCGTGCAGACTGAAAAGTCGTTGAGCTCGCCATCCTTGTTCGCGGTATCCCACGACTGGATTATCTGATCGAACGTCGGCAAGTGGGTCTGGTCGTACTGGCCGAACCCGCCAA
>JANYGB010000004.1 GCA_025359445.1 Sphingomonadaceae bacterium
GCGGTTCCCGCTACCGCTCCAGCCGCTCTACCGCCGCCTGCGCAATCGGCTCAAGTCCGTTGCGATCGCCCGCAATAATCGCCGCCTTCATGCGCGGGTCCCAGAACAGTTTGAGGTGGTCCACGGTCGCGGCAGTGGCGGCTTCATCGCCTCGCACCGCCAGGTTGCGGGCGATCTGGTTGACCATGTGGTGGAGCCGGACGAGGTGCATCAAAGCCTCCCCCTTTGGGGGAGGCGGCAACGCGCAGCGCTGACGGTGGGGGCGTTTTGCGGCAAGCTGGCCCCCTCCCACCCGCCTGCAGCGGCCCACCTCCCCCAGTGGGGGAGGATCGTCAGGCGCCACATCATTCCGCTGGCTCCGCCACAATCCGGCGGCTTTTGGCGGACCAGCTGGCGTAGCTCTCCTGCCATTCGGTCGGGCCATTGGACGCCAAAACCTGGACCGCGGTGACTTTGTATTCGGGGCAATTGGTCGCCCAGTCGGAATATTCGGTGGTGACGACGTTGGCCTGCGTCGCGGGGTGGTGGAAGGTGGTGTAAACCACGCCCGGGGCGACCCGGTCGGTCACGGTCAGGCGCAGGGTCGTCTCGCCGGTGCGGCTGGCGAGCCGGGTCCAGTCGCCCGACTTGAGTCCCCGGTCGTCAGCATCGGCGGGGTGCATTTCGAGCAGGTCTTCATCGTGCCACACCACGTTTTCGGTGCGGCGGGTCTGCGCGCCGACGTTGTATTGGCTCAGGATGCGCCCGGTGGTCAGCAGCAAGGGATAGCGCGGGCCAGTCTTTTCGTCGGTGGGCACATAGTCGGTGACGACGAACTTGCCTTTCCCGCGCACGAAGCCGTCCATGTGCATAACCGGGGTGCCGTGCGGCGCAGCGGCGGTGACTGGCCATTGCAGCGAGCCTTCGGCTGCCAGCCGCGCGAATGAGACCCCGGCAAAGCTCGGGGTCAGCCGGGCCACCTCGGCCATGATCTCGCGCGGGTGGGTGTAGTTCCAGTCGAGCCCCATCGCGCGGGCGAGGCCCTGGGTAACCTGCCAGTCCTCAAGTCCGTTCGCGGGCTCGATCACCTTGGCGACCAGCTGGATCCGGCGTTCGGCATTGGTGAAAGTGCCGTCCTTTTCAAGGAAGGTGCTGCCGGGCAGGAACACGTGCGCGTAATCGGCGGTTTCGTTGAGGAACAGGTCGTGGACGATGACCAGCTCCATCGCTTTCAGCCCGGCGGCCACGTGCTGGGTGTTGGGATCGGAATGCAGAATATCCTCGCCCTGGACATACAGCGCGCGGAAGCTGCCATCCAGAGCGGCGTCGAGCATGTTGGGGATGCGGAGACCCGGTTCGGGATCGAGCGTCACGCCCCAGTCTGCCTCGAACAGCCCGCGCGCCGCATCGTCCGAGACGTGGCGATAACCTGCCAGTTCGTGCGGGAAGCTGCCCATGTCGCAAGCGCCCTGAACGTTGTTCTGCCCGCGCAATGGGTTCACGCCGACGCCGGCGCGGCCCACATTGCCGGTCGCCATGGCAAGGTTGGCGATCGCCAGCACGGTCGAGCTGCCCTGGCTGTGCTCGGTGACGCCAAGGCCGTAATAGATCGCCGCGTTTCGAGCAGTCGCATAGAGCCGCGCCGCGCCGCGCAGGTCTGCGGCGGGGACGCGGGTAACCGGCTCGAGCACTTCAGGGGAGTGGCGCGGGTCGCTGACGAATGCGGCCCAATCGGCGTATTCGTCCCAGTCGCACCGTTCGCGGATAAACGCTTCGTCGGCGAGGCCCTCGGTGACGATCGTGTGCGCCATGGCGGTCAGCACCGCCACGTTGGTGCCGGGCTGGAGCGGCAAGTGATACGCCGCAGCGATATGCGGCATCCGCACCAGATCGATCCGGCGCGGGTCGATCACGATCAGCTGCGCGCCTTCACGCAGCCGCTGCTTCATCCGGCTGGCGAAGACCGGGTGCGCGTCGGTCGGGTTGGCGCCGATCACCAGGATCACGTCGGCCTGCATGACAGAATCGAAATCTTGCGTCCCTGCGCTGGTCCCGAAGGTGGCCTTGAGGCCGTAACCGGTCGGCGAATGGCACACCCGCGCGCAGGTATCGACATTGTTGGTGCCGAACCCGGCGCGGACCAGTTTCTGGACCAGGAAGGTTTCTTCATTGGTGCAGCGGCTGCTGGTGATCCCGCCGAGCGCGCCCGCACCGTGCTTGGCCTTGATGCTCAGCAAGCGCTGCGCGGTGAATGCAAAGGCTTCGTCCCAGCTGACCTCACGCCACGGCTGATCGATGGTTTCGCGCACCATCGGCCGGGTTATGCGGTCTTGGTGCTGGGCATAGCCCCAGGCAAAGCGCCCTTTGACGCAACTATGTCCGTGGTTGGCCTTGCCGTCTTTCCATGGGACCATCCGCACCACCTGGTCGCCCTTCAGCTCGGCGCGGAAGGTGCAGCCAACTCCGCAATACGCGCAAGTGGTAACCACGGCGCGATCGGGCATGCCGATTTTGGCGACCGCCTTTTCCTGCAAGGCGCCGGTCGGGCAAGCCGACACGCAGGCCCCGCACGAAACGCATTCGGACGAGAGGAAGGTATCATCCGCCTGCCCTGCGCTGACTTTCGATTTGAACCCGCGCCCTTCGATGGTCAGCGCGAAGGTTCCCTGCACCTCGTCGCACGCCCGCACACAGCGCGAGCAGACGATGCATTTGGCCGGGTCGAAATCGAAGTAGGGGTTGGAGCAATCCTGCGGCACTTCGAGGGCGGTGTGGCCTGTGTTGTAGGGCGTTTGTTCGATCCCGGCGAGCGCAGCTTGCTGGGCAATCTCGCAGTCGCCCTGTGCGCAGGCCGAGCAATCCGCCGGGTGTTCGGAGAGGTACAATTTGAGCACTGTGCGGCGGAGCTTTTGCACCTGCTCGGTCGCGGTGTGCACCGCCATCCCGTCCGCTGCCGGGGTTGTGCAACTTGCTGGCGTGCCGCGCATGCCGTCCACTTCGACAAGACAAAGTCGGCACGAACCAAAGGCTTGCAGGCAATCGGAAGCGCACAGGCTGGGGATTTTGTTCCCTGCAAGCGCGGCGGCGCGCATCACGCTGGTTCCGGCCGGAACGGTGATTGCGGTGCCGTCGATGGTCAGCGAAACGGTGCTGCTGGAGAGGGATTCAGGCGTGCCGAAATCGGCTTGGCGTTCATAACCCATTACCGCGCTCCACTGCCTTGAGGTCATCTAAAGTATTGATATTTGATGGTGTTACCGGAAGGATAATGCTGCGGGCATCCAGCGCCTCGGCAAAGGCAAGCATCGAATGCCGCCCGCTCCTCTCAAGAATCGCCTCAATCGTTGCCGCTGCCGAACTTGGCCACAACCCGATCACCGGCTGGGCGGAGACATAGGCCGGAGCTGGATTCAGCCGCTCAAGCAAGTCATCGGGCAGGCCGATCGAATCAACCCCGATGCTCAGCACCGCTTCATAGCCTTCGTCCGCCGCCAAGTGCAGCGCCGCCGCGATCCCGCCCAGCGGGCCCATCCCGGCTCGCGGCCAATCGGGCAAAGTCAGGGCCGGGGCCGTCTCGCGCCCGGCCACCACGACGAGCTCGCACCAGCCCGACAGCAGGTCGACCGCGCGCGCCAGCAGAGTGTGGCCATCCAGTTCAGCCAGCGCCTTGTCGCTGCCAAAGCGGCTCGAATGCCCGCCTGCCAGAACCACACCGAGTATCATGCAAAATCCTCCGGCCAATGCGTCATCGCGCTGCGTACCGGGTACGGGGTGAACCCGCCGAGTGCGCAAAGCGAGCCAAATTGCAGCGCTTCGAGCAAATCGCCGAGCGCCGCGCGGGCTTCGGGTTCATTGACGCGGCTCAGCAATTCGCCGCCGCGAACCGAGCCAATCCGGCACGGCGTGCACTTGCCGCAGCTTTCGGCGGCGCAGAAATCGAAGGCAAAGCGCGCCATTTTCTGCATGTCGGCCCGGTCATCGAACACTACGATCCCGCCGTGGCCGATCAAGGCATCGGCGGCGGAAAAGGCTTCGTAGTCGAACGGCAAGTCGAACTGATCAGGGTGGATGTAGGCACCGAGCGGCCCGCCGACCTGCACCGCCTTGACCGGGCGGCCCGAAGCCGTGCCACCGCCAATGTCGTAGATCAGCTCGCGCAGGGTGACGCCAAACGGAGCTTCGAACAGCCCGCCGTGCTTGATGTTGCCCGCGAGCTGGGTCGGCATCGTGCCGCGCGATTTGCCGATACCGATGCCCGCGTAAAGCTCCGCTCCGCCGGGCTGGAGGATGTGCGCGACCGCCGCCAAAGTCAGCACATTGTTGACCACCGTCGGGCAAGCGAACAGGCCCTGGATTGCGGGCAGCGGCGGCTTGGCCCGCACTTCGCCGCGCTTGCCCTCGATCGAATTGAGCAGCGCGGTCTCTTCGCCGCAGACGTAGGATCCCGCGCCGATGCGCAGTTCGATCTCGAACGGGGCGATGATCTGGGCGGATAGCGCGATGGTCACGTTCAGCTTGGCGATGGCGTGCGGATATTCGCTGCGGACATAGATATAGCCGCGTCCAGCACCGACCGCCTGCGCGGCGATTGCCATGCCCTCGATCAGCGCGAAGGGATCGCCTTCCAGCACCATCCGGTCAGCAAAAGTGCCGCTGTCGCCCTCGTCGGCATTGGCAACGATAAACTTCCGCGCGCCTGCAGCACCGGCGACGGTCTGCCACTTGATCCCCGCCGGAAAGCCCGCCCCGCCGCGCCCGCGCAGGCCTGACCCGGTGACCTCGGCGATGATCTGCTCGGGCGGCAGCGAGCGGGCGCGGGTGAGCGCGGTCCACCCGCCGGTGGCGACGTAGTCTTCAAGGCTGAGCGGACGGGTACGGCCAGCGCGGGCGAAAGTCAGGCGCTGTTGGCGAGCCAGGAACGGATGCGCTGCGATCGGGCCAATGCATTTGGAACTGGTACCGTCGAGGATCGTGGGGACGTCTGCCGCAGTCACCGGTCCCCACCCGGTTCCGTCAATCTCAACCAATGGCTCGAGCCAGTGCATCCCCCAACTCGATAGCCGCTCGACGCTGCAACCCGCCGCCGCAAATGCCTCGGCCACCGCATCGGCACCGCAGGCCAGCGCCGCCGCGTCGTCCGGGATGCGCACAACAATCATGCGGAGCGGACCAGCTTGACCAGCGCCGCCTCATCGAGCCGCGCATGCACGGTATCGCCGCGCCGCGCCGCCGGGCCGACGCTGCACAGCCCGAGGCAGTACACGGTCTTTAGATTGATCCGCGTCCCCGCAGCTCCTTCCGCTGCCGCGACCAGCGCCTCGACCCCGCGCGCCTGGCAAGCTTCGGCGCGGCACAGCTCCACGCAGGGGCGCGGATCGGGCTGGGCGGTAAAATCGTGGTAGAAACTGACCACGCCGTGGACTTCGGCGCGGCTGAGATTGAGTTCGTGTGCGATTGCCCGCTCAGCCGCAGCATCGACGCAGCCAAATACGTGTTGGATGTCGTGCAGGATCGGCAGCAAGGCGCCCTCGCGTCCGCGATGAGCAGCGAATATCGTAGCCAGATGCTCCTCGCGCGTCATCCGTTCAGGCGCGCCGCATGCCACGCAACGTGCTCGGCCAAGAAGCTGCTGATGAAATAATACGAATGGTCGTAGCCCGGCTGCATCCGGATCGTCGCTGGGATCCCGGCCTTGCGGCAAGCCATCACCAGCAGCCCGGTCTTGAGCTGTTCGTGGAGGAAATTATCGGCCTCGCCCTGATCGACCAGCAGCGCGGGCAGCCGCGCACCATCCTCGATCAGCGCGCAGGCATCGTACTCGCGCCACGCTGCTTGGTCCGCGCCCAGATAGCCGGTCAGTGCCCGCTCGCCCCACGGGCAATTCAATGGGCTGACGATCGGGGCAAAAGCGCTGACCGAACGGAATGTCCCAGGGTTGCGCAGCCCGATGGTCAGCGCGCCGTGCCCGCCCATCGAATGCCCGGTGATGCCTTGCCGCGCCAGATCGGCAGGGAACTCGGCACCGATCAGCGCGGGCAATTCCTGCTCGATATAGCTGCGCATCCGGAAGTGCTTGGCCCACGGCGCTTGGGTGGCATCGACATAGAACCCAGCGCCTTTGCCGAAATCGTAGTCGCCATCATCGGCCACGTCGTCGCCGCGCGGACTGGTGTCGGGCGCGACGAAGATGATCCCATGCGCAGCGCAGGCGGCGCGGAACTCGCCCTTCTCGGTGACATTGGCGTGGGTGCACGTCAGCCCCGAGAGGAACCACAGCACCGGCAGCTTCGCGCCCGGCGCATGATCGGGGACGAAGACCGAAAAGGTCATGTCGGTGCCGGTGGTCGCGCTCTGGTGCGAATAGACTCCTTGGGTGCCGCCGTGGGCGTGGTTGGTGCTCAGGACTTCCATCAGATGGCCACTGCCACGGTGGCGGTGGCGGGATCGCCGGTATTGGGCATTCCCGCGGGGTCGATCAGCAGCAGCTTGACCTCGCCGTTGCGGGCGCAGGGGCGATGCTCGGTCGCACGCGGAACCACGATCAGCTCACCGGCTTGCAAGCTGACAGTGCGGTCGCGAAATTCCATCTCGAGTTCACCGTCGAGGATCAGGAACAGTTCATCGGTTTCGGGATGGCTGTGCCAAGTGAACTCACCTTCGACTTTGACCAGGCGGACTTCGTTGTCGTTGTAGCGCGCGGCGATGCGCGGTGCCCAGTGGTCTGAAAACAGCGCCAGCTTGGCGGCCAGATTGACCTTTTCGGCCATCAGAACACCACCACACTTCGGATGCTCTCCCCGGCGTGCATCAGTTCGAAAGCTTTATTGATCTCCTCGAGACCCATCACATGGGTGATCATCGGGTCGATCTGGATCTTGCCCTGCATATACCAGTCGACGATCTTGGGCACATCGGTGCGGCCTTTGGCCCCGCCGAATGCGGTGCCGCGCCAGTTGCGTCCCGTCACCAGCTGAAATGGGCGCGTGGCAATTTCCTTGCCTGCCTCCGCCACACCGATGATGATCGAGGTGCCCCAGCCGCGATGGCAGGCCTCCAATGCGGTGCGCATCACTTCGGTGTTGCCGGTGGCATCGAAGGTGTAGTCCGCGCCGCCGTCGGTTAGCTCGACCACTTTGGCGACCACCTCTTCGCGGCTCAGTCCTTTGGAATTGAGGAAGTGAGTCATCCCGAACTTGCGGCCCCATTCCTCGCGCGCTGGATTGATATCGACCCCGATGATCCGGTCTGCGCCCGCCAGCCGCGCGCCTTGAATCACGTTGAGCCCGATCCCGCCGAGCCCGAACACCGCGACGTTCTCACCCACCTGGACCTTGGCGGTATTGACCACTGCGCCAACCCCGGTGGTCACCCCGCAGCCGATGTAGCAGCTCGTCTGGAACGGGGCGTCATCGCGGATCTTGGCCACGGCGATTTCGGGCAGTACGGTGAAATTGCTGAAGGTCGAGCAGCCCATGTAGTGGAAGATCGTCTCGCCCTTGTAGCTGAAGCGGCTGGTGCCATCGGGCATCAAACCCTTGCCCTGGGTGGCGCGGATCGCGGTACACAGGTTGGTCTTACCGCTCAGGCAGCTTTTGCACTGGCGGCATTCGGGCGTGTAGAGCGGGATCACATGGTCGCCCGGCTTTACGCTGGTGACCCCTGCGCCAACCTCGCGGACGATCCCGGCACCTTCATGGCCGAGCACCGAGGGGAACAGGCCTTCGCTGTCGAGCCCATCGAGCGTGTAGGCATCTGTGTGGCAAATGCCGGTCGCCATGATTTCGACCAGCACTTCGCCCGCTTTGGGACCGTCCAGATCGAGCTCGACAATCTCGAGTGGCTGTTTGGGGGCAAAGGCAACGGCGGCGCGGGTCTTCATGGGTCTCTCTCCTGATCTTCGGCGATCTTACTTGAATACGATCGTGCGCGCGCCGTTTAACATCACGCGGTGTTCAAGGTGCAGTTTAACGGCGCGCGCCAGCACGTGGCTTTCGGTATCCTGACCCTGCGCAATCAGATCCTCGACCGTATCGGCATGATCGACGATTGACACATCCTGCGTGATGATCGGCCCTTCGTCGAGATCGGGGGTGACATAGTGCGCCGTCGCCCCGACCATTTTCACGCCGCGTTCGTAAGCCCGGTGATACGGCTTGGCACCCTTGAAACCCGGCAAAAAGCTGTGGTGGATATTGATCACCCGGCCGTCCAGCTTGCGGCACAGCTGGTCAGACAGGACCTGCATGTAGCGCGCCAGGATGATCAGATCGACCTCCTGCTCCTCAACCAGCTGCAGCAGCCGTGTTTCCTGCTCAAGCTTGTTTTCAGGCGTGATCGGCAGGTAATGGAAC
>JANYGB010000006.1 GCA_025359445.1 Sphingomonadaceae bacterium
TGTTCAGCCAGGGTTTCCGCCCCGGTGGCTTCAACCGCGGGCCTTCGTCGCGGGTTTCGGACCCGGTGGCACCGCACGCCAAGCAACTGCTGGTTTCGGCCGCCTATGCCCCCGACACGTTGACCAACTACGAAGTGGGCCTGAAGACCGATCTGTTTGACCGGAAGATGACCTTCAACTTGTCGGCCTACTACATGAACTGGCAGAACGTGCAGGTCGGCTTCTTCAATCCGGCTGCCGGCTTCGGCAATACCGCATTCGCGACAAACGGCCCGAACTATCATATCAAGGGTGCCGAGATGCAGATCGTGGCGCGGCTCTCGGACGGGTTCACGATCCAGGGTTCGGCGACCTACAACGATTCGAAGCAGTCCAATGCGCCATGCTTTATTGCCAACAATCCGGGCGTCTCGACGTTTGGCAAGTGCATAACGCAGGTCTTTTCGGGCGGCGTCGTCAAACCGGTACAAAGCCCGTTTGGCAACGTCGGCGGTATCACGCCATTCAGCCCGCATTTCCAGGGCAACCTGCGGTTCCGCTACGACTGGGCGGGCCCAGGCGGCATGGACTGGTTTGTGGCCGGCGGCGTGAACTACACAAGCTCGATGTATAACGAGCCTGCGACCTACCCTGCAGGCGATGTTGCTGGCAACGGCAGCGTGCTCGGCCCCAACGGGATCATCGTTCCAGCTACCACCGTGCTGCGCTACAAGATGCCGGGCTATGCGCTTACCGACGCGCAGATCGGCTTCAGCCGCGATAACTGGACCATCACCATCTTCGGTGACAACCTGTTCAACAGCCACGCATCGACGTTCACCAACTCGGCGGAGTACATCAAGACTTCGACGATCGTTCGTCCGATGACTTACGGCCTGAAGATCAGCACCAAGATCTGATCAGATGTCGTTAGTTCGAGATGCAGGGGGTGGTGCCGTAAGCACCGCCCCCTGTTTTTTCGGCGGTACTGGTTTGACAAGCGCCCGGCCAATGCCGACGGATAGTGCGTAATGATCTCCGCAGCCGAAATTTCCAGCGACAAGTCAGCCCAGTCGCCGCAGTCGTCTCCTGCCTCTCCGCTGGAAGCCGAGCTGCTCCACTTGCACGCACTTCAGGCGGAGGGTGACTACGCCGCTGTCGTTGCCGGTGCAGACTGCCTGCTTGAATCGCACCCCGCAAATCGCGATCTGCTGCTGATCGCTGCCCACTCGCTGCGCATGATGCAGCAAACCGACCTGGCGCTGGCCATGCTTGACCGGCTGGCGCAGCATCATCCGCGATTCAGCCAGATGTTCCTCGAGCGCGGACTGTGTCATGTCGCGCGGCGGGATGCGCCGGCTGCAATCGCGGATCTGCGCACCGCGGTGACGATCAATCCAGCCCTGGCGATGGGCTGGCACATGCTCGACGGGCTGCATCGCATGACTGGCGACCAGGCAAGCTCTGCCACGGCAGTGAGGCATTGCTCACACCTCGCCAGCCTTCCGCCGCCGATCGTTACAGCCAAAGTGCTGTTCTACGACGGCGAGAACGATCAGGCCGAGATGCTGATCCGCCGCTTCCTGCTCGATGTCGGGGATCATCCCGAAGCGATGCGCCTGCTCGCGCAGATCGGCCAAGTGCGCAATGTGCTTGACGATGCCGAAACGCTCTATGCCGCTGTGCTGGCGATGGTGCCGGAGCATAACGAGGCACGGCACGAATATGTCCAAGTTCTGATCGCACGGCACAAGTTCCCAGAAGCCAGGGCGGCACTTGAGCCATTGCTCAAGCTTGATCCGGCCCATCACGCCAACCGCATCCAAGCGGCAACAATACAGGTCGGGCTGGGTGATTTTGAAGGGGTAATCCCGGAATATCGCGCGATGCTGCTCGAGACGATCGGCGATTTACCGCAAACGCGGGTCCATCGCGCCGATCTCAACCTGTGGCTTGGCCACGCGCTTAAAACCGAGGGAAGGACCGATGAAGCGATCGAAGCCTATTTGGCGGCAACTGCCGACCGGCCCGATTTCGGCGACGCCTGGTGGAGCCTCGCCAACCTGAAAACCTATCGCTTCGCACCCGAATCCATCGCGGTGATGCGCCAACAGCTGGGTGAACCCGCGACTGCGGAGAACGACCGGACCCATATCGCGTTCGCCTTGGGTAAGGCGCTTGAGGACGAGGGCGACTATGCCGGATCGTGGGTTGCTTACGAGCGGGGCAACACCATGCACCGCGCCGGCAACGGTTATATTCCCGAGTTTTTCGAAACTAACACGCGCGAACAGAAGCGAGTTTGCACGCCCGCGTTCTTTGCCGAACGGGCCGAATGGGGAATCGACGACCCGGCGCCGATCTTCGTGCTCGGTCTGCCGCGTTCAGGGTCGACGCTGATCGAACAAATCCTGGCTTCGCACAGCATGGTCGAGGGCACGCAAGAGTTGCCCGATATCCAGCGCATCGTTCACGAATTGCAGGGCCGCGAACTCAACTTCGACGAGCCGCGCTATCCTGGTGCGCTGCCCGAGCTCGATGCGGCGACCATCCACCGGTTCGGCGAGCAATACATTGCCGACACGATGCCTAACCGGATCTTGGGCCGCCCCTACTTCATCGACAAGATGCCCAACAATTTCAGGCATGTGGGCCTGATCCACCTGATCCTGCCAAATGCCCGGATTATCGATGCGCGGCGCGGGGCGATGTCGTGCTGTTTCAGCAACCTCAAGCAGCTGTTCGCGCAAGGGCAGGAATTCACTTACGGGATCGAGGATATCGGGCGCTATTACCGGACCTACATCGAGCTTATGGACCACTGGGACGCGGTGCTGCCCGGCCGGGTGCTGCGGGTGCAGCACGAGGACGTGATCGACGATCTCGAAGCGAGCGTGCGGCGCATTCTCGACTATTGCGGCCTCGCGTTCGAACCAGCCTGCCTCGAATTCCATAAGACCCGGCGCAGCGTGCGCACCCCTAGTTCCGAGCAGGTTCGTCAACCGATCTTCCGTGACGGGCTCGATCAGTGGAAGAATTTCAGCCCCTGGCTGGAACCGCTGCGTGATATTCTGGGACCGGACCTGGTTGCTGATTGAGGGGAATGACATGGCGAGTGTAGCACCGGTGAAAGTCGACGACGTATCCACGCTGGGCCAGCGCTGGTATGTGCTGTTTATCATGATGCTGGTCTACACTATCAGCATCGCGGATCGCTATGTGCTGTCCACCTTGCTCGGCCCGATCAGCAAAGAGCTGGGCCTCAGCGACAAAGGGGCCGCATCGCTCGGGATTCCCCTCGCATTATTTTACGTAACGATGGGAATTCCGTTGTCGTGGCTGTGCGACCGGACCAACCGCCGCACGCTTCTCGCCGCAGCGGTGGCGGTGTGGTCGCTGATGACCACGCTGACCGGATACACGCGCGGCTATGTGGACTTGCTGCTGGCCCGGATCGGCGTCGGCGTCGGTGAAGCCGGGGGCACGCCCGCCTGTAACTCGATCATTGCCGACTACTTCCCGGCGGACCGCCGTTCGATGGCGATGACCGTCTTTGCCCTGGGCGCGCCAATCGGTGCCTGGTTGGGTTCGGATATTGCGGGCTATGTTTCCACCGTGCACGGATGGCGCGCGGCTTTTATGGTCCTTGGCATTCCCGGGATCGTGCTGGCGCTAATAATCATGGTCACGATCAAAGAGCCGCAGCGCGGCCGGCTCGACGCGGTTAGCGACGAAAAGACCCCGACGGTCACCGAAACCATCAAGTTCCTCTGGTCGCAAAAGGCGGCGGTCCATGCCATGGCGGGTAGCGGTCTATCGGCATTCTGGGGCTGGGGACTGATGTGGTTTACCCCGATCTTCCTGCAGCGGACATATGGGATGGACGAAGGCGCCGCAGGCGGGCTGCTCGGCCAGATCTATCTGGTGGGCGGGATCGGCGCATCGCTGGTAACGGCTTATGTGGTGGCGCGGCCAACCTACACCGACCCGCGCAAGATCGCGCGGCTGCTCGCGGTAGTGACCGCGCTTGCCACCATCCCATCGTTCCTGGCCTATTGGACGCACGACCTGGGCTTCGCGAAGCTGATGTGGTGGCTGTTTATCCCGGCGATCTATTTTTACATCGGTCCGGCCTTTGCGCTGTGCCAAAATCTCGCGGCACCGCGGATGCGGGCGATGGCGGTTGCCATTTCCTTGCTGATCGCCAACGTGCTCAACCTGATCGTGGCGCCGTGGATCGTCGGATCGCTCAGCGATTACTTTGCCGGCGCGGGCCCGGCCAATGCAGATTCGCTGCGACTGGCGCAGATGATCCTCGCGCCTTCCGGCCTGTGGGCAGCGTGGCACTATTGGCGCGCCGAAAAATACATTGTCGAAGACCAGAAGCGGGCGGTGGGTTATGTCTGAGTTTGTTCCACTCAAGTCCTATATCGCAGGAAGCTGGGTCGCCCCCGCTACCTCGACCGCAACGATCGATGCGATCAATCCGGCGACCGAAGAGGTCTGCGCCACCGTTGCAATTTGCGGCCCTGACGATGTCGACCGCGCGGTGCACGCCGCGCGTGCCGCCTTTGATGGCTACGCCGCATTTTCGCTCGATCAGCGGATCGCTCTGGTCGAACGGTTGATCGGGATCTTCGAGCGGCGTTACGACGAAGTGGTCGTGGCAATCTCGACCGAGATGGGCGCGCCTTACGATCTTTCCTACAACGCACAGGCCGAATCCGGTCCGGGCCACTTGCGCGCGACCATTCAGGCAGCGCGCGAGATGGAGTGGGAACGCAGCGTCGGTGCCGATGGCCTGGTGGTGCACGAAGCGATTGGCGTCTGCGTGCTGATCACGCCGTGGAACTGGCCGGTCAACCAGCTTGCGACCAAGATCGGTCCGGCCTTGGTTGCCGGATGCACGATGGTGCTCAAGCCGAGCGAGATCGCCCCGCTTTCCGCCCAGCTATTTGCTGAGTTCATCGACGAGGCCGGCTTCCCGCCGGGCGTGTTCAACATGGTTCATGGCACCGGCGCGGCCATCGGTGATGCGCTGACCAGCCATCCGGAAGTCGACATGATCTCGTTCACCGGTTCGACCCGCGCGGGGGTGCAGATCGCCAAGTCTGCCGCCGACACGGTCAAGCGCGTTTCGCAGGAGCTTGGCGGCAAATCGGCGAACATCGTCTTTGCCGATTGCGATCTTGAGGCGGCGGTAGAGCGCGGGGTGCTGCATTGTTACGAAAACGCCGGGCAATCGTGCAACGCACCAACCCGGATGCTGGTCGAGCGATCGGTTTACGATCAGGCGGTGTCGATCGCGGCGCGTGTGGCCAAGGACGTGAAACAGGGCGATCCGATGGACAAGGGACCGCACTTCGGCCCGGTCGTGACCAAGGCCCACTTCGACAAAATCCAGCGGCTGATCCAGGCCGGGATCGATGAGGGTGCGCAACTGGTCGCGGGCGGAACTGGCCGCAGCGAGGGCTTTGACCGCGGCTACTATGTCAAGCCGACGGTCTTTGCCGGGGTCCATAACGCGATGACCATCGCCCAGGAGGAAGTGTTCGGACCAGTGCTGGCGATGATTCCGTTCGGGGACGAGGCCGAGGCCATCGCAATCGCCAATGATACGCCCTATGGGCTGGCCGCCTTTGTGCAATCCGGCGATCAAGAGCGGGCGCGCCGCGTAGCCCGCAAAATGCGCGCGGGCACGGTCAGCATCAACGGCGCGAGCCAGGATTACATGGCCCCGTTCGGCGGTTACAAACAGTCGGGCAACGGCCGCGAATACGGCGAGTATGGCCTGCGCGATTTCCTCGAGATCAAGGTGATCAACGGGTTCGATCCGGCATGAAGCTGGCCGGTATCCAGACCTTCGTGGTGGGCAATCCGCCGCCGCACTTTGGCGGACGCTATTTCGTGTTTGTCAAGCTGACGACTGCGTGCGGCATCAGCGGCCTGGGTGAGGCCTATTGCGTGCCGTTCGATCCGCACCTTGTCGCCAAGATGATCGAAGACGTCTTCGCGCGCTATGCTGAGGGGCGCGATCCACACGATATCGAAGCGCTGTGGCGGCGGGTCTATTCCAGCGGCTTTACCCAGCATCCCGACCTGACCGTGATGGGCGTGCTAAGCGCGCTTGAAATGGCCTGCTGGGATATTGTCGGCAAAGCCGCGAACCAGCCGGTTTACAAGCTGCTGGGCGGGCAAGTCCATGAGCGGCTCCGCGCCTACACCTACATCTATCCGCGGCCCGGCGACCAAAGCGACGTCTATCATGACCCCGATCTGGCGGCAGTGCGCGCCGCCGAATATCTGGCGCAAGGCTTCACTGCGCTAAAATTCGACCCCGCTGGACCCTATTCGGCCTTTGATGGCCGGCAGTTGTCGCTGGACGCGCTGGAACTGTGCGAGCGCTTCGCCCGGCAATTGCGCGAAGCAGTGGGCACCAAGGCTGACCTGCTGTTTGGCACGCATGGCCAGATGACCGCAGCCGGTGCCATCCGGCTGGCCAAACGGCTTGAGCCGTTCGACCCACTGTGGTTCGAAGAACCGGTGCCGCCCGATGCTCCGGAAGAAATGGCCAAGGTCGCGCGGGCCACCAGCATCCCGATCGCCACAGGTGAGCGGCTGGCGACCAAGTACGATTTCGCCCGGCTGCTGCAGGCTGGCAGCGCCGCAATCTTCCAGCTCAACCTGGGCCGGGTTGGCGGCTTACTGGAAGCGAAAAAGATCGCCGGGATGGCCGAGGTTCACCATGTCCAGATCGCACCGCACCTTTACTGTGGTCCGGTGGTTGGCGCGGCCAATGTCCAGCTGGCAACCTGTTCGCCAAACTTCCTGATCCTCGAGAGTATCGAAAGTTGGGGCGGTTTCCACAGTGAGATCCTGCAGACGCCGATGCAGTTCGAAGACGGCCATGTGATCCCGCCCACCGCGCCGGGCCTTGGCGTCGAACTCAACGTAGCGGTGGCGCTGGCCAACCCCTACACCGGGACCATGCTGCACTTGGAGATGACGCAAAGTCCGGTCCGCTGATGGACGAATTCGATTACATCATCGTGGGCGCGGGCACCGCAGGCTGCGTGCTGGCCAGCCGGCTGACCGAAGATGGCAAGACGACTGTGCTGTTGCTTGAGGCGGGCGGCAGCGACCGGTCGATCTGGATTCAAATGCCGATCGGCTATGGCCGGACATTCTTCGATCGCCGCATCAACTGGATGTACGATACCCAGCCCGTTGCGGCGCTAGGCGGGCGGCGCAGCTATTGGCCGCGCGGCAAGGTGGTGGGCGGCTCGGGCTCGATCAACGCGATGGTCTATGTCCGGGGCCAGCCGCGCGATTACGACGACTGGAAAGCCTTGGGCAATCCCGGCTGGGGCTGGGATGACGTGTTGCCGTTCTTCAAACTGTCCGAGGACTTTGACCGGGCTTGCGCCTTTCACGGCCAAGGCGGCCTGCAGCACGTCACCGATATCACGCCGCATGTGCACCCGATCTGCCACAGCTTCATCGCAGCAGCCGGGGCATTAGGATTTGCACTGACCGATGATTTCAATGGCGCCCAGCCGGAAGGCGTTGGGTTCTATCCCATCAATACCCGCGGCGGCTGGCGCGCCTCTACCGCCAACGCTTTTCTGCACCCGGCGCGCAAGCGCAGCAACCTGACGCTGCGGACCAAAGCGCTGGCGAACCGGATCCTGTTCGAGGGCAAACGTGCGGTCGGCGTCGAATACACCACGCGCGGCAAAACACAGCAGGTGAGGGCTCGGCGCGAAGTCATTTTGAGCGGCGGCGCGATAAATTCACCGCAGCTCCTCATGCTTTCGGGCATCGGGAATCCGGCTCAACTTAAATCCCTGGGCATCGAAGTCGTGGTCCCGGCAAAGGCTGTGGGGCGCAACTTGCAGGATCACCTAGCAGTCTCCTATTTCTACAAGACCCGCACCGCGACCCTCAACGACGTACTCTATCCCGCGCTCGGCAAGGCCATGGCGGGCCTTCGGTACATGTTTGATCGCACCGGACCATTGTCGTTGAGCGTCAATCAAAGCGGCGGCTTTGTGCGCAGCAGTCCGGACCAGATGCACCCCAATCTGCAGCTATATTTCAGCCCGGTGAGCTATACCAAAACGCCCTTGTCCGAGCGCAAGCTGCTCAACCCCGATCCGTTTTCCGCTTTTCTGCTGTCGCACAATCCATGCCGTCCGACGAGCCGCGGAAAGATCGAACTGGCTTCGGCAGATCCATCGGCGCATCCGCTTATCCAGCCCAATTACCTGGCGACTCAACAGGACATCGACGAGGTGCTTGCGGGCAACCGCTTGCTGCGCCAGATTGCGCGGACTGCGCCGCTGGCCGCTGTCATCACCGAAGAGCTCGTTCCGGGGGCGGCGGTTGAAGGTGATGAGGCCCTGCTCGAGGATTTTCGCAATCGCGCCGACACGGTCTATCACCCCACCTCGACTTGCATGATGGGGCCGGACAGCCGCACCGCGGTGGTCGATGCGCGGCTGCGCGTGCATGGCGTGCAAGGCTTGCGGGTGATCGATGCCTCGATCTTCCCGACAATCACCTCTGGGAACACAAATGCCCCGACGGTGATGGTGGCGGAAAAGGGGGCCGCCATGCTCCGCGAGGACGCGTAAATTTAATTTACCAATAGCATTTCGGCCTGCTAGCTTCCGTGGGGACTATTTTTCGCGGGGGAGATGCGAATGGCGAGCAAGATCGAGCTCAGGCGGCTGCCACCGCTCAAGGCGCTTAAGGGTTTTGAGGCGGCGACGCGTTATCAGAGCATTCGCGATGCCGCTGCCGAGCTATGCCTCACGCACCCCGCGATCAGCCATCAGGTGCAACTGATCGAAGAGGCGCTGGGCGTGACGCTGTTCGCGCAAGAAGGCCGCCATATCGTTTCGACCGAGGAAGGGCGGGTGCTTTATCCTTATGTGCGCAGCGCGTTTGAATCGCTGCTCGAAGGGGTTGAGGCAGTGCACCGCCACGCGCTGGACAAACCGCTCCGGGTCCAGACCTACGTCACTGCATCGATCCGCTGGCTGGCGAAGCGGGTCCCCGAGTTTTTGCACTCGCATCCGAAAATCAAGCTGACGCTGAGCACCTGCGCGGTCGAATGGGAATTCGACGATGTCCATGCTGACGTCGGGCTGGTTTATTGTGAGATCGCGCCCGATCCCGGCAAATTCCATTGGATGCCCTTGTTCGATTATGCGCTGTTCCCGGTTTGCAGCCCGGAATTCCTGGCGCGGATCGGGCGCAACGCGAGCCTGGCCGATTTGATGCAGCAACCGCTGGTGGCGATCTATACCGAGGTGCAGAACTGGGATAGCTGGTTCACTTCAGCTGGGGCCAGTTTCGAGCCCAAAGTGCCGTACCTGATGGTCGATACTCTGGCCGTCGCGCTGGAGATGGCGCTGAACGGTGAGGGCGTAGCCTTGGTCAACGGCCCGTTCGTCGATCAGGATCTGTCGGCAGGGCGGCTGGTCAGGCCGTCCGATCATGTCGAGATATGTCCGGGATCATGGGGCCTGATTTGCCGCAAGGACATGAAAGAAAACCTGCGCATCCGCACCTTCATGGACTGGATGGCGGATCACGTGGCCAATCCCAACTGAAGCAGGAGCTCGGAGCAGCTAGCGCTTGGGGACGACCTCGTAGCCTTGCTCTTCAGGCTCGTTGTCGACCATCTGCGCTGGAAACCCGGTGCCAAGGACTTTGATCCCCAGCGGCTCTTCGTAGCGGCGGATGATGTTGGGCGAAAACTCGCGGCTGCCAAACCTCGTCTCGGCCTCCTTGAATAGCCGAACGATCAGCGGCGACATTTCAACGGGTACGCCGGCCTGATGCGCGATTTTGTCGAACAGCCCGATGTCCTTGCTGACCAGATCCATTGTGAAGTTGATGTCGCGGCTGCCGTTGAGGATAACCTGGCTCTCGGTTTCGTGGACAAAGCTGTTGCCCGAAGAAATGCGGATCGCTTCGTAAGTGGTGTTCATGTCCAGCCCGATTGCCTTGCAGGTGGTCAGCGCCTCGGCGAGGGCGACCAGGTGGACTGTGCATAGGTAGTTGGTCATGACCTTGAGCTGCGATGCGGTTCCCAGTTCTCCGGTGTGGAGGATGCGGCGGCCCATCGTCGTAAGCACGGGCAACACGGCTTCAAAGGCGGCACGCGGTCCGCCTGCGAAGATCGCGATATTGCCGGTATCGGCGCGGTGGCAGCCACCCGATACCGGGCATTCGATGAACATCGCGCCGCGCGCCTCGACCAAAGCGCCGAGCCGGATCACTTCGGAATAGTCGGTCGTGCTCATTTCCAGCCAGACCTGGCCGGGGCGCATAACCGCCAGAAAGCCGTCTTCACCTTCAGCCACGGCAGAACTGGCGGCCGGGGAAGGCAGGCAGGTCACGATCAGATCGACAGCTTCGCCCAAGGCCTTGGGTGACGTCGCCGATTTCGCACCGCGCCCGACATATTCGCGGACCAGATTATCGTTGAGATCGCGCACAGTAACATCATGGCCATTTCTAATAAGGCTGCCGGCGAGCTTTCCGCCGACATTACCAAGGCCAATAAATCCAATTTTCATAATGACTTTCCGCGCTCTTCAGGCACTTCTTCAGTGATCGTTAGAGCCACGCAGCGGACCAGCCACAAATGAAAATTTTGCGATTACAGCTAAATTTTTTGAACGCGGGAAGTATCGGTCAGCAACCAGAGAACCTGAAAATTTTTTCAACCAATGGCGCTGAATTGCACATTTGTCCTGCGCCCCTGACAAGCTCTAGAGTTGGCCTCAGAATGCCGCGGGAGTGAGACCTATTTCAATGCAAACCCAAGCGCGCGTAGTTATCATCGGTGGCGGGATCATGGGTGCCAGCCTGCTTTACCATCTGGCCGAGTTGGGCTGGACCGATTGCCTGCTGATCGAGAAAGACGAGCTTACTTCTGGATCGACCTGGCACGCTGCGGGGCAATGCCCGAGCATCACCGGCAGCTTCAATCTGGCAAAGATCCACGCTTACAGCAACGACCTCTACCCGCGATTGGAAGCGCTGACCGGCCAATCGGTCAGCTGGCACAAGTCGGGCGGTATCAGGCTCGCGACCAATGAGCGCGAGCTGGCTTGGTTCAAATGCATCGATGGTTTTTCCAGGATCATCGGGTTCGATATGGAGATCATCCCACCGGAGGAAATCCTCCGGATCAACCCGTTCCTGACGACCGACGGGGTGATCGCCGGGGCGCGCACCACCAGCGATGGCCACGCTGATCCTGCGGGAATTTGCAATGCCATGGCGATCGGCGCGAAGGCGCTGGGCGCGACCATCGTCCGCCACAACCGGGTCACCGGGTTAACCCAGCTACCCACCGGCGAATGGGACGTGGCGACCGAACTGGGAACGGTTCGCGCCGAGATCGTGGTCAATGCGGCCGGGTGTTATGCACGTCAGGTCGCGCAGATGGCGGGGATCGACATCCCCGTAACCAACATGGAACACCACTACATCGTTACCGATCCGATCCCGGCGTTCATGGAGCGTGACGAGGAGATCCCGGTCATGCGGTGCCCTTACGTCTCGGGCTATTTCCGGCAGGAGCAGAAAAGCGGACTGATCGGCGTTTACGAAAACACCGGTCTGGCCGAAGCCTGGGCGCCCAAGGGCATGCCCGAATGGGAATCGACCAGCGAGCTGTTCATCGACGATCTCGACCGGATTTCGAAATGGCTTGAGCGCGCGATCGAGCGGATGCCGATCTTCGGCGAAGTCGGCATCCGGCGGATCGTGAACGGGGCAATCCCGCACACTCCCGATGGCGGGCCGCTGCTGGGCCCCGCCGCGGGCCTGCGCAACTTCTGGCAGTGCTGCGGCACCTCGTTCGGGATTGCGCAGGGCGGCGGCTCGGGCAAGTATCTGGCGCAATCGATCGTCTATGGCGATGCCGACATCAACATGGCCGAATTCGATCCGCGCCGGTATGGGCCGTTTGCCGACGAGGCTTACAGCCGCGCCAAGGTGTTCCTCGATTACCGCCTGACCTTCACCACCCGCCCGCCGGGCGAGGAAGAACCCGACGGCCGCCCCCGGAAAATCAGCCCGCTCTATGGGCGGTTGCTGGCAGCGGGCGCGGTCTATGGCGAAGCCTATGGCTGGGAACGCCCCAAATGGTTCTCGCTCGATGGCCGCGCCGAGGAAGCCGGATACCACCGTACCAATGTGTTCGAAGTCGTGGCCGCCGAGGTTCAGGCCGTGGCGCAACGGGTCGGCGTGCTCGATCTGTCGGGCTTTGCCAAATACGAGGTTTCCGGCCCCGACGCCGAAGCCTTCTTGAACCGCATCTGCGCCAATCGCATGCCCAAAAAGCAGGGCGGCATCGGCCTGGTCCATCCGCTTTCGCGGCTCGGCCGGATCTATGGCGAAATGACCGTCACCCGGCTGGCCGACGATCGCTTCTACTGCCTTTCGGCTGCTGCCGCTGAGCAGCGCGATGCGGACCATATGGTGCAGAGCAGATTGCCGCACGAACAAGTGACGATCAGCAACGTCACCATGGACCGGGGGGTGCTGGTGCTGAGCGGGCCGCGGTCGCGCGATGTGCTGGCCAAGCTCACCGATGCCGACCTGACCAACGAAGGCTTCCGCTGGCTGAGCGGGCAGGACATCGTGATCGCCGGGCTGCCGGTGCGTGCGCTGCGGGTGTCTTACGTGGGTGAACTGGGCTGGGAACTGCATCCGGCGATGGACGATCTGGCCAAGCTTTACGATGCAGTCTGGGCGGCCGGGCAGGACTACGGGATCGCCAACTATGGGCTCTATGCCGTCAACACCATGCGAATGGAAAAGGGCTACAAGGCCTGGGGCAGCGAACTGACTAACGAATTGACCATGATCGAGGCCGGAATGGACCGCTTCATCCAGTTCAAGAAGGACGACTTTGTCGGCAAGCAGGCGACGCTGGATGCGCCTGACCGGTTCCGGATCGTGTATGGCGAAGTTGCTGCCAGCAATGTCGATGTGCGCGGCGGCGAACCGTGCATGGCCGGGGATGCCTGCATCGGGCTGACCACGTCTGGCGGCTATGGCCACCGGACGGGCAAGAGCCTGTTCTTTGCCTGTGTGCCGCTGGAGCACGCGGCGCCTGGCGCTCAATTTTGTGTCCAGTTGCAGGGCGAGCTGCGCATGGCGACGGTGCTCGAGCATCCCGCCTATGATCCCGACAACGCCAAGATGAAGGTCTGAGCTCGGTGGCTGAACTCCCCCGCAAAGCCCGCGTCGTCATCATCGGCGGCGGCGTGATTGGCTGCTCGATTGCTTACCACCTGACCAAGATCGGGTGGGACGATGTCGTGCTGCTCGAACGCAAGCAGCTGACCAGCGGGACGACCTGGCACGCGGCCGGGCTGGTCGGCCAGCTGCGCCCCTCGATCAACATGACCAAGCTCGCCAAATATACCGGCGAACTCTATCGCGGGCTGGAAGCCGAGACCGGCCAGGCGACCGGTTACCGCCAGTGCGGCTCGATCTCGATGGCGACCAATATGGAGCGGTTCGAGGAACTGAAACGCAGTGCCTCGATGGCCAAGGTGTTCGACCTGCCGGTCCATGTCGTCACCCCGCAAGAGATCAAGGAACTGGCCCATATCGTCAACGTCGAAGACGTCGTCGGCGGGATCCACATTCCCAGCGACGGCTATGCCAATGCGGTCGATATCACCATGGCGCTGGCCAAGGGTGCGCGCAGCGGCGGGGCGCGGATTTTCGAGAACACCAAGGTCTCGCGCATCCGCCATGACGGCACCCGCGCCACCGGCGTGGACACCGCCGAAGGTCCGATCGATGCCGATTATGTGGTGATCTGCGGGGGCATGTGGACCCGCGATCTGGCCGCCAGCGTCGGGGTCACCGCGCCGCTCCACGCGTGCGAGCACTATTACGTGTTGTTCGATGGTGTGGCGGGTATCGACCCGAGCCTGCCGGTGCTGCGCGACTATGATTCGTGCGGTTATTACAAGTACGACGCGGGAAAACTGCTGGTCGGGGCGTTCGAACCCAATGCGCGGCCGTGGGGCATGGACGGGATTTCCGAAGATTTCTGTTTCGATGAGATCGCGGGCAGCTTCGAGCATTTCGAGCCCTTGTTGGTCGATGCGATGCGCCGCGTGCCTGCTTTGGAAAACGCTGGCATCCTGAAGTTCTTCTGCGGACCCGAAAGCTTTACCCCGGACGTGCGCTATCACTTGGGTGAAAGCGCCGAATTGAAGGGCTGTTTCGTTGCGGCCGGGCTCAATTCGATTGGCCTGCAATCGGCCGGCGGGGTGGGCAAGGTGATGGCCGAATGGATCCGCGATGGCATCCCGCCGGCTGACCTGTGGGCCGTGGACATTCGGCGCAATATGCCGTTCCAGAACAACCGGAAGTACCTGCGCGAACGGGTCACCGAGAGCCTCGGCCTGCTTTACGCGATGCACTATCCTTTCAAGCAATACGAAACCGCGCGCGGCGTGCGCAAATCGGCGATCCATGACCGGCTGGTCGCGGCAGGGGCCTGTTTTGGCGAGGCATTCGGGTGGGAACGGGCCAACTGGTACGGCGCGCCGGGGTCATCGCCCCGGTATGAATACAGCTATGGCCGCCAGAACTGGTTCGCAGCAAGCGCCGCCGAATGCCAGGCGGTGCGCGAGGGCGTAGCGCTGTTCGATCAATCGAGCTTTGCCAAGTTCCGCCTCGAAGGCCGCGATGCCTGCGCGGTGCTGAACCGGGTGTGCGCGAACGATGTCGATGTTGCTCCGGGCAAGCTGGTCTATACCCAGTGGCTCAACGAAAAAGGCGGGATCGAAGCCGACCTTACGGTTACCCGGCTGAGCGAGAACGTCTTTCTGATCATCGGCGGGGCCGAGACCGAGACCAGGGACTTCAACTGGCTGAAGCGCCACACGCCGGATGATGCCCATGCCGTGCTGACCAACATCACCTCGGGCATGGGGGTGCTTTCGGTTATGGGCCCCAAGTCGCGGGCCCTGCTGCAATCGCTGAGCCCCAATGACCTGTCGCACGGCGCGTTCGCGTTCGGGACCAGTCAGGAGATCGAGCTGGGCTACGCAATCATCCGGGCCTCGCGCATTACCTACGTCGGGGAGCTGGGCTGGGAACTCTATGTGCCGACCGAGTTCCTTGCCGGGGTCTACGACGAGATCGTCGCCGCGGGCGCTGCCTTTGGCTTGAAACATGCCGGCTATCACGCGCTCAATTCGCTGCGCATGGAAAAGGCCTACCGGCACTGGGGGCATGACATTACCGACGAGGATACGCCGCTTGAGGCGGGGCTCGGCTTCGCGGTCAAGCTGGACAAGCCCGGCGGGTTCATTGGCCGCGAGGCCTTGCTGCGGCAGAAGGAGGAGGGGCTCAAGCAGCGCCTCGTCCAGTTCCTGCTCAAGTCGGACCAGCCGATGCTCTATCACAACGAGCCGATCTGGCAGGGCGACCGGATCGCCGGTTACATCCGCTCGGGGATGTACGCGCATAGCTTGGGCGGTGCCTGCGGGCTTGGCTATGTGACCGCCGCTGGCGGCGGCGTGGTCGGTCCGATTGGCGCCGATGATTACGAGATCGAGATCGCGGGAGTGCGCTATCCCGCCACTGCCTCGCTCAAACCGCTGTACGACCCCGCCAGCGCCCGGATCAAAGTGTAATGACCGAAACATCAAGCGAACTGATGCAGCGCCTGGCCGCGAACACGCGGGTTGGCTACAGCTTCGAGCAGGAATTCTATACCAGCGAAGCGGTGTTCGAGGCTGACTTTAAGCAGGTGATCGGCAAAAAGTGGATCGTCGCCGGGCATGTTTCGCGCATCCCAAACAAGGGTGATTATTTCCTGTTCAGGATCGGGGCGGAGCAAATCATCGTGATCCGCGAAAATGCAGATAGTATCCGCGCGTTCTTCAACGTCTGCCGGCATCGCGGATCGACGATCTGTACGGCGGAAAGGGGCAACGCGCCGCGGCTGGTCTGCCCGTATCATGCCTGGACCTTCGGGCTGGATGGCCGCCTGCTCGCCGCGCGGTTGATGCCCGATGATTTCGACAAGGCGGACAACAGCCTGTTCGCTTGCCACGTCCGAGTGTTCCACGGGCTGATCTTCATTAACCTGAGCGAGGATGAACCAGACGATTTCGATGCGACCTTTGGCGATATGGGGCCGATCCTCGACTATCACGGCATCGCGGGCGCCCGGATTGCCCACGCCGGCAGTTACCCCACCGATGCCAACTGGAAGCTGGTCGTCGAGAACTTCTTCGAATGTTATCACTGCGTGCCCTCGCACCCCGAATTTTGTTCGATGCACGCGGCTGAATCGATCGTCGCAGTGGGGGCCGGGCCGAGCTCTGGCCCAGCCGACGCCATTGCCAGTTTTACCCCGAAATTGCAGGCTTGGGAGGCGCGCGCTGCAGCTTTGGGACGCCCGATCGGCAATATCGATGAACCACCCGGCAGCAGCCACCTGCGGCTGCTGATGCAGCGGATGAACAAGGATGGCTGGGCCGCCGAAACGCAGGACGGAACCGCGCCGGCCCCGCTGATGGGCCGGCGCACAGCCCCTGATGGCGGGCGGATGCACCTAAGTTTCAGTCCGTTCACCCAGATCGTGGCGGACGATCACTTCGTGATCCTGTTCCAGTTCACGCCCCGTTCGGCGCTGCGCTCGGACGTTGAAATGATCTGGCTGGTGGATGGCCGCGCGGCTGCGGCCGAGGTCGATGTGGCCAAGATGATCTGGGGCTATCACGCCACCACCACGCAAGACAAAGTGATCACGGAAAACAACCAGGCCGGGATCATGTCGAGCCGCTATCGCCCGGGCCGCTATTCGGACCAGGAAGGTAGCGTGATCAAGTTCCAGCAATGGTATCTCAGCCAGTTCGGGCTGGCGCGCGCCGAGTGAGGTTGCATACTACCACGCGCGCGGTTCAGTTGACCGGTAATGGCGGCTTTCAACCTGGTTGCGGACATAGCAGTTCTAGTGCACTCCTGCCGTCATGATTGCCGTTTTGGTCTTAGCTTCCGCAGCTTCCGCCATAGGTTGTGATTTGACGACCCTAACGTCTGCGCGATCCATTCATGATGCGCTGAGTCTACGAGCTATCGAGATTTTGGGGACTGCCCAAAATGATGGGCCGAAAGCCAAGGCCTACCTAGAAAGGCGAATTGACCCAACTGCCTCTTTCAGCCTGGGCAGCGGGGATGTAGGCCGTCCTCTGGGCACTGGAATTGCCGGGGCTAAGGCACTGGCTTCGACGATGAATGCGGATCAGTATCGGTTCCTCGGTTGGGATTACATGGATTTCCCAGCCAACGCTTGTGGCAAACAGACAGTAGTCATTGAGTTCGTCAGTTCCCAATCGCACCGCCTATCTTCGGTTGAATTTACATTCGATCAGGGCAGGGTGGTTGCGGCGAGCGGCTGGGAAAGGTCATTCGAGAGCGGTGCATTTCCGTTGTCGGGCGAAAGTCTAACCGACCGCTAACCAATCTCGATCACTCCACCGCCTCCACCAACTCCCCGATCCGCCCAATCATCTCGTCGATGTGCGCCGTCTCCAAAATCAGCGGCGGGGACAGCGCGATGATGTCGCCGGTGACGCGGACCAGCAGGCCGGTGTCGAAGCATTGGTGGAACAGCTCCATGGCGCGTTTGCCGGGCTCACCGGGGCGCGGTTCGAGCTCGATGCCGGCGACGAGTCCAAGGTTGCGGATGTCGATTACGTGGCGCTTGCCCTTGAGGCTGTGGACGGCATCCTCCCAATAGCCTGACAGATCAGCCGCCCGTTCGAACAGGCCCTCGTCGCGGTAGAGGTCAAGCGATGCGATCCCTGCGGCCGCTGCCAGCGGGTGGCCCGAATAGGTGTAGCCGTGGAACAGTTCGATCCCGTCGGGCCCGCCTTCGACGACGCAATCGTGGATCGTCCGGCTGACCGCGACCGCGCCCATCGGCACGGCGGCGTTGGTCAGTCCCTTGGCTATGGTGATGATATCGGGGGTCACGCCAAGCACCCCAGCCGCGGTTGCGCCGCCGAGCCGGCCGAACGCGGTGATCACTTCGTCGAAAATCAGCACAATGCCATGCCGGGTGCAGATTTCGCGCAGCCGCTCAAGATAGCCGATCGGCGGGATCAGGACGCCGGTCGATCCGGCCATCGGCTCGACGATCACTGCCGCGATTGTTTCCGCCCCGTGGAGCGCCACGATCCGCTCAAGCTCCTCCGCCAGATGTCCGCCCCAGGCCGGTTGCCCACATGTGAAGGCGTTGTGCTCCATGTTGTGCGTGTGCGGCAGGTGATCGACCCCCGCGAGCAGGGTGCCAAACTGACGGCGGTTGTTGACGATTCCGCCGACCGAAATCCCGCCGAAGCCGACGCCGTGATAGCCGCGTTCGCGCCCGATCAGCCGGGTGCGGGTGCCTTCACCCCGGGCGCGTTGATATGCGAGTGCGATCTTGAGCGCGGTATCGACCGATTCCGAGCCCGAGTTGGTGAAGAAGATCCGGTCCAGACCTTCGGGCATCAGCGCGGCGACCCGCGCGGCCAGTTCGAACGCCAGCGGGTGCGCCAGCTGGAAAGTCGGGCCAAAATCCAGTTCGCCCGCCGTCTTGCGAATGGCCTCGACGATCGGCGCGCGGCAGTGTCCGGCGTTGACGCACCACAGCCCTGCGGTGCCGTCCAGAATCTGGCGTCCGTCGCTGCTGGTGTAATGCATGTCCTTGGCCGCAGACAGCAGGCGAGGGTGGTCCTTGAAGGCGCGGTTCGCAGTGAAGGGCATCCAGAATGCCGCGAGGGGATCGTTTTCCAGTTTCACGCCTCGGCTCCCGCGGTTCTTGTTGCTCTTTTTATCTTTCAGCGATCCGGATGCAGCTTGCGATTGAAAAGAATGTCGCGATCGGAAAATTTCCCTTGCCGGGTCGCGGCGATCAGGCGGCGGCAACCCTCGATTTGAGCCAGTATCCGATCACGAAGCCGGCGGTGACCAGCACGCTGGCCCACAGTTCAACCCGGTGGCCCGGCGATAGGGCCATGAGGACCAGCACGCCGATCATTCCGGCCATCGCTGCCAACGTGCCGTAGGGGTGAAACCACATCCGCAGCTTCAAGGCTTCGGGCTCCTCCGCTTCGAACCTGTCGCGCAAGCTCAGCTGGGCCCAGGCGATCAGCAAGTAGATGAACAGCATGATCGCGCCCGAAGAATTAACCAGGAAGTTGAATACCATGTCGGGCGAAAGCACCGATGCCGCGAGCGCGCCATAGCTGAACAGGCTGGCGATAAGGATCGCCCGCGCCGGCACACGCGCTTGGCTGAGCTTTACGCAGGCGTTGGGTGCATCGCCGTTCTGGGCGAGGCCGAACATCGCGCGGCTGGTGATGTAGATGCCCGAATTGAGGCACGACAGCACCGCGACCAGAACGATAGAATTCATCACCAGATCGGCCGCCGGATAGCCCATCACGCGCAATGCGTGAGCGAAAGGCGAGACCCCCACGACGATCTGGTCCCACGGCACGACCGAAACGATCATCAGGATCGAGAGCACGAAGAACACGAGGATCCGCGCCGACACCGAAATGGTCATGCGCGCGATGACTTGTGCGCCAGCTTCGGATTCCGCTGCCGCCAGCGTGGCGATCTCGGCCCCGCAGAGCGAGAAGATCGTGGTTGCCACCCCGGCAAAGATCGCAGTGATCCCAGCCGGAGCAAAGCCGCCGTGGCTGGTCAGGTTGGCAAAGGTCGAGCCGCTGGGCGAAGTGATCCCGAATGCATAGGCCGCCGCGATTACGATGAAAGCGATTATCGCGGCGACTTTGGTCGAGGCGAACCAGAACTCGAATTCCCCATAAGATCGCGCCGACAGCAGGTTTACTGCGGTCAGCATCGCCATCAAGGCAACGCCGATCTGCCAGACTTCGAATTGGGGGAACCAACTGTTGATGATCTTGGCCCCGGCAATCGCTTCAATCGCGATCACCACGACCCAGAAATACCAGTAGAGCCAGCCGACCAGGAAACCGGCCCAGTTGCCGATTCCCTCGCGGGCAAAATCGGGGAAGGTTTGCATCCCCGGCAAGGCCATCGCCATTTCGGAGATCATCCGCATGACCAGCAGCACCAGAAACCCGGCGAGGGCATAGCTGACCACCGCTGCAGGCCCAATCGTGCTGATCGCGGTGGACGAACCGACGAACAGTCCGGCCCCGATTATCCCCCCGAAGGTGATCATCGAAACGTGCCGCGATTTGAGCGAGCGGCTGAGCTGGTCGGCTGGGCGGTCTTCGTCCATCGGTCCTGAGATGCTGGCCAAGAAATTCCCCGGTCTTTTACTGGCGGCGGCCGCCCAGGGCCAATCATGCCCGAATTTTGCGGGAGCGCCACGCACAAATGTATTTCCAATTGGCGATGAGCTAATTCTAGATATTAGAATGGAGGATGTTAGGCCTTGTCTGGGTCTTGGCAGTTGTCGCTTCGCTCGAATGGCTGACATAGCGAAGCTTGATCGAGAGTAATCGGGTGGGCCACATGAAAACGACGGCAAGGGCAGTGGTGATCGGCGGGGGCGTGGTTGGCGTCAGCACGCTGTACCACTTGGCCAAGTTGGGCTGGAGCGACGCCGTCCTGCTCGAACGCAAAGAGCTGACCTCGGGCTCGACTTGGCATGCCGCGGGCCTGCTGCCATTGTTCAACCTCAGTTATTCAGTGGGTAAGCTGCACCAATACTCGGTCGGCCTGTACCCCAGCCTCGAGGCTGAAACAGGGCTGAGCGTGGGCTTTTCGCGCGTTTCGAATATTCGTCTGGCAACCAGCCAGGACCGCCTCGACGAATACCACTACTACGCGGGAGTGGCCAAGACGATCGGGGTTGAAGTCAATTTCCTGACCGCTGCCGAGGTCAAGGAGATCTGGCCGCTGTGCAACACCGAAGCGATCATCGGCGCGATCCAGCACCCTGAAGACGGCTACATCCAGCCTGCCGATCTGACCCAGGCGCTCGCCAAAGGGGCACGCCAGCGCGGCGCGACGATCTATCGCAATACCGGGGTGACCGGCATAACTCAGCTGCAGTCGGGCGAATGGCTGGTTTCGACCGAGTCTAATGGTGTTCTGGGCGAGATTACTTGCGAGCATGTTATTTCCTGCTCGGGCAATTTTGCCCGGCAAACCGGGGCGATGGTGGGACTCGACGTCCCGGTGATCCCGGTCGAACATCAGTATATCGTCACCGAACAGCATCCCGCGATCATGGAGCGAAAGCGCCAGGGCCTGCCCGAGATGGGCGTGCTGCGCGAAGCGGACGCCAGCTATTATATGCGCGAGGAAGCCGGCGGGCTGCTGCTGGGCCCTTATGAAACCGGCGCGCCGACATGTTATGTCGATGGCCCTGCGGCCAATAGCGAGTACGAGCTGTTTCCCGACGCGCTTGAACGGCTTGAACCTTACATACTCGCGGCGATGGAGCGCGTTCCGGCCTTTGGCGAGGTTGGCATCAAGCGGGTCTATAATGGCGCAATCGCTTATACGCCCGATGGCTCACCGATTGTCGGCCCGGCCTGGGGCCTCAAAAACTTCTGGCTCAACGAGGGTCACAGTTTTGGGGTCACCGCAGCCGGCGGCGCAGGGTGGCAATTGGCGCACTGGATCGTCGATGGCGAGCCGACCATCGATATGATGGGCGTCGATCCGCGCCGCTTTGGTGATTACGCCGGGCGCGGCTACCTGATCGAAAAGAACGAGGAAGCCTACGCCAAGGTCTTCACCGTGCACTATCCCGACGAGGAGCGCGAGGCAGGGCGGGCGCTGCGCCGCACGCCGTGTTACGACCGGATGAAGGATCTGGGCGCGGTGTTCGGTTCGGTGTTCGGGTGGGAACGTCCCAACTGGTTTGCGCCGCCGGGCTATGCTTTGGCCGAGGCCGACCTTGCCCGCGCCGACGTGTTGCTCAACCACAATCATCCAGTGACCGGCGGCAGCGAGCCGATCCGCGAGAAATGGTCGTTCCGCCGCTCCAACTATTTCGAGCACGTCGGCAATGAATGCCGCCACGTTCACGAGAAGGTCGGTCTTCAGGACATGAGCGCCTTCGCCAAGTGCGAAATCTCCGGTTCCGGCGCCGAGGCCTGGCTGGGCGGCCTGCTGACCAATGCGGTGCCCAAGAAGCTGGGCCGCGTCTCGCTCTCATACCTGCTGACCGCAAAAGGCGGCGTGCGCGCCGAATTCACCGTCTACAAGATCGCGCCGCAACGCTATTATCTGGTGTCGGCGGGCGCGTATGAACGGCACGATCATGACTATCTGCGCAAGGCCCTGCCGCGTGATGGTACGGTGACGATGGAGCGTTTGACCACCGCGATGGGCGTGCTGGTTCTGGCGGGACCGCGTAGCCGCGAAGTGCTGGCCAAGCTGACCGACGCAGACCTATCGAACGAAGCGTTTCCTTGGCTGACCGGGCAAAGGATCAGTCTTGGCGCCGCGCAAGTCGATGCCCTTCGGGTCAATTTCATCGGCGAGCTCGGTTGGGAAATTCATCACCCGATCGAACTGCAGAACTACATTTTCGATAAATTGATGGAAGCCGGAGCGGAATTCGAGATCAGGCCGTTCGGGATCCGCGCGATGACCGCAATGGCGCTGGAAAAGAGCTACAAGCTGATCCCGCGCGAGCTTTCGATCGAGTATTCGGCGCACGAAAGCGGGCTTGATCGATTCATCAGCCTCAAGAAGCCGGGCTTCTTCGGCAAGGACGCCTTGCTCGCCTGGCGCGACACGGGCCTGGCTAACCGGCTGGTGACGCTGGAAGTCCACGGGGTGACCGACGCCGACGCGCGCGGCTCCGAGGCGATTTATCAGGGCGATGCGCTGGTCGGGCGGGTGACTTCGGGCGGCTATGGCTGGCGCTGCGGCAAGAGCCTGGCATTGGCGATGGTGGTGCCCGCATTGGGGGAACCAGGCACGCAGCTCGAAGTGGTCATCCTCGGCGAGCGCCGTAAGGCCACGGTCATCGCCGATTCGCCGTTCGACCCTGACAACATTGCCTTGAGGAGCTAGGCGCATGTCTCGCTACGAACCCATTGCCCAGCTGCTGCAGAAGGATCGCCCCGGGCATACCCTGCCGCGCGAGCTTTATGTCAGCGATGCGGCGTTCGAGTTCGACGCGCAGGTCATGCTCAAATCGGTCTGGCTTTATGCCTGCACGGTCGCTCACGTGAAGTACCCGGGCGATTACTTCGTGTTCGAACTTGCCAGCAATTCGATCATCATCGTGCGCGGGCGCGATAATCAGGTGCGGGCATTCTGGAATTCGTGCCGGCACCGCGGCTCGCGCATTTGCGAGCAGCAGCGCGGCCGCGCAGCGCGGCTGACATGCCCGTATCACCAGTGGACCTACGGGCTCGACGGGGCGTTGCTGGCGGCGCGGAGCATGGCCGAGGACTTCGACAAGCAGGACCACGGCCTGACCCCGGTCGCGCTGGAGAATATCGGCGGGCTGATTTTCATCTGCATGGCTGACGAACCGCCGCCAATTGACCGGGTCAAGGCTGACATCGCCGATCAGATCGCGGTTTACGATCTCGGGAAATGCAAGGTCGCGGTGCAGGACGACCTGATCGAGCACGCCAACTGGAAGCTGGTGATGGAAAACAATCGCGAGTGCTATCATTGCGATGCCGGACATCCTGAACTGGTCAGCGTGCTCGGCACCTATGGCTTTGGCAAGGGCCTGCCCGAAGATGGCGAAGGCGACGTGGTCGATGACAGTGCTTATGACGCCATGGTCGCGGCCAAGCGGGACGACTGGAAAGGCCTGGGGATCGATCGTGACCTGATCGAATTTCCCGGCGGCTGGTGGCACCGGGTGGCGCGCCTGCCGCTGGCAAATGGTGCGGTGACCCAGTCGATCGATGGGAAGCTCGCGTGCAACAAGCTGATCGGCCCCTTCACCGAACCGGAGGGTTCCAGCCTGTCGGTCTGGACCCAGCCGAACAGCTGGCACCATTTCTGTTGCGACCATGTTGTGACCTTTTCGCTTACCCCGTTGTCGGCCGGCCAGACCCTGCTGCGGACCAGCTGGCTGGTCCATGAGGACGCGGTCGAAGGGGTGGACTATGACCCCGACCACCTCGCCGCGCTGTGGCGCGCGACCAACAACCAGGATGGCCGCTTTTCGCAGCTCAACCACCTCGGGATTTCAAACCAAGGCTACCGTCAGGGGCCTTATGCAGTCGAAGAGAAGCTGGTTGAGGCGTTCAAGGATTTCTACGTTGAGCGCGCCAAGGCAGCTTTGGAGAATTCCGCGCAATGAGCGAAGGTCAAACTCTGCCGTCAGAAGGCTCGAAGAAAATCGAGGCCGGCAACTGGGCAGCGGGTGAACGGGCGGGCGAGAGCGTTCGTCCGCTAATCGATGACCCTGCGGGCTACCGCACCATGCTACTGCAGGTTGCACCGGGCCCGCTGGGCGTGACGCACGCGCACGATACGATCGAGCAGATCTATGTGCTGGAAGGCGATTTCTTTGACGACGAAGCGAGTTACGGGTCGGGCGATTTTGTGGTGCGGATGCCCGGCACGCAGCACCGCGCGGGCAGCCGGGGCGGTTGCACGATGATGGTCTTCTACGCTCCGCTGGCGGACAGCGCGGCATGACCCGGTTCAGTGCCTTCAGCCTGTTTGCCAAAGCATTTGGCGGGCATCAGTCGTGGCCCGAACAATGGCCCGACGCGAGCCCCAAGCCAGCCTATGACGCGATCATCGTCGGCGCAGGCGGGCACGGGCTCGGCGCGGCCTATTACCTTGCGAAAAAGTACGGCATTACCAATGTCGCGGTGATCGAAAAGGGCTGGCTGGGCGGCGGCAACACCGGGCGTAACACCACCATAATCCGTTCGAATTATCTCTACGATGAAAGCGCGAACCTCTACGATCACGCGCTCAAGCTGTGGGATGGGCTGAGCCAGGAGCTCAACTACAACACGATGTATTCCAAGCGCGGGGTGATGATGCTCGCGCACAACGTCCACGATGTGCAGAGCTTCAAGCGCCACATCCACGCCAACCGCCTGAACGGTGTCGACAACGAATGGCTCAGCGCCGAGCAGGCCAAGGAATATTGCCCGCCGCTCAGCATTTCGCCCTCTGCACGCTACCCGGTTCTGGGCGCAGCGCTGCAGCGGCGCGGCGGAACCGCGCGGCACGATACGGTCGCCTGGGGCTATGCCCGCGCGGCGGCGGCGCTGGGGGTCGATATCATTCAGAACTGCGCCGTTACCGGCATCCGCCGCGGCGGCGATGGCGCGGTGCTCGGGGTGGAAACTGAGCGCGGGTTCATTGCCTCGAAACGTGTCGGCGTATCTGCGGCCGGCCACAGCTCGGTCATCATGCAGATGGCGGGGCTCGATTTTCCGCTCGAAAGCTATCCGCTGCAGGCGCTGGTCTCGGAACCGGTCAAGCCGGTGTTTCCCTGCGTGGTCATGTCCAACACCGTTCACGCTTACATGAGCCAGTCGGACAAGGGCGAGCTCGTGATCGGCGCGGGGACGGATCAATATGTCAGCTATTCGCAACGCGGCGCACTGCATATCGTCGAGCATACGCTGGCCGCGATTTGCGAGATTTTCCCGATTTTTCGGCGGATGCGGATGCTGCGGACGTGGGGCGGAATCGTCGATGTTACCCCCGATCGCTCACCGATCCTCGGCAAGACCCCGGTGCCGGGTCTTTACGTCAATTGCGGCTGGGGCACCGGCGGGTTCAAGGCGACGCCCGGCGCTGCCGACCTGCTCGCTTATACCATGGCCAAGGACGAACCGCATCCGATCAACGCGCCGTACAACCTCGACCGGTTCCGCACCGGCCGCCTGATCGACGAAGCCGCTGCGGCGGCGGTGGCGCACTGAGATGTTGCTGGTCCACTGCCCCTATTGCGAAGAGAAACGTGCCGAAATCGAATTCGCCTATGCCGGTGAAGCGCATATCGCACGTCCGCTGGACCCTGCGGCGATGAGCGACGAAGACTGGGCGCGCTATTTGTTCATCCGGTCCAACCCGCGCGGCCGCCATCATGAGCGCTGGCGGCATATCCACGGCTGCGGACGCTTTTTCAACGCGGTACGCGATACCGTTACCGACAAGTTTGAAGTGACCTACAAGGCCGGGGAACCGCGCCGATGAGTGGGTTCAGGCTTGACCAGGGCGGACGAGTCGATCGCAGCCGCCGCGTCAGTTTCAGCTTCGATGGCGCGACCTATCGGGGATTCGCAGGCGACACGCTCGCCTCTGCGCTGCTCGCAAATGGCGTGATGCTGTTCGGGCGCTCGTTCAAATATCACCGCCCGCGCGGGCTGCTTGGCGCGGGCAGCGAGGAGCCCAATGCGCTGGTCTCGGTCAGCCGCGGGCCGGGCCGCCACACGCCAAACCTGCGCGCCACTGCGGTCGAGATTTACGAAGGCCTGGCCGCGACCAGCCAGAACCGCTGGCCCTCGCTCAAGACCGATCTCGGTGCGATCAACGACCGGCTCGGCATGTTCCTGCCAGCGGGCTTTTACACCAAGACCTTCATGTGGCCGCGCTCGTTCTGGGACAAGCTGTACGAACCGGCAATCCGCCGCATGGCCGGGCTGGGTGAGGCACCAAGCGAGATCGATCCCGATCACTACGGCGCTGTTTACGCGCATTGCGACCTGCTGATTGTCGGGGCCGGACCGGCCGGGATCGACGCGGCACTGGAAGCCAGCGGCACATCGAAGCGTGTGATCCTGATCGACGAACAGGATGAGCCGGGCGGCGGCGCCTTGGACGATCCGGCGCTGTGGTCATGGCTTAATGAAAGTCTCAAGGACCTCGCCGCCGCGCCCAACGTGACCGTGCTCAGCCGGACCACAGCGTTTGGCTATTATCACGATAACTTCGTTGGCGCGGTTGAACGGCTGACCGACCACTGGGCCGAGATCGGCAGCGGGCCGCGCGAAAAGCTGTGGCGGATCCGCGCGGGTGCAGTGATCCTGGCGCAGGGCGCGATCGAACGACCCTTGGTCTTCGCCGCGAACGATGTTCCGGGGGTCATGCTGGCCTCGGCCGCGCGGACCTTCCTGCAGCGCTACGGCGTCGCGGTCGGCAAGTCGGTCGCCCTGATGGCAGCACACGACAGCGGCTGGCGCGATGCTTTTGCGCATGCCCGCGCCGGAGTGAACGTCGCGGCCATCATCGATGTGCGCGAGACTATCGATGCGGCGTTGCTGGCTGAGGCGCAGGCGCTCGGCATTGCGGTGCGGCTTGGACATAGCGTCATCGAGGTGCACGGCCGGCTTGGCGTGAAGGGCATGACCGTGGCCCGCAACGATGGCAGCGCCGCCACCCGGATCGCCTGCGATGCGCTGCTGATGGCCGGGGGGTGGACCCCAAGCGTGCACCTGTGGTCGCACAGCAAGGGCTCCTTCGCCTGGGACGAAGCGCTGGGCGCCTATGTCCCGGACAGGCCCAACGAAAAAGTCCGCTGTGTCGGCGCTTGCTCGGGCAAGTGGAACTTCGGCAGCGGCATTGTGATCGACGCGCTGCCCACGCCGCGCAACCAAGCCCGGATCAAGGCTTTTGTCGATTTCCAGAACGATGTGACCGCCAAGGACATCCACCTTGCGGTGCGCGAAGGGTTCAAGTCGATCGAGCACATCAAGCGTTATACCACCACCGGGATGGCCACCGATCAGGGCAAGACCTCGAACCTCAATGGCTTGCAGATCGCGTCGCAGGCGCTGGGCCGGCCCGTTACGGAAGTGGGCCTCACCACCTTCCGCCCGCCCTATACCCCGCAGACTTTCGGGGCGCTGGCGGGCCACGCGAAGGATGACCTGTTCCAGCCGACCCGCAAGACCCCCATCGACGGTTGGGCTGAGGAACACGGCGCGGTGTTCGAACTGGTCGCGCAGTGGCGGCGGGCCCGTTATTTTCCGCAAGGTGGGGATGACATGCACGCGGCCGTGAACCGAGAATGCCGTGCGGTCCGCTCGGCGGTAGGCATTTTCGATGCCTCGACGCTGGGCAAGATCGAAGTGGTCGGACCCGATGCCGCCGAGTTTCTCAATCGCATTTACACCAATCCGTGGAAGGCGCTCGAGCCGGGCCGGTGCCGTTATGGCCTGCTGCTCCGGGAAGACGGCTTCATCACCGACGACGGGGTGTCGGCGCGGCTGACCCCGGACCGGTTCCACCTGACCACCACTACCGGCGGCGCGGCGCGGGTGCTCAACACGATGGAGGATTACCTTCAGACCGAATGGCCCGAGCTCGACGTCTGGCTGACCAGTACGACCGAGCAATGGGCGGTTATCGCGCTCCAAGGCCCGCTGGCGCGGCAGCTGCTCGAGCCGCTGGTCGAGGGCATCGACCTTGCGGCGGAGGCCTTCCCGCACATGGCGATCCGCGAAGGCACGATCTGCGGCGTGCCGACCCGGTTGTTCCGGGTCAGTTTCACGGGAGAGCTGGGCTTCGAGATCAATGTTCCGGCGGCTTATGGTCGGGCATTGTGGGAGCAACTGATGAACGCGGGCGCAGCTTGGGGCATCACGCCTTACGGGACCGAGGCGATGCATGTGCTGCGCGCCGAGAAGGGCTTCATCATCGTCGGGCAGGACACCGACGGGACGGTTACGCCGCACGATGCCGGGCTCGACTGGGCGGTGGGCAAGAAGAAGCCCGATTTCGTCGGCAAACGCTCGCTGGCGCGGCCCGATATCGTTGCAGCAGGCCGCAAGCAACTGGTCGGTCTGCTGACCGATGATCCTGCGGTGGTGCTTGAGGAAGGCGCGCAGATCGTGGCTGATCCTGCGCAGGCGATACCGATGACGATGATCGGCCACGTCACCTCGTCTTATTGGAGCGAGGCGCTCGGCCGCTCGATCGCGCTGGCTCTGATCGAAGGCGGACACCAGCGGATGGGCGAGATGCTCCATGTGCCGATGCCCGGGCAGGTGATTAGGGCAAAAGTCAGCTCCATGGTGTTTTACGATCCCCAAGGAGCGCGGCTGCATGTCTGAAGCGCTCGCCCGCATCGATCCGGTTTCAGGGTCGGCCGTTTTCGCCAATGGAGTCACACTGACTCTGGTCGAGCCGATGGCACGCTTCTCGCTTCGGGCGCGTCAGCCCGAGGCGCTTGAACAGCTGCTCGGGTTCAAACTTCCGCGGAAAATTGGCGCAAGCCTTGATTGCGCGGCATGCCTAGGCCCCGACGAATGGTTGCTGCGCGCCGCCGCCGGAACGAAGATCGCCAGCGGGAGTGGGCAGCCGGTTTCCATAACCGAGATCAGCGAACGCTCGGTCTGCCTGATCGTCGAAGGCGCGCGCGCGGCGGAAGTGCTCGCCTCGGGCTGTCCGCTCGATCTCGACCGGTTTGCGGTCGGCCGGGCTACGCGTACCGTGTTTGAGACGGTGGAGATTATCCTGCTCCGGACTGGCGAGGACCGGTTTCAAGTCGAAGTATGGCGCAGCTTTGCGCCCTGGCTCAGAACGGCGCTGGAAACAGCAGCGTTGCAGCTGCGCTAAGGGGGAACAATGTCGGACTGGACCAAGGATATCGATCCCGGAGCTTACGGGCAGTCCAACCGGCGCTGGGGCGGGATGATTGTCAACCCGGCGGTGTTCGTTCCCACCGCGCTGATCTCGCTTGCCGTGATCCTGTTCAGCGTGATTGCGCCGCAATCCTCGGCTGACTTTTTTGCTGCGATGCGGAGCGGCGTGGTGGCGCACTTCGACTGGTTGTTGATGTCGGTTGGCAATCTGTTGCTGCTGTTCTGCATTGTTGTGGCGGTGTCGCCGCTCGGCAAGATCAGGCTCGGCGGCAAGGGTGCAACCCCCGATTATTCGCGGTTGTCGTGGTTCTCGATGCTGTTCGGCGCGGGCATGGGAATTGGCCTGGTGTTCTACGGCGTGGGCGAGCCGGTGACCCATTTTACGTCTTCGCTGGCGGGCGGGGCAGGGGCTCCGCTGGGCGGAGCGGCGGGCGCTCCGGCAGCAGCGCGGAGCCTGGCCATGGCCGCAACGATCTTCGACTGGTCGCTCCACCCGTGGGCGATTTTCGCGGTGACGGGGCTGGCCTTTGCGGTTTTTGCCTATGATTTCAACATGCCGCTGTCGATGCGGTCGGCCTTTTATCCGATCTTCGGCAAGGCGGTGTGGGGCCGGGCAGGCGATCTGATTGAGGTGCTGGCCGTGCTGGCGACGATCTTCGGCCTCGCCACTTCGCTTGGGCTCGGGGCGCAGCAGGCGATGGCCGGAATCACCTATCTTTACGGGATAGCCAGCTCGCCCGCCACAATCCTTGACCTAATCGCGATCATGGCGGCGGTCACTTTCCTGTCGGTTCGCGGCGGGATTGATCGCGGGATCCGCATCCTCAGCGAAGCCAACATGTGGGTCGCCGCGGCCATGCTGCTGTTCGTGCTGGCGACCGGGCCGGTGCTGCAATTGCTCGGCGATTTCGCTAGCAATATCGCCAACTACCTCAAACTGCTCCCCGCGCTGTCCAATCCGGTCGGGCGCAGCGATATGGGGTTCTATGATGACTGGTCGGTTTACTACTGGGCCTGGTGGATCAGCTGGGCCCCGTTTGTCGGCATGTTCATGGCGCGCATTTCGCTGGGCCGGACGGTGCGGGAATTCATCGCCGGGGCGATGATCGCGCCAAGCCTGCTCGGGATCATCTGGCTGACCATCTTCGGCGACGCCAGCATTGCCGAGATCACCGCCGGTCGAGCCCCGGGGTTGGCCAAGGCTAGCCTTGAGACGCAGCTGTTCGTGCTGCTCGGGTCGCTGCCCTTGCCGCAGGTCACTTCATTCGTGGCGATCGCGCTGATCCTGATCTTCTTCGTCACCGGGTGGGATTCGGGCACGCTGGTGATCGACACGATGACCGCCGGTGGCCGCACCGATACGCCGCTGCGCCAAAAGGTGATCTGGCTGTTCGCGGTCGGCGGGATCGGCGTGGTCCTGCTGCTGAGCGGCGGGCTCAATTCGCTCCAGGCCGGAGCGATTGCCACGGGGTTGCCCTTGGCGCTGGTCCTGCTGGTGATGTGCTGGGGTACACTCAAAGGCCTGCTGGCGCTTCACCGCGCCGGCCGGGACGGGGCAGGCGCCAAGCGATGAGCGCGGCGCGCAGCGAGAGCTACGACTATGTGATCGTCGGCGCGGGCTCGGCCGGGTGTGTTCTCGCCGATCGGCTCAGCGCAGATGGAACCAACCGTGTCCTGTTGCTTGAATTCGGAGGGAGTGACCGATCGATTTTCATCCAGATGCCCGCTGCGCTGGCCTATCCGATGAACACCCGGCGGTGGAACTGGGGCTATGAAAGCGAACCGGAACCGAACCTCAATGGTCGCCGGCTGAGCTGTCCGCGCGGGAAGGGGCTGGGCGGCTCATCCTCGATCAACGGGCTGGTTTACGTTCGCGGCAATGCGCTCGATTTCGAACGCTGGCAGAACGAGGAGGGCGCACGCGGCTGGGGCTATGCGGATGTCCTGCCCTATTTCAAACGAGCCGAAACGCGGGCTGAGGGCGGCAATGAGTATCGCGGTAGCGAGGGTCCGCTCTCCACGACCTATGGCACCTTGCGCAATCCGCTTCATCAGGCCTGGCTCGATGCCGCGCAGGAGGCGGGTTACAGCCTGACCGAGGATTACAACGGGTTCCGCCAGGAAGGCTTTGGCCGGATGGACATGACCGTCCGCAAGGGCACGCGTTGTTCGGCGGCCAAGGCCTATCTTTATCCGGCGCGGAAGCGATCAAACCTGCGTGTGATCGAGCACGCCTTGGCCACGCGTGTGTTGTTCGAAGGCAAACGCGCCGTTGGAGTCGAATTTGAGCGCGGCGGACGGCTGAACCAGGTCCGCGCGGAGCGTGAAGTGATCCTGTCGGGCGGGTCGATAAATTCGGTCCAGCTACTCAAGCTTTCGGGGATCGGGCCGGCACAGGAACTCAAGGATCTTGGCGTGCCGGTGCTGGCCGATCGGCCCGGGGTAGGGGCCAACTTGCAGGACCATCTCGAATTCTATTTCCAAATGGCCTGCACCCGGCCGGTCACGCTCTATGGCCAGGCCAACCTGCTCGGAAAAGCATTGGCTGGCGCGCAGTGGCTCTTTCTGCGCAACGGGATCGGCGCGACTAGCCACTTCGAAAGCTGCGGCTTCATCCGCAGCCGCGCCGGGATCAGGTACCCCGACGTCCAGTACCATTTCTTCCCGATGGCGATCAATTACGACGGGAGCGCCTTGGCCACCGAGCACGGTTTCCAGGCGCATGTCGGCCCGATGCGCTCCAAGAGCCGCGGTACAGTCACGCTGCGCAGCGCCGATCCGCGCGACAAGCCGAAGATCCAGTTCAACTACATGAGCCATCCCGACGACTGGGCGGAGATGCGTGCCTGCGTGCGCCTGACCCGCGAGATTTTTCAGCAGGCTGCTTTCGCTGCTTGGCGCGGGCGAGAGATCCAGCCGGGCGCAGATTACACCAGCGACGAGGCGATCGACGCTTTCATCGCCGAGCATGTCGAGAGCGCGCTCCACCCATCATGCACTTGCAAGATCGGCGACCCTGGCGATCCGCTGGCCGTGGTCGATCCCGAACTCAAAGTAATCGGGGTCGAAGCCCTGCGCGTGATCGACAGCTCGGTCATGCCCTCGATTACGACCGGCAATCTCAATGCGCCGACGATCATGATCGGTGAGAAGGGTGCCGATCTTGTCCTAGGCAAGCCGCCGCTCGCCCCCTCAAATGCGCCCTTTTACATGGCACCCAATTGGGAAGTGTCGCAGCGATGACCCGCTTCATCCACGAAGCCCCCCGCGACATCACTGTAATCCGCGAGACCGATGTGCTGGTGGTGGGCTCTGGCCCGGGCGGACTGGCCGCCGCATTGGCGTCGGCCCGAGCT
This sequence comes from Sphingomonadaceae bacterium, assembly GCA_025359445.1. GTDB lineage: Bacteria > Pseudomonadota > Alphaproteobacteria > Sphingomonadales > Sphingomonadaceae > Novosphingobium. Next base: position 32,933 of record JANYGB010000006.1, read on the forward strand.
GGCGTCGAGACCACGTTGCTCGAACGCTATGGTTGCTTCGGCGGCAATATCACGCAGGTGGGAGTCGAAGGCTTCGCCTGGTATCGCCATCCCCAGACGATCGACAGCGAAGGCATCGGCCGCGAGTTCGAGAATCGCGCCAAAGCGATGGGCGCGGCGATGCCCGAGCCGCAATCGATCAGCCATTCGCTCGATGCGGAGGGCTTCAAATTCGTGGCCGACCGGCTGGTAGAGGAAGCGGGGGTCATTCCCATGCTGCACCGCATGTTCGTTGCCCCGATCATGGAAGGTGAAACCATTGTCGGGGTCATAGTCGAAAGCAAGGCGGGGCGCGAGGCGATCCTGGCCAAGCGGGTGATCGATGCGACCGGCGATGGCGACATCGCCCATCGCTGCGGCGCGCCGACTCACCAGCACCCGATCGATGAAATGATGTCGGTTTCAGTGATGTTTTCGATGTGCGGGGTCAACAAGACGCGATTCATCGATGCTGTTAAGGCCGATCCGCAAACCTACGGCGATTGGGCAGTCGGCGGGGAGTGGGAGGTCAAGACCAGCGGCAAGGAGGACGAAATGTTCTCCCCGTTCCTACGCAAGCCATTCCAGAAGGCGCTGGAGGCGGGGCTGATCCCCGATAGCGTCAAGACCATGGCCGGCACCTGGGGCACCGTTTCCGATCAGGGAGATCTCACTTATCTCAACATGTGCTACCTCACTCTCGACGGCACCGATCCCGATGCCCTGACGCACGGCGAAATGGCGGGCCGCGAGCAGGCGATGCATGCGATCGGCGCGCTCAAAGCCTTCATGCCCGGCTGCGAAAACGCCAAGCTGCGCAACTTCGGCATGACCCTGGGCATTCGCGATACCCGCAAGATCGACGCGGTCTACAACCTGACCGAAAGCGATGTGCTGGGCGAGGCCCGGTTCGAAGACAGCATCGGGATTTTCCCCGAATTCATCGACGGCTACGGCTACCTTATTCTGCCGACCACCGGGCGCTATTTCCATGTGCCGTACCGTTCGATGCTGCCCCGCAGCGTGAACAACCTGATTGTCACTGGCCGCACGATCGGCGGTGACAAGGTCAGCCACGCGGCGGTGCGCAACATGATGTGCTGCGCAGTGGCCGGGCAGGGCGCAGGCGTCGCGGCGGCACTGGCGGTCAAGAGCGGACGAGGGTTTGCCGACCTCGACCTAACGGTCGTTCAGCGCGAATTGCTGCGCCAAGGCGCGCGGATTGAATGACAGGTGGGAGCTTGTGACCACCAATTTGTCATTGATTGATCTCAAAAAGGCATTGCCGCATCACATCCTGAGCATGCTAGCTATTAAGATTGGTATTAAGAGCCCCAAACCAGGGTGAGTCTCAGCAGGGCAGGACATCGCATGAAGCCGGCGCAGGAGTTCGACCTTCACGCAATTGAGGTCCTGATCATGACCGTCGAACTGGGCGGGATGTCGCAGTGCGCCGCCCATCTGGAGATTACCCAGTCAGCCGTGTCCCAAACCATTGCGCGCCTCGAAGCGAGTATTGGGACGCCATTGTTCGATCGTTCGATGCGGCCCTTGGGATTGACGACGAGCGGCAGATCAATGTTCGAACGCGGTAAGCAATTGCTCGCCTTGGCCCGCAGCACTTACGATAACGTTCGCGTCGGCGCCGACCTGCCGCTGGCGCGGCTGACGGTGGCGATGTCGTTCAGTCTGGCCAACCAGCTGACCGCGGCAATCATGAGCGATCTGGGTGGCCGGGCCGAACGGTGGAATATCCGCTCGGGAATTTCGCTTGAGCATCAGGGCGAATTCCTCGCCCGCGATATCGACATGATGGTGACCGGCAGCTTCAACCTTGAGCACCGTGACAATATCGAGTTGCATCCGGTGTTCGAGGAAGGCTTCGTGATCGCGGTCCCGGCGAACTACCACAAGCAGCTTCAGATCGACGCGGACCCTATCGACTTGCCGTTTATCCGGTTCTCGCGGCTGACCGGCATGGGGCAACAGATCGAACGCCAGATTGTGCGGCTGAAGCTCGGCTTGCGCCAAGGCGTGGAAGTCGAATCGTCGCATCAGCAGCTGGCCCTGGTAGCGGCGGGTCTAGGCTGGACGATAACCTCTCCGGTCTGCCTTTCGGCAGCACCCGAATTGCTGCGAATGATCCGGATTGAACCGATGCCGCGCGGGCGTTTTTCGCGAACCGTGCAAGTTGTCTCGCGCACCGGCGAACTTGGCGCTTTGCCTCAACAGGTTGCGCGGGTCTGTAGCCGGCGGCTGAAAGAGGTGACTTTCCCACCATTGATCCAGCAGATGCCCTGGCTGGAGGAGCAAATTACATGGCACGCCTGACGACAATCACCTTGATGGCATTCACCGGCTTGCTTGTTGCTGCCAGCCCCGGCGCACCGCTGCCGCCCAGCGTGCCGGGCATCGATGCGCCGCAATTGGCACTCCTTGGTCCGCACGCGGTAGGGTTTCGCAGCGTTACCTTGGTCCACAAGGCCCAGCCTGATCTGCTCCATGTTGATCCTGCTACCGGGCGCGTCGGGCTCCACGACCGACCTCTGACCGTCGATATCTGGTACCCGGCCAAGGCCCGACGCGGCGCAGCTCCGGTGACGTACTCGGGCAGCCTTTATGGCGAACCGCCCAGACCGCCAGCCAAGTTCAGCGTGCGCGGTCTTGCCATTCCAGGCGCAGCGCCAGATGGCAAAGGCTATCCGCTGGTGATCTTCTCGCATGGCTACAGCAATGCGCCTGCAGTTATGACCTGGCTGACTGAAAACCTGGCATCGAAAGGTTATGTGGTTGCCGCCATTCATCACGAAGATCCCGACCCTTATGTAGTCTCGGCTGACAAGCGCGCTGCGCCCAATTTTAACCGGCCCGTCGATATTGCCTTCGTTGCGGCCGCATTGCGGCACGATCTGGGCGCACTGATCGACCCAGCCGAACTGGCGCTGATCGGGTATTCGCAGGGCGGCTACGGTGTTCTTGCTGCTGGTGGTGCCACTCTTGATCCCGGCGGTCCGAACATGGACCAGGTTCCGGGAGGGTGGATGAAACGGCTCGCGCGCGGTGCGGCGACCGAGGGCGAAGGCAAGGTTCCAGGGGTCAAGGCGATCGTGGCCATTGCTCCAGCCGGCGGCGGGCCGCGCAGTTCGTGGGGGGACACGGGCCTGCTTGGCATCACCGCACCCATGTTGCTGATCCAGGGCGATGCTGACCTGACAGTCGACTACCAGACCGGAGCGCTCGCCGACTTCGAGAATGCGAGGAATTCGAATCGGTATTTGCTGACATTCAAGCAAGCCGGGCACGACATAGGACTCAGCCCCGCGCCTGCGCAAATGCGGGGCAGCTTGTGGGACATCGATTGGTTTCAAGACCCGATTTGGCGGGCCGACCGGGTCAACGCGATCAATCTGCACTTCATAACCGCATTCCTCGCGGTCCAGCTCAAGCACGAGACCAGCATGAACAGTTTCCTGGATGTTCCCGTTGAAGATGCCGGCGAAGGGGTTTGGAACGCCCCCGACAAAACGCCGTGGAGTGCCTACAGTCCCGGCGGGAACGGCGTCACTCTTTGGAAGGGCTTCCAGCGCCGTCATGCGAATGGGCTGAACCTGCGTCATGCTGCTGCAGGTAAGTAGTCGTCAGGGTAAAGCTTTCGCGGCGACGGTCCAGAAGTGGATCATGTCATGAGCATAGCTTAGCGGGACATAGGCCAGGCAGACGTCTTCGCTTTCGACAAACAGTCGGACGTTGATGTGGTCGATCACGGTCGCCGCGCTGCATCCGGGGGCGAAAGTCTTTGATTCTGCATCGAAAACACCGCCTTCCATCAGCAAGCTGCGCCAATCCGCGCCGCGCAGCCGGACCCGCACAAGCCCGCCGCCGATCGCGGTCAGGCTGCCGTCGGAGCCCAGGATTTCCGCCAATCCTGTGGCTTCTCCCTCGACCAGCCAGACCGCCGGCTCGTAACGGATCAGCCGCATTGCCGGCAGTTGCAGCGCACGACCTAGAACAGGCAAACTGCGACCTAGCGCCGTTTCAAAGCGGTTGGCGACGGCAGCGGGATTGCTCCAGATTTCGAACACATGGAGCGGCGCAGCAGGCAAGGCGGTGATCGTTATGTCAGTCACGGTACCGCTCTCCCGCCGTGTCATAGAAGTGCGGAGCGACGACGCGGACCGCCGCGCTTTGGTTGCGGGTTGGAGACGTTGCAATAAGCTCCTCGCCGTGCCGGGCGAAGCCGTCCACCAGCTGCCCCAGTGCGATCGAGCCGCTTTCAAGCACGCGCAGCGCGGCTGCGGTAACGTGGCCGTCTGCTGGCTGGCCGGGGGCAGTGACGAGCATCGCGCCTTCCGGGATCGTCCCGGCGATGGCTTCCAGCCCGACCAGTTGTCTGCGCCCGGGTGCGGTCAGCGCTGGGCGGGTAAGCCCGGCCGCGCCGATATAGCCGCCGGCCTTGTTCAGCATCTTGTCCAACGCAAGGTCATGCGGGGTCAACCGACCGTCGATTTCGCCGCCGACGACCAGATGCCCCTTTTCGATGCGGAGGAATTCCATCGCCTCCATCCCGTAGAGACAGCCGCCCTGAGCAGTCACCTCGGCCTCGCAGGCGTTCCAGACCGGTTCGGCAAGGCTGGCTTCGGCATAGACTTCGAATGCCCGCTCGCCGCTGTAGCTTGCGGCGAGGACCAGGACCGGGATCCCCGCAATCGAAGCGCGAACTGCCGACATGTGGCGCGGCACCTCTTCGCCGATCAGCCCGGCCAGCACAGCTTTGGCGGTTGGCCCGGCCACTGCAATCCCCGCGTAATGCTCCTGCACGTTAACCACGGAAACCCTGAACTGCGGGCACAGGAACTGGCGCACGTAGGAGAGGTGGACCGCCATGCGGTCGGCTCCGCCGGTCGAACTGGTCAGGAGGTAACGATCTTCGGCCAGCCGCCACACCGTGCCGTCATCGAACACCAGACCGTCCTCGCGCAGCATGAATGTGTAGCGTCCTCGCCCGACCGCCAGCTTGCCAACCGTCGTTGCGCAGACCAGTTCGAGCTGCTGCACCGCGTCAGGCCCGCTGACCTCGAACTTGGCGAGGGTCGAGACGTCGGTCATGCCCACTGCGGTGCGCACGCTGCGCCCCTCCCGCAAGGCAGCCTCGGCCAGGGTTTCAGCGCCCTGCGGATAGGCGCGCGGGCGCTGCCAATACCCCAGCGGCTGCCAGATCGGCTGCCTCGCCTGATGCACATCGAAGAGTGCCAGACGGCGCAAGTGTGCGCCGGCATCGCGCTCGATCCGGCCCGCCAGAAGCCCCATGGTAACGGGCGTGTAAGGCGGTCGGAAGGTGGTCAGCCCGGCCTCGGGAATGGCCACGCCTTGCTTTTCGGCGAGTCGGCCAAGTGCCGCCATGTTGCTGGTCTTGCCCTGATCGGTCGCCATCCCCAGCGTAGTGTAGCGCTTGAGGTGTTCGACCGAACGGTATCCCTCGGCCCAGGCGAGATCGACATCGCCCAGCGAAACGTCGTTCTGGAAATCGATGAACGCCTTGGCCGGATTTTCGGGCGGCGGGGTTGGACCGACCGGAGCCACGCTGGCTGCGGCACCGACGGATACGACGTTTTGCCGCGCAGCGCCGGGCAGGAACGACTGGCTGGCGTCATCCCAATCGAGCGCCGCGCCGCCAGCCTGCATGTGCAAGTGGACCACCGGAGTGAAGCCGCCGGACATCGCCAGCAGGTCGGCCTGCCAGCGCACGATCTTGCCGTCCACGCGGGCGCTGACTTCGCGCAAATGATGCCGCGCACCGTTGGTCGTCAGCGGCATGGTGTCATTGTGAACCGTAAAACCGCTGCTCGCTCCGGCTGGAGCTGGTCGGGTTTCCAGTACCGCGACAACTTCGGCCCCGGCATCGCGCAAGGCGGCAGCGGTCAGGTAGGCATCGTCGTTGTTCGTTGCGATTATCACGCGCTGGCCCGGCACCACGCCGAAGCGCCGTACGTAGGTCCGCACCGCTTGGCTTAGCATCACACCGGGGCGATCGTTGTGCGCAAAGGCAAGCGGACGTTCGAGCGCGCCGGTGGCAAGGACCACGCGTTTGGCGCGGACATGCCACAGCCGCTGGGCGATCCCGCCCGCTGGCGGCTCGCCCGGTTCCGCCAGGCGCTGGCTCAACGTGATGAGGTTATCGTCCCAATAGCCTGCCGCTGTGGTCCGCAGCAGGATCCGACCACCAAGCTCGCCGATCCGCGCCGCCGTGGCTTCGGCCCAGGCCGGATCAAGGTCCTGCGGATCGCGGACCAGCGATGGCGCGAGCACGCTGTCCTGCTCGACCAGTATCACCCGCTCGCCCGCTTCGGCAGCGGCCAGCGCGGCGGCGAGGCCAGCCGGTCCGGCCCCGACCACCAGCACGTCGTAAAAGACCGCGCGTTGGCTGAAACGATCGGGGTCTGCTGCGGTTGGCGCATCGCCCAACCCGGCGGCGCGGCGTATGAACCATTCGTAGAACATCCAGCGTTTGGCCGAGCCGAAAAAGGTCTTGTAGTAGAACCCGGCGGGGAGGGCTTTGGCGGCTAGCCCGAGCACCGAGCCCACATCGAACGACAAATTGGGCCAGCGGTTCTGGCTGCGCGCGACCATCCCGTCATAGACGAACACATCAGTCGCGCGGGTGTTGGGTTCGCTGCGCCCGCTGGTCCCGACCGTCACCAGCGCGTTGGGTTCCTCGACCCCGGCGGCCATAATCCCGCGCGGGCGGTGGTACTTGAAGCTGCGCGCCACCAGCCCGATGCGATTGGCGAGCAACGCCGCAGCCAGTGTATCGCCGGGGCGGGCCAATAGCGGCTTGCCATCGAAGCTGAAGCGGATCGTGCCGGCCACGCCTCCGCGCTGGGGTCCGTTCATGGTAAAGCCTCCGGACCTGCGGCGCGGATCGCAGCGATGGCGTGGGTGGTACGGTGACGCGTCATCACCAGCCAGGCGCGGCAACCGAAAGTGTGGCGCCAAATCTCATCGTCGAGACCGCGCGGGTTGGCGCGGGTAAACAGGCGCTCCATCGCCTCGGTCGGGTCAGTATGGGGCTGGACGACGGAATCGACCGTGCGCTCGTAAACGAATTCGAGTTGGGCACGCGGGCCGCAGTGGGGGCAGGTAATCAGTAACACGTCAGCGCCCCTTTCAGCGGTGGTTCGGCAGCGGGCCGACGCCATTTTCGTCGATCGTGTCACCGCGGGCAAAGCGGCCGAGATCGAACGGAGCGTTCAATGCGTGCGGTGTGCCGGTGGCCAGCGTGTGGGCATAGGTCCAGCCCGAGGCCGGGGTGGCCTTGAACCCGCCGTAACACCAGCCGCCGTTGAGGAAGAGACCCGGCACCGGGGTCGGGCCAATAATCGGCGAGCCGTCGAAACTCACATCGGTGACCCCGCCCCAAGTGCGCAGCATCCGCAGCCGCGACAGCGCCGGAACCAGCGCGATCGCCTGCGCAATCGCCCCCTGGGTCACCATCGGCTGGCCGCGCTGGGCATAGCTTGGCCAGTTGTCCGGATCGCCGCCCATCACGATCCCGCCTTTGTCCGACTGGCTGATGTAACAATGAAGCGACTGCGACATGATCACGCCATTGATCATCGGCTTGACGCCTTCGGTGACCAGCGCCTGCAAGGTCTGGCTTTCCACCGGTAGTTTTAGTCCCGCCATCGCGGCCACATGACCGCTGTGTCCGGCCACGCAAATCGCCACCCGGCCAGCGCCTATCCGGCCGCGCGTCGTTTCCACTCCAATCACAGCGTCGCCTCGGCGGACGAAACCGGTAACTTCGCATTTCTGGATGATATCGACGCCCAGCCGGTCGGCGCCGCGGGCGTAGCCCCAGGCCACTGCATCGTGCCGCGCAGTGCCGCCGCGCCGCTGGATCAATCCGCCTTCGATCGGGAAGCGCGCATCGCGCGACATATCGAGCTGCGGCTCGAGTTTTGCCACTTGGTCGCGGGTCAGCAGTTCGGCATCGATGCTGTCCACCCGCATCGCATCGCCGCGTTCGGCCAAGCGGGTCATATCACTATCGCTGTGCCCCAGCATCATGGCGCCGCGCGGCGAAAACATGACATTGTAATTAAGCTCGTCGCTCAGATGCTCCCACATCTTCAGCCCGAATTCGAAGAAATCGTGCAGCGGCTTCTGGCGATAGTTGGAACGCACCAAAGTGGTATTGCGGCCGGTATTGCCCCCGCCGATCCAGCTCTTTTCGAGCACAGCAACGTTGCGGATCCCGTGAACGCTGGCGAGGTAATAGGCGGTGGCGAGGCCGTGTCCGCCGCCGCCAATAATGATCACGTCGTAATTGCTTTTGGGTTCAGGATCGCGCCACGCCGGAAGCCAATGGCTCTGACCGTTGAAGACCCCGCGCAGTAATCCGAACGCCGAATATTTGGTCATGCAAGCGCCGTCCACCCGCGCCGCTCACGCCAGTCAGGCTCGAGCCCGGCAAAGCGCGACAGTTTCAGGATGTCGATATCGGCGAAGGAGCATTTTCCGTCGATCACCAGGTCGTGGATCGCATGGCCCGAGGCTGGCGACAGCCCGAAGCCGACGCTCGACATCGATGCAACCACGACATTGTCGGGGCTGGTCAGCCGGTCGATTATCGGGCGGCCATCGGGCGAATTCTCGATCACCCCGGCCCAGCTGCGGATCACATTGAGGTGCGCGGCCTTGGGCAAAAGCTCTGCCAGCCGCCGGGCGAGATTGCGGGCGAGCGGGGTCGAGGGGCGTGCGGCCGGGCCCGCTTCATCGACATCGAGCCATTCGTGCGGACCGCCGCCGTAGGCAAGATTGCCGCGCATCGTCTGGCGGCCATAGAGCTTGTGACCATCAACTCCGCCAATCGGCATCATCGGTGCGGGTTCGGTGATGATCATCTCGGCGCGGGCCGCAGCGAGCGGAACGGTGACGCCCAGCTGCGCCATAAGCTTGGGGATTTGCGGCCCCGCTGCCACCACGACTGCGTCGCAGCCATAGGTCGCATTGGCGGTTTTGACCGCAGTGACCTTGCCGCCTGCTGTTTCAAAACCCGTCACCGGGCTGTGCTGGTGGATTGTCCCGCCGAGATCCTGCAATGCCCAGGCATAGGCCTGAACGCTGCGCTGCGGGTTGGCGTGGCCGCCGAATTTGTAATGCACCCCGCCAAAGCAATTGTCGCCCGCCAGCGGCACCATTTCCTGCACCTGCTTGACGTCGAGCACTTCGACCGGATGGTCCAGCCGCTGGTGGCGCGCGGCGACGAAGCGATATTGCTCCCATTGCCGCTCGGTCATTGCAATCAGGATGCGTTCTTTCTGGTGCTCGGTCGGATAGCCCAGCAGGTCGTCCATCTGCGGCCAGAGGCGCTGCTCTTCGTCGAACAAAGGGCTGGAATAATGCGATGCACCGCCGCCGTTGCGGCCCGATGCTTCCCACCCGACGATGAATTTGTCGAGCACCGTCACTTTGACGCCCGAGCGTGCCAGCCACCACCCGGCGCTGAGCCCAGTGACGCCCCCGCCAACGATGACGACTTCCGACCCGCTCATTCGTACATCCCCGTATAGAGCATACCGCGATGCTCATCTTCGTACGGAGTTCCGATGTCCTGGACCGGCACCCATTGCGTCGGGATGCCAAACCACACGTCCCACGCCGCTTCCATTTCGGCCGGCTCGTGCCAATCGGCCAGGATCTTCATTGGCAGCGGGCGCACCGGAGCGCGGTGGCTGGCCAGTGGGATCGCGGCGAACGGCTGGCCCGATTCTAGCGCGAGCAGCATCGCCACCTGATCGCGGCAGCGGCGGCCCTGGCAGACCCCCATCCCGGCGCGGGTCAGCCGCTTGATCTGATCTGGGTTGGCCGGGCCGTCCTCGAGCAGCGTTTCGAGCGAGCGGGCGCACATCGGGGCCGGACGAGTAAGGTAATTGGGCGGCTGGACCCCGAGCAGGTCGGCGCGGGTCACTTCTTCGCACTGGCAAATGATCGTGTCTGGCACGCAGACCTCAGCCAGCGCGCGAGTCCAGTCCATGCGGTATGCGATGTGGTCGAATCCGGTATCGGCAAGCCCCGCGCAAAGACCAACGGCAGAGACGGTGGGTTCGCCGCGCGGCACATAGCCGCCGCGCCTTGCATCGAGTTCGCGCGGGCCATGCATCGCATCGACCAGCTCGATCGAGGGGATGAGCCCCACCGCTGCGCAGATCGTGTCACAGGCGATGGTCTCGCCGCTGGTCAGCGTCGCTGCTTCGATCCCGTCGATCCCGCCCCGGGCAGAGGCGATGGCCGCACCGCAGTGAATGGCGATCCGGGCTTGGACCAGCTTGGCGACAAGCTCGGCCGAGCCTTGCGGCGCGGCGCGCACTTCGACCAGTCCGGCCACTTCCAGCCCGTGCTCCAGCGCCAGCAGCGCCGTTTCCAGCGCCAGGTCATGCGATCCCAGGATCAGTATGCGGCGGCCGGCAAAGGCGGCGTAGCGGGTCAGCAGCAGCTGCAGCGCGGCGGCGCCCATCACCCCGGGCTGGTTCCAGCCGGGGAAAGCCAACGCCAGATCGCGCGCGCCGGTGGCGAGCACGATCCGATCGAACCCGACCAGCCACGAACGCTCCGCGTCAGCCAGTCCCACCACTTGCTCGGGCAGGCTCTGCAGGCCGGGGCCATTACGGTAAACGCCCCAGGCCGAAGTGCCGAGCAACAGCTCGACCTCGGTCTCGATCGCCGATTCTAGCGCGGGCATCGACATGAACACGGCTTCGAGCATCCGCTCGCTGTTCTGCGTCGCCGCAGTCATCCGGCCGCCGAAATAGAGCGGCACGTCATTGCACATCAGCGCGCCGGACACCGGGTTTTCGTCGACCAGTAACACCGATGCTCCGGTTTGCTTCGCTTCGAGCGCAGCGGCAATCCCGCTTGGGCCGGCCCCGACCACGACCACGTCATAGTGCGCTTCGGTTGGGCTGCGCGTGCCGCCCACTGCGCAAATATCGGTTCCGGTGAAATTGAGTTCCATCAAACTGCTTCCAATGCCTGGGCGAGATCCGCGATCAGATCGTCGACGTGTTCAAGCCCGACAGACAGCCGCATTGTGCCTGCGGTAATGCCGCCATCCAGCCGCTGCGCGGGGGTAAGGGCATAGTGCGTGGTGCTGGCCGAATGGCAGATCAGCGTCTCCGATCCGCCCAGGCTCACCGCCAACTTGAGCAGGCGCAGCCGGTTGAGCATGCGGAAAGCTTCGGCCTCGCCGCCGTGGAGGTGGAACGAGAAGGTCGATCCCGCCGCCTTGCACTGCCGGTCATAGACGGCTCGCTGGCGGCTGCCTTCGGAAAGGAAGCCCAGGTAAGTAACACCCGCCACTTTGGGATGATCACGCAGAAATTCCGCCACGCTGCAGGCGTTGCTCATCGCCCGTTCGGTGCGGACGTGGACCGACTCGAGGCTACGGGTGACCAGCCATGCGGTGTAAGGATCGAGGTGGTTGCCCCAAGTGGTGCGCATCGCCTTGAGCGGATCGATCAGCTCGCACCGGCCACTGATGCCGCCAGCCAGGAGATCGCTATGCCCGCCGCAATACTTGGTCAGCGAAGTCATGCACAAATCGGCACCGCGCTCGATCGGGCGCTGGGCAAATGGGCCGAGCAATGTGTTGTCCACCACCACCAGCGGGCGATGCCCCTGCTGCGCGCCGACTTGATCGGCCAGCCGGACCATCAGATCCAGATCGACAAGTGCAGCCGTGGGATTGGCCGGCGTCTCGGCGATGATCAGCTTAAGCGGGCCTTGCGCCATCGCCTGATCGGCCGCCGCGCGCACTCCCGCCTCATCGGTTCCATCGACATAGACGGAAGTATGGCAGCCGTATTGCGGCATAATGCTGTTGTAGAGCATATCGACGCCGCCATAGATCGGCCGACCGTGCAGCACGCTGTCATCTGGGCGCATGAAGGCCAGCGCGATCGAGGAGTGCGCCGCCATGCCGCTGCTGTAGGCAACCGCAGCTTCGGCTCCGTCAATCGCCGCGAGCCGCGCTTCGAGGATGTCGAGCCCGGGATGGCCCAGCCGCGAATAGATATGCTGCGCTTCGCCCGCCAGCGGCCCAGTCCCGTCGAAGAACGCTTCGTGGACGTCCTTGGCGTGCTGGGCCGATGGATACACAAAAGTCGAGGTCATGTAGATCGGCGGCTTGGCCGATCCCGATGCGGTTCGCGGATCGTAGCCGAACGCTACGGCCAGTGTTTCCGGTCTCAAACCGGTGGGCGGGTCAATCGACATGGGCAGCAAGGTATGCACGGGCCTTGTCGCAATACCAGTCGGTAAAGCGCATCACGAGCATCTCGGCGTCTTCGGAGTATGGCCCGGGTGTATAACCGGGGCTCTCGATCCCCGCGCTATTGTTCTCTGCCAGGTGCTTGTCCTGCAGATTGGTGCGGGTCCACAAGTCGGTCAGCTCGCCCAAGTGGTAGTCCACTCCTTCGACCGCGTCCTTGTGCACCAGCCACTTGCTGAACACATGGGTTTCAGCGGGACCCACCGGCATACAGCTGAACGTGAAGGCATGATCGGCGGCGGCATGGCCAAACAGATGCGGGTCGATTGCCCAGCGCATCGAACCCAGATCGCCATCCCCGGCTGTGCACATCAGCTTCCGCGAGAGAGGTTGCCCATCGGACGAGATCGACACACAACCCTCGTTCAGGGCAAAGCGCGCGAGTTGCCACCAGTGCCCCTCGACCGGGGCTTGAGCCAGACCAAGCTTATCCATCCGGTCAGCAAAGGCGGCATTGCGGGCATTTTCGCCAATATCGAAATGCTTGGACATACCGACAGGGAAAGTCCGCGAAAGCTCGGGATGCCCGGTCGCGCAGTGATAGCACTCGCGCGCGTTTTCCATCACCAGCTTCCAGTTGGCATAGTCGATCAGCACTGCCGATGCCGCGAGCTTAGCGTTCTTGAAATCGTGCGGTGCAGCGTAAGCTTCGAATTTCGCTCCAAATTCTGCGAACGGTGGCGGAGTGTCGGCCAGGCAGATGAAGATCCCCCCGGCAATGCACTCGGTCGCGACCGGCTTGAGCCCGTGATCGGCCTTGCTGAAATCGGCCGGCATGCGCCCGGCGGCCAGCAGCCCGCCGTCGAGGTCATAGGTCCAGCGGTGATAGGGGCAGACCAGCCGCGCCGCAGAACCTGAACCCGGCGGACAAATTTGCGATCCGCGGTGCCGGCAGCTGTTGTGGAAGGCTTTGATCGCGCCGTCGCGGTTGCGGGTGATCAGGACCGGCCATTTGCCCACGGTCATCGCCATGTAGCTACCGGGCTTGGGCAGTTCACATTCGAACCCGGCCATCAGCCAGCTCTGACCGTAAATTGCTTCCATATCGAAATCAAAGGCGCGGGAATCGAGGTAGAGGCCCTGCGGCAAGGAATGGCCAGCACGGCGCGCTGCGAGTTGGCCGGCGGCCCACGCCAGGTCAGACATCAGCAAACTCCCCACAATGCATTGCCGGGGATAGTGACGCAGCAGCGTGCAAACGTGAAATCGACTTTAGGCATAGCCCTATGTCAAATAGTCAGACATCAGGTGACCGCAGTTCAGCTGCGGCAAGAGGGGCGAGATCATCGCGAACAAGGCTGTCATGAATCGGCGCTGGCTTCCGCTCAACGCGCTCAGGGCGT